>NZ_KB900370.1 GCF_000378725.1 Peptoniphilus lacrimalis DSM 7455 | reverse complement strand
TCACTAGATTCTTTTTTTGTTTTATTAGTTTTATTTTTTAGATCTTTATTTTTATCTGTATTTGGCATATTTGAAGGTCTTCCTCTCTTTTTTGGTTTCAGTCCTTCTATGCCTTTTTCTCTAAATTCTTTAACCCATCTAGATATCATTGATGGATTGTTGATTTTAAATTCATTTGCTAGGCTTTGATAGGACATTTCTCCTGTTAGATACAAGTCTACTACATTTAGTTTTAAGTCTAAAGAGTAACTACTATTTTTTCTTGATACTTTTAGTCCATCGTAATCTTGAGATTCATAAACATTAACCCATCTTCTAACAGTCGAATGATCTGGGATAGAGTATTTTTTTGCTAATCCTTTATAGCCTATATTTCCTTCTAAATATTCTTTTACTACTTTAATCTTAAATTCTGTTTTGTATTTTGCCATTAAAAAACTGACCTCCTTATGTTGGTTTTTAAGTCCAACTTTTGGGGGTCAGTTCAAAAGGGTGTAATTAAAATAATCTATTTTATAATTTTTACTCTGTGGTTTATATCATTCTCTTTTTCCTTGGCTTGAGGCTCCTTTACAATACCTCCAAATACAAGCTGAGCTAAAATTTTGTGATGGTCTTTAATATCAAATTTTTTCTTGATGGCTTCATCAATTACTGGATTATAATGTTGAATAGAGGCTCCCAGTCCCATCTCTGTCAATCCTACCCATATGCTAAATTGTAACATGGCATTGGCTTGTTCAGCCCAACTTGGAAATCTATCCGCATAGTTTGGAAACTTATCTTGCAAAGATTTTACAACATTTTCATCAATAGAAAAAATAATTGTTCCATAGCCTGATTTAAAAGAATCTATCTTTTCTCTTGCAACTTTTCCACCAAATTCATCATATATACTATCCCAAAGTTCATCATGTTTTTGTCCTGTAAAAACTGCAAGTCTTTGTGATTTCATATTGAAGGCATCAGGCACAAGTTCGGTAGCCTCTTTTATAAAGTTAATAATTTCTTCTTCCGAAACTGGTATCTCCTTATTGATATTATAGTAACTTCTTCTTTTCTTTATTAAATCTATAAGCATCTTTTTTCCTCCCTGGTTAAATTAAATAATCTTATTTAATATGATACCCAAATAAAGCAGATTAAAACGGACCTTTGCCTTTAATATAGTTCAAAAAATTTAAGTTTTATATTTATTATAATTAGAATTTTAAAGTAACAGATATTTTATATAGTCTTTCCTCTTATCTAAAATTCTAATTTATATTAATAAAATTTAAGTATTCCCTGAATAAATATTTTAAAATATATGGTGAATATTTATTAACTTATCTGTTTTATTATAAAATTTTTAAAAATTAATTAAAAAAAAGACTTGCAAATTTTTGATATTAGTGATTAAATGGTAGAGATAAAAATTAATATATAAAAATCAGTCCAAGAGTTGGACAAAGTCATGACCCTTGGTTCATGATTTTTTTTTGAGCATTTTTAAAGGGAGGATACAATGCCTAAAAAATCTATTAAGAAAACTCTTGTTATTGGCTCTGGACCTATTGTTATTGGACAAGCTGCTGAATTTGACTATTCAGGGTCTCAAGCGATTGAATCTTTGAAATCTCTTGGAATTGAAACGGTTCTTATTAATTCTAACCCAGCAACAATAATGACAGATAAGAAAATGGCGGACAAAATTTATATTGAGCCCATAACCATTGACTTTATTGAGAAAATCATTAAAAAAGAAAAGCCTGACAGTCTTCTTGCTGCTATGGGTGGACAAACTGGTCTTAATATGGCAATGGAACTGGATAAGATGGGAATTTTGAAAAAGTACAATATTGAAGTCATAGGTACCGATATTGATGCCATAAAAAAAGGTGAAGATAGGGACATTTTCCGACAAACAATGAAAAAAATAAATCAACCTCTTGTAGAATCAGAAATTGTTACAAGCCTTGAAGAAGGAAAAAGATTGGCTGAAAAAATCGGTTTTCCACTTGTTGTTCGTCCAGCCTATACTTTAGGTGGAACTGGCGGAGGTTTTGCCAATAATGAAGAAGAATTAGAGGAAATATTAAAGCATGGTTTAAAAATTTCTCCTGTATCTCAAGTTCTTTTGGAAAAATCCATAAAAGGATATATGGAAATAGAATTTGAAGTAATTAGAGATGGTGCTGGTAATAGCTTAATAATTTGTGATATGGAAAATGTTGACCCTGTAGGTGTTCATACTGGTGATTCCATAGTTGTTGCACCATGTCAAAGTCTTAAAAAAGAAATGCTTGATAAGTTAAAGAAAGCTTCAATAGATATTGTAAATGAAGTTGGTGTTAAGGGCGCATGTAACGTTCAACTTGCTCTTAATCCAAAAACTTACGATTATTATGTAATAGAAATTAATCCTAGAGTTTCTCGTTCATCAGCTCTAGCATCTAAAGCAACTGGTTATCCAATTGCAAAAGTTGCAACAAAAATTGCAACAGGTTTAAATCTTGATGAAATCTCATGTCCTAATGGTGAAAATCTTTTATCTTTCACCCCAAATCCTGATTATGTTGTTGTTAAATTCCCTAAGTGGCCTTTCGATAAATTCAAATTCGCTAAGAGAAAATTAGGCACCAAGATGATGGCTACTGGCGAAGTTATGGCTATCGGCTCTAATTTTGAAGAGGCTCTTTTGAAAGGTATCCGTTCCCTTGAAATCAAAAAATATTCTCTTGAAAATGAATTTTCAGAAGAAAAAACTTTAGAAGAACTTAAAAAAAGAATTGCATTTGCCGATGATGAAAGAATTTTTGATATGGCAGAAATCTTGCGTCGATGCTATGATATAAAAGAAGTAGAAAAAGCTACAGGAATTGTTCCTTATTTTGTAGAAAAAATCAAATGGATTGTCGACCAAGAAGAAAAACTTAAAAAGCTCAATATAAACGACTTATCTGAAGAATATTTGTCAAATCTTAAGGGTCATGGATTCAGTGATAAGGCTATAGGAAATTTCTTAAAAGTATCAGAAGAAACTATCAGAAATTTAAGAAAAAAATACAATATTATGCCTTCATATATACCTGTAGACACAAGTCACTTTAGAGAAAAAGAATCTTACTACTATTCTTCCTATGAAAAAAAGGCTCAAATAAAAATTTCTCAAAAAGATAAGGTAGTGGTTCTAGGCGCAGGTCCTATAAGAATTGGTCAAGGTATAGAATTTGATTATGCATCAGTTCATGCAATAAAATCTCTTGAAAAGCTAAATTACACAACAATAATCATAAATAATAATCCTGAAACAGTTTCTACAGATTTTGACATTTCAGACAGGCTATACTTTGAACCTGAAACTGAAGAAGACGTATTAAATATCTTGGAACTTGAAAAACCTCTCGGAGTTATACTTCAATTTGGCGGACAAACCGCTATTAAACTTGCAGAGTTTTTAGATTCCAAGGGTATTAAAATTTTGGGTACTGATTTTGATAATATTGATAAGGCTGAAGACAGAGAAAGATTTGAAGAACTTTTAAATTCTCTTGATATAAATAGACCCAAGGGAGGCGGAGTTTCTTCTGTAGAAGAAGGAATTAAACTTGCTAATAAATTAAAATACCCCCTATTAGTTCGCCCTTCTTATGTCCTTGGCGGCAAGGGTATGGAAATAACCCATGATGAAGACCAATTAAAAAAATATTTAAAGGCGGCTTTCAAAGAAGATAGCAAGAATCCAGTACTGATAGATAAATATTTATTAGGTAGGGAAATCGAAGTAGATGCAATTTGTGATGGTCAAGATATTCTTATACCAGGAATCATGGAACACTTAGAAAGAGCTGGCGTCCACTCAGGAGATTCCATTTCAATCTACCCTGCTGATAAATTAAGCAAAAAATCTAAGGAAAAAATTCTTGATTATACTAAAAAAATAGCTAAAGGTCTTAAGGCTTTAGGTATGATAAATATTCAATTCATAGAATATATGGATGATATTTATATAATTGAAGTTAATCCGAGGGCATCAAGAACTGTTCCCTATATATCAAAAGTTTCAGGTATTCCAATAGTTGAGCTTGCAACTCGTGCCATTATGGGCGAAAAATTAAAAGATATGGGCTTTGGAGTAGGATTATACAAAGAACCAAAACTATATGCAGTTAAAGTTCCAGTTTTCTCAATGTCAAAACTTGCCAGAGTTGAAATTTCTCTAGGACCTGAAATGAAATCAACAGGAGAAGTTTTGGGAATAGGAAAGACAATTTCAGAAGCTTTGTATAAAGGATTTTTAGCTTCCGGCACATCAATGCAAGATGATAAGAAGAAAGTTCTTGCAACAGTAAATGATAACGACAAGAAAGAATTTTTATCCATAGCTAAAATTATGAATGACTTGGGCTACAGTTTCTACGCAACAGAAGGTACAGGAAAAATGTTGGAAGAAAATAACATTCCTGTTACAAAAATAAACAGATTGACAGAATCTCATCCAAATATTATTGATATAATCGAAAATAACCAAGTAGATTTAGTAGTGAATACACCAACTAAGGGTGGAGATTCCAAACGTGATGGCTTTAAAATAAGAAGAACCGCCATTGAATGTGGAGTTGATATAGTTACAAGCCTTGACACACTTCTAGCTAGGGTTAAGGTTAAAAATGAAGGATATAAAGAAGATAATCTAAATATTTATGAACTTGAAGAATTAGGAAATTAATACTTTTAAATTATTAATTCCTAAACAATTTATAATTTTTTAAAATTTTCTAGGAGGAAATTATTGCGATTAACGGTAAATTTCCCTCCTAGAATTTTTTATTTAAGTTATAATTTTTTCCATAAAAAATATGGTTTAAATAATAAGATATAAACCACATATAAATAATTAATATTCACGGTAACTTTTTATAAATACCTAATTACAACAGAAACTTAAAAAGTGCTGATGATTTTCCATCAACACTTTCTGTTATATAGTATAAATTTTTGACAACATAACTATCAAAAAAGGTAAAAAAAGAGTAGCTATTAGCTACTCTTAGATATTACATATTATTTAATTGAACCATTTCAGAGAATGTTTCAAGTTGAGTTCTAACTTGACCGAAGTCTGTCATTTGTTGGTCATAACCCATTTTAATTAGTGGAATTGCTTCTTTTTCAAATGCTTGTTTTAATGAAGGATATTCCATTTCTTCTGTATCGTTGAAGTTCATCATAAATAATAAACATCCATCAGCATCGTTATCAATTGCTAGATCAACAACATATTTTGGTCTTTTCCAAATATCTGGGTCATAAAGAATTGGATCTTCATCCATTCTAGCAAATTGGTCAGCAAGTGCATACATTGGATCTTCAATAGAAGTATCAACATCAATTTTTAATGCTCTTGATTCGTGAGCGACATCATCAGCAACTACACAGATATTGAAATCATCTAAAACTTCCAATAATCCTGGGTTGTCACAAATAATGCCTGAAGTTACAACTCTTGGTCCTAGATTTTCTTCTTCTGGAAGAGCCTTTAATTTTTCATTAAGTTCTTTAAGTAATGTATTATATTCATCTTTTAGCATAAAGTATGCAGCTTTTAAAACATAGCATCTATCAGAAGCTTTAACTGTTTGTGAATGACTTCCAACAAGTTTTATAAATTCTCTTTTTAATCTTCTGTTTTCATTATATACTTCAAAAGCTTTCTTTAAATTTTCATCAGTTATTTTTACATCACAAATTTCTTCTAGTCTTTTTCTAGCACTTTCAAATAATTTTGCATTGTAAATTTTTCCAAACTCTTCTTTTCTGTGTTGAGCATGATTTAAGAATACCATAGGAATTTTTCTACCAACAGAAACTTTATAGTTTTGTGATAATGGTCTTAGTGTATCATCAAGTGTTGTAAGCATACAAGCACTTAATCCGTCAAGAGTTCCATCAAGTCCCATTTCAAGGCATCTCAAGGCTAGTGAATAATAGAAAGTTGGGAAATATTCTTTTGCCTTATCAATAGGTCCAATTCCTCCCCAAACTCCCATTGGTACAAGACCGCCAGCATAAATAATTTCTTCAGGTGCATAATAAGGCCAAACTCCAACAGCTTTTTTGCCTTGAGCAATATAGTTGTCAAGTTGTTCCCTTGGATTATCTGCAATATGTTTTAATTTTTCTAATAATTCTTTTATTTCAGCCATAATACACCCCATTAAATTGTAGTCTTAGACCAGTCAGTTTCTTTAGTGTTATCGAAGTTCGTATAAACATCTTCACCAGCTGCAAGTCTTTTTTGCTTTCTTTCTTCCATGATTTCAACTAGACCTTGTACTCTTGTCTTGTATTGTTCTTCAGAGAAGTTTCTTTCGTCAGCTTGGTCACCATCAAAGTGAACTACTGGTACATCAAGGTCTTCCTTCCATCTTCTTTCGATTTCAGGCATTGCTCCTGACCAAGGTTTACATGACCTGTTGTAGTTAACTAAAGCTCCAGAAATACCATTTTCTTTAGCCATAGTTTCTCTCCATTCAACACCATCTTCTATACATACTGAACATGGAGCCTTGCAATATGCAGCAGCCATAGAACGAACGTCTGTATATTGGAAACCAAATGCTGGAGCATAAACTACAGCTGTTACGTTTATACCATTTTCTTGTAAAGGTTTAAATAATGCCTTTAATGCTGGCCAACAAGGAATACCTTCAAATAGGATCCTGTGTTCTTCAGGATATTCCCAAGTAGAAGTTCCTTCTCTTACTGATTGTTCATATTCTTCTGCTAAAAGTTCAAAACCTTCTGCAGCATCAATTTCACATCTAGCAGCAACTATATCTGCCATGTGGTTAAATAAATCAAATCCAGAAAGTGGAGATGGTTTGTAAGCCATATAGGAACAAGCTTTTAACCAAGCTGCTGCTGTTCTATTTGCAATCTTACAAGTTTCTTCAAATTTCTTTTCATCAAATTTTTTGCCTGTTAATTTTTCAAGTTCCTTTATCGCATATTGGAATTGTCCAACTAGATAGTCAACTTTTTCTTCAGGAACATCAACAGTATTTTGGAATGGAATATCAACCATAATCATAGGAATGTTATGCATTCTAGCAATATTTTCATACCACTTTGTCATCATGTTACAGATATTGTTGCAACATAAAACAAAGTCAGGTTGTGGCATCTTTCTTGAGTCAGTAGGTTCTCCTGCTGCAAAAGCAAGACTTATTCTTGCATAACCACAAATATCATTGTCATATCCCATATCTTCAGCAGTTTGACATAATCTCAACCCATCTTTTTTAGCCGCTGTTGTTGCAGCATGGTTTTCAGGATAAGTAACATTTAAGTCGAAAGCTTTTGCAAGTTCAATAGGAAACTTTGATGATGACCAACCAACAAGCTCTCCCCTTGCCTTAGCATCCCATGCTGCTCCATATACTCTATCTACTACACCTCTTAATACTGCTGCTGCGGGTTTATGACCTTCTATTGGTCTTGGCTTTTTACCCGGTATTTTTTCAATTACTTTTCCAGACATATTTCCCTCCTAATCATGCCTTAACTCTAGCTTTTTTTCTAGCTTCTAGTTTATATTTTTGATAACCAAACAAAGCTGCCCCTAAAGCTCCATTTAGTTGACATAAAGGTGACGTTAAAATTTTATGACCAGTATTTTCACTTAAAGCTCTGACCATACCCTTGTTAAGCGCCACTCCTCCTGTAAAAACTATATCATCTCTTAGTCCTACACGTTTAGCAAGAGAACCCACTCTTGAGGCTATAGCATCATGAATTCCCCTAACAATATCTTCTATCTTAGTTCCGCTTGCAAGTTGTGAAATAACTTCTGATTCAGCGAAAACTGTACACGTTGAAGAGATACCTACTTGTTTTGTGGACTTTGCATCTAAATTTTGAAGTTCTGAAACATCAACTTCTAAAACTCTGGCAATTACATCAAGAAATCTTCCTGTTCCTGCCGCACACTTGTCATTCATAACGAAATTTTCAAGCATACCTCCATCGCCAATTTTTAGAGCCTTAGCATCTTGACCTCCAATATCAATAATTGTTCTAACATTTGGGAACAAAAAATATGCACCCTTTGCATGGCATGACAATTCTGACATTTGGTAATCAGCTTCTTCAAGCGAATTTCTACCATAACCTGTAGCCATCACATAAGCAACGTCATCTCTAGTTATTTTTGCATTTTCAAGAACTTCTTTGATTGCCCTGGCAGGTCCACTGGTTCCAGCCCCTACATCTATACATGAGGAAGCAACGATTTCTTTTCCGTTTTTTAATATTACACTTTTTGAAGCAGTTGACCCAACATCAACACCCATTGTTAAAACATCACTCATTTAATCCCCTCTTTTTATAAAAAATTACAAAAGATTAACCTAATTACAAATATATTCTACTATGTATATTTATTTTTGTCAAAATTCTAAATGATGGAATTAGGCACTTTACCCCATTTGTGCCAATAATTTTAATTCTTTTGTTAAGATTTTAATAAATTTTTCATACATTGATTAACTTTTAGTCAAAAATATCGTAATATAATGTAAAAAAAATAATAAGGCGAACATAATCGCCCTATTATTAATTTTTTCAATATATTAATATTTTATTTAATATTATTTATTCTGTCATAATCTCTTATAACTCTTGGAGTTAACATTTGATGAACTGGACAAATTGAATCAGGATCTTGATAACAGCTTTCTGTGAATGCTATTATATAATTTCTCCAAAGATTCATGTTAACAACTTCATCTACAAGTCCCATTTGACCACAAGCCATTGGTCTTGATTTATTGATATAATCTTGAATTAATTCATTCATCTTATCAATAGTTGGTTGAAGATCTTTTCCAGCTTTCTTATCTTTAACAAGTCTTCTAGAGTACATTGCATTAGCGGCTGTTTCTCCATTCATTACGTTGATTTCAGTAGCTGCACAGCCTAGTGAAAATGCGTTTGTATCATTTCCTTGAGGTCCACCAAGTACATAGTGGGCAGCAGCAGTACCTTTTCTCATTGTAATTTCCAATTGAGGAAGTCCAGAATTTTGAATTGAATAAATAAGTGATTGACCAAGACCTAACAATTCAGCCTTTTCTGCATCATCACCAACATCAATACCTGTAGTATCTTGTAACCAAACAATTGGTAATCTATCCCTTGCACATAAAGTAACAAATTCATTCATCTTGATAAGACCTTGTCTATAAAGCTTTCCGCCCATACCAACTGATTTTTCTTTATATTCAGGATAGTTTAATAATAGACCTTGAACATTTGCTACAACTCCAACTAATAGACCATTAACTTTTGCAAGTCCTGTAACCATTTCTGGTCCATAGCCTTTCTTGTATTCCATAAATTCAGAACCATCGAATAATCTAGCTATAACATCATAAACATCATAAGCTCTCTTTGTATTCATTGGAATAATTGAATAAATGTCATCTGCTGAATATAATGGAAGTTTTGGTGTATCAACTCTGAAGAATTCAGGATCATATTTTGGTAACATACTTAAATATTTTCTGATTCCATCTAATACTCCTTCTTCTTCAGCGTAGCATTCTCTGAAGAATCCTGTTTGTGAGAAGTGGATTCCAACAGATCCTGGAGGAGCAACCTTTTTAGCATTTGCTGTTTGTTCAGCTATTTGTTCAGCATATTCTTCATCTATAAATCCCTTTGGGTTCATACCACCTAATATACCTGCTCCACCAACAGCCATATTTGCATCTTTGTGTGCAATAAGAATTGTTGGAGAAATAGAGTGGTATCCACCACCTGCTGGGTTAGTACCATAAATACCAACTATTACAGGAACTCCTAATTGATTTAATCTTGAATTTCTATAGAATGGAGTACCGCCTCCACGTCTATTTGGATATACTTTTTCTTGTTCGTCAAGTTTTACACCTGAACAATTTAATATATAAACAAGTGGTATTCTTAAACGTTCTGCAGTATCTGAACCACGTAACAAGTTTTCAGCTTGTCCTGGAATCCATGCACCTGCAAGTTTTTTGTTATCACTTGCTATTATATAAACCCATCTTCCGTCAACCTTAGCTAATCCTTTAATGATTCCTGTTGTGCCGTGAGAGTTTCCTCCTGGGTTATATAATGAATTTAGTGGGCACCAAGTACCTTCATCAATAAGCTCAGCAATTCTTTGAAGTGCTGTCATTTCCCCTCTTTCGTTTACTTTTTCATCAGGTTTACCTGCTTTAAGAGAGTTTTCAATGTGTTCTCTTATTTCATTTTCAACTGCAAGAAGTTCATCTCTATTTGCTTCATCAACTTTTTTTATTGGTGCGCCTATTGTTTTCATATTTTGAAAATATGAACCTAGTGAATATTGACCCATAATATCTCCTTTATTCTTCTACTGGTTTTTTAATGAATGCTTCGCCTGGATCTATTACTTCTCTGATTAATTTAATTACATCTTCTGATGGTGCTTCAAGTTCTACTGCACGTGAAACATCAATATCAAATCCAGTATTTTCAATTACTTCTTCTGGTGAAGATGTTGGATAATATCCTGCTAAATACATTCTCTTAGTTTTTTCATCAAATTTTAAGATTCCAAGGTCTGTAACTACCATTTGTGGACCAACGTTTCCTGGAATTCCAACTCTTTCACGTCCACCAGGACCATCTATCCAGCCTGGGCTAGTTACATAGTCAATTTTATTCATGAATCTTCTTTTTTGATGTTGCATCATTATAATAGTATTAACATATGTTGCAATACCATTAGCTCCACCTGAGCCTGTAAATCTAGTTTTTGGATGGTTATAATCTCCAATAACAGTTGAGTTTACATTTCCATAGGGATCGATTTGTGCTCCGCCTATAAATGCTATCATTCTCTTTTTGTCATGTTTATATTCATTAGCTTGGAATCCTACATAAGTTGCATTTGTCCAGTGAACAGCTGCGTGAGCCATAAATCTGTTATCACCAACTGATCTTGGTACTTCTATAGGATTACAATCCATAAGACCAGATTCCACAATTAGATAACAATCTGGTGCATACACTGCTTTTGCAAGTGAAGCTCCAATTAGTGGAAGTCCAGTACCAACTATTGCAATATTTCCATCTTTAATTTGTTTTGCAATAGTTACAGCTTGCATTTCTTTGTTAGTATAATTATCATATCTAGGCATTATTTTACCTCCTTCTTCAATACGTCAGTAGCGTATCCAAATCCCGGAGTATTCTTTAAGTTGATTAATCTATTTGCTCCAAGTTTTTCTAGATATTCTTCATGGTCTTTAACTCCATAAACCCATTCATCTAGGAATTTATCAAAATCTTCTTGTGTCTTAGAAACTTTATCATACATCTTATAGAAATCTGCATCATAGTCATAATATCCATATACTTGAGATGGATGAGAACCATGTGGGCAATGTACAACTGCATCAACACAGAAACCTGGAATCTTATTATCATCGCTTCCGTGGTTCTTAATATATTCATCAGAAACAAGTTCTTCGCAAGTTACAATAACTTTTCTTGCTGCAATTGCTATATCAACATCATGGAAAGTATTTCCTAGTATTCTTGTAGTTCCATCTGGAGATGCCATTTGAACGTGAATAATTGCAGTATCAATTTCTGGTACTGGAGCAGCTACCACTTTTTCACCCTTCTTAAAAGGATTTTCTACATAAACGAATTTATCATTTGGTAACTTTTCAACTTTTTCTCTTTGTTCTTTTGATATTCCCCATTTGTCAGCTAAGTCGGAACCCATCATTAGCTTTACTGGTAAAAATGGTAGACCCAAAGCTGCAGCATGAATTCTTTGCATTTCAACGTCTTGAGAATAGTCTTCCATAAGAAGAGTTCCTTGTTCAATAGCTGCTCTAAATCTTCTTGATACATTAGTATAACCGCTGTTAGCTGTATAGCAATTTATGTATGCTTTAACTCTTCCAGCTCCTATTAATGTATCCCAATCTCCTCCAGCCGGACCCGCTTCAACTATAAAATCCTTTTGTCCTTGACGAAGAATTTCGTTAACAGCAGCGTATGGCTTTCTATTAGTTGTAAATCCACCAAGGGATATTACATCGCCATCTTCAACAAATTTGCTAATGGCGTCTTTTAGTTCCATAACTTTACTCAAAAGTATAACCTCCTCAAAATTTTCTTGTGTTATAAATAAACTTCACAATTGAAGTATTATTACATCTTAAATAGCAGTAAGAATACACCTGCAGCTACTGCAGATCCAATAACTCCTGCTACGTTTGGTCCCATTGCGTGCATTAGTAAGAAGTTTGTAGGATTATATTTTCTACCTTCAACTTGAGATACTCTGGCTGCCATTGGTACTGCAGATACACCTGCTGAACCGATCAATGGATTAATTTTTCCACCAGTTATATAATATAATACTTTACCGAATAAAACTCCTCCTGCTGTTGCACAACAGAATGCGAATAAACCAAGTCCTATAATCATTAATGTTTCTTTTGCTAAGAAATTATTTCCTTCCGCTGTTGCTCCAACAGTTAAACCTAACATTATTGTTACTATATTCATTAATGCGTTTTGTGCAGTATCTGAAAGTCTATCAGTTAAGCCTGTTTCTTTAAATAAGTTACCAAGCATTAATAGACCTAATAGTGGTGCTACATCTGGAAGCAATAATGCTGTAAATACTACTACGACAACTGGGAATATAACTTTTTCAGTTTTAGAAACCTGTCTCAAAGCAACCATCTTTGTTTCTCTTTCTTTTTTAGTAGTAAGTGCTTTCATAATTGGTGGTTGAATCATAGGAATCAAAGCCATATATGAATATGCAGCTACTGCAATTGGTGCTAATAAGTGTGGTGCTAAATTTGATGTTGTAAATATTGCTGTAGGTCCGTCAGCTCCACCGATTATACCGATTGATGCGGCTTCTTGTGGTGAAAATCCTAAAGCAATAGCTAGAAGAAATGCACAATATATTCCGATTTGTGCTGCTGATCCTAATAATAATGAAATAGGGTTAGCGATTAATGGTCCAAAGTCAGTCATTGAGCCTACGCCCATAAATATTAGACATGGGAATAAGTTTGCCTTAACACCATTATACATAATTGCTAAAACTCCTGAACTTTGCCAGGGTTCAGCTGTATCCATAAGTCCTGCCAAAGGCAAGTTTCTAAGTAACATACCAAATGCAATTGGAACCAATAGTAATGGTTCAAATTCTTTTTTAATGGCTAAGTACAAAAGTATAAATGAAATCAAAAACATTATACCATTTTGTACAGTTAAATTAGCAAAACCTGACTCGGCAAGGATTCCTTGTAAGGTCCTTATAAGCATTTTCTACCTCCTAAAAATTACTTAACTGTTGCAAGTAATGCGTCTGTATCAACAGTTTGTCCAACAGAAACGCTTAAGCTTACTGTTCCAGCGATTGGAGCTACGATTTCATTTTCCATCTTCATAGCTTCAAGAATAAGTATTACATCTCCAGCTTCTACATGAGCTCCATTATCAGCTATAACTTTTAGAATTTTTCCTGGCATTGGTGAAACAACTTCTCCATCTGCTCCTGAACCGCTAGCTGCTGGTGCTGGTGCTGCAGCTGGTGCTGCTGGTGCTGCAGCTGGTGCTGGTTGTGCTTGTTGTTGTACAGGTTGTGCTTGTGGTTGGAAAGCTCCTGCAGCGTTTAATGAACCTGGTGTAAGTGATTGATATCCTCCACCAACTTTTTCTACTTCAACTTCAAATATTTTTCCATCTACTTTTACTTGATACTTCATAATAATTCCCCTTCTTTTTTTATTTTTTTACTTTACTTAACTTCATTAATTGAGACTATTCTAAAATTCTCAACTCTTCCTCTTTGTTCTTGACTGACAGCTCCTACTACTGCAGCTATTAATTTAGGGTCTGTACCCTTATTTTGTGGTGCAGCTTGTGTTTTAACTTGTTGCTTATTTGCTGAACCTCCCTTTGGTGGTTCCTTAACAAAACCATTTAAAACAGCTGATACTATTTTAATTGCTATAGCTAAGAATACTAATGATAAAAATACTACCACTATACCTGTTAATGATACTCCAAAAGCCTCAGCAATTGTCATAGTTTCTTTTCCCCACATAATCACACCTCCTATTATTTCATATTACGGAATAAGTTCCAATATGATTATTATATCAAAATCTAAAATTTTAATCAATTAAATATGTAGATTACATTAGAACTATATGCCAATTATTATACATTAATTTCGCCTTTAATTAAAGGCTTCAAGCCATTTGACTAAGTTGTTAGCTTAATAAAATTTAATAATTATTTCCTAATAACTTACACTTTGTAACAATATGAACAAATTATGCTACATTTTTTTTAAAAAATTCTCAAATTTTTAAATAATATTTCTATAAGTGTTATTATTTAAATTTACTTACAATAAAAAAGAGCTATAAAAGCTCTTTTAATATTAACCTGGTGGCCAGTTGAAACTTCTTCCTCCCAAAAGGTGAAAATGAAGATGTTTTACGCTTTGACCTCCTTCTTCTCCAATATTTGATACAATTCTATAACCATTTTCAAGTTTATTTTCTTTTGCAAGTTTTTTTGCTACTAAAAATATATGACCTACAAGTTCCTTATCAGTTTCTTCTAATTCATCAACAGATTTAATGTGTCTTTTTGGAATAATAAGTATATGAACGGGTGCTTCGGGATTTACATCTTTAAAAGCATAAACAGCATTATCTTCATAAACTTTTTCTGATGGTATTTGACCTTTTACTATATTACAAAATAAGCAGTCCATACTATCCTCCTTTCTAATTTAATTTATATTATAATTCTTTATATACAGATATTGTAGTTAATTATTTAGCTAAGCCAAAAATTTCCGCCAAAATCTCTTTCTTTTATAATTTATTTCATTTCATAAGATTCCATGTAATAATTGACACTATACTTAAAAGTCCTTTGTCCATAAATATCTTCTTAATAATAGCCAAAGTTTTGGTCAAATTTATTTACTTTCATATTTGTTGACCTTCGCAAATTTTTGCCATTGCTTTTTGGGCTATTTCATTTTTTTGAAGTTTATCTTTTATTCTTAAAAGACAAATGCTGTGGTCATGATTTTTAGCTACACACTGATGCCTTCCAAAAAGTAATATGGAATGATGAGCTTGTTTCCAGTATTTATCAGGAATTTTTTTCATCATTTCTTCTTCTACTTGTAAAACATTCAAATCCTCTTTTACAAATTTTAATTTTTTGCAGATTCTGTTTACATGTGTATCTACTGCAAAGGCTGGAATATCAAAGGCATTTGCTAAGAGAACATTAGCAGTTTTTCTGCCCACTCCAGAAAGTGACATAAGCTCTTTTCTTGTACTAGGAACTTGACCGTTGAAATTTTCCAATAATTCTATGGATAATTCTTTCAAATATTTAGATTTATTCTTTGATAAGCCTATAGATTTTATTATCTCTTGAATTTCATTTACATCAGCATCAGCCATATCTTCAACTCTAGGGTATCTCTCAAATAATATAGGACTTATTTTATTTACTGATTTATCAGTAGTTTGCGCACTTAATACCACAGCACACAAAAGTTCGTAATTATTTTTAAATTCTAATTCCGGCTGATTTTGCGGATAAAGTTTTATCAAAGCTTTTAAAATTTCAAGAGCCTCTTGACTATTTAAAATCATATTTTCCATTTTTTCACCAAAATTATACCAATTCCCCAAGAGCTACTTCTTCATTATCAACAAGCCTAACATCTAATATTTTATTTATTAAATCTTTATCTGATTTAACTTTAACCCTTATATAATTATCCGTATAACCAAAATAATATCCTTGGTCAAATTCTTCAAACAAAACTTTCAATGTCCTTGGCATATTTTTTTCTCTGAATTTTTTTAAATATTGGTCTTGAAGTTTTATTAATTCTTCAGACCTCTTAATTTTAATGTTCCCATCAACTTGGTCTGCCCTATCAGCTGCTGGTGTATTCTTTCTTTTTGAATATTTAAAAACATGAACCTTAGAAAATTCAACTTCTCTTACTATTGACATTGAATCTTCAAAATCTTCATCACTTTCGCCAGGAAAACCCACTATTATATCAGTTGTTAAACCGGCATAGGGCATATATTTTTTTATGATTTTTGTTTTTTCTATAAATTCCTCTCTATTGTAGTGCCTATTCATATCCTTTAAGACCTTATTAGATCCGGATTGCAGGGATAAATGAAAATGGTCACATAATTTTGAACACGCAATTGCTCTTCTCATGAAGTCTTCACTTATTATATTTGGTTCAACTGATGATAATCTTATCCTCTCTATGCCATCAACTTCAGCTATAGCTTCAATTAAATCTATTAGCCTAACAGGTCCTAAATCTACTCCATAGCTTCCCACATGAATACCTGTCAAAATTATTTCCTTATAACCAGCATTTGCAAGCCTTATCGCTTCTCTTACACAATCTCCAATTCTTCTTGATCTAATGGTTCCTCTGGCATAGGGGATGATACAGTAAGTGCAATACCTGTTACATCCATCTTGAACTTTCATGTAACTTCTTGTTTTGTGAAAATTTTCATCTATTTTTATAAATTGAAAATCTCTGTCTTTTTTTATATCTCTTACAATATTTATTTTTTTATCTTCTTCTTTGGCTTCTTCTATTAAGTCAACAATTTTAGATCTTTCGCTGGTTCCAATTACAACATCTACACCCTCTATTTTTTCAACTTCCTTAGGAGCAACCTGAGCATAACATCCGACAACTGCAACTGTAGAATCAGGATTTTCTCTTTTTGCACGTCTGATATATTGCCTTGATTTTCTATCAGATAAATTTGTAACTGTGCAAGTATTTACAATATAAACATCGGCAACATCAGTATCATTATCAACTTGTATATATCCATTTTTTTCAAAAAGTTCAGCCATGGCTTCAGATTCATATTGATTAACTTTGCATCCTAAAGTTAAAATTGAAAAAGTTTTTGCCATTTAATCACACTCCATATTGTGTATTATATAAAAAGCCCCAACAATCGATGAGGTTTCTGCTCTCAAAATTCTTTTACCCAAACTTATCCTATGGGCATCTTTTAAAACCTCTATCTCTCTTTTTGAGATACCACCTTCAGGACCAACTATTATAGCAAGATTTTTAGATAATTTTTCTTTTATGTCTTTAAAAAACAAATTTCTTTCATCCTCATAGAATAAAATCAAATCTCCACTATAGTTTTTAGCTATTTCATCAACCTTGATAGGTCTGTGAACAAGGGGGACTATATCTCTTTTTGATTGACCAGCAGCAGATTTTGCTATTTTTTGCCATCTTTGTATTTTTTTATCAACCTTATCCGAAATGTTTGAAACGCATCGGTCCATAATCAAAGGATAGAAATCATAAACCCCAACCTCAGTCCCATGCTCAATTACTTTTTCGTTCTTATCTCCCTTTAAAATTCCAAAGAATAGGGATAATTTTATTGGTGGCTCATTAGAATCAAATATTTCTTTTTTATAAATTAGCCTATCATCTTTCAAATTAAAAAGAATTATCTTGTCATTAAAAACCACAGAAAAATCTTCATCAGCTTTAATTCTAATAACATTTTTTAGATGATGTAGGTTTTCTTTATTTAATTCATTTATATTGTCGTAATTTCTGTCTTCAAAAAATCTATACATATCTAGCTATAATTGCACACCAGTCATTTTTTTCTTTAACTTCTAAAATTTCAAAGGATTCTTTAATTAGAGCTTGAGTAACTAAGTCCTTCTTTTCCAAAATTATGCCTGAAGTTATAAAAATCTTTTGCCCACTCAAATGCTTGCTTAAATTTGAAATTTCATCAACTATTATTTCTGCAATAATATTAGAAACAATAATATCACATTTTCCTTCAATTACATCAAGTAAATTTCCTTTTTTTACCTTAACCTTATCGTAAACTTCGTTGAGTTTTGCATTTTCTTTACTTGCTTTTATACATTTATCGTCAATATCAACAAGTGTAGCGCTCTTTCCTCCAAGTTTTATTGCAGCAATTCCTAGTATACCAGACCCACAGCCTATGTCAAAAATATTCATATCTTTTTTCACATACTTATCTAAAGCCTCAAGACACATATAAGTTGATTCATGAGTCCCAGTTCCAAATGCCATACCCGGATTAATTTTTACAATTTTTCTATTGTTAGCATTGTCATAGGTTTCCCATTCAGGAACTATTAAAAGATTTTTGCCAATTTCAAAAGCTTTGTAATATGCCTTCCAATTATTTGCCCAATCTTGATCATCTTTTTCAAAAAATTTTAAAGTTCCAAGATTATTTTCTTCTAACTTTTCTTTTAAATCTAGGGCAGATTTTTCATCACTTGGATACACTCTAACAATTAGTTCATCGTCTTTAAGATTATTACTTATATCAGAAACATAATCCCAGTCCTTTTCATCCTGATTTAATTCCTTAGCTAAGTCGTTAGTAATTTCTTCCAATGTATAATAATCTTCATCATATAAAAATCCTATGAGTAAATCTTTTTTTGATTTACTGCTATAAATATCAGCCTCAATATATTTCATAAATATCACCTATCTTATTATATATTATAAATAAAATCCTTGAATAAAAAAATATATCCTAGCAAGGATATATTTTTAATTATATATTTTATTTTAAATGACCTTTGCTATATAGTCTATAGGCAACAAGCACTGATAAAAACATATTTGTAATCAAAATATAAGATTGGTATCTTCCAAAAAATGCTGAACCTAAGACTAGAAATATACCAAAAGCATAAATTAAAGGTGTAGCAGATAATTTTTTGTTGTTGATTACTTGTGGAATTGCAATTGCTCCAAATAAAGCCGGTGTTATATGGTCAAAACCAGGTTTTAAAATTGGATTATTAAGAATAGGTACAAGCCAAGTTCCTATTAAAAACACTCCAAGGATTAAAATAAAAACTGTGACTATAGAAGAAACACCAACACAAATTATTGCTATAACATCTCCAGACTCTGTTCCTGATTCTACTCCTGCAATTTTTTGACCAGCAACTGTTACTGGCATTTTCATGTTTGTAATGTTACCTGTGATTGAAGATAAATACATACCCCCAGCCCCAAAAATATTATAAAAAGATAAATTTTCTACAACAGCAGTAGGTAAAAATATAGCTATTAAACTTGAACTTGCTGCCAAAGCCTTAGTTATAGAAAAATCTATTTTAAAAATTGCTGCTACTCCAAGTGGAACTGCATACATGGCTATAAGTGCAATTATACTTGTTATTCGTCCAAGAATATTAACTTCTTTTGTAAATTTTACTGATTTTTCATGTTCTTGCATAAAATCCTCCCTCTTAGAATAAGTTCACTTGTACAATAACTGCCGCCATACCCAAAATTAACGCTATAGGCATAGAGAAGTCACTAATTATTGATTTATTTGTAACTTTCGCAATTTTGTTGCATATTAAAGTAGTAGCCCCTGCTGCCAAAAAAGCAACTATGGATGAAAAATTTTTAACATTTGCAACATAAGGTGCTGAAAGGGTGAGTATCATTGCTGAAAATAATGCTGCTGAAAAATACTTAATAAAACCTGCAGTGTGAGGCTTTTCTTTCATCTTCTTTGAAAATTGGTCTAAATGTTTC
Source organism: Peptoniphilus lacrimalis DSM 7455 (assembly GCF_000378725.1). Lineage (GTDB taxonomy): Bacteria > Bacillota > Clostridia > Tissierellales > Peptoniphilaceae > Peptoniphilus_A > Peptoniphilus_A lacrimalis. Next base: position 178,261 of record NZ_KB900370.1, on the reverse strand, counting down.
ATAAAGAAAATGTTAAATAAAATTCCCCAAATAATTCCTGTTGTCATTACAAACATTACAATTACAAAAATCTGTGGTGTGATGTTTGGATCTGAAATATCTTTTAAGCCCATAGTTTGAACTGCAACATTTGCAGCTGTCCCTTCATACATAGCTGAGCCTACGACTGAAAGTCTAAGCCATGGGAAATATTTTCCAAGAGGTACAGAAAGTGCAAGCATCATTACAATTATAGGTAGTGATGGTACAATTGAAAGAATTGCACTATTTGTCATGGCACGCTTCAATGTGCTTTTTTCCATGCCAAGTTCTTGTCCTCTCTTATAGGCTTTTCTAATAAATAAAAATGCCTGAACTGTAACAACTAATATTACTAAAGCTACCAAAGCACACATTTCTGTGCTGTTAGCTAGTTTTTTATAATCCATATTTTCTCCTCATAAATTTTAAACTAAGTAATTTTTTATTGTATTTTTATATACATCAATAAATTTTAAATAATCATCAACTTCAACAAACTCATCTATTATATGAGCAACGCTTGCTTCTCCCGGTCCAAAAATAGCTAAGTCATACTTATCTGAAATTCTTCCAAAGTTTGATGCATCTGTTGCTCCTGCCAAAGCTTCTACAGGTATCTTTTTGTCTAATGAATTTAAAATTGCCTTAACTAAATCATTATCTTTTTCAGATACTGCATTAGGATTGTTTTGTAAAATATTTAGCTCTAACTTTCCTTGGTTTTTGCCATTTAAATCAGAAATTACTTCTTCAATAATTTCCACAACCTTATCATTATTGACTTCTGGTACACATCTGGCATTAGCCTTTAAAATAGTTTTTCCAGCTACGCTATTTATTTGTGTTCCTCCATCAATTACAGTATTTACGTTTAAAGTTTTGCCCAACTGTTTATTTTCAGCTTCATTAAAAGCTTTTGCAAATCTTTTATTGGTTTCATTAATATAATCAACCATTAATTGTATTGAATCAATGCCAATTTCTGGCATAGAGGAATGAGCTGGTTTTCCAGTAGCTATAATTTCATATTGTAGAGAACCTTTGTGAGCATTTATAATTCTATTGCTACTACTTGGCTCTGCAATTAAAAATCCATCAGCTCCATCAATATATCCTTCTTCTACAAGTTGCTTAGAGCCATACATTCCAACTTCTTCTCCTACTGTTGCAGCAAGACGGATTTTTCCCTTGAAATTTGCTCCTTCTTCTTTCAATTCAATCATAGCAATAATCAAAGCACAAAGACCTGCCTTCATATCAGTTGTTCCTCTGCCATACATCTTGCCATCATGAATTTCTCCTCCAAAGGGTGGATAAGTCCATTCACTTTCATCTCCAGCCGTAACAACATCCAAATGTCCGCTAACTACAAGCATTTTTCCAGAACCCTTACTACCGTCTAAATCACAAACTAGAGATGCTCTTTGAGGGTTATAATGAACAAGCTTACTTTCAATTCCATATTTTTTTAATAATTCTTGAAAATACTTAGCTAATTTTGCTTCATTATCATTTTCTGTTCTAATTTTAATAGCATCGGCAAGTATTTTTAACTTTTCTTTTTCATTAAACATATTTTACCTCCTATTTTTATTATACTTAAATATATATTAAAAATGTATATATTTATATGATACCATTTTTTTATAAATTAACGTAAAAAAATATTTAAAAGCAAGACAAAAAACCCCATACAAGCACCTTTTCAGATACTTATATGGGGCATATTAAAATTAAAAACTTATAAAAGAAAATTAGTTTTCTTTTAACATTGATTCCATAAACCAAATTTCTTTTGCGTAGTGAGTTGAGTGGTCTTCCATCATATTAGAAAGTATGAAGCAATCAGTTTCTTCTCTTATTTCTTTTGCAAGTTTGTCCATATTCTTAATTAATTCAAGAGCTGTTTTGATAGCTTCCTTGGCATCAACAGATTTTGAAACTCTTTCTTTAACATCAGAAAGTTCTAAATATTCTTTAAGAGATGCTGGTGGAAATTGTCCATTCTTTCTTTCATATTCAGCAACATCATCAAGCATATCAAAGAATTCGTCATAAAGTCCTTCTAAATATTCATGAACTGCCTTGAAAGTGAAGCCTTCAACATTCCAGTGAAGATTGTGTAAAAGAATATTACCTACTTCTAAATTTGCTAAATATTTGTTTAATTTGTTCATTATTTTCCTCCTCTATAATAAATAATCAATTTATCCTAATTTCATTACACTTATATATTACCCTATATATAATTAAATAAACATCAATCAAAGAAATCTTTTACTTTTTCAAAGAAATTCTTTTGCTCATGCTTTATTTCCGTATCATTGTCCCTAAGTTTTTCAAGAATTTTCCTTTCTTCTTCAGAAATTTTCTTAGGAATTAAAATATTAACTGTAAAATAAAGATCTCCCTTTATATTTTTATTTACGAAAGGAACTCCTTGCCCTTTTAACTTAAAGGTTGTTCCACCTTTAGTGGCTTTTGGTATATCGTAATCTACTATTTTCTTTAAGGTAGGAACTTTTATAGTTCCGCCTAAGACTGCATCAGAATAAGTTATAGGCATATCAATAAATAAATCATTGCCACGTCTTTTGAAAATTGAATCTTCACGTACTTTTATATAAACATATATATCTCCCTTGCCGCCACCATTATCTCCAGAATTACCTTGGTTTGGAAGTGATACTATATTTCCATTATCAACACCTGCAGGAATTTTTACATTTATCTTCTTAGAATTTAATATTTTACCCTTGCCCTTACATTTTGTACAAGCTTTCTCAATAATTTCTCCGCTACCGTGGCACTTATCACAGATTGTTGTTCTGACAATTCTTCCAAAGGCAGAGGCAGTTTCTACTCTTATTTGTCCCTCGCCATGACATTTATCGCAAGTATTTTTACTTGTACCTGGCTCAGCTTTTTGACCATGACATTTTGGGCAATCATCTGTTACCTTAACATTAATTTCTTTTTGACAACCAAATACAGCCTCAAAGAAATCTAGGGTAATTTCTACATTTATATCTGTACCCTTTTGTGGATAATTTTTACTTCTCTTATATGATGAAGATGAGAAACCTCCACCACTTCCAAATATATCGAAGATATCATCAAAAATATCAGAAAATCCTCCAAATCCACCTCCAGAAGTGGAATAATTTCCCTTTAAGCCTTCTTCTCCATAGGTATCATATATTTGTCTTTTTTCATCATCAGACAAAACTTCATAAGCATAATTAATTTCTTTAAATTTTTCTTCAGCCTCTTTATCTCCAGGATTAAGGTCCGGGTGATATTTTTTTGCCATTTTTTTATAGGAGCTTTTTAATTCTTCCTTTGTTACATTTTCTGTGACATCAAGGATTTCATAAAAATTTCTCATCACTCACCTCGCTAGAAATATAATAAAATACAACAAAAAATTAAAGTTGCAAGTTTCCCTGCAACTTTATTTTTATTAAATTTTATAAATTATTTATTTGAATCTTCTTCGTCATCTACAACTTCATAATCAGCATCTACAACATCATCGTCTGATTTTTGTCCTTGTGGATTTTCTCCTTGTCCTTTATTTGCATTATCCTTATAGATCTTTTCAGATACACTATAGAAAGCTTGTGTTAAGTCTTCAGTTTTCTTCTTAATATCTTCTAAATTATCAGAATCCTTAACAGATTTCAAAGCTTCAACAGCATCTTCAATCTTCTTCTTTTCGTCTTCAGAAATTTTTCCTTCGACATCTTTTAAAGTTGATTCAGATTGATAAATAATTGAATCTGCATTATTTCTAGCTTCAATTAAATTCTTATTCTTTTCATCTTCCTTGGCATACATTTCAGCTTCTTTAACTTTCTTATCTATTTCTTCATCAGTTAAGTTTGAAGATGAAGTTATGGTGATGTGTTGTTCTTTTCCTGTACCTAAATCTTTAGCAGAAACATTAACTATACCATTTGCATCTATATCAAAAGTAACTTCAATTTGTGGAACTCCACGTCTTGCTGGAGCTATTCCATCAAGATTAAATCTTCCTAAAGTTACATTGTCTTTTGCCATTTGTCTTTCACCTTGAAGAACGTGAATTTCAACTGAAGTTTGATTGTCAGCAGCAGTTGTAAATATTTGTGATTTTTTAGTAGGAATTGTTGTATTTCTTTCAATCAATCTTGTAGTAATATTACCCATAGTTTCAATTCCTAGAGAAAGTGGTGTTACATCAAGAAGAAGAAGATCTTTAACATCTCCAGATAAAACTCCACCTTGAATAGCTGCACCTAAAGCAACACATTCATCAGGATTGATATCTTTTTGTGGATTCTTTCCTATTAATCTTTTTATACATTCTTGAACTGCAGGGATTCTTGTAGAACCACCAACTAATAAAACTTTATCTATATCTGAAGCTGAAAGACCAGCATCTTTAAGAGCATTTGTTACAGGATCTTCAGTTTTCTTTACAAGATCACTTGTAAGTTCATCAAACTTAGCTCTTGTAATATCCATATTTAAGTGAAGTGGACCAGAAGCTGTTGCAGTGATGAAAGGTAAATTAATGTTGGAAGTCATTCTTGAAGAAAGTTCCTTTTTAGCTTTTTCTGCTGCTTCTTTTAATCTTTGAAGACTCATCTTGTCATCTCTTAAGTCAATAGAATTTTCTTTTTTAAATTCTTCTGCTATATAATCAATAAGTCTGTTATCGAAGTCATCTCCACCAAGTCTGTTGTTACCTCTTGTAGCACGAACTTCGAAAACTCCGTCAGAAAGTTCTAGAATAGAAACATCAAATGTTCCTCCACCAAGGTCATAAACCATAATTGTTTGAGATTCTCCATCCTTATCCATACCATAAGCAAGAGATGCTGCAGTAGGTTCGTTTACAATTCTTTTAACATTTAAACCTGCAATTTTACCTGCATCCTTTGTTGCTTGTCTTTGAGCATCAGTAAAGTAAGCTGGAACTGTAATTACTGCATCTGTAATTTTTTCTCCCAAATAAGATTCTGCATCAGATTTTAATTTTTGTAATATCATTGCAGATATATCTTGTGGAGTATAAGTCTTATCATCAATTGTGATCTTGTGGTCAGTACCCATTTCTCTTTTTATAGATGAAACAGTTCTATCAGGATTTGTAATTGCTTGACGCTTTGCAGTTTCACCAACAAGTCTTTCACCGTCTTTTGTAAAAGCAACTACTGAAGGTGTTGTTCTATTTCCTTCAATATTTGGTATTATAATCGGTGAGCCACCTTCCATAACAGCTACTGCTGAATTTGTTGTACCTAAGTCTATTCCTATAATTTTACTCATAATATATTCCTCCTTATTCAGAAACCTTAACCATTGCAGGTCTTAGCACTTTATCATTTATTAAATAACCTTTTTGAAAAACTTCTGTTACTATACCCTCATCATATTCGTCAGATTTTTCTGTCATGACTGCATGATGAAAGTTTGGATCAAATTTCTTACCTTTTGCATCCATTTCTACAATATTATTTGCCTTTAGAGCATCAATGAGTTGGTCTTTAATAAGGCAGATTCCCTCAAAAAAACCATCATGATCTGTTTGGGCATCCATTGACCTTTCAAAATTATCTATAACAGGCAAAATTGAATTTGCAAGTTTTGTAATTCCAAGGTCTACATATTGAGCCTTTTCTTTTTCTGTTCTCCTTCTAAAATTTACAAAATCTGCTTGAAGTCGCATAAACTTATCTGTCAAATTTTGTAACTTATCATCACCTTTTTCTTTTTCCTCTTCTACTTCTATTTCAGCTTCTTCCTCTTTAAAACTTTCTTCTAAATCTTCGGAAAAATCCTTATCTTCTTCATTGATATAATCTTCGTCTTTTATATTTTCTTCATTTTTTATATTCTTATCAAAGATATTTTCATCCTCTTTTTTCTTATTTTTATCCACCATTACATTCCCTCCAGTACCTTTTCAACGGCATTTTTAAAAATACTAACAGTTTTGATAAGTTTTTTATAATCCATCCTAGCTGGGCCAATAAGACCCAAAGAACCATTTAAATTATTTGAATTAACAAAAACAGCTCTTATAATAGAATTATTTTTCATCAAATCCGCTTTATTTTCATCTCCAATAAGAACATCCAAATTTTTGGAAAAGTTCTTGTTTGAAAGAATCTCCATAAGAGAATCTCTATCTTCAATAAAACTCATAAATTCTTGAGCTTTTTTGGGGTCTTTGTATTCTTCAAAATTAAAGATATTTGTAAGACCGTCATAATATAATTCAATGGCACTTACTTTGTTATTAAAGCCCTTAAGTCTTTTAAAAATCTCAGCTATTAAATACTTATAAGAAACCATTGGACCCTTTAAAGTAATATTAACCTGGTCAATTTTATTAAAATCAATCCCACTAACTTCCTTAGAAATAATATTTTCAATCTGTTCTAATTCATCTTCATTTATATCCTCATAAAGTTCAATGAAATGCCTTTCGACTACTCCTTTATTTCCTATAATCAATAGGAGTATAAGATTAGATTCGATTTTCATAAGTGTTATTCTTTTTATAGTGGTGTCAGCCTTTTGCGGAGCCACAATATAAGCAGTGCAATTTGAAAAATCAGCTAAGATTTTAGCAACAGATTTAAAAATTCCTCCACTATCTATTGTTTCTTGCAAAATCCTATCTTTTACTTGACTAATAATTTCTTTATCATAAATAATTTTCCCTGATGAAAAAACTTCATCAACAAAAAATCTATAGGCTTTATAGGATGGAATTCTTCCTGCAGATTGATGAGGCTTGTTGAGATAGCCCAAATCTTCAAGATCTGCCATTTCATTACGAATTGTTGCAGAGGAAATGCCCAGCTCATAATCTTTTGACAAAGTCCTCGAACCAACTGGTATAGGATCAACTATATATGAACTTATTATGGCATTTAAAATTTCAACTTTTCTCCTGTCCATAATTCCCTCCTTTGTTAGCAGTCATTCTTATTGAGTGCTAACCATCTGTATATATAGTACGATAAATATTTGTTATTGTCAAGAAAAATTTAAAAAATCACCAAATTTACATAATTATTTTATGAGCATATTTTTTGCATGCCTGTAGGATTTTGTTTCAAATTAATAAAAATAATTTTAAATCTCAAAAATAAAGGAAAATTAAGCCAATATTTTAACTTCTTGCCTTTTATGATAAAATTTAAGTAATTATTAATAAGTAGATGAAAATTTTTATTTATAGTTTATAGATGAGGTGTACATGAGAAATCAAAAAAACATTAGAAATTTTTGTATAATTGCACATATTGACCACGGAAAATCTACTCTTGCCGATAGGATGATAGAGTCTACCGGTATGCTGACAAAAAGAGAAATGGAAGAACAAGTTCTTGACTCAATGGATTTGGAACGTGAAAGAGGTATCACAATTAAGTTAAAAGCTTTCAGGCTAATTTATAAAGATGATAGAGATGGAAAAGAATATATTTTAAATTTAATAGATACTCCTGGCCATGTGGATTTTAATTATGAAGTTTCAAGGTCTTTAGCGGCTTGTGAGGGAGCTGTTGTAGTGGTAGATTCCACCCAAGGAGTTGAAGCTCAAACTCTTGCCAACGTATATTTAGCAATTGACCAAGACTTAGAGCTTTTACCTGTATTAAATAAAATAGATCTGCCTTCAGCCCATCCTTTAGAAGTAAAAAAAGAAATTGAAGATATTATAGGAATTGATGCCCAAGATGCACCACTTATTTCTGCAAAAAATGGAATTGGAATTGATGAAGTTTTGCATGGTATTGTAGATAATTTCCCACCACCAAGTGGAGATGAAAACAAACCACTTAAAGCTTTGATCTTTGATTCAATTTATGACTCATATAGAGGTGTAGTTTGCCAAGTAAGAATTGTGGACGGGAAAGTCAGAGCAGGCGATCAAATTCTAATGATGGCTACAGGAAAAATTTTTGAAGTTGTTGAAGTTGGTTTTACCGCTAATGGTCATATACCCTCCGATGAACTTTCGGCTGGTGATGTAGGTTTTATTTGTGCTTCAATAAAAGTTGTAGGTGATGCACGAGTTGGCGATACGATTACTTCTGTAAAAAATCCATGCAAGGAAGCCTTGCCTGGATATAAAAAAGTTGTTCCTATGGTTTTTTGTGGGATTTATCCAGGAGAAGGTGAAGAGTATTCATCAGTTCGTGATGCCCTTGAAAAGTTACAAGTCAATGATGCTTCTTTAGTTTTTGAAAAGGAAACTTCAAAAGCCTTGGGTTATGGATTTAGATGTGGTTTTTTAGGTCTTCTTCATATGGATATTATTCAAGAAAGATTGGAAAGAGAATTCGACCTAAATATTGTAACCACTTCACCATCAGTAATATATAAAATTGAAAAAACAGATGGAGAAATTTTAGATATTCAAAATCCAACAAATTTGCCTGAGCCTACAGAAATAGATAAGATGGAAGAACCTATTGTTAGGGCAGAAATAATGTGTCCAACAGATTATGTAGGTCCTGTTATGGATCTTTGTCAAAACAGACGTGGCATTTTTATTGACATGACTTATTTAGAAGAAACAAGAACTCTTATTAAATATGACCTTCCTCTAAATGAAGTTATATATGATTTCTTCGATGCCTTAAAATCAAAGACTAGAGGTTATGCTTCTTATGATTACGAGCTTACAGGATACAAAGAATCAAGTCTAGTTAAACTGGATATTTTAATTAATGGTGAACTTGTAGATGCCTTTTCAATGATCGTTCACGAAGCTAGTGCCTACAATCGTGCAAGAAAAATTTGTGAAAAGCTTAAGGATGTAATTCCAAGACAACAATTTGCCATCCCAATTCAAGCTGCAATAGGCACAAAAGTTATAGCTAGAGAAACAATAAAGGCTCTTCGTAAAGATGTACTTGCCAAGTGCTATGGTGGAGATATCTCAAGAAAGAGAAAACTTCTTGAAAAACAAAAAGAAGGTAAGAAAAGAATGCGTCAAGTAGGAAATGTTGAAATACCACAAGATGCCTTCTTGGCGGTGTTAAAATATGATGAAGAAAAATAAAATATCTATATATATTCACATACCTTTTTGTAGGAGCAGATGTCATTATTGCGACTTCTGCTCTTCTGTTATAGATGAAAAACAAGTAGAAAAATACATTAAATATCTAAAAAAAGAAATACATTTATATAAAGATATACTTGAAGGTAGAGAAATTTCTACAATATTTATAGGAGGAGGAACTCCATCTTCAATTGATGAAATTTTCATAGGACAAATATTAGAAGAATTTAAAAATTTTAACTTTTCTAAAGACATCGAAATAACAATAGAGGCAAATCCAAACTCAATATCCTTAGAAAAACTGAAAAAATATAGAAATTTTAATATAAATAGGATTTCAATCGGTGCACAATCATTCAATAATAAAATTTTAAAAACAATAGGAAGAATTCATAATAAAGAAGAAATTTTTAAAACAGTGGAAAAAATTAAAGAAGCTGGATTTACAAATTTTAATATAGATTTAATGCTTGCCCTGCCCTACCAAACTTTAAAAGATATAGAAGAATCTGTAGAAATTTTAAAAATATTAAATCCAAATCATATTTCATATTATTCGCTGATAATTGAAGATAATACTAATATCAAAAAATTATATGATAAAAATTCATCTCTATTCCCATCAGAAGATATGGATAGAAAGATGTATCATTACCTTGTAGATAACTTAGAAAAAATTGGTTATAACCAATATGAAATTTCTAATTTTGCAAAGAAATCTTTTGAATGCAAGCACAACTTATCCTACTGGACACTTAAAGACTATTTAGGTTTTGGACTCTCCGCTTCGTCTAATCTTCGTGACAAAAGATTTACAAATACTTGCTCTTTTTCTTCTTATTATAAGTCCTTGGATAAGGAAAAAAAGCCTATAGATTTTTCTGAAATCCTAAGTAAAAAAGATAGGATGAACGAATTTTCTATTATGGGAATAAGGCTAAATTCAGGAATTGATACCAAAAATTTCGAAGAGATTTTTTCAACTAATTTTTTTAAATATTATGAAAAAGAAATTGATAAGCATATAAAAGATGGTCTTATAGAAGTTAAGGAGGAAAAAATATGCCTAAGTAAAAAAGGCAGGGACCTTTCAAACATTGTAGAAGTTGATTTTATAAAATAAAATCTTAATTAAAATTATTAAAAGGAGTAAATTATGAATGAAACTATAAATTTATTAATGAAGCACAGAACAATAAGAAAATTTACTAAAGATAAAATAAGAGATGAAGATTTAAAAATGATGCTTGAAGCCTCTAATCGTGCACCTTCAGCCAATGGGTTACAAAAATATTCAATAATTCATGTTACAGATAAAAATATAAAAGATAAGCTCTCACAAATAGGCAAACAATCTTATATGAAAGATACCACAGAACTTTTTATTTTTATAGCTGACCTTTTCAGAAATGCACAAATTGCAAAAGAAAAAGGAGAAAATGAGTCTTTATTTACTTCCTTTGAAATGCTTTTTCAATCTATCGGTGATTGTTATATAGCTTGTCAAAATTTAGTTGTGGCTGCTGAATCTTTAGGATACGGCACTAATTACTTTGGAAATATTTTTAACGACATAGACAAGGTCATAGAAATTTTAAAATTACCCAAACTCACTTTTCCTGTAATAGCCTTAGGCATTGGCATAATAGACCAAAATCCACAAGTTAAACCAAGGATGAATTTAGAAAATAAGGTATTCGATAATTCTTATAAGATTTATGATGACTATTTGGAAACTTTTAAAGAATATGATAATATTATGCAAACTTATTATGATTTAAGAGATGCTAATAGAAGAGTTGATTCCTATACCAATCAAGTAATTACCCAAGCTAAAAAAAGTTTTATTGAAAGAAAAGATATCTTAAAATCCATCGAAAAGCAAGGATTCATACTGAGTAAATAATTGATATATGCTTAATTTGTTATCTAAGTAATAAATTAAAACTTAGCTTTCTTTTTTATGTTTTTATTATGTGGAATATGCTATAATTTAATTGATGGAGGGAGTAAGATTGAATAAGATAGTTGAAAAAAAAGAATTGGCGCCAAATATATTTTCACTTGATATATATGCGCCAAGGGTCGCTGCATCAGCGCTGCCCGGTCAATTTGTAATAGTTATTGCTGATGAATATTCTGAAAGAATACCTTTAACAATTTCTGATTATGATTTAGAAAAAGGTACAGTTCAAATTGTAGTGCAAGCTTCAGGTCAATCTACAAAGAAGATATGCAAACTCAATAAGGGTGATTACTTAAAAGATTTTGTGGGTCCACTGGGAAGACCTTCAGAATTTTGCAATATGGATTTAGATACACTAAAAAATAAAAAATATCTTTTTGTTGCAGGTGGGGTTGGAACAGCTCCAGTATATCCTCAAGCGAGATTTTTCAAAGAACATGGACTTCATTGTGACATAATTCTTGGTGCAAAAAATAAAGAATTTGTTATTCTTGAAGAAAAATTAAAGTCTGTCTGTGATAATCTTTATATTTGTACAGATGATGGTTCTTATGAATTTAAGGGAATGGTTACAGCTAGGCTTGATGATCTTTATGAAAATCAAGGGAAAAAATATGACCAATGTGTATGTATCGGACCAATGATAATGATGAAATTTGTCTGTCTTACTACTAAAAAATATAATCTTCCCACTATCGTTTCATTAAATCCTATTATGGTTGATGGAACTGGCATGTGCGGAGCTTGCCGTTGCCTTGTTGACGGAAAAACAAAATTTGCTTGCGTTGATGGTCCTGAATTTGATGGCCATCTAGTTGATTGGGACAGTGCAATGTCAAGATCAAAGCAATATATAGATAATTTCAAGACAAAAGAACTTTCTGAACACAAAAATAATTTAGATGGGCTTAATGTTACAGATGCAAATTTAGAAAATAAAAAAATAAATGATGTTAAGATAGAAAAAGCAAAAGATAGGTGGAAAAGAACACCAATAGCTGAACAAGATCCAAATGTTAGAAATAAAAACTTTGATGAAGTTTGCTTGGGATATACTCCACAAGAAGCTGTGGTTGAAGCAAGCAGATGTTTAAATTGTAAGGTTCCTGGTTGCGTTAAGGGATGTCCTGTTTCTATCGACATACCAGGATTTATTAAAGAAATTGCCAATGCTAATTTCGAACAATCAGCTAAGGTTTTATCAATGTATACTGCTCTTCCAGCAGTTTGCGGTAGAGTTTGTCCTCAAGAATCTCAATGTGAAAAAGGTTGTGTCCTAGCAAAAAAAGGTGATGCTGTTTCAATTGGAAAACTAGAAAGATTTGCAGCAGACTATGCTAGAGAAAACAATGTTAAACTAAATCAAAGCTTAAAGAAACTTGACAAAAAAGTTGCAATTATTGGTGCAGGTCCTGCCGGACTTACATGTGCTGGCGAACTTGCTAAAATGGGCTATCAAGTAACAATCTTTGAAGCTTTACAAAAAAGTGGCGGTGTACTTGTCTATGGTATCCCTGAATTTAGACTTCCCAAAAAAATAGTTGAAGCAGAAGTTGAAAATATAAAAAATTTGGGAGTAAAAATTGAAAATGATGTTATAGTTGGAAGAACTGTTACTATAGATTCTTTAATAGATGAAGGCTTTGAAGCTATATTTATAGGTTCAGGTGCAGGTCTACCAAGATTTATGGGAATACCTGGAGAAAATCTTAATGGAGTTTACTCAGCCAATGAATTTTTAACAAGAAATAATTTAATGAAATCTTTTGACAAAGAATATGATACTCCTGTAAATGTTGGAGAAAAAATTGCAGTAATAGGTGGCGGTAATGTTGCAATGGATGCTGCAAGAGTTGCAAAAAGACTCGGTGGAGATGTTTCAATTCTTTACAGAAGAACTGAAAAAGAACTTCCAGCAAGAATTGAAGAAGTCGGCCATGCTAAAGAAGAAGGCATTGATTTTCAAATGCTTACTGCTCCAACTGAAATAATTGCTGATGAAAAAGGTTGGGTAAAATCTCTAAAATGTGTAAGAAACGAATTGGGAGAACCTGATGCATCAGGAAGAAGAAGTCCTGTCCCAATAGAAGGTTCAGAGTTTTTAGCAGATTTTCAAACTGTAATAATGGCTTTAGGAACAAGCCCTAATCCATTAATTGCTCATACTACTAAAAATTTAGAAATAAATAAAAAAGGTGGTATTGTTATAAACGAAGAGGCAGTTACAAGTCGTGAAAATATATTTGCAGGTGGAGATGCCGTAACTGGATCAGCTACAGTAATTCTTGCCATGGGCGCAGGAAAAAAAGCTGCAAAATCTATTGATGAATATTTAAGAAATCAAACTGAAAAATAAAAAATTAATCTAGCTTATTTAAGTAAACCTCAAAATCCGCTATAAAGATTTTGGGGTTTTTTGATGGCAAAATATAAAAAATTTAAAGTAAAGGTAATTTTGCATACTTATAAAAAATAAGAAAACATACAATCATTAAAAAATATAATGTTTCTTAAAAAATATCAAAAGACTTTATAAATAAGCCTAAATATTTTTCAAATATTTTTTATTTAAAGGCTTTTTCCCCTATGATATAATATTCTAAAGGGGGAAAGAATATGTATAAAAATCCCACGAGAAGTGCTTGGGTAGAGGTTAACTTAGATAATTATATAAGTAATTTAAAATATATTAAATCAATTATAAATAAAAATAGCAAAATTATGTGCGTCATTAAAAGTGACGGTTATAGAGCAGGGGCTTTAGAACTAACTGAAGCTTCGGTAAAATTTGGAATAAATTATTTTGGAGTAGCAACTCTTAGTGAAGGTATTTCTCTGAGAAAACATTTTAAAGATATTAATATCTTGATACTGGGTTATACTCCTTCCTATCTTTTAGAAGACTTGTGTAAGTATGATATAATGCCTAATATTTATTCATACGATAATTGTAAAGACTATAACGAAATATGTAAGAAATATGGAAAAGTTGGAAAAATTCACTTGTCCATTGATACAGGCATGAATAGAGTCGGTTTTATTCCTGGAAAGGAAGCTTTTTTTGATATTATAAAAATTTCAAAACTTTCCAACATCAAAATTGATGGAGTTTTTTCACATTTTGCTAAAGCTGATGTAGATGAAGATTTCACAAAAAAACAATTTGACACATTCACATCTTTCACTAAAGAAATCGAAAATGCAGGAGTAAATTTAGGTTTAAAACATATATCAAACTCTGCCTCTATTTTAAAACACCGAGAATATGATCTTGATATGGTTAGACCAGGTGCTATAATGCACGGTTTATATAAAGGATTTTTTAAGGATGAAAAACTCCCTTTAAAAAAAGATTTGCAAGTTTTTGCAATGATTGCCAATATAAAAACTATTAAAAAAGGTCAAGGAGTAAGTTACGGTCACAAATATATAGCTACAAAAGATACAAAAGTTGTAACCATACCTCTTGGATATGCAGACGGATTTCCTAGAATCTTATCAGGCAAGTTCAGTGTCCTTATCGGTGGAAAAAAATGCCCACAAATTGGTAATATATGCATGGACCAGTTTATGGTAGATGCTACAGGTATTGATTGTAAAATTGATGATGTAGCTGTTTTATTGGGAAAAGATGGTGATGAGGAGATAAGTGCTTTTGATTTATGTCAGCTTACAGGAGATATTGAACTTTCCTTTATAGACCACTTAAATTACAGAATGCCTATAACATTTATTGAGAACAACAAAATTAAATGCCACAGAGATTTGGTTAGAGATTTATAAAAAATTATATTATAATAATTAAATTAATAAATAAAAAAATAGTGAACTTTTATGTTTATCTTACATAGAACTCACTATTTTTTTTATTTCTTCATATTTTACCTTGTCATATCTTGCAAAAGCTTTTTTGGAACTTTCAATATTATTAAAGCACTTCCAATATCCTACACATTTGCAATTTTTTTTGTCTTTATTTTTAAAATCAATTACATCTTTTAGGGGATAGCCTAAAAATATTCCGATTTCATCAGGACAAGCCCCTGTGAATCTTTCCTGTAATTTTTCTAAGTAATCTCCAATTTTTTTACAATCTTCATAGCCCAAAGGACTAAGAAAATTAATGATCTTTTTTTCTTGTAACTTTTTCAAAAGCCTTTTTGCCTTATAAAAATATACTAAAACACTCTCATCACTTGAGCGCAATACGCAAAAATCTATGTCAAGTTTTTCCTTTATAGAATCCTTATAAAGTAAAAAATAATCCCTTGTAGGTCTTTTACCGTTCCTCAAATTTAACATTGTCCCCAGCTTCAAGTTTTTTGAAGTGGGGGCAATTTGTGCTTGTAAAATTGCTACAAGATATTCAAAATCATCAAATTTTTTGATATGTTTGTAAAAATCTATAACAAATTTTTTATACATTGATAGAATTAATTAAGCGTTAGCTAATTCCTTTCCTAAAGCTTCACATTCTTCAAGAGCATCTTCATCTGGATCATCATAAGCAGCAAAACCATCAGCTATTAAATTAGCTCCAGTTCCTTCAACTTCTTCTTGCCAAAGTCTCATCCATTCACCGTCAGCCCATTCATAAGAACCGAATAATAAAACTTTTTTACCTGATAATAAAGAATTTACATTATCCATAAATGGTCTCATTTCAGTTTCTTCTAGTTCTTCAGAACCCATAGCTGGGCAACCGAATGCTATATTTTCAACTTCCTTTACATCGTCTTCAGTTGCTTGACCAACAGGAATTAATTTAACTTCTGCTCCTGCTCCTTCAGCTCCCTTAACAATTGCATTAGCCATAGCTTCAGTATGACCAGTTCCTGACCAATAAATTACATTTACTTTGCTCATTTTTTCATCCTCCATTTATTTAACTTTTTTTGATATTGACTATCAATCTCATACCTATTATAATATAAGTATAGTCAATAAATTATAAAAAATTAATATAATATCTTTAAAAAAGGAGTATGAAATGATAAATCATTTAAATATTGCTAAGAATTTAAAGTCTAATTCAATAAATATGGCTTTAGATATTTATGAGTCTAACATAAAAGACTTTAAACGCTCTGCTAAAGAACTTAAATTATACTTATCTAAACTTAATATGTTTCTATACACATATTTTCTTGTTCAATATAATAAGGACCTTGAAAGCTATGCACTAAAATGTTCAAAATTATTTACCAAGGAAAATAGTCCTGAAAAACTTCGTGCAATAGGAGAAAAAATGCTTATAGGATACTCTAACAATTTCTCCTTAGCTTTAAAAGAAAATGACCATGAACTTGTAGAAATCGCCTTAGAATATATAAATAAAAATTATACAAAAAAAATTACTCTTCAATCAGTTGCCTCAAAATTACATATCTCAAGAAATTACCTATGCCATTTGTTTAAAATTAAAACAGGTTATAAATTTTGCGAGTATATTAATTTACAAAGGGTAAACAAAGCAAAGGCTTTAATAGAAGAAGATAAGAAAACTTTTGAATTTATTTCATTTGATTGCGGATTTTCTTCTCAATCTCACTTCTCTACAACTTTCAAAAAGTATGTAGGCTTAACTCCTAATGAATATAAAAAACAGGCCCTATAATAGGACCTGTGGCAAGCTTAGGCTTGCTTTTTTTTATGCTCTTTTTATAATATCTTTAAGATTTGTATGCTCAATAATATAAACTGAAAGGCAAGTTATTACAAATGTTGGCAGTCCAACTGTTAGAACTGTTAAAAAATACGGTGTTCCTGCTGTATAATATAATTCTAGAGATACAAGTATGCCTGATGCAAGTGCAAAAATAAATGAGTTAATATAATTATTTTCGATGTACTTGCTAAAAATATAAGTTATAATGGCACATGCTCCCCCCACAGCCATATCTACTAATCCTAGTGGTGAATATAAGTTTGCTAAAGCTCCACCTATAATAAGGGCAGGTACAAACTTGCGATTAAAAAATGGTATAACTGAAAGTGCTTCAGCTACACGAAATTGAATAGCCATAAATCCTATAGGGTTTATATTTACTGCTAAAATATAAACTGCAATTAATATAGCATTTTTGGCTAAGTCTTTGACTTTCATATTAAATTGTCCTCCTTAGTTTTTTTTAGTTGGGATGGTTTCGAACCAACATCAAAGATTTTAGCAGAAATTAATATATTTTTCAAATAATAGTAAAATAGATCCGCCTCATTATATAAAATTTACCTTAGAAATTGCATCAAATTTATCAGTTTATAAAAACCTCTAATCTTATCTACATAATTTCTCTTTATTTTTCTTAAATCCAAAACGAAGTCGGCATTGTCACAAGTTCCCTACCATCATTAGGCATTTTTAAATCCCCTATCAAATTCCCATAAGTTATTGAATTTTTACCATATCTATTTCTTATATTATAAATAGCTTTTTCCAGACTTAAGTATTTGAAATGTTTTTTTACATCATTAAATAAATCCACCTGAATAGCCTCTCTATTTTGTATAAGCTTTATAGCCCTTATATATAAGGCCCTTATTTTTTCATCATCTTTAAAAGTAAAGTTTTTCAAAAAAACATCCATAGCCTTAGCTGAAATTTCCAGGGTGGAATTTGACGGATAATCTAATAAAACATCTGAACTCTCGTGAGATAAATTATTTTTTCTATAACCAACATTAACACCCCTTGCCAGATAGTTATTCTCTATTAACCTTTTAGATATATCTTCACAAAGCTTTTGAATTACAGCCCTCACCTCTTCATAATTTAAAAGATCTTCCTTACAAGTTATAGAACGGCCTATACTTTTTATTGGAATAATCTGATAATAATCCTTAACCCTAGTATTATCCATACCATTTGCCCAATTATAAATTTTTATCCCATTAATGCCCAAATTTTTTCTCAAAATTTCAGGGTCAGCCTCCGCTAAATCTCCTAGGGTTTTTATATTGATTTTATTTAGCTTTTTAGTAGTTTGAGGTCCAATCATTATCATATCCTGAACCTTTAAAGGCCATACAATTTTTTTATAATTTTCCTTATATATAAAAGTGCAATAATCAGGTTTTCTCATATCACTTGCCAATTTAGCAAAGACTTTATTAAAACTCAGACCCACAGAAACGGTAACTTTAAGCTCAGTTTTTATTCTTTCCTTAATTTCAAAGGCAATCTTTTCAGGACTTCCAAAAAGTTTTTTACTTCCCGTGATATCTAAAAAACACTCATCCATACCGTAAGGTTCAACTTGATTTGTATAAGAATAATAAATTTTTTGAGCAGCCTTGGAAATTCTTATGTATTTCTCATAATTTGGTGGGAAAATTAAAAGATTTGGGCATTTCTTTTTAGCTTGCCATATAGGTTCACCAGTTAAAACTCCAAACTTTTTTGCCATAGGAGTCTTAGCAAGAATTATCCCGTGTCTTAACTTTTCATCTCCACCAACAGCAACGGGTTGACTTTTTAAATTTGGCTTGTCTATAAGTTCGCAAGAAACATAAAAACTGTTCATATCCACATGTAATATATCCATAAAAACCCCCCAAACATTTGTTTAAATATATTTTAAAAACATCAGTTCCGTTTGTCAATACATTTTTATAGTTTATATAAAACTTTGTTTTTTTATCAGTCATTGAGCAAAATAAAAAAATTTATTGGTATTTTAAAATATATAGATAATATGAAATTTCTCTCAGTTTTTAACATTTAAAGTCAACAAAAAAAGAACTTCATTTTTTGAAGTTCCCTTATTTATTAAAACAATATAAAATTTTACTTAACTAACTTTCCTTCTTTAATATCTTCTTCCCTTTCATCCTCATCAATTTCAAGGAAAAATAGAATAAAAGCAATAATTAAAGAAATCAAAGCTCCCCAAACACCTCTTAAAGAAAATTTGCTAACACAGGTATAACCAAAAGCTGCGCCAATAGCAAATACAAAAATGATTGTATAATAATGAATAGCATTTTTAAAAAATCCTCTCTCTTTTAAAAATAAAAACCTTGCCAAGTGATCACTAGCATTTCTAATATTTCCAACACACATAGCGGTATTTGTAGAAAGTCCCTTTATTTTTTTAAAAGCAGTAATCTGCATAGAACAAGACAAAGACAAGAGTGCATTAACAATACTGTTATATTTTTCGGGCATAAAGCCACAAAAAATAACTATAAGAATTTGAAAGCCTAAAATCATTTGTCGCCAATTAAATTTTAACTTATCGGCTAATTTTTCTTCAATAAAAACAGCTACAAAAACTCCTATAAAAAATGCTCCTATAGGAATTAAGTATTTTATTGTACCTTCAAGATTTCCTGTAACAAGTTGCTTAGCCAAAAGAACCACATTACCCGTTTGGGCATTTGCAAAAACTCCTCCTCTGGCAAAGTATGAATATGCATCTTGGAATCCACCCGTTAATGTCAATAAAACTGCCAAGCGGAAAGATTCAGCCATATTTTCTCTTCTGTAATCAATAATCATATCATCCACTTTCCTTCTTTTGCGAATTCCCACTTATAATATTACTCATTTTTCATTTTGTCAAATAAAAAAATAGAAACTTGAACAAAGCAAGTTTCCAATTAACTAATTATTATTTTTCACATTTATAGAATTTTCATTTTTCCCTGGAACTTTTTTAAAAATACCTGTAACAATAAGAGCGATAGCTCCATCTCCAGTTATATTACAAGCAGTTCCAAAAGAATCTTGAAGGGCAAAAATTGACAACATAAGGGCTGTGCCTGTATCGTTAAAACCTAAAACGCTAGTAATCAAACCAAGAGATGCTACAACAGTCCCTCCTGGAACTCCAGGAGCTGCAATTGCAAAAATACCCAAAAGCAAAATAAATAAAATCATAGTAGGAATTTTAGGCATAGCACCATAAAGAATTTGAGATACAGTCATAACAAAAAAAGTTTCTGTTAAAACTGAGCCGCACAGATGTGTGTTAGCACAAATAGGTATGACAAAATCTCTTATCTGGGCATCTAAAACCTTAGATTTTCTGGCACATTTTAAGGCTACAGGAAGAGTTGCCGCACTAGACATAGTTCCCACTGCTGTAAAATAAGCCGGACCATAATGTTTAAAAACTTCTTTAGGATTTGCCTTAGAAATAAAACCTCCAATAGAATATAGAAAACCCATCCATATAAAATGACCAACTATAACAATTAAAATTATCTTTAAAAATACTGGAAGTTCATGTATAACTACACCTTCATAAGAAAGTTCGGTAAAAGTCAGACCAATATAAAAAGGCAAAAATCTAATAACGACTTTATCAACCATAGCTAAAACAATCTTATTAAATTCCAAAAGAAGATTCTCCCAAGTTTTTGAGTTTGTCCATAAGACGCTCAGTCCAATCAAGACTGATGTTATAAGAGCAGTCATTACAGGCATAATAGGTGCTATTTCAAGATTAAAAATAGCTTTAGGAAGTTCATTAGCACTTACTACATTTTCAGCAATATTTAAATGAGGAATAATAATTCTTCCTGCAAATAAAGACATAGTAGCAGCTCCAACTGAGGATATATAACAAATAGCTAAAGTTACAGATAAAATCTTTCCTGCTGAATCTTTCAAACTAACAATAGAAGGTGAAATAAAACCAAGTATTATTAGAGGAACCATATAGCCAATAAAATCTCCTAATATTCTTTTTATGGCATCAACAACTCCTACTAAATTCTCATTGATACTCTGCCCAAGAAAAATACCTATAATTATTGCAATAATTAATTTAAAAACAAGACTATCAAAAAAATTAACTTTCTTTTTCATATTCACACTCCATTCATAGTTTTCTTAGACAAAAATCGCCCAACTTCTACTATAATATAACTATGATAAATTTTTGTCAATTGAAATTCACACAGAGTTAATATAAACAAGAAAAATTTTTTAATAAAAACCTGTAGTAATTATAATAAATTATATAAATGCTTAATGCAAAATTAAATATTTTTTAATTCTTCATATGTTTTTTCTAATTGGTCTTCCATAAGTTTTACTAAGTCTGCAAAATATTTTTCTTCAACTTCTCCAAATCTTGCAATTTTTGGCGAGTCTAAATCCAAAACCGCAATCACCTCTCCATGTATTTTTATAGGAAGAACCATTTCAGAATTTGATGAACTGTCACAAGCTACATGATCCTTAAATTCATGCACGTTTTTTACTCTTATAATAGACTTATTTTGCCAAGCACTTACACATACACCCTTATCTTTTAGTCTAGTGCAAGCTGGCAATCCTTGAAAAGGTCCAAGAACTAACTGGTCTTTACGAACTATATAAAATCCTGCCCAATTAAGATCTTTTATTGTTGCCATTATTACTGAAGATAAATTTGCCATCATTGCAACAAAATCACTTTCAATTTCTATTGTTGCTTTGGCAAAACTAACCATATATTTTAATCTTTCTTCATTGTTTAAATTTTCTATTCCTTTTATTTCAAAACTCATTTTACACCTGCAATTTTTATAGGATTTTAATAATTTATAATATTTTTCCATATTTTTTAAAGTGCTAAAGAAAATATTCTATATTTTAAAACTTGTTATTATTTTTTATGCACAAAATAATTTATAAATAAAGTAAAACTTATTCTAAAACAATAAATTTAGAATTTCTCTACCATACTCATAAATAGTGATAGGCATAAATATTAGCACTTTCCTTGTAATTATATAGTAGGATAAAATTTTAGTCTATAATTAATAATTATATTTTATTTTTAACAATGGTCTATAATATCTATAAAAATATATAGAAAAATAGAATTGGACAATTTACTCATAATAAAAGTACATTAAATTTCAAGTTTAAATGTTACTAAAGTAAAATATAATATGAATTTTTACACTTTTTTATTTATCTATAAGGGCAAAGGAAAATTCGCAAGTGGCTACTATCTTATCTTCTACTTTTACTTGTGATTTTGCTATGCCTATATTTAATTTTTCTTTTACAAGCTGAGTTTTTATATATGCTGTGTCGCCTGGCTTCAACTGGCTTTTAAATTTTGCATTTTTTATAGACGTAAAGACTGCAAGTTTATTTTTATTTGCTGATAAAATTGCAATTGCTCCTGTTTGTGCACAGGCTTCTATTATTAAAACCCCCGGCATTATGGGTCTATCTGGAAAATGTCCCTGAAAAAATTCTTCATTGTATGTGAGATTTTTTACCCCTAATGCCCATTTACCTTCTTCACCATCTATTATTTTATCTATTAATACAAAGGGATATTTGTGGGGAAGAATTTTTAAAATTTCTTCTATTTCATATTTCATCTTTTACCTTCTTAAAAATTACTGAAACATTATGACCGCCAAAACCAAGTGAATTTGTCATTACATAGGTCAAATTTTTGTCTAGGGCTTTGGTATTTATATTTATTGGGCACTCATCATCTTTTTCTTTATAATTAATTGTCGGAGGAATGAAATTATTATCCAAGGCTATTAAAGAAATTATTGCTTCTAAGGCTCCACTTGCACCTAAGAGATGACCTGTCATTGATTTTGTGGAGGAAATATTTGCATGAGTAAAAAGTTCTTTATAAATTTTACTTTCCACTTTGTCGTTTAACTTAGTTGAAGTTCCGTGAGCATTTATATATTCAATTTTTGTGGCATCAATTTTAGCTGAAGCTAAGGCTTCTTCCATGGCTTTTTTGGCAAATTCTCCACTTTCTAAGGGAGCAGTTATATGATAGGCATCTGTTGTTGCTCCTGCTCCTATAATTTCTCCATAAATTTTTGCCTTTCTTTTTTTAGCTTGCTCGTATTCTTCTAAAACTAAAATTCCTGCTCCCTCTCCCATCACAAATCCTTGTCGTTCTTTATCGAAGGGAATAGAGGCTCTATTTATATCATCTGAAGTGCTCAAGGCTTTCATTGATTCAAAACCAAAAATTCCTAATCTATTAATAGATGCTTCACTTCCACCAACTATAACTATATTATTGTAACCATCTTTTATATGCCTGTAGGCATCTAAAATTGCTGTTAGTGATGAAGCACAGGCTGTTACACTTGTGGAGGAGTATCCATGAATACCTAAATCTATTGCTATCATGGCAGATGTTATATTTGCTATTGACTTTGGAATAAAAAATGGAGAAATTTTTTCATATCCCTTGGTATTTGCTTTCTCGCTTTCTTCCTCTATTGTTGTAAGTCCACCAATTCCTGTCCCTATAATTATTGATGCGTTTTTTATTTCTTCTTTTGAAAGTTTACTATCTTTTAATGCATCTCTTGCTGCCAAAATGCCAAAGGCACTGACCCTATCCATCCTTCTCAATTCTTTTTTTGAAAAGAAATCTTCAAGATTTATATCAGCTTGGCATGCAAATTTTACTTTAGAATTTTTGTTGTCGAAGAGTGAAATTTCATTTAAAGCATTCTTGCCTATTTTTAAATTTTTTGTAAGCTTATCTATGGTATTTCCCAAGGGAGATATAAAACCAATTCCAGTAACTACGACTCTATTCATAATAATCCTCCATCAACTACAATTTCTTGTCCATGAATATAAGAGCAATCTTCACTTGCTAAAAAATATGCAAGACTTGCAACATCTTTTGCTTCTCCCAATCTTTTGGCTGAAATTTTATCTACATATTTATCTTCTAAGCCCTGTGTCATTTGACTTTTTATAAAACCTGGGCATATGGCATTTACATTTATATTTCTTGATGCAACTTCTGCACTTAAAGATTTTGTTAGACCCAAAAGTCCTGCTTTTGATGCTGCATAATTTGCCTGACCAATATTACCTCTTAAGGCTACCACAGAGGAAATATTTATAATCTTTCCATATTTATTTTTTATCATATTTTTCAAGGCATATTTACACATATAAAAGGCTGAATATAAATTGCTTTCTATAACATAGGAAAAATCTTCATCTTTCATTGTCAATAGAAGTTTATCTCTTGTGACTCCAGCATTATTAATAAGGACATGAATCTGACCAAATTTTTCAATGGTTTTTTCTACAATATTTTTACAATCGGATGAATTTCTTAAATCACCTTTAAGGAAAATTACATCCTTATCATCTTTAAATTCACATAAATTTATTAATTTTTCTTCACTTCTATAAGCCAGTGCAAGCTTATAATTTTCTTCTTTAAATTTTCTAGCACAAGCTAGACCAATCTTGCCACTTGCTCCCGTGATCAGGACTACTTTATTCATATTTACTCCTAAATTCTTCATAAGACTTGTAAGTTGATATCGCATAAGTCTTTACGTTTTTATTAATTTTTTTGACAAACTTTGAAAGAACATTATAAAATCCTATCTCTACAAATGTATCAATTCCATCATTTATCATATTTTCAATTATACTTTTAAATTTTACTGGGCTTGCTACTTGAAAAGCCATTATTTCTTTTAAATCTCCACCCTCATATTTTTGTCCGCTTAGGTTTAGGTAAAGACTTTTTTGGGGTGGTTTAAATTCAATATTTTCAAAAAAATCTCTCAAATCTTCTTTCACTGGATTCATATAAGATGTGTGGAAAGGACCTGAAACTTTAAGGGAAATAGATCTAATGCCCCTATCTTTAAATATTTTTACTGCTTCCTGCAAATTATCCTTAGACCCAGAAATTACTATCTGTCCATCAGTATTGATGTTTGAAATTTGTCCATAATTTTCTTTTGTGCTTAATTTTTTTAAAACTTCCTCTACAAGGATATAATTATTTGTCATCAAGGCATACATTGATGTGTCAAGTTTTTTGGAAACTTCCTGCATCCTTTGCCCCCTATATTTTGCAATTTTAATTGTATCTTCTATGCTTATTACATCTGACTTATAAAGGGCAGAGTATTCTCCAATAGATAAACCGGAAAAGCCATCAAAATCTATATCTCTTAGCAAAAAAGATACCATTGTTTGGAAAGCTATAAGGGCAAGCTGGGTGTTTTTTGTTTCTTTAAGTTTTTCTTCATCCATATTAAGAACTTTTAAAATTTCATCTTTTTCTTTTAAATTATCAATAAAACTTCTTGCCTCTTTAGAATTTTCATAAAAATCAAGACCCATATTCATTATTTGTGAGCCTTGACCAGCAAATAGTAATGCTTTCATATATTAAAATAATCTCCTATAATTTCTTTTACATTTCTAATTTTATTTATTTGATCTATTCTTGCTCCTGAAAATACAAGTCCCTCAAAGCCTAGGACAGATTTTATTAGATATTCTGAAATACAGTATTTCATATTTATTGAGTCACAAGTTTTTATGCATCTTATGCAAGAAATATTTCTTTTCTTGATATTTTCTTTTTCTATATCATAAAGAAACTTATTTTTTATTGCCCTTGCGGGCATTCCTACTGGAGAATTTATTATTGATAAATCTTCATCTCTTGCCCTTATGATTTCTTTTTTGAAATTTTCATGAGCATCACACTGGTAACTTGCTATAAAGGGTGTTGCAACTTGAACTCCATAAGCTCCCATGGATAAAAATTCTTGGACTTCTTCTTTATTTCTTATGCCGCCTGCTGGAAAAACTTTGATTTGTAAATTTTCTTCTTTTAAAAAATTTAAAATTTCTTTTGTAATTTCTCTTAGGCTTTTAGCTTTATTTACATCTTTAAAGCCGAGATGGCCACCAGCTAAAGGACCTTCTACAATTATTAGATCTGGAACTTTATCAACTTTTTTCCATCTCTTTAAAATTATTCTTAATGCCCTTAGAGATGAAACAATAGGACCGATTAAGACATTTTTCCCCTTTGTCAGCTCGGCTAAATTTAAAGGAAGTCCTGCCCCAGAAACTATCAAATCTACACCAGCTTCAATTGATTTTTTTACAATCTCATCGTAATCTAAGGTGGCATACATAATATTCATGGCAATAATACCTTTGCCTTTAGAAATTTCTTTAGCT
Source organism: Peptoniphilus lacrimalis DSM 7455 (assembly GCF_000378725.1). Lineage (GTDB taxonomy): Bacteria > Bacillota > Clostridia > Tissierellales > Peptoniphilaceae > Peptoniphilus_A > Peptoniphilus_A lacrimalis. The sequence goes on along the minus strand of NZ_KB900370.1, from coordinate 152,245 downwards.
TTTTTAACTTCCTGAAAAATTGCCCTATAGTTAGCAGTCTTTCTGTTTTTAAAAAAATCTTTTTCTTTAAAGCCAATATCAGCTGCTGAAATTGTTCCAATGCCGCCTAATGATGCAACACTTCCTGCAAGTTTTGAAAGAGAAATTCCTACTCCCATTCCTCCCTGGATTATTGGTATTTTTACCTTATCTTCTATTCTCATAAAATTCTCGAACTTCTTTATATTCATGGTAAAATTTTTCAAATAAGTCCTTGATAGAGAGTATTTCATTTATTTGCCCGACAACTTCTCCTGCCATAATTGACCCATTTTCCATATCACCAACCTCAACTGCTTTTTTCAAGGCTCCTAAGGTAAGTTTTTCTAGAGCAAGTTTATCTTTATTTGTTTTTTCAATTTCAAGATAAGTCCTTGCCATCTTATTTTTTATTACTCTTGTTTTATAAGCATTTGTCAGTCCTATAACTGTTATGTTAGAAGATTTTGATTTTATTATTTTTTCCTTATAATTTTGGTGGATTGGGCATTCAAAAGTTGCTAGTAAACTTGTGCCAAACTGAATTCCACTTGCTCCTAAAACTTCCGCAGCAAAAATTTGCCTACCTGATCCTATACCACCGGCTGCTACTACAGGAATATTTACTGCTTGTGCTACTTGAGGAAGAAGTACCATTGTTGAAATATCTCCTATGTGGCCAGCCGCCTCCTCGCCTTCAACAATTATTCCATCAGCACCTAACTTTTCCATTCTTTTTGCAAGGGCTATGGATGATACTATTGGAAACACTTTGATCTTATTTTCTTTAAATCTTTTCATATATTTGCCAGGGTTTCCTGCTCCTGTAGTTAGAAATTTTATTCCTTGTGAAATCACAATATCAACCAAGGCATCAATTTGAGGATTTAGCAAAAGAAGATTAACTCCAAATAATTTATCTGTATTTTCTTTTGCGATTTTTATTTCTTTAAGCAGATCTTCTGGGCTCATCCCACCTGTACCTATTAAACCTAATCCACCAGCTTCAGATACGCTTGCTGCAAACTTTCCCTTAGAAATATTTGCCATCCCTCCCTGAATAAAGGGATATTTTATATTTAAAATTTTTTCTAAATTCATTTTAACCCCTAACTATACACGTTTGATAATTTAATCCTCCTCCAAAACCGCAGAGAAGAATTTTTTTGTCCTTTAATATATTTTTTTCATACAAATCTCCCAGGCTCATTGCCACAGAAGCCGAAGATGTATTGCCCATTGTTTCTATGTTTGAATAAAAATATCCTTTAAAATGTTTTTCTACTGAATTTTTTATTCTCTCATTTGCCTGATGAAGTAAAAATATATCTATATCCTCATCTTTTAGACCTGATTCTTGCAAAAGTTTCTTTATAGACTTGGGAACTTCATTGATAGCAAATTTAAAAACTTCCCTACCATTCATTTTTAAATAAGAATTTCTTTTTAAAGTCAAATTTTTACTATCAAAAATTGTCCCTAAGTCCTTATAAAATTTTGATGAATCCTTTTTATACAAAACTGCTCCTGCACCATCGGCAAAAATTATCGCAGTAGACCTATCTGCCATGTCCGTAAAATCTGATAATTTTTCAGCTCCAATTACAAGAGCTAGCTCATTTTCTTTGAGATAAGTTTCGCATAAGATGCTTGCTCCAACAAAACCTGAACAAGCCATATTTATATCAAAGGCTAAAACTTCCTGTGGAAGAGATAATTTTCCATGAACATAAGAAGCTAAAGATGGAACAATATAGTCCCCACCAATAGTTGAAACTATTAGTATTTTTATTCTTTCTTTCTCTTCCTGACTTAAGTTTAATTTAAAAGCCACATCTGTAGCCATTTCAGAAAGAGGAGTATGGGATATAAATCTTTCTTTTATTCCTGTTCTTTTTCTTATCCACTCATCTGTAGTATCCAGTCTTTTTTCAAAATAAAAATTATCTCTTTTATCCTCTAAATCAATTTTTGAAGCTTTTTCTATAATTAATCCCAATTCATATACCTCTCGTGTCTTTTTTCTATTAATTCTACTGATGAAAATTTTTGTAAATCTTTAAATTTTTCATATACATCTTTTTGTAAATAAGAAAAAATTTCTTTATAATACTCATAAGATGGATCAATTTTCTCCGGAATTATTTCCTGACAGATGTCAAAATCTTTCATATCCTTTGCAGTAAATTTTAAAAGTTTTGCAGCTTCTTCTACTTTACTTGAATCTCTAAAAATTATTGAACCGAAACCCTCAGGTGAAAGAATGGAAAATATTGCATTTTCAAGCATAATTAAATAATCACAAAGACTTAAAGATAAGGCTCCTCCGGAATATCCTTCAGAAATAATTATTGAAATTATAGGAACTTTTAAAGAAGACATCGTTAAAAGAGAATTGGCAATTTGTTGAGATTGACCATTTTCTTCTGATTTTGGTGAGGGATTAGCTCCTGGAGTATCAATTATTGTTAGTACAGGTCTATTAAATTTTTCTGCTTCTTTAAAAATTCTTATAGCTTTTCTGAAACCTTCAGGGCTAACCATACCAAAATTGTTTTCTACTTTTTCCTGAAAAGTTTTTCCTTTTTCTATAGCTACGAAAGAAATATTTAAGTCTTTTATTCTACCTATTCCAGAAATTATTGAAGAGTCTTCTCCACCTATGCGGTCACCTTTAAAAATCAGCTTATCCTCTAAAATATTATCTAAAAAATCTATAGATGTCGGTCTGTTTTTTTCTCTAGCAAGATAGAGCCTATCAGTCGAGCTGATGGAAATGTTAGAAATTTTATTTTCCATATATTTTTTGTAGCTTTGCATATCTATATCTTTATTTAATTTTCTGTAATAATTTTCAAATATATCTTTAATTGCCATACATATCCTCATGAAATGATAAAATTTTTCCTAAATATTGACGTATTTCTTTTCTACATAAAATTTCATCTACAAAACCATTTTCTAAAAGAAGCTCAGCACTTTGAAAATCCTCAGATAATTTAATATTTAAAGTTTTTTCTATAACTCTTGGACCTGAAAAACCAATATGAGCATCCTTTTCAGCAACGATTATATCGCCTAGGCTTGCAAAACTTGCCGTTACACCACCCATTGTGGGATTTGTCAAAACTGAAATGTATAAATTTTTTTGCAAAAATTTTGATAAAGCGTTGACAGTATTTGCCATCTGCATAAGAGAAAAAATCCCCTCCTGCATTCTTGCACCCCCACTTAGGGCAAAGGAAATCAAAGGAAGGGAGTTTTCTTGTGCGATTTCAATGGCTTTTCTGATAATTTTACCTGTATTTAATGCCATTGAACCCATAAAAAATTCTTTTTCCATTGCAAAAACAAGGCAAGGATAGGATAAAATTTTCCCTTTTGCTAGTACCACAGCTTCCTTTAAACCAGTTCTTATATGAGCGTTTAAATATTTTCTATCATAATTGGGATAATTTATTTTATTTGAAAATGAAATATCAAAATCAATGACTTCATAGGAGGCATCCATAATTTCATCAATTCTTTTTAAGGCTGGCATGGGAAAATATCCACCGCATTTGCAAATGTAGGAATTTTTTTCTAATTCTTCCTCTGATATATACTTGTTGCAGATGGGACATTTTCGGATTTTTTTACCTCTAGCCTTAATCTTTGCTAAATTTCTTCCAGACCTTATATCAGCTAAAAGTTTTTTTCTATTATTCCAAAAACTTGTCATAGTAAGACCTCATTACTTTTAATATATTTTCTTCATTATTTTTTATAAAGGACGTATCATAATTACCTTTAATAAAGGAAAAATCGTGGCAAATTGTGTATAAGTACCAGATATTTGTTGAAATTCCAGAAACGAAAGTTTCTTCCAAGGCCCTCCTAAGTTTTTTTATAGCTAAAGTTCTTGTCCTATCCTTGACAATTAATTTACCGACCATAGAATCATAATAAGGTGAAATTTCTGATCCAGTAAATAAATCTGAATCAAATCTTGTATCAACTCCCCCAGGCTCATGAAAAAAATTTACTCGTCCGCAGGAAACTGAAAAATTATTTAGGGGGTCTTTAGCTATAATTCTTGCTTCAATAGCGTGGCCCTTAAGTTCAACTTTTAAATTTTTTATATCAAGACCAGATGCTATTTTAAGTTGGCTCTTGACTAAATCAACACCTGTAACCATTTCTGTAATCGGATGCTCAACTTGAATTCTTGTATTCATCTCTAAAAAATAAAAATTTTCATCTTTATCAACTAAAAATTCCACAGTCCCAGCATTTTTATATGCACAAGCCTTGGCAGATTTTCTTGCTGCATCATATAATTTTTCTCTCAAGCCTTGGGATATGCCAGGTGATGGAGATTCCTCAATCATTTTTTGATTTTCTCTTTGTATAGAGCAGTTTCTTTCACCTAAACATAAAATATTAGAAAAATCATCACAAAGTATTTGGACTTCTATATGTCGAGGATTTTCTATTAATTTTTCCATGTATATTGAATCATCTTTAAAAGATGCCTTGGCTTCCATTTTAACTAGAGGAAATTTTTCCACCAATTCTTCCCTAGAATCTACCCTTCTTATTCCTTTGCCACCACCGCCACTAGATGCCTTTAAAAGCAAGGGATAAGAAATTTTTTCGGCTATTTTTATAGCCTCTTCAACACTTTTTACATTCCCATCAGAACCAGGAACTGTTGGCACTCCATTTTCTCTCATTGTTTTTATAGCAAGAGATTTATTGCCCATATTTTTAATAGTTTCTGGGTCCGGTCCTATAAATTTGATTTTATTTTTCCTGACAAGATTTGCAAAATAATATGATTCTGATAAAAATCCATAGCCTGGATGAATACCATCACAATTTCTTGCCTTTGCCACAGTCAAAATTTTATAAACATTTAAATATGATTTAGCCGGCAAAGCCTCGCCAATTGAATAACTTTCATCAGCTAGTTTTACAAACAATGAATTTTCATCTGCCTTGGAATAAACTGCGCAAGTTTTGATTCCCATTTCATGACAAGCTCTAATAATTCTCAGGGCAATTTCTCCCCTATTTGCAATTAATACTTTTTTTAACATTTTTCCATCTCAAAAATTACATCTCCCTGGCCAACCAAGTCTTCGCTATTGAAGTTAATTTTTCTTATAATTCCGTCAAAGGGTGCCTTAAGCTCGTTAAAAACTTTCATTGCTTCTAGGATACATAAAACTTGACCCTTCTTAACCTTGGAATTTAGCGAAACATAATTTTCCTTACCCTGTCCCTGTGATAAATAAATAACACCGACAATTGGAGAACATATCTCTTCAAAAGTCTTTTCATGAGTTTCTTTTAAAGGTGTCTCTGTATTTTTTATTTCAATTTCCGCTTTTTCTCCACCCTTTTCTAAAAAAAGTTCAAAATTATTATCTTTAAATTTTAATTTTGACAAATTTGAATTTATAAATTTATCAAAGATAGTGTCAAAATTATTCATTTTCTTTATCTACGAAGTTTACTATATCTGAAACTTTTTTAAACTTTTCCAAAACTTCATCAGGAATATCTATACCAAATTCTTCTTCAATAGCCATAGAAATTTCGACCGCATCCAAAGAATCAGCTCCTAAATCATCAGAAAGAAGCGAGTCGAGCTTAACTTCTTCAGGGCTAACTCCTAAATTTTCTACAATAATATTTTTAATTTTATCAAAAGTCATAATTATTCTCCTTTTTATAATTATTTTATTTAATTTCTTTAAATAGTTTATATTGTTTTAATAACTATGTCAATAGATTTTTAATAACTTTTCTATTGCTCTTACAATATATTTTTTCGGAAAATAAAAATAAATTTTCTCCTGTTTTTTAAAATAAAAAAGAAACAGCCCTCTTGGACTGTTTCAAATTCTTAAATATTATATTTTTTTATATTAAACCTATGTCTTTTCTGTAGTACATATCTTGAAAATTTATTTTTTCAATATTTTTATATACTTTTTTCCTTGCTTCTATTAAATCTTTTCCAAGGCTTGTTACTGATAAAACTCTTCCACCATCAGTATAATACTTTCCATCTTTTTTTACTGTTCCATTATGGAAAATAATTACATCTCCATCAACTTTATCAAGTCCTGTAATTTCTTTACCTTTTTGATAGGAGTTTGGATAACCTCCTGAGCATAAAATTGTTGTTAAAGAAACTTCATCTTTCCACTTTATATCATCTTCACTTAAGGTATTATCTAAAGTTTTCATCATAATTTCCAGCAAATCGCCTTTTAATCTTGGCATCAATACTTCTGTTTCTGGATCTCCAAAACGCACATTAAATTCCAAGACTTTTGGAATATCATTTTCAATCATAAAACCAATAAATAAAATTCCATAGTAGGATATTTTTTCTTTATTAAATCCTATTTCTATGCCTTTTAAAATCTTTCTAATCTCTTCCTCGGTTTTTTGTGAAAATTTATCGCCTGGCGAATATGTGCCAACTCCCCCTGTATTTGGTCCCACGTTGCCGTCAAATATTTGCTTATGGTCCTTGCAAGTTTGTAATGGGAAGAATTTATTATTTGAAACTATGCACAGTAGCGATGCTTCAAAACCCTTTAGATATTCTTCTATTACTACTTTTTTTCCTTGGTCTTTAAATATTTTATCTATAAAAATTTTTTCCAGAGATTCCAAGGCTTCTTTTTTATCTTGGCATATAAATACACCTTTACCTAAGCACAAACCGTCAGCCTTAATAACTAAGGGATAGGAAAATTCTCCTAGATAATTTTTTGCACTGTCATAATCTATGAAAGATTTATATTTTGCAGTAGGGATATTATATTTTTCCAAAAATTTCTTGGTGAATTCTTTTGACCCTTCAAACCTTGCACAAGCTTTATCGGGTCCAAAAATTTTTAAATTATTTTCTTTGAATTTATCTACAATTCCTGCACAAAGTGGATCTTCAGGACCCACAACTGTTAAATCAATTTTTTCTTTTTTGGCAAAATCTAATAATCCATCAATATCTGTAGGGGAAATATCAACATTTGTAGCAAAATCTTGACTTCCTCCGTTGCCCTTTGCCATATAAATCTTATCTATATTTTTTGATTTAGAAATTTTCCAAGCAAGAGCATTTTCTCTTCCGCCTGTTCCAATAATTAATACTTTCATATTCCTCCTAGTGTCTAAAATGTCTGATTCCTGTAAAAATTATTGCCATTTCGTGTTCATCTGCATATTCAATTACTTCCTTGTCTTTTACAGAGCCTCCTGGCTGTATAATAGCCCTTACTCCAGCCTTATTTAAAAGTTCCATAGTATCTCTAAAGAAAAATCCATCAGATGCACAAACTGCTCCCTTAATTTTTTCTCCAGCCCTTTCAATTGCTTCCTCAACTGCCCAAGATCTCTTTGTTTGTCCTTGACCTATCCCAAGACTTGCTCCATCTTTTGCAATTACTATTGAATTTGAAGCAGTATATTTTACACACTTAAAGGCAAATTTCAAATCTTCCATTTCTTTTTCTGTGGGTTTATTTTTTGAAACAATTTGCAACTTATCTTCATCTAATAAAATATCATCATAATCTTGAACAATTATCCCATTTAAAACTTCTTTAAAAGATGTGTCTAATTCAAAGTTATTGAAATCTTTAAGCTCAATAAGTCTTATATTTTTCTTCTTTTCCAAGATTTCAAGAGCTTCAGAAGTAAAGCCTTGTGCTACAACAATTTCCAAGAAAATTTCATGCAAAAGTTCGGCTGCTTCTTTATCTACAATATGGTTTATTGCAATTATACCACCAAAAATTGATTCATCATCACAATCTCTTGCTTTTATAAAAGCTTCCTTAACACTTTTTCCACTTCCTATGCCACAAGGGTTTGTATGTTTTACTGCAACAACTGTTATATCATCAAATTCACGAGCTGCTTTAACTGCTGCAAACATATCATAAAGATTATTGTAGGAAATTTCTTTTCCATGTAATTTTTTATATGGTGCATAAATTTTTCCTTGGTAATAAGCTGCCTCTTGATGAGAATTTTCTCCATATCTCAACTTATTTGAGAAGGTATATGATTTATTGATATATTTTGGAAATTTTTCTTCTGCTTTTTCTTGAAAATAATTACAGATAACTGAGTCATAATGAGCAGTTAATGAAAAAGCTTTTCTGGCTAATGTTTCTCTAAAAGTCATATCAATTTTATTCTCTTTTAGAGCTTCTATTATGCTCTTATAATCTGACGGTTCTGTAACAATAAGTACATCCTTATAATTTTTTGCTGCAGCCCTAATCATTGATGGACCACCTATATCTATGTTTTCTATTAAAGTTTCATGGTCTTTACCTTCTCTAAGACAATTTTCAAAGGGATAAAGATTATTAACTATCATATCAATTGGCTTTATTTGTTCTTCTTCTATAGTTTTTTTATCGTCTTTATTATCTCTTCTGAATAAAATACCACCATGAATTTTAGGATGAAGGGTTTTTACTCTGCCTGATAATATCTCTCTTTGTCCTGTTACTTCTTCAACTTCTTTAACAGGAATATTATTTTCTTTTAGTGTTTTAAATGTCCCTCCAGTAGAGATAATTTCCCAATCTAAAGCTACAAGTTCTCTTGCAAATTCTACAATATTTTCTTTGTCATAAACCGAAATTAAAGCTCTCATAATACTACCTTTCTATTTTCACTCTGTTTTCAATAACTCTTAAAGACCCTTGGCAAAAAAGTCTTACACTTTCTACTAAAATTCTATGTTCAACTTCCAAAACTCTTTTTTGTAAAACTTCTGGACTATCTTCAAAATTAACCTTTACAGCTTCTTGCATAATGATCGGTCCCATGTCAGTTTCAGCCGTAACAAAATGAGTAGTTGCTCCTGTTAGCTTAACTCCACTTTCAATAACTTTTTCATGAACCTTTATACCATAAAAACCATCTCCACAAAAAGATGGTATTAGAGAAGGGTGGATATTAATAATCCTATTCTCAAAGTTTTTAATAATAAAATCCGGTAAAATTTTCAAATATCCTGCTAAGACTATTAAATCAATATTTTCATCTTGCAAAATTCTAAAAATTTTTTCATTGTCTTTTTCTACAATATTTTTTATGCCTGCATTTTGAGCTCTAACTAAGCCGTAGGCACTTTTTTTGTTAGATAAAACAAGCTTAATTTTACCCTTAAAAACGTTTTTGTCTTGTCCTTCTATTAAGGCGGCAAGATTAGTGCCGCCACCTGAAATAAAAACTGCAATATTAATATTTGAGGTCAATCTTATTATCCCCTTTTACTACACTACCAACTTTATAAATTGAATCATAATCTTTAAAATGATCCATTACTTTCTTTTCATCATTTTTATCCACTGCAAAAATTAGACCTATACCCATATTAAAAGTTCCATACATATCTTCTAATTTAAGATTTCCCCATTCTTGTAATAAATTAAAAATTTGAGGTCTTTTAACTTTACTTAAATCAACTTTTGCACAAAATCCATTTGGAATCATACGCGGCACATTTTCGTAGAAACCTCCACCTGTGATATGGCACATTCCATGAATTAGACCTTCTTCCACAAGGGGTAGCATCTCTTTAACATAAATTTTTGTCGGTTCTAGTAAAGTTTGACCTAAGTTTTTTTCTAGTCCTTGAAATTTTTGATCTAGGGAAAAGTTATTTTCTTCAAATACAATTTTTCTAACCAGTGAATAACCATTTGAATGTATGCCTGAAGAGGATAGTCCAAAAAGAATATCCCCTTCTTTTATTAAAGATTTATCTATAATTTTTTTCTTATCAACAATTCCTACTGCAAAGCCTGCTAAATCATAATCGTCAATATTATAAACACCTGGCATTTCTGCAGTTTCTCCACCAATTAAAGAAGCTCCAGCAATCTTACATCCTAAACTTACACCCTTAACAATTTCTGCCATTTTTTCAGGCACAAGTTTACCAGCTCCAATATAGTCAAGGAAAAATAAAGGTTTAGCACCTTGGCACAAAATATCATTTACACACATTGCTACACAATCTATGCCAATAGTGTCATTTTTTTTCATCTTTTGAGCTATTATTACCTTAGTTCCTACTCCATCAGTTCCTGAAGCTAAAACTGGTTCTTCGATATTTTTGAAATTTATATCATAAAGACCTGAAAAACCTCCAATAGCTGAAAGTACATTAGAATCGTGAGTTTTTTCAACAATAGTTTTAATTAGTTTAACTTCTTCTTGACCGGCTGCTACATCAACGCCAGCATCTTTATAATTAATTGACATTTATCTTACTCCTTAAATGGGTCATTGCCCCCAAAACATTTTTCATAGTAATTTTTATTACCGCAAGCTTCACGTAAGCCTTCTAAACTAATATATCCTAAAGAATCGGCACCTATTAGTTTTCTAACTTCTTCAATGCTTCTGTCATGAGAAATAAGTTCTTCTTCTTTTGGAATATCAAAGGTTAAAGAACCAGAATTAATTACTGGAGGAGATGCTATTCTTATATGAATTTTATTGACTCCTGAATCCTTTAATATTTCTATAACTCTTTTTATAGTATTTCCTCTTACTATAGAGTCATCAACAAGAACTACATCCTTTCCCTTTAAAAATTTCTTAATCGGATTAAGTTTAATTTTTATATCTTTTTTTCTCATATCATCTGTTGGTAGGATGAAAGTTCTTCCTATATATTTATTTCTAACGATGGCATTTTCATATTCTATTCCACTAGCCTTGGCAAATCCAATAGCAGCAATAAGACCTGAATCTGGAGAGCCAACAACTATATCTGCCTTAACAGGATTTTCTCTATAAAGTATTTCTCCCATTTTTAGTCTAGCATCATATACTGAAACTCCATCAATTATAGAATCTGGTCTTGCTGTATAAACCATTTCAAAAATACATGGGCAATAAGCTCTTTCTTTGGCAAAATAAGACTTATAACCATTTTTGTCGATAACGACTATTTCACCAGCTTGCAAGAAGTGATCCACTTGACCACCATTAGCTTCTATAGCACAACTTTCTGTTGAAACTATAGTTTCACAACCCTTGTGACCAATTACAAGAGGTTTTATTCCATAAGGGTCACGAATGGCAATCATCTTATCTTCTTTGGCAAATAAAATAGAATAAGCTCCCTTCAAATAAGAAATAAATTCTATAATATCATCCATACTTCTATTTAAAACTTCTGAGATTTCTTCGGCTTCAACTTTATTAATAAACTTTCCATCAATAGCTATTAAAGCTTTTTCCCCTTCAGTTCCTGGATAAAACACCCAAGGCATAGGTAAAAGGGTTTTATCATCATCAGAAAATGGATATCTAACGTGAGATAAACCCACATATCCTTCTAATCTATTTATGTTATCAAATTTAATGTTATCCGTTACAAGTCCTTTGCCCTTGACTTCTGAAAGTTTGTCATTTTCTAATAATGAAACTCCCATTGCATCTTGACCCCTGTGTTGGAGGGCAAATAAACCTGAATAAATTGTAGGAAAAACATTAACATTTTTTTTGCTTGAAAATACTCCAAATATTCCGCTCATATCTTAACCTTCATATCTATATTCTGTATTTTTAATTTTTTCAGCCATCGTTTTTTTGAAATTGTCAAGCTTTCTTTGAAGTTCTTGATCTTTTAAAGCAAGCATTTGAACTGCAAGAATTGCTGCATTTTCTCCGCCATTAACTGCGACTGTAGCAACAGGCACGCCACTTGGCATTTGAACTGTTGAAAGAAGTGAATCAAGTCCATCCATAAGAGAAGACTTAACAGGGATTCCAATTACAGGTCTTGTTGTTATACCTGCAATTACTCCAGCTAAGTGAGCTGCTTTTCCAGCAATTCCAATAAATACTTCAGATTCTTCTTGGGCATTTTCTACATAATTTTTTAAAAGATCAAGTGCCCTATGAGCTGAAATAACTTTTACTTCATAATGAACATCAAATTCCTTAAGTTTTTTTACAACTTTGTCCGCAATTTCTCTATCGGAAATTGAACCCATTATTATTGAAACTCTCAATTTTACCTCCTAATAAATTTTTACCCTATAACATATTTAAGGAAAAGAAGTCCTACAAAAAAGAAAATCATATCTAGTAAAATACTTTTAATGTAAAAACAATCTTTTCCTTCTACAAATAATTTCTGATTAAATTCCCATATATTTTGAAAGTTCAAGAGGTTTAATATACTTACCATCCTTGTAAGCTCTCATATTTCCTCCAGAAACTTCATCAATTAAAACTATTTCATCAGAACCTGCTAAACGACCATATTCCAATTTAATATCGTAAAGGTCAAGTCCTTTTTCCTTTAGTATATCTTTAATGATATTAGAAATTTTAATATTCATTTGGCAAATTTTATCATATTCCCCTTCTTTTAAAATTCCTAATTGAACTAAAGCATCTTCGATAATTAGAGGGTCATCTCTATCGTCATCTTTTAGAGTTATTTCTGTATAATTATTAAGTGGTTTTCCTTCTTCAATATATGAACCATATCTTCTAATAAAAGATCCAACTGCAATAAATCTTGTAATAACTTCAATACCCTTGCCAAAAACTGAAGCTTTTTTAACTTCCATAACATTTTTTTCAAGATCAGCATTTATATAGTGAGTTTTTATTCCTTCTTCTTTAAGTCTTTCAAAGAAATATTTTGAAACTTTAATACATTCATGACCTGCACCTGCAACTGAACCTGCTACTTGATTTCCGCCAGTATCAAAAACACCATCAGTTCCTGTCATATCATCCTTAAATTGCATAAAAAATTTTCCATCTTCTTGAAATAAGTTTTTTGTCTTTCCTCTGTAAGTAACTTCCATCTTAAAACATCCTTTCTCAAAAAAAATAAGCCCGAGAGATAGGTTAGCGAAACCTATCCCCCTGGGCTTTTGTCCCTATGGTGTAATGCCTACGGCACTCGTACCGCTCGGTCCTTAGATAAATCTCGGATCCCTAGGCACGCTTTCGCCCACTTTCATGAGCTCTCGTACAGTCATAGTATCAATAATATTATTAAAAGTCAATAACTTTTTAAGTAAGATTATCCTAAATTTTCATAAGTTTTTGTTCACACTAGAAAAATAAAGTTTTAATCTCCATTAAATTTATTAACTTTTTTTAGAAATAATTTCTTGAAAAAAGACTCCCTTTATATTTAAGGAGTCTAAAACTTAGGAGGCATTATTAATTTTTAAATAAATTTATTAACTTTTGGAAAAATCCAACTTTACTTGTTTTTTCTTCTCTTTCCACCACAATATCTTCATATTGCCTATAAATATTTTCTTGTTTAACTTTTTCTTCCCTTTCTGCCTTTTCAATAAAATACTCTTGAGATGAAATTTTCTCCCCGTCTGTGTCAAATTTTTCGTATTCTCCACCGGAGTTCATCAGCCTCCCTCCCACATTGTCCTTTAGTTGCACATCTATATAAGATAAAATTCTTTTTTTTATATCAGGATCAAGTATAGGAGTTGCGATTTCAACTCTTTTTTCTGTGTTTCTAGTCATAAGGTCTGCTGAAGATATATACACATGTTGGGCATCTTTTCCGAAAACATAAATTCTTGGGTGTTCCAAAAATCTTCCTACGATTGACCTTATAGTGATATTGTCACTGTAGCCTTTTATACCCGGTATTAGACAAGAAATTCCTCTAATTATCAAATCAACCTTACAGCCCTTTTGACTAGCCTCAACAAATTTTTCAATAAATTCTTTATCAGTCAGAGAGTTAAATTTACAGCAAATATATCCCTTTTCTCCCTTATTAATTTCCATATTAACATAATCCATTAAGCCTGTTTTTAAAGATGTGGGAGATTGTAGTAGGTACTTATATTTACCATTCAAATTTCCCATGGACATATTTTTAAAAAAGTCTGTAGCGTCAAGACCTATATCTGGATTTGCAGTCATAAAACAAAAATCCGTATATTGTTTAGCTGTTGATTCGTTATAGTTACCCGTCCCTATTTGGCTTATATATGAAAGATTTCCAAATTTATCTCTAAAGGTTATCAAACAAATTTTTGAATGTATTTTATAAGCATTAAAGCCGTAAATTATATTGCAGCCTTCTTCATAAAGCATATTTGCATAGTTAATGTTACTCTCTTCGTCAAATCGTGCTTTTAATTCAACAAAAACAGTTACTTCTTTCCCATTTTGAGCTGCATCGCAAAGATATCTAACTACTTTAGAATTCTTTGCCAGCCTATAAATTGTTATTTTAATTGACCTACATTCAGAATCCTTAGACGCCTCTTTTAATAGCTGCAAAAATGTTTCCATCGTTTCATAAGGATATGACAAAAGCCTATCTTTTTCCCTAATAGCAGAAATAATTGAGCTATCTCGTCCTAATGGATTGTGGGCGATGAATGGTTTGTAAAGAAGTTCATTTTTCCTTGCTCCTGGAATATCATCAATAAGTGTAAATACATATTTCATAAGCAGGGGGGAATTCAGTTCAAAAACCTGTTTTGCTTTAATATTTAGCTGCTTAAGTAAAAATTCTAACACCGGTTCCGGCAATTTTCCACAGGATTCAACTCTTACCACATCAAGCCTTTTCCTCTTTTTTAAAATATTTTTCATATAGGCTTGGTAATCGTCAAATTCTTCCAGTGTATCTCTATCATCTGTAAAATCTGTATTTCTGGTCGTCTTAAAAACATTCTTGCTAATTATTTTATAGCCCTTAAAAATATTTTCCATTTGAGCTAATAAAATATCTTCCATTAAAATATAATCTGTGTTTTGTCCCGGTAATAGTAAGTATGTAACATAAGATTTCCTTACGGGAACAATGCCAAAAACATTTTTTCCATTTTTTTCCAAATAACAAATTATATATAATTTATTATTTTCCAAAAATGGAAAAGGATGGTTTAAGTCTACTATTTGAGGCGAAACTAATTGATCAATATTTTTTAGATAAAAATCATCAATGAAATTTTTTTGTTCTTCATTTGCTTCTTCATATTTTAAATTTCTAATTTTATAGTTTCTTAACTTTTCAGTGATTTCTTTGTATATCTTATCTTTTTTTGCATACATAGGAGGAAGCATTTCAAGTATGGCATTAATTTGTTCATTTGCGTTCATACCAGTTTTATTATCACGAGCTTCTTTTTTTAACAGTGATAAGTCGTGCAAAGAGCCAACTCTTACCATAAAAAACTCGTCTAAATTAGAAACAAATATACTTACAAACTTTAATTTTTCTAGTAGCGGAACATGATCTTCCACCGCTTCTTCTAATACTCTTTCATTAAACCTCAACCAAGATAACTCTCTATTTTGAAAAAATTTTTCGCTCATTTAATTTCCTTCCAATACTCTTAAATGCAAGTAACCCTCACGCACTCCCTTGTTTGAAACTTGTATATCTTCGATGTGAAGATATTTACATACTGTAAATAAAATAATAAGTCCTGGAACAAGGGTATGAATCCTCGATGGATTTACCTTAATTATTGTTCTTATTGTTTCTTTATCTTTATTCTTTATATTTAATAATAAATTATCAAGCTCATTTAGGCTGAAACATTTTTCATCTTTTCCATATAGCTCACTAATTACTTTACCGCAGGCACGGACTGTACCACCGATTCCAATAAGCGTATTATAAGTATTTTTAAAATTCTTGGAACTTATTTCCTTCAATACTTTTTTTTGAATTATATCTATTTCCTTTTTCTTAGGAATAACTAGTGAAACATATTGAGAAAATAAAAGTAAAGAGCCTATTTGCAAATTTAAAAATTCACTAGCGTTATTTTTTTTGAAAGATACAATTTCTGTACTGGCACCTCCAATATCAATTGTAAGTCCCTTATCAATATTAAAATCTTCAAAAATCCCTACATTACCCATGAGAGCTTCTTCTTTTTGACTTAACACATCAATATCAATATCAAGCTTTTCTTTAACCTCTCTTAGAACCTCATCCCTGTTAGATAAATTTCTTAAAGAAGCTGTTGCAAAAGGATTGAAACTGCAATTACCAATTAAATCCACAATTCTTTTTATAGATTCAAGAGTTCTTATCAATTTTTTAATTCCCTTAGTGCTTAAAGCTCCATTTTCCACATAACTTATAAGACCAGCAGTATATTTCTTATCAAATATATTCCTTTCCTGATTTTTGTAAATTTCAAAAATAATAAGTCTAATTGTGTTTGAACCTATATCAACTATTGCATAATTCATTATTAACCCCTAACTATTTCAAATAAATTCTAACCTTGCATTGTAAAGTTTTTGTAAAGAATTAATTTATACTATGTAATTTTTATACCCTAAATACAATAAAAAATGTAATATTTATAATGTAAAATCTTTAGGTCACTTTATAAAAATTTTTTTACATATATGTTATAATATTTTAAGAATTGGAGGAAGAATTTTGTTTGATTTTAATATAGAAGCTCACAAGTATAAAAATATATTTTTTATTGGCATAGGTGGCATATCAATGTCAGCCCTTGCAGAACTTATGATATATAACGGATATAAGGTTTTTGGTAGTGATAAAAATAAATCTTATGAAACAGAAAAGCTAGAATCTAAGGGTGCTAAGATTTATTATGAGCATAAAAAAGAACATATTAAAGACATGGATTTAATAATCTATACTGATGCTATAAGTATGGATAATGAAGAACTAAAGGAAGCTATTGTCGAAAAAAAAGACATAATTGATAGAGCAAGTTTTCTAGGAGCAATAATGAAAAGCTATAATATCTCAATAGCTATTTCAGGAACTCACGGAAAAACTTCCACTACTTCTATGGTAGCAGAAATAATTAAAAATTTAGATACCGACCCCACAATAATGCTTGGTGGTCAGCTAGATGATATAAATGGAAACATAAAAATTGGTAAAGAAAAAAAATTATTTTTGACAGAAGCCTGTGAATATAAGGCAAATATTTTAAAATTATTTCCTACAACCGCTGTTATTTTAAATATTGACGAAGACCACTTAGATTATTTTGACAATATTGACCATATTATTAGAACTTTCAAAGGTTTTACAGAAAAATTAAATAAAGATGATTACTGCATAATAAATATTGATGATGAAAATACTAGAAAACTATTACCCATTGACAATGCAAAATTAATCACATTCGCTATAGACAAAAAAGCAGATTATATGGCTAAAAATATTGATTTTGATATGTATGGACGTCCTTATTATGATTTATATTATAAGGATAAATATATAGGAAAAGTTGAACTTGCAATCCTTGGCTACCATAATATTTATAATACCCTTGCAGCTATAGGAGCTTGCCATGAAAATGGAATTGATTTTGAAAAATGTATAAAAGGTATAGGTGATTATAAGGGTGTTCACAGAAGGTTAGAATTTAAAGGTCTTTACAAAAATTCAAGAGTCATGGATGATTATGCCCACCATCCCACAGAAATAAAATCTTCCATATCAGCTATAAAAAAATCTTGCAAAAAAAGGCTATTTACCGTCTTCCAACCACACACCTTCACAAGAACTAAACTTCTTTTAGATTCCTTTGCAAAATCTTTTGACCAAAGTGATGTAATAATAATAACAGATATATATGCAGCAAGAGAAAAAGACTATGGTGATATACACTCTAAAACTTTAGTAGATGCAATCTCAAATCACCATAAAAATGCTATTTATATAAAGGAATTTTCAGATATAATAAAATATTTAAAAGAAAATCTAAAAGATGATGATACAGTCGTTACTATGGGCGCTGGAAATGTTTATGAAATAGGTCAAGAACTTTTAAAAAATAATTAAAATTTTAAATTTATAACTAATAAATAAAACTCTCACTAATACAAAAGTATTCTTGAGAGTTTTTCATTTACATTTTTTTAATTTATAAACCTAAATTTGGATCAGCAAAAGTTTTTCCATCATAGGTTTTTGACTTATATAGATAATAGGCACATGAAGCTATCATAGCTGCATTGTCTGTGCAAAGTGAAATGCTTGGGTAATAAATTTCTACTCCTTCTTTTTTTCCTCTTTCTTCGAAGGCTTCTCTTATCCTTGAATTTGCAGAAACTCCTCCACTTAATACTATCTTTTCTAAGCCCTTTTCTTTTTGCAATCTGAAAGTTTTTTCTAATAAAACATCGACAACTGCTTCTTGGAAAGATTTTGCCACATCTTCTTTTATAATCTCTTGATGTTTTTGCTCATTATTGTGCATATAATTTATGACTGCCGTTTTTAAACCAGAAAAAGAAAAATTATATCCTTCGTTTATCATAACTCTTGGAAATTCAATTGTTTCTTTACCTTCTTTTGCTAATTTATCTATAACAGGTCCACCAGGATATGAAAGTCCCATAGCCCTTGCAACTTTATCAAAAGCTTCGCCAGCCGCATCATCAACTGTTGTTCCGCATAAATCAAAATCCACAAAATTTTTAACATCTATCAAATAAGTGTGTCCACCGGAAATTATCAGTCCAATAAAAGGTGGTTTTAATTCTTTGTGACTTATATAATTGGCACAAACATGGCCCATTATATGGTTTATTCCTAAAAATGGTTTATTTAAACTAAGTGCCATTGCTTTGCCGGCACTCAAACCAACAAGCAAAGCACCAATTAATCCTGGACCTCTAGTAGCTGCAATTAAATCTATATCAGAATAATTAAGTTTTGATTTTTCAAAAGCTTCTTCGATGACTGTATTTATTGCCTCAACGTGCTGTCTTGAAGCTATTTCCGGAACTACTCCACCATATTTTTTGTGAGTGTCTATTTGTGAGGCTACAATATTTGCAAGAACTTCTCTACCGTCCTGCAAAATAGCCACTGAAGTTTCATCACAAGATGATTCTATCGCTAAAGTTTTCATTCTCTCACCTCTTTATATTTCTCTCCACATAATAAGAGCATCTTTATCTATACCATAATAATTTTTTCTAAAGCCCTTTATTTTAAAATTAAAAGCTCTGTATAAACTTAGGGCGTGTTCATTGGTTGTTTTCACTTCTAGGGTTATGCTTAATTTATTATCTTCTGCGTAGGCAACAAAATATTTAAAAAGCTCCCCAGCAATTTTTTTATTTCTATAATCTGGATGTGTTGCTACATTTGCAATATGGATCTCATCAAAAATTTTCATATAAGAGATATAAGAAACTACTTTATTGTCAATTTCATAAACTAAAATTTCTGATAATTTATCCTTTTCTATTAAATTAATTAAAGAATTTTTTGACCAAGGATTTTCAAATGAAAGCTTCTCTATTTGATAAATATCATCTGCATCCCCAGTTTCAGCAAGTCTTATTTTTGTCTGCATAATTTTTCTCCGCTTGAGAAAGTTTTAAATAATTAGGCACCAATTTATAAAAATCATCTCCACCTACTTCTTTAAATTTTTTAAGACCTAGTAAGGCAATATAGTAGGCATTCATCTGTAGTTCTTTTCCTAATTTTGCATTTTTAAATTCATGGATAAATTTTTTTGCATCCACACCTTGTAGTGTTATCTTTCTATCTCCTACAATATCTTTGAATTTTTCAAGCTCTATTATTGTATCATCCATAAGAACTTTCCCATCTTCCAAAAGGCAGGCATAAATAAGGCCTCGTCTTGCATCAATAATTGAGCCTACAAGTCCATCTTCTTTAATTGCACAGGCTTTAAGTGATGAAACTGCAACAATATCTTTTTTTAAAACTTGTGCCATAACTTTTGCAAAAGTAAGCCCTATCCTTATCCCAGTAAAGGAACCTGGTCCGATGCCGACTGATATTAAATCTATTTGTGATAGGTCAAAGTCAAATTTATTTAAAATATTATTTACCATGTCGCTTAAAGATTCGCTGTGATAAACTGAGCCTTGCAATGAATACAAGGCTAACATATTTTCATCTTCAATTATTGAGACTGATGTAGTCATTGTTGAGGTATCAAATCCCAAAACTTTCATATAATTTCTCCTCTACAACTTTATATTTATCGCCAATATAAGTTATTTCTAGCTTTCTGATATTATCTTCTACCTTAATAGATATTGTCATATATTCTTCCGGTAAAGAATTTTTAATTTTATCAGCCCACTCGACTACTGTTATCCCATCAGAATAAAAATACTCATCAAAACCCAAGTAAAGAGTATCTATTCCATCATTTAGTCTGTAGGTATCAATATGATATAGGTTAGTTTTGCCCCTATATTCATTGACAATAGTAAAAGTTGGGCTTGTAACATTTGCTTTAATTCCCAAACCTTCTGCCAAAGATTTTGTAATAGTAGTTTTTCCTGCTCCTAAATCTCCATTTAAACAAAGGACCATTCCACCTTTACAAAGTTGTCCTAATAAAAATCCAAATTCTTTTGTTTTTTCTAAAGAATCTAAAATTATTTCCATTTATTTTATAACAATTTCCTTTACATGTGTATCATAATCCCAAGCTTCTTTTTCTGACTTTTCTTCTGCCCCATGACCTATTCCAATAATACATTCGACATTAAATTTTTCATCGAGGTTTAGAAGTTCGTGTAAATATTCTTGGGAGGCTTTACCCTCTTCATTTTTTGCATCGGTCACATTTGCCCATGTAGATGACAAACCTAAGTCAACACAAGCAAGCTGAATAAAAGTTGCACCTATGCAAGCATCTTGATGGTAGGTATTTTTCGCTGAAGATTTATCAGAAATTACAGCAATAGCAAGACTTGAACCCTTTAAAAATTCTGCTCCTGATTTTTTAAATTTTGAAAGTATTTCCAGAGATTTTTTATCTTTTATTAGGATATATTTCATAACATCTCTGTGAACAGCAGTTGGTGCCCTCAAGACGCTTTCAAATATTTCTTTAATCTCCTTATCTGTAACTTCTTTATCTGTAAATTTTCTTATACTTCTTCTTTTTTTCGCTAAATCTAAAAACATAATATCACCTTTAATAATTATATCATATAAAATTTTACTAAGACTTTTATTTTTTTTAATTAAATGTAATAATAGTGGTGGAGGTTTT
Organism: Peptoniphilus lacrimalis DSM 7455; assembly: GCF_000378725.1. Classification (GTDB taxonomy): domain Bacteria; phylum Bacillota; class Clostridia; order Tissierellales; family Peptoniphilaceae; genus Peptoniphilus_A; species Peptoniphilus_A lacrimalis. The sequence goes on along the minus strand of NZ_KB900370.1, from coordinate 131,165 downwards.
TATGAAACTTTTAGAAGATAGAATAATTAAAGATGGAAAAATTCTTGAAGGGGATATCATTAAAGTTGATTCCTTTTTAAATCATCAATTAGACATTAAATTTTTAAATACATTAGCAGAAGATGTCGCAAAATATTTTAAAAATAAAAAAATCAATAAAATTCTTACTATTGAAGCATCAGGAATAGCCTTTGCTACAGTTATTAGTGAAAATATGAACTATATTCCAGTGGTTTTTTCTAAGAAGAAAAAAACTTTAAATATTGGCGATAGTCTTTGGCAAAGTCATGTAAAATCTTACACAACAAAAAAAGACTATATGATAAGTGTATCAAAAGAATTTATAGGTAAAGACGATAATTTATTAATTGTAGATGACTTTTTAGCCGAAGGTAATGCCCTTAGAGGATTAATTGACATAAGCAAAAAAGCAGGTGCAAACATTGAAGGCATCTCTGTTGCTGTTGAAAAGGGCTATCAAGGTGGCGGAGATTATGTAAGAAAATTGGGCTATGATTTATATTCCTTAGCAATTATAGATTCAATAGAAAATGGCAAATTTTCTTTTAAAAGGGTTTGAATATGTTAGAAATTAAAGAAGTAAAAACAGATAAGGATTTAGATGAGTTTTGTCATCTAGTTTACTCTATCTATGAAAATAACGATTATTTTGTTTACCCCATCTACGATGATTATAAAAATTCTCTAAAGGGTGTAAATAACAGACTAATCTCTTGCCCACATAAATTATTTTTAGCAAGCAAGGATAATAAAATAGTTGGAAGAATTCTAGCCTATGTAGATGAAGAATTAAATGAATATCATAGTTCCAGTGTAGGATATGTTTCTCAATATGAATGTATAGAAGATGAAGAAGTTTCAAAGGCTTTATTAGACGCTTGCAGTAAATTTTTTAAATCTTTAAATATAAAAATAATGAGAGGTCCTGTTTCTCTACCTGACGGCGATGATAATAGGGGCTTTTTAATAAACGCTTTTGATAAGTATCCTTCAGTCATGAACGTCTACAACAAAAAATATTACAATGACCAATTCGTAAATTATGGTTTTTCTTTATATCACGATGTTTTTGCCTATAAGGCAAACAAAGATGATTTACTTGCTAAAATTGACAAGCTTTCAAGACTGCTTCCACAAGTACAAAAACGCTATTCCTACAAAACTTCTGTATTAGATACAAAAAATATGGAAAAAGAGCTAGAAGATGTTTATAAAATTTTAGACTTAGCTCTTCCTCCTAGTTGGGAAGATTTTATACCTGTAAAAAAATCTGATGTTTATTCAATTTTTGAACAGATGAAAAGCTTAATTGTAAAAGATTTGATTGTTATAGCAAGAAATTACCAAGACGAACCTATTGGATTTGCCTTAACGCTTCCTGATTATAACGAAATTTTAAAAGACTTTAAAGGTAAGCTTAACCTTTTCAATAAAATTAAATTTTTATTGAAAAAAAATTCAATAAAAAGAGTTAGGATGTTTGTTCTAATGGTTGTACCTGAATATAGAAATAAGGGTGTAACATCTTCAATTTATTTTCATGTATTTAAAAATGCAGTAAAAAAAGGATATACAATTTTGGAAGGTTCAACAATTTGGGACTACAACAAAGATATGATAAATGATATAGAAAAATTTGGTGCGATTAAAGATAAAATTTATAGAGTTTATGAAAAAATTTTATAAAAATTTGCATAAAAAAATGTGGGATTTTTGTTTCCCACATTTTTTTATGCAAATTATTTATCTTCGTCTTCGCAACTTTCACATTCCCCATTACATTCACAAGAACCTTCATCATCATAAAGGTCGTAATCATCAATGTCAAAGTCTTCGTCATCATCATAAAAGTCATAATCTTCATCATCATAAACGTAATCTTCTAAATTAGAAAGGTCTTCATCAACCATATCAAGATAATCTTCCATTTCTTCATTGGCTTCTTTAAATTCATCAACCATGTCAGAAATTACATCAATTAGTTCAGATAAAATTTTTCCTTCTTTAGATTCAGAATCTAAATCATAACCATCTGCTAAGCCTTTTAAGTAGGCAATTCTTTTTAATAAGTATTCCATTTTTACCTCCAATAATTATACTCTAGACATATATTCACCAGTTCTAGTGTCAATTCTGATTTTATCACCATTGTTTACAAATAGTGGCACATTTAATGTGAAACCTGTTTCAACTGTAGCTGGTTTTGAACCACCGCTTGATGTATCACCCTTTACTCCTGGTTCAGTAGCTGTAACTTCTAATTCTACAAAATTTTCAGGAGATACTCTAAAGGCTTTGCCTTGGAAGAAATTGATATTAACCATATCATTTTCCTTAATAAAATTCAAGGCATCTTCTACCATAGACTTTTCAAGTGGAATTTGTTCATAGCTTTCTGTGTCCATAAAATAATATAAGGTGCCATCATTGTACAAATATTGCATATCTTTATTTTCAATAACGGCTTTTTCAAATTTTTCTGACGGATTAAAAGTTGAGTCTTTGATTGAACCTGTAAGTACAGATTTTATTTTAGCTCTTACAAAAGCTGCTCCCTTACCCGGCTTAACATGTTGAAAATCAACTACTTCATAGACATCCCCGTCCATTTCAAAAGTCAATCCCTTTCTAAAATCTCCTGCTGTAATCATAAATTCCTCCTAAATCTTAACATTCTTAAATTACCCATTATTTGATAAAAATATATATATTATTCTCCAAAACTACGTAAATTTTTTATTTGGAGTTTAAAATATCCCGGTAAAATTTTATCATAATCATTTATAATAGTTTCATCTAATTTTACACTAATTGACCCAGCTCTGTCAAAGGGGTCTATCAAATATCCTTTAAGATTTGTGGGACTATTAATTTGACCCTCTCTATCTAAATATATGACACCTTCATTTCTGAAATTATCATTATAAATTTTACCATTTACTATAAATAAATTTTTAAATTTTATTTTCCCAACAATTTCTATACTTCCATTTTTTAGATAAATAATATCCCTATAACTTATCAGTGCTTTTGTTACTTCTTCCTTCTCTAAATTGTCAAGCTCAATTTCTTCATATAATTTAAAAAATGGCCCCATATCTTTTATTTTATAATTTCCCTCTATTTCAAAAATTTTACAGTTTAAATCTGCCTGAGAGTTTTTTATTTTTTCAAAACCTTGAACTATTTCATTTAAATCTTCATTTTTAATATTTGAAGAATTTAATATTGCCTTTTTCTTTTTATATGCTTGGTTAATATAAGTCCCTTCTAGTCCATACTTTGAATTTATTTTCTTGTATGTGCATTCTGATTCCAATTTGAACTCTCCTGTTTTCCATAATTTCAAAATTATTCTTTCATCGTTCAAATCACTTATATCTATGGTAGGATTTATACGCTTTTCAATACCTTTCTTGTGAGATTTTGCTTCTTCATAATAACTTTTTAAATTTTCTAAAAAATTATCTTGACCTAATGCTAAATTTATTAAAGATTCGGCATAATAATCGGCTTGAATTTTCTTCTGCCTATTTTTTGCAACTTGAATAGAAGTATAAGAGCTTTGGTAGATAAAATAAAATATAACAGCCAAAAGGCTTATAATGATAATAGTAAATATGTATATAAAACCTTTATTCTTCACTCTTGCACCTCTATACACCTAAGAGCTATTTCTTTTTTAATTAGAGTTTTTTTCTCATCTCGTATTTCTAAAGTCAACAAATTTCCATCAAGATTTGATTTTAAACTGACGCCTTCTGCTAATTTATTTTTACCATCACAGCTTGAATTATTCACGTTAATTTTATGCAAAGTGGAGGCTTGAAAAGTTATTCTGTAAATATTTTTGTTATAATTTATATAACAAATATGCTCATACTTGCCCTTAGTTGAAATATTATTCACAGCATCTTTTACAATAACTATGGATGAATCGGCATCAGTTTTGTAATAGTATTTTGCCTTTGATATTTCATCTTTTATATAATCAAGTACAAAAGAATTTTCTTCTCCACTTTTTCTCTCAAGAAATGATTTTGAAAGGCTCAGCTGTCCAATGTTAAAGATAGATGATAGACATAAGATTAAAATAGATGAAAGGGCTAAGGCTAAAATTAATTCAATTAGTGAATATGCCTTTGTCTTTAAGGTAAACTTCAAATTTAATTTCCTTGCCATTTTCATTATCCCTTGCTTTTAAAATCACACGTTTGAATTTTGATAGATTTTCAATTTCAACTTCTGATGAATAACTCTTCTCAGAGGAATTATTTAAATAAATATCTTCTCCCCTGTAACTTTGACTGATAAGCTCTTCCATCTTTGAATTTCCATAGTCAACGAGTTTGTTATAAGACTTTAACTTTTCACTTGCCTTATTAATACTTAATAAATTATTCAATATTGTAGCGGCCACAAGACCCACTAAAACAATAGAAAAAATTACTTCTATCATCAGTGAACCCTTTGCTTTTTTTCTCTCAATCTTTCTCATCATAGTTATAATTATCATAATAAGTTACTTTTCCACTCACCGGCGCTATTGTTATGCCCATAGTCTTATTTTTTATCTTAAAAATTATATGCCCACTTGTGCTAGACCCGTTAAGAAAAGCTGGTTTCCCCAGATTTGTAAAACTAACTGTGTCCAAATTTGTATCAATTATTTCAATCAATTTTGAAAATTTTACTTCTTTCTTTTCTCCTAAAAGATCAAAAGAGTAACCTTCATTTCCTATGATTAAACTTGTCCTTGTGTTAGTTTTTTGAGCAAAATTTCTAACATAATTTAAGTCTAATACTAATTTTTTAATTTGATTTTTTGCCTTGTAATTTTCAATAACTTCAGCTTTTAGTGAAATAGCTGAAATTAAAATGCTCATAATAGCTAAAACTAATACCAGTTCAACTAGACTATAAGCTTTTGTTTTCATAATTTTCATGGCGTAAATCCCTGATTAGAATAATATTTTCGTCTTCACTTGTATCTTCAATAAAAATTTGTTTTATATCTTCTTCCTTAAATTCCATTCTTATCCATTGTCCAAAATCTAAACTCTTATCTTTATCATCCTCGATATCATCATAAGTGACAAATTCATTATTTTTTGTAATAACTCCAATGCGACCTTTGAAATCTTTTGTGTACAAAACATCAAATGAAATATAATCTTCTTCATTAGCTAGATCAAGAATTATAGGCTCAGTCTTAGAATTTTTATAATATATTGAAAGGCAATAAATGTTAGCAATATAAGTCAGTTTGCAATTATCATTAATACTTGTAAGTCCTTTCAAATCTATTGAAAAAGGATCAGATTTTAATTCATCTATTTGGCCTTTTGATGGAACAAAAAGCTCCTCTACTGGTATATCAATTTTTTTAATTTCTTTAATATCTTTAATTTCTTTAACTTCTTTAATTTTTTCAGTCTTTTTTTCTTTTTTAAGAGCTTTTTTAGGTTCAATATTAATTTTTTCTTTTCTTACTTGCGAAACTTTCCCACCAACTTTAGCCGATGAATTATTATTTTCTTTTATGGAAACTTTTTGGACATTTTGTTTTATTTCTTCTTTATTATTAGCATCAGATCTCTCATCAGTTTTAAAATAGGCTTTTCTTATATCATCATAGGAAACTTTTTCTGTTTCTTTCTCTGCTCTTAGGATTAAATCATAAGTATCTTGATTTTTTCTATGTAAATTAATATTTGAATAACCATAATATTTTGTTAACTTCTCTAGATTTGCTAGTTCATCTACTTTAATATCTTTTTGAACCTGCAAAATATCTAAATTATGATTTGTTGATTCATTTATATTTTCTTTTGCAATATTATTTTCCAATAAAAATTTATCAATAGAGTCCTTATTAAAATCTCTTAAGCCAGTATAAGGCTTATTTTTAATAATAATTTCATCCTTAAAATCTTTATTTACTAAATTGTCATAAGCAGTTTTTTTGGGATTGATTATAAAAAAATATAGGATAAACTGAATTAAAACTAATAGAAAAACTGTCAAAAGTAGACTCTCTCTTTTTGATAATTTTCTTAGTTTGATTTTCTTGGCAAAACTTTCCATTTCATACCTCTTGTAAAAGTTTGGTACCTATATATTTTCCCATTGCCTTAGAAAGCTTGAGATTAGGGTGAATGCCATCCATTAAATTATCATAAACATCAATACCTGTTGTATCCATAAGATCAATTATTTGAAAATCTTCTTCTTCTCCTAATTTATCCAAAAATTTCCTATAATTTATTAATCTTTCTTTAATAAGTGGGTAATAAGTTTTTGAACACCAATTATAATCGCAAGCCTCTTGTGCTATTATTACAGGTTTTAAAAATATTATCTTTAAATCTTCTGACTTAAATATGTCCACTAATTCCATAATAGATTTTTCAACTTGAGCATTTTCATAACCTTGCAAAAAATCATTAATTCCAATATGGACAATTACATGGGTGAATGGTTTTAAATCACCCCTATAGTATTTTAAAAGATTTGAAGATAAACCATTCATCCCACGATTTGCAATATCAAAATCTTTACTTAAATAATAAACAAATGACTTGCCTTGAAGTTTATATCCTTCAACTATTGAATCCCCCAAGGCTAAATATTTATTTTTCATTTTTTAAAAATCCTTTCAATAATAGATTTATTTTTTATAAAATTAATTTGACCTTCTTCGCCTTCCATTAGCCTTGTCAAGCTTTCCATGACCTTGATAAAATCCCTGTCATTAAGGAAATCTTCTCTAATTTTTCCTGATTTTATGACTTGGATATTTGGTTTTTGTAAAAATTTTAAATCTTCATCTTCTAAATTTAGGTCTTCTATCAAATCAGTAAAAATAACAAAGGTCTTTGTAAGTTTTCTCTTCTTAACCAATGAAAGTAAAATTTTTTCAGTATTTCTCAAAGACAGATTATCTTTATGAGTAAAAATTACAAGTCCTGATAAATCATTTAAATAATTATTTATGTATTCCATAAATAAGGGAATAGAAATAACTACATTTTCATAAGTCAATTCATTGAGTTTTTGATTAAAGATTTTAAAATCAAAATCAGATACTTCCTTAGAATAAGATGCGGGAATATAATCAAAGTTTTGGTTTTTTCTTATAACATCTTCTCCCATAGTCAAAAAATCATTAATGTCATAAATTGAATCAGTAATTCCCGTTAAAATATCAAGATTTCTAAAACCATTATAGGAATCAATCAAAAGAGAATTTTTTAAATTTTTGCTCAAAAGTACTGAACCACAAAGAAATTCTTTTGAAAAATTAGCAGAAATAACTCCATAAATATTCAATACAAAATTCCCTCCTTTAAAAAGCTAAAAAAAGTGTTATCTCCAATGATAATATGGTCACAAATATCTATGCCAACAATTTTTGAAACTTCCACAAGTCTTCTTGTCAAATTTCTGTCCTCTTGTGATGGACTGGGATCACCTGTTGGATGATTATGTAATAAAATTATACTGTGAGCCCCATCTGAAATTGCTTGTCTAAAAACTTCTCTGGGATGAACCACAGTCATATTTATTATTCCATGAGAAATTTCTCTTATATATTTTATTTCTTTTTTGGTATTTAAAATAATTATTCTAAAAACTTCTGTTTCCAAATCTCTCATAGATGCCATCACATATTTAGCCGCATCTTCTGGACTTGTGATTTTTTTCTTATCGTATATGGAAGAAGAATTTAATCTTTCTGCTAGTGTTAATGCCGCCATTATCATTGCAGCTTTTGCTTGACCAACTCCCTTAATTGCAGTTAATTTATCCATGCTGGCTATTCTTAAACCTGAAAGTAAACTGCTGTTATTTTCACGTTTCAATTCTCTTAAAATTTTTTCGCACAACTCTACCGCCGTTAGCTCTTTTGTACCTGTTCTAATTATTAAAGCGAGTAGCTCTGCATTTGTCAAAGCACTAGGCCCCAAGTGTAGTAATTTCTCCTGGGGCCTTTCTTCTTCTGTCATATCTTTTATAGTAAATTTATTTTTTTCCATTTCCACTCCATAAAAAATTAACATTTAAATATTTATACAAAACTTCATTTATCTTATAAATAGGAAGACCGATTATATTGTTATAATCTCCTTTAATGGAAGAAATTAAAAGTCCTCCCCTACCACCAATTGTATAGGCACCAGCCTTTCCTTCAAATTCATAAGAATCTAAATATGCCTTAAGCTCTTCATCTGTAAAATTTTTAAATTCAACATAACTTTCTTGGCAGGAAGTATATTTAAAATTATCAGCTAATGAAATTATAGAAAATCCTGTAACTATTCTGTGCTTTTTTCCCCTTAATTTATTAAGTATTCTGTAAGCATCCTCATAATCTTTTGGTTTTCCTATATTTTCTCCATCCATATCAACCATCGTATCTGCTGAAATAATTATACTATCTGCATAATTTTTGCTTATGCTAATGCCTTTTTCAAAAGATAATGCCATAGTTAAAATTTTTATATCTTTATAATCTTTATTTTCATAGATATTTGAAGGAACAACTTTAAACTTCGTATATTTCTCCAAAACTTCTTTCCTGCCCTGAGATTGTGAAGCTAAAATAATTTCACGCATTTATACCACCTTGAATTTAATTTTATTTAAATGTTTTTCCATAAAAATTGTACTGATTCCCACAAAATATCCGGTAAAAATCCCTATAATTACAAGTAAGGGCAAATAAGTCATAATTGTTAATGATTTTAACATAAGTGATGCCACAAGTATTTGACCTAAATTATGAAAAAAAGATCCAATTTCACTTATGCCCACAAGAGATAAATATTTGGATAAAAATTTATGGGATAAAATCATAGAAAAACAAGACAATAAGGCTCCTGCAAAAGAATAAAAAAAAGCTGTCACTTGTCCTGAAACAAGAACCAAAATTACAGTTTTTAAAAGAGCAACTATTAAACCTTCTTTATAACCTATAGAAATAATTGTTACTAAAACAACTATATTTGATAAGCCAAGTCTTGCTCCTGGAATTGCTACGGGAAGAGGAATCTGTGACTCAAACAAACCCAAAATTATACCAAAACTTGTTAAAAGAGATAGGAAAATAAGTTTTCTATTTGTCATCGTAAAATCACATCCAATCCCTTTTCTTTATCAGAAACAATTTTTACCAGAAGTCTATTGGGAAGACATATAATAGAATCTCCCACAAGAGAAATTTTTCCTTTTTTCATACAAATCTTATCTTTGCAATCTGATTCTTCTATATAAACTTTTTGATCTTTAATAACAACAACATTGTGACCAAATTCATTATCTATTTTAATCTTTTCATCCGTTTTTTCGTTTAAAACAATCTCTTTATAAACGTTTCCATTAACAGTAATTATAACTTTTTTACCAAGTTTATTATCAACAAATTCATTCTTGCCTGTAATAAACGCAACAAGCCCAGAAATAAGTAAAATTATTATGATTACTAAAAAATCTGCCTTTTTCATATTAACCTCTAAAATATTATAGCATAGAAATTAATATCGGCAGAAATTTTAATAAAAAAAAATAGAGACCTTTCAAAATCTCTATTATCCTACTAATTTATTATTAAGTTTCTTTGTAAGTCTTGAAATCTTTCTTGAAGCTTGATTTTTGTGAATTACATTTTTTGTTGCAGCAGTTTTTAACTTTTTATCAACGTCCTTTAAAAGTTCTTTTGCTTCGTCTAACTTTCCTAAATCAAGAGCTTGGTTAAACTTTTTAATAGCTGTTTTTACTTGAGTGTTTCTATATTTATTTTGTAATTCATTTCTTTTTGCAACTTGTATCCTCTTAATCGCAGATTTAATATTTGCCATTTCTACACCTCCTATTGATTTCTTTAAATACTTATAAGATTTTAACAGATTACGGCTAATTTTGCAAGATATTTATAAACAAAAATCAATTTTTGCTTTACTCATCATAAATTGAGATTATTTTCTTGTGTATTTTATTATTAAATTCTCCATTTCTAGAAGTGGGTCAATATTTGTTGATTTTAAAATTCTGTCACTTTTTAAAAGTTCATCATAAAAATCTCTCAAAAATTCCATTTTAAAATTCGAAGAATAATTTTGAAGTTTTGAAAACTCAAATTTTTTTATGGATAATTTATTCATAATATCACTAGAGCTTGAGTTTTTGTTTTTTAAAACCTTGTATGCCAATAAAAGCCTTACTTGTCTTACTATCATAACAAAAATTTTAGCCATAGGCTCGTTTTCATCGTATAAATTCTTCAGTTCATTTAATGCAAAATCTCTATCTCTTGCGTAAAGACCATCTAAAAGTTTAAAAATATTTGCATCTACAACTTTATCGGTTAATAAATCAATGTCCGAATTATTTATGAATTCATCTTTTGAAAAACCTATAATTTTATCCATCTCATTTTTTAAATCCAGTAAACTTACATTGGAATTTTTCAAATTATATGAAGTTAGGGACAAAAAATAAGATATCTGTGCAGGTTTGATTTTTTTATTTTTACGCAAAAAATAAGAATTTACGAACCTACTTACTTCTTGCGGAGTGAGTTTTGCAAAATCAACATTTGTACCTTTTTTAGAAAAATATTTATAAAATTTTGTTGTCTTATTTATTGCATCTCTTTCTAGGAATATAAGAATTATAAAATCAGGCAAATTGTCCAAAAAATCATAAAAACTTTTTTCAAGATTGTTTAAGTTGATAAAATTTAAGCTATCCTTAACTATTACAATTTTCTTTTTATCCATCAGCGGAAAAGTTTGGCAAGCCTCTTCAATATTTGCAAGAGAACACTCTTCTGCCTTAAAATATATTAAATTAAAAGATCTCATGGCTTCTTTTGTGAATAAATTTATAAGATAGGTACAGGTGTTTTCCATGAGTAGTTTTTCTTTACCAGAAAATAAAAAAGCACCACTTAAATCTTTTTTTCTATAAATTTCCTTGTAATTCATATTTTTTTAACAACACTCCCAATAAAAGAGCAAATATAAAATTATATAAAAGCTCCCCATCAATATTTACTTTACCATAATTCCCAACCCATAAAAAGTTTTTATTTATTATCACATCTACTTCGTGATTTTGAGTGGTGAAAAGTTTAATCTTATTTTCTCTTAACCTATCTATAGCTTCTTTGTGAGGGTGCTTATATTCATTATCTATCCCGCAAGATATTATTGCGACTTTTGCTTTTAAGTTTTTCAAAAATTCACTTGATGATGAGCCTCTTGACCCATGATGAGCCACTTTCAAAATATCAGCCTTAACTTTTAAAGTTTTTTCCACCTCTTGCGAAATATCACCAGTATATAAAATTCTTTTTCCCATAAATTCTACTAATAAAACCATAGATTTATCATTGGGACTTTGGAATTTTTCTGAATCAGATATGACTTTAAAAATCAAATCCTTATACCTGTAAAAATCTCCCTTTTTCAAAATTATTAGCCTATGAATATTATCATCATAAGATGAATAAGTTTTTCCCACTTTAAAATTTTCTAAGACCTTGTCCAAATTCCCAGCATGATCCTCATCAAAGTGAGAAATAAAAATTGCATCAACTTTTTTTATTCCCAAGTTTTTTAAGGCGGGATATAGGAAATTTTCAAAAATTTTATTTTCCCTCCTCGCTCCACCTACATCTATCAAAAAATTTTTACCCCTATAAGAAATTAATGAAGCATCACCCTGACCTATATAAAAATGGATTTCCTTCAAAGAATTGTAGGACTTATAAAAGGATACACAAGAAAAAATCATAAGCCAAGCCATATAAATATAGAAAAATTTTCTAGCTCCATAAAATATCTTAATATATTTACTATAGATAAATAGAAAATATAGCAAGATGTAATATAGAAAAATATGGTTAAAATCAAGGGCAAATATTTCAATCTTTAAATTCGCAATTACCATCAATAAATTTTCTAAACCCCAAATAGACTTAAATAATATATCAATAAATACTGATAAGAAACTAAATCCTATAGATAAAAAATATCCTAAAATAATTACAAGAGAGTAAAGAGGAATAATAATTAAGTTAGCTAAAAAAACTATAATATTGACCCCTGAAAAATATGTATTTATTATAGGAAAAATTACAAGTAAAACCGAAAAAGTTAAGACAAAAGATTCTATAACAAAATTTTTCTTTGGGCATTTTATAATTAATCTGGGATAAATATAAAATATTCCTATTACTGCTCCATAGGACATTAAAAAAGATAGAGAAAATAAAGAAAATGGATTAATCAGAAGCATTATAAGACCAGTAATATGCAAAATTTCCTTTCTATCTATATTTAACCTCAAATAAAATCTTAGCTTATAAAAAAATAAAAAACTATATGCCCTTAAAGCTCCCACAGGAAAACCCACTAAAAATATATAAAATCCTATAAGAAAGAGGCTCAGAAAATCGCTTAATTTTTTTGAAGAAGATAATTTTAAAAATATTTTCTCTAAAAAAATTGCAAGTATGGCTATATGAAATCCTGATAATGCTAATATGTGGTTGATACCTAAATAGGAAAAATTATCTAAGTCATCTTCATCTAAATATGCCCTATCAGATAATAAAATTGAGGATAATATACCTGCTTCTTTTTTGGGGAGATTCTCATATATATTATCTTTTAATTTTTCCCGAAAATTATAGACAAATGTAGAAATCAAATCTCCCTCTTTTAAAACATTTTCATGATACATTTGTCCAATATAGTTTATATTCTCAGAAAGATAGTTTAATCTCTTGTTAAAATTGCCTCGATTCATTTGACCCAAGGGTCTTTTAAAAACTCCGTCAATAGAAACCAATCTCCCATTTTTTTCCTTACCATAAAAAACTATATTTTTCTTGATTTTTTTATTATTTATCTTATGTGTTTTTACTACAAATCTGTCCTCTTTTGTAGAAATAACCTTGCCGAGAATATTACCGTAAAAATTTACATCCGCTGGTTTTCTAAGGGCTGTACTTACAAGCACTAAAATAAATAAGATATATAAATATTTAATTTTATTTTCCTTAATAAAAAGAATTAAGGGACTTATAATAAAATATATGTATAGATTTTTGCTAAAAATTCCTAAAATAATTGCACTAATAACTATTAAAAGATACATAATCATATAAATTATTATATTATTTTTCTCAACAAATTGCCATAATTCAAGTCTTTATATTCATATTTAAGTAAATATGTTAAAATATTTCAGGAGGTTTTTATGGGAAAAATTTATATAGACTCACCCTACTTAAAGGACTATATAGTGGATATAGACCACATCAGAAATATAAATAACCATATTTATGCAAAATTAGTTGATGAGCCATGTTTTTTGGGAACAAATAATGTCAAAGGAGATATTTTCACAGTGGATAATTCTCCTTGTAACTTTTACAAACCAAGTGGCAAAGAATATATTGAAATTTCTGATACATCGAAAAAAAGTGTAAATATAAAAATTGATTGGGAAAATCGTCTAAAACTTATGCAAGATAATTTAGCCATAGGTATTTTAAGATTATTAATTTTATCAGATAACAATTTAAAAATAGATAAATATAAGGTTGAACCATCAGGTTCTTATATCAATTTATTAAACAAAGATATTAGTTTTAAAAGCATTGCAGACTTAGAAGAACTTTCTAATTATCTAATCACATCCAATTTAGAGGTCGAAAATAAAGATGGAAGTATAAACATTTTTCGTTTGGGAGAAATTGACTATGATGGACCTTCTTTAAAAAGAACTGGAGAAATTGGATTTTTAATCATAAAAAATGTTACAAAAACTTTAAATGGAATTAGAATTAACATAGCTTCTGGTACTGGAGCTTATAAAGATTATAGAAAAAAATTGGATATGCTAAATAATATAAAAAATTATTTGAATCTCAAAGATGAAGATGAAATTTTTTCAGCAATAAAAAAATTAAAAGCTTAGGATAATTAATATATAATGGGTATCAATAATTAAGGAGGTTTTTATGAAGATAACTTTAGAAAAATTACAAGAATTAAAAAATAATTTTAGTAAGGATAGAGCTAACAGAGTCGCACAAAATGCAGCTACTACAAATGGAATTTTTAAGGCATCCTTACACTATGACAATAATAAAACAAATCTAAATGAATTTAATATCAGTCTTAAAAAAACTAAAGTAGCAGATCAAAAAAAATCTGGCAGATGTTGGATGTTTGCTGCTTTAAATGTTATGAGATATAAACTTATGGAAAACTATAATCTAGACGACTTTAAATTATCTAAAAATTATACTTTGTTTTTTGATAAATTAGAAAGAGCAAACTATTTCTTAAATACAATTTTAAATACTATGGATGAAGAAGTTAACGGCAGATTACTAAGCCATTTGATGTCCACTGACTTATTATCTGACGGCGGACAATGGGACATGTTAAAAAATATAATAAATAAATATGGTTTAGTTCCTGAATACGCTATGGTAGAAAGTTACAATTCATCAAACACTGCTCTTCTTGATGAATATCTGCAAAAATTGTTAAGAAATGATGCAATGGAACTTAGAAGAGCTCACAAAAATGGAAAATCTTCTTCAGAACTTGAAAAAATGGTTGAAGCATATGTAGAAGAAATATTTAAAGTTTTATGTATTTCTTTGGGAACTCCGCCAGAAAAATTTGATTTTGAATGTAGAGATAAAGACAACAAATTTATTTCCTACAAAAATATAAGCCCACAAGAATTTTTAAAAGACCATGTGAAAATGAATTTAGATGATTATGTATCACTAATTAATTCTCCTACAAAAGATAAGCCTTTCTATAAATCTTATACTGTAAAATATTTAGGAAATGTATTAGAAGGCCATCCTGTAACTTATATTAATCTACCAATAGAAGAGTTGAAAAAGGCTGTTTTAAATCAATTAAAAGATAACGAGCCAGTTTGGTTTGGATGTGATGTAACACAATTTTTAGATAGAGATAATGGCAGAATGGATTTAACTTCAGTTAGAGTTGACGATTTATTTGGCATTGACTTTAAAATGGATAAAGCAACAAGACTTGATGCCCACGAATCTCTTATGACTCATGCTATGGTATTTATGGGTCTTAACTATGATGAAAAAGAAAATAAAATAGATAGATATAAAGTTGAAAATTCCTGGGGAGAAGATGCCGGTTGCAAGGGATTTTATGTGATGAGTGATGAGTGGTTTGATGAATATTTATACCAAGTTTTAATAAACAAAAAACATCTATCAAAAGATATTTTAAAAGCACTTGATGAAAAACCTATTGAACTAGAACCATGGGACCCAATGGGCTCACTTGCAAAATTTTCATAATTTTATTAATAGCCGGATTATTCCGGCTAACTATACTTATTTAAGGAGGATTTATGACTAAACTTTCAATTTTAAACTTAGTTCCTAAATATTTAGGTGAAAGTTATAAAGATGCCTATGACAGAGCCTTAAAATTAGCTCAATTTGCAGATAAAAATAATTTTCAGAGATATTGGCTAACAGAGCATCACAATTCTCCCGCAGTAATTTCTTCAGCAACAGAAGTTGTTATTTCATATATTTTGGCACATACAAAAAATATAAGAATTGGTGCAGGCGGTGTAATGCTTCCCAACCACAGCCTATTCCAAGTGGCAGAAAGATATGCCTGTCTTAATAATCTTTACAAAGATAGGATTGATTTAGGCTTGGGTAGAGCTCCAGGAACTGATAAAGATACCGCAAGACTTCTTTATAAAAAGAATTTCTCTCCAAGAGAATTTATTAATGCTACAAAAATGTTGAAATTATATTTTTCAGAAGATGTAGAAAAATTAGATGTTAAACCCTACCCTCAATCTAGAGAAATTCCTTTATATATTTTAGGAACATCTACTGTTTCTGCACATATTGCCGGTAAACTTGGACTTCCTTATGCCTTTGCTGGACAAATTTCCCCAGATCTAATTGGAAAAGCCTTTGATATTTATAGAACAGAATTTATTCCTTCAAGGCAACTGGAAAAACCATACACTATATTAAGTCTAATTACAAATATAGCAAGAACAAAAGAAGATGCCAAAGATTTAAGTATTAAAGCTGAACAAATTTTTTTGCAGCTAATGAATGTAAAAGAAAAAAGTGAATTTTATAATTTAGACCCTGAAAATGCACCAGAACTCACAAGCATTGAAAGATTTCTAATAAAAACTAATAGGGGACTTTCCATCAATGGTGATGTGGAATATGCAAGAAAAGAACTTTTGAAAATAAATGAAAAATACAAAGCTGATGAAATTATGGCTTTATCATTTATAAATGAATATGAAATGTTAGAAGATAATTTCAGAATTTTAAAAGATATAGTTGATAATAGCCTATGACAAATAATAAAGCTTACATCCAGAATTTTAAATTTGAAGAGTGCAAAGATAAAATCCCTTATTCTTTAATCCATGAAAATCCACCTATAAAACTGACAAGTGAGATGTCCGTAGTCTTAGAATATTTGTTATGGTATATACCTAATATAAATTCTTTGCAATCTCCAAAAAATGACTTGGTTTCCTCAATTGCTTTCCAAGATTTTGTTTTTGGAATTATTAAAGAAGTTATGGGACTAAACAATGAAGATGTGGCAATTGTACCTAAAATAGAAAGAAATGTAGTCAACTTTTATTCAAAATACATATGCCCAGACAAAGAAAAAATTATTTTAACTCAGGCAGACAATGAAAGCAAAACTAATGCCTTGTTAAGACACACAAGAAATGCCCTTGCCCATGGTTATTTTAATATTATTGATGATTTATTGATAGCTTTTGATTTTAAAAATTCTACCGATTACGAATGCAGTGCAATAATAAAAATAAAAGCATCTAATCTTTTAAAAGCCTTAGAAACCCTACAAAGCGAAGTAACAAGTGAAAGACTTGCACAAATTTCTTTGCAGAGAACAGGTTATTATGTAGAAAAATTCAAATCTCAAAACCCACAGTATCATTTTGATTTTTTTGCCAAAAAAGATAATTATAAATTTGCTGTTGAGATTAAAAAATACAAAAGCTACAAAACTTTACCTGAAAAAGAAGTTGATAAATTAGTAAAACAGTTTGAAAATGTCTTTGAAACAATGGTTCCCATATTATTCATGGACACTTCTCTTTTAACCGAAAAAAGTAAAGATAGACTAATAAGGGAAAAAGTCATAATTCTTGATATAAAAAATATTACAAAGATGCTAAACAAAAGAGATATGATAATGGAAATACTAAAAAACTAAAAAATTCGCTAGCATAAGCTAACGAATTTTTTTAATTTATATTTTTTTATATAAAGAATATCCTTTTATTACTCTTGACCTTATTTTCCTTCAGAAGCGTCATGAGAATTTTTATCCTTACTCAGTTCAGATTTAGTAATATGAGTACCCTTCTTACTATCATCATTTTCATTTTGAATATCCATAAGTATTGAAGTCATATCTTCAAGCTTGTCTAAATACTCTTTTAGTTTATTTTGAGTAACAATTGGAAAAGCACCCAACCCATCTTCAATATAATTATCAAACATTTCTTTATTATTATTAACTAAATCCAATATAGCCTTAGCTTTTTGCTTATAAACTGGAGAGTCCACTAAATTTTTATAAGCATCGCATAAGTTATCAATATAGAATTTATAAAAATCAGAGAAATTTTCAAGTCCTTTTTCTTCTTCTAATCTATCAAAATAAGAATTTTGAGCATCAATAGCAGCTTGTCTAGAAGCTTTAGATAGATACAAATTAAAATCAAATATCTTTAATGAAAGGCTTAAATAATTTTCGAATAATTGTCTGTTTCTTTTCTTTTCTTCTTGACTGATTCCAACACTTGGAATTTCATCAAGTTTATCTAACATAGATTTGTAAAATTTTTCTATTTGATCTGTCATAAGTTCTGGCTCCTTATCAAGAGCTTTTTGATAAAATTCCATAGATTTTTTTGTGCTGTTAATAAATGGATTTATAAAGGTATCTACAGGAAAATTAGCCATAATTTCAAAGAAATTAATAGGTAAATATTTTTCAACATTATTTTTAGACAACTCAACAAGTTGGTCATTAAAAATCCTGTATAAATCTATTAGATTATCACCTGCTTTGGATAGATCACCATTAGTAAATAAATCTCCATAAGCTTTAAATATTTTATCCAAAATATTAAGATTAGCCTTATATGTTTGCATAGCTTTATCAAAGCCCGGAAACTTATTGAATGCTTCTTTGTAATATTTGCTAAAATAATCTTGCATTCTTAGATATTCTTTAAAAAAATCTTCGGGATTTTGATAAAAATTAAAATCATTAAAATTTTTAAAAAAATCCATTCCATTAAAATTAAAATTGAAGTTTTTTGCTATATTTTCATAAACTTTCCTTTGTTCTTCCATCATATTTTTTTGCATTTCCAATAAATTTTCAAAGTAGTTCATTCTATTACCTCATTTCTTTTTTTCTTCTTGAAACAACACTTATACACCCCTGGTGTATAGAAAATTAACTTCCATTTTATTTTATCTAATTTAACATTAGCATTTAATAAAAATTATGTCAAATACTCAAACCCCTGATTTAATCTAATTTACCTACTTTTTAAATAAATTTTACCAAGAATTAATCCTTAAATTTATCTGTTTTAAAAAATTTAAAAATACAAATAAAATACATATGAATATAAATATCTTATGTATATATTATTATACCCTCTATATAAGTGGATATTCAATTAACATAATAAAAAAAATAAACTTAAATATATTTATAATAAACATATCAGGATATTTATTACTTTTAGAAAATTAAATTTACTTTTATAATAAATTGTGATAATTTTTCACAAAATTGGGCCATTCCTTTATAAAAGTCTGTGGATATGCTATAATTTAAATATGTAATGAATGATTAAGGAGTATGGGAGGATACATAATGGATAAAAATTTTACATTCGATGATTTTATTTTTAAAGGCGACGAACTAAAAGGTATGACCAGAGCCGGCAAAGATAAAGTTAAAGCACAAGGTATAAAAGAAATTATCATACCTACTGAAAGTCCTGATGGTGTTCCTGTAAGAGTTATAGGAGAACAATGTTTCTACAGAAGAAAATTTGAATCAATTGTTATTCCTGAAACAGTTGAAGTAATTAAGTATGATGCTTTTGGCGTAAATGCATTAACAGAAGTTATCATACCAGATTCAGTAAAAGAAATTTATGGATTTGCATTCTACAGAAATAAAATTACTGATATTAAATTACCAAAGAACTTAGTTTACATTGGACCATCTGCTTTCGCATTAAACCAAATCGGGGAAATTAATTTACCTGATACTGTTGAAGTTATAGAAACATCTGCTTTCTATAAGAATAATTTAACAAGCATTAAAATTCCAAAAAATATCAAAAAAATTGATATGTTTGCTTTCAACAAAAATGGAATTATGGAAGTTGAAGTACCTAATTCAATAGAAACTTTACACGAAAACGCATTTGATTTCACAACAAATGTAAAAAGAATCTAATTACAAACATCGATTAACCTAATTAATAGCTGGTATAAACCAGCTATTTTTTTGCAAAAAAATATGCTAACAGATGATTTGACCTAAAAATATGTTACTGATAAAAAATAAATAAAAAAATACCAGAGTATCATCCTAGAAACTCCGGTATAAGGTTTAACTCTATATTACAACCACAATATTTTATTCTATTAGCTTTAATTAAAATCTAATTGATTAAATATCGCTTTTTTCAAAATTGGATAAACAATATCAGCAAGAACTGCACCACCAATACCTTGTAATAAATTAGGCATAAAACTTGCAATTGCTGTTGGAAAATTATAAAGTATTAATCCTTCTGCTAGTAGATATCCAATTGCCATTACTATACCACCTACTAAACCACAGATAATAAAACTTAGTGATGTTTTTTCCTTAAGAAGTCCTGCTATATATCCTTCTAGTCCTTTCACAACTAAGGTAATAGGAGCATAATAACCATAACCAGAAATTAAATCAGCAAGTGCTGAACCTATTCCACCTACAATTCCTCCCGCTGTTCTACCCATAAGTAATGCGCAAGCTATAACAATTGTATCCCCAACATTTACATATCCTTTTGTTGCAGGAATTGGTATTTGAATTGCCATAGTCGCAACAGTTGTTAAAGCAATAAACATTGCAATAATAGTTAATTTTTTTGTTGAAATATTCTTCAAAATCTCACCCCCTCCTTAATACTATATCAAATTTTTACATAAATTAATATAGTAAAACTATATAATATTTAATCTTTTGCTTAGTTTTTTAAAATATTTACTGTGACAAACTTATTAATAACTTTTTAATATTTAATGAGTCCCACTTGAAAACATTATAAAATAGCCGTTATTTTTAAAACTTTAAATAAAAACTTATTTTATTAGTATTTATTAAAATAAAATTTTTGATTATTGCTTAATAAAATAACAGATCAAATTGATTGTAAAATCAATTAACAAAAAAATTTATAAATATTATTTTCCCTTTCAAGCTTTATTAAAAAAGACTCAAGAAATTTTATTTCTTAAGTCTTTTACCTCATGAAAAAATTTTTTCAATTACTTGAGATATATGCCCTATCTTTATAAGTTTTATACCTTTAAACTTATCTTCATTTATAGACTTTATATCTGCAATATAGGCTTCTTTAAAGCCCATCCTTTCAGCTTCTTTTATTCTTAACTCCAAGCTTGGTATATTTTTTAGTTCCCCTGTCAATCCAACATCAGCAATAAAAACCTCGTTATTAATTATTGGCTTGTTTAAATTAGAAGATACAATGCTCATCATAATCGAAAGATTTGATGCTGAATCTCTTAATTTAATATTGCCATTGGTCTTTATTACTACATTTTTATCCATAAGCCTTATATTTGCTCTCTCTTCTAAAATAGAAATTAAAGTATTTAGATGCTCTCTTTTTATACACTCACCCACTCTTGATGGATAAGGCATAAATGACTTGCTCGTTAAGGCTTCAGTTTCTAGAATTATAGGTCTTGTTCCCTCTCTTATAACTGAAAGGGATGAACCTGGCGGGGAATTATCTTCTTGTCTTAAAGTACAAAAATACAGTGATGGATTATCAAGAGATTTTATGCCGGATTCTGTCATGGTAAAAAATCCCATCTCTCCAGTAGAACCATATCTATTTTTTGTTGCCATTAAAGACCTCAGCTCTTCTGATGATTCACCTTCAATTACAAGAACTGTATCTACTAAATGTTCAAGACTTCTTACTCCAGCAAGTTCATCATCTTTTGTCATCTGTCCCACCATAAAAACAAATCTTGGTCTTTTAGAATTTTTTGCAATATCCACCATTTTATATGCACATTCCATGGTTTGAGTTGGAGTTCCTGGTCTTGAATTAAATTCTTTTAAAACAAAAGTCTGAATTGAATCAATAATTATAAAATCAGGATCGACTGTTTTTATCTGTTCCAAAACATCATCCAAAAAAGTTGTAGAACTGACCCAAATATTTTCTGAAAGCTTATCTAATATCCTTGTAGCTCTTCTTTTTATTTGTGATTGAGATTCTTCTCCACTTGCATATAAGACTACAAAACCCTTTTTGGCTAAATCATTAGCTACTTGTAAAAGTAAAGTGGATTTTCCTGCTCCAGGTTTTGCTGTCAATATACTTACAGAATCTCTAACAATACCTCCGCCCATAACTCTGTTAAATTCCATGATATCAGTCATAACTCTTGAAGATTCTTTAGAATCAACATTTTTTAAGATAACAGCTTCTTTATTTTGACTGTGTGATTTTTCAGAATTATTATTTTCATCAAACTCTTCTAAAGTATTCCATTTGTTGCAGTGGGGACATTTTCCAAAATACCCCTGGGATATATATCCACAATTACTGCACTTGTATGCTATTTTCTTTTTCATCTTTCTTATCTTTTTTTAAATCTTCTAATTCTTCTACATTTTCTATTATGAGTTTATTTTTGAAATCAATATTAATTAAGCTACCCTCTTTAATTTTTCCATCCAAATATCTATCTGCAATTTCATCTTCCAAAAGATTTCTTATTGTTCTTTGTAAGGGTCTTGCTCCATATTTTTTGTCATAGCCTTTTTCCACAATATGATTAATAAGCTTATCGGTAAATGTTGCCTTTATGCCCATCGTTTCAAGTCTAAGATTTAAGTCTTCTAATTGTAAGCCTACAATATTTTTAATTTCTTTTTTGCTCAATTCCTTAAATACAACAGTTTCATCTATCCTATTTAAAAATTCAGGTCTGAATGTGTTTTTTAATTCCCTTGAAATGATATCCTTCATTTTTTGATACTCATTTTTCTTTTCTTCTTCTTTGTTTACAGAAAATCCCAAAGTATTATTTTTAACTAAGCTATTCGCACCAACATTAGATGTCATAACTATTACTGTATCTTTAAAATTAACAGTTCTTCCTTGGGCATCTGTTAATCTTCCTTCATCTAAAATTTGAAGTAAAATATTAAACACATCTGGGTGAGCCTTTTCTATTTCATCAAATAAAATTACACTATATGGCTTTGTTCTTACTGCTTCTGTCAACTGTCCACCTTCATCATAACCAACATATCCCGGAGGTGAACCTACTAATCTTGAAACTGTGTACTTTTCCATATATTCACTCATATCAATTCTTATCATGTTTTCGGGACTTCCAAATAATTCTTCAGCTAGAGTTTTTGTTAAAAAAGTTTTACCAACACCTGTTGGCCCTACAAATATAAAAGAACCTATGGGCTTATTGGGGGTTTTTAAACCAATTCTCGCCCTTTTTACTGCCCTAGCCAAAACATCAATGGCTTGGTCTTGACCCTTAACTTTTTTCTTCAAATCTTCATCGAGGGTCTTTAATCTTTCAGTTTCCTTTTCAGTTAAATTTGTAACAGGAACCTTTGACCATTCAGAAACAATATTTGCAATTAAATCTACTTCAACTCTTTTTTTAGATTCTTCCTTTTTGAAATCTTCAAGAGCTTCTTTATATTCTCTTTCTATAACTTTTTCTTTATCTCTTAAAGATGCGGCAAGCTCAAAATCTTGATTTCTAACAGCCATATTTTTATCGTCTTCGACTTTTTTTAATTCTTCCTTGTACTTCTTTTCAAAATCAGGAGTCTTATAGCTTTCAATCTTTAATTTTGAAGCAGCTTCATCAATTAAGTCTATTGCCTTGTCAGGTAAAAATCTGTCATTTAGATACCTATCAGATAATTTTACAGCAGCACTTACTGCATCTTCACCAATAGTTACATTGTGGTGATCTTCATACTTATCTTTTATTCCCATAAGAATTTTGATGGAGTCTTCTACATTTGGTTCTTCTACAGTAATTGGCATCAGCCTTCTTTCAAAAGCTGGATCTTTTTCAATATGTTTTCTGTATTCAGAAATAGTTGTAGCACCAATAATTTGAATTACTCCTCTTGTAAGCATTGGTTTTAAAATATTTGAAGCATCCATAGCTCCTTCTGCTGCACCTGCACCAATTATTACGTGCATTTCATCAATAAATAAAATTATATTTTTATTATTTTCAGCTTCCTTGACTACATTTTTTAGTCTTTCTTCAAAATCTCCCCTATATTTTGATCCTGCGATTAATGCAGAAACATCAAGAGTCATAATTTTCTTATCTGCCATAATTTGAGGCACATCTCCATTAAAAATTTTAAGGGCAAGTCCTTCAGCTATAGCAGTTTTACCAACACCCGGCTCACCTATCAAGACAGGATTATTTTTTGTTCTTCTTGATAAAACTTGAATAACTCTTTTTATTTCTTTTTCTCTACCAATTATAGGGTCAATTTTACCTTCTTGGGCTTTTTTACTTAAATCTATTGTAAATTTATTTAAACTTTCTTGAGATGGATTTTCTTCATTTTCCTCTTCATACTCATCTAAGTTATTTAAAATATCATTTTCTAAATTAATAATATCTATGCCTAATCTTTTTAGAACAAGAATAGCAACGCCTTGCCCCTCTCTTAAAATGCCGAGAAGCAAGTGTTCAGTTCCAACATATCTATTTCCTAATTCTTTTGCTACATCAAAAGAAAGTTCAAAAATTCTTTTAGTTCTTGGCGTATAAGAAACAGAGGCAACTGTAGGTCCTTGACCAGTAGCTACAATATCAAGAGTAGCTTTTTTTGCCTTTTGGTAATCTATTCCCAATTTATCTAAAATTTGTGCTCCAGTATCTGTCCCTTCTTTTATTATTCCTAAAAGAATGTGTTCAGAGCCTATATATGAATGTCTTTCATCTCTTGCTTCCGCTTGAGCAAATAAGATAGCCTTCTGAGCTTTTTCTGAAAATCTTCCGAACATACTCATTAAAAAACCTCCCTTATCAAAGCCCTAGATTTATTAGCCCTCAAAATATCTCTGGACTTTAAATCTAAAATTGAGCCTCTTTCATTTTGTAAATATCCATTTTTTAGCTTATTAGCCTCATCATAAAAATCAAAATTCCGTTTAGCCTTTAAAATGGATAAATTTAATCCTAAATCTATATTTGACATGCAGTTAAGCATTTCATCTTCAGATAAAATCCTTGCATTTCTTAAAATTCCCAAAGATCTGTTTACCATATCCTCTAAAGTGATTATGGAATCAAGATATAATTTCTTTTCCGCCTCTTTTTCCATAACAATAATTTCTTTAACAATAGTTTTCATTTTTTTTATATAAGCTTCTTCGCTATAGCCAATAGTAGATTCAAAGAATAAATTAAATATATTTCCTAAACTCTTACCACTTTTATCCTTATAAGAATCAAGACTATAACCAAGCCTTAACAGTGATCTTGAAACATTTTCAATTCCGTAAAAATTTAAGGCAGGTAAATGTAATTTATAGTTAATAAGAAGACCTGTTCCTGCATTAATAGGTCTTGTGGTCAAATAACCAAATTCACTATCAAAGGCAAAAGCAACATCCTTATCAAGACTTTCTTCAATTTCCAAAACCTCATTAAACATGTCCTCAATTTTTTCATCTCGTGAAGATTTTCTGATCACCAAATGATTGGACTCATTCAAAAGAATATCAGGACTATCTTTTCTCACATAATAAGAGGAAATATTACTTTCCATAAATGGAGCCTTTAAAATACCTCTTTCAATATATTGAAGTTTTTCTAAAGCTTGAAATTTTAAAACATCTTTTTTTTCATAAGCTAAATCTAAAATCTTTGGTTCTAAAATTTTAATAACATCTAAAGCATCAACATCATTTAATTTAGGCATAAAATTAATGCCTTGCAAATTTCTTAAAAGCTTAACTGAAGATTTTAATAAAACTGTCATAGCTTCTCCTTCAAAGCCTTAATCTCATCTCTTATATGAGCCGCTTCTTCGTATTCTTCTAAACTAACTGCACTTTGAAGTTTATCTTGTAATTCTCTCAAATCCCTAGCCATAACAATATTTGTATCAGCATTCTTTGGAATTTTACCAACATGAACAGGCTTTGGATTAACAGTGTGCAAATAATTTTTAAGTTCATTTTTAAAAATACTATAACAATTACTGCATCCAACTTTTCCCGTATTTTTAAAATCGCTAAGACTCGTTCCACATTGAGGACATATTAAAGAAGCCTCTTCACTGTTACTATCATCAGAAGTGAAAGCAAAAATATTTTTGAGAAAATCTTCAATTTGCGGCAAAAAACTTTGAGAATTGGTTAAATCCAACTTCATCTTCTGTTCTGCACAAACTTGACATAAATGTATTTCTTCAATTTTGTTATCATGAATCATTGTATAAGAAATAACAGATTCTCTTTTTTTGCAATTATCACATATCATCTCTTTCACCCCTTAAGAAAATATAACTAATAGAATATTTTTTAAAATATTTGCTCTCAAAATGTTTCTATTATCACTCAAAGATAAAGACCTATCAGAAAGACTAACCCTTATTAGCTCAGCCTCCCTTGAAGAAATAAAATCTCTTCTTCTCAACTCTTTAATTAAAAGATCAGCCTTATCCTTAGTTATAGAATCTCCAATGAAATCTCTAAATAAGTCTAAAGATTTTTCGTGGTCTTGAAACTCAACTTTAACAATTCTTATAAATCCTCCGCCACCACGTCTAGATTCAACATAATAACCCTTGTAGGGAGTAAATCTAGTAGTTAAAACATAATTAATTTGACTTGGGGCACAATTAAAATGATCCGAAATTTTTGATCTTTGAATCTCAAGAGCACCGTTAGCTTCCTCAATTAATTCATTTAAAAATTCCTCAATAGAATTAGATAACTTTGCCAAGAAATCACTCCTTTAGATTTTACCATCTTTGACATTTACATTAAAAAATAAACAAATCTCAATTTATATATTCATTATACAATTAATGTTTGTAAAAGTAAAGCTTTTAAACTTTAGGGGCTTTTTAAAAAGAATACTTGCCTAGCTTTTGTAGGAAGTAAATTATTTTATTTTAAAATTAACCCATCAAATAAAACTAAGTTAATAAAATAAAAATAGTGCCAGCAATTTGCCAGCACCTATAATAAATATTTTTAAATTCCCGTAAAAATTTCTACTAAATTTCTAATCTTATCAAGAATAGATTCTTTCTTCTTTTCTCTAGCTCCGCCTCTTCTTGTAGTCGGGGGAATGATTTTATCAAGCTCATCACCAGAATATGAAGCATATCCTTTTTCAATAGCCTTTTCAATAAAACGCTTAGAACCCTCTTTTAAATTTTCCCTATCAATTAAATTATTAATATTTTTTTCTTTTTCCTTCTTAGCAAAAGAATAAAAAGATTCTAAAATATCATCCGTATTTTTTAAATCTGTAAGCTTATTAGAGTTGATAAAATTCATAATAAGATCTTCCTTAGCCCTAGTTCCTAAACTTGACCTGATTACCCTACGAACCTCTACTTTAAGAGTTTCTATATCAGTATGCTCCTTAGATTTTTCTAAAATTAGATTTAAAATATAATCTAAATTAATTTCATCAGTTTTTAAAAGATCAATTTGAAATTCCACATCAGAAAAATCAATAGTCATTGTATTTTCTTTGTCACCATGTCTAAGTTTTAATATATCTTCTCTTATATCTACATAAACACTCTTCATATCTTGCATTAATCTATCAGGAATAATTTTTTCAAAGCTAGAAAATTCATCAAAATTTTTTAAAATATTTTCAGACTTTAAAAGTTCTCCAAAAAGTTGGACAAAATCTTTTTTGTCAGCTTCTAATTCAATCTCTGTGGGATCAGGGAATTTTTCCACAATTTCATTACATAAATCTTTATAACCCTTGGTCGTCTTACCCGTTTCTTCATCAATAAAACCATCAATATACTCTTTGTAAGATTTTTCCAAAATAATATTAAGGCTGTTTTCATCGCCAAAAGTTTTAATAGCATCTTTTGTTGCTTTTTCCAAATCCCTAAAACAAACAATATTTCCAAAAGTTTTAACCTTATTTAAAATACGGTTTGTCCTTGAAAATGCCTGTATAAGCCCATGATATCTCAAATTTTTATCAACAAAAAGAGTATTTAGGGTGGGAGCATCAAAACCTGTTAAAAACATTCCAACAACAATTAATAAATCCACTTCTTTATTTTTAACTCTTAAAGATAAATCCTTATAATAATTTTGAAATTCATTAGCTGCAGTAGAAAAATTCGTCTTAAAATAATTATTGTAGTCATTAATAACCTTGTCTAAAAATTCCTTAGCAGTAGAATCCATTGCACAAGGATCAAAATTTTCTTCAGAAATTTCTCCAATAGCCTTACCCTCCTCATTAGGAGCATAAGAAAAAATTGTAGCAACTTTTAATCTTTTATCAAAATCTAAAGCACTTTGTTGCCTTTGAAATTCCTCATAATATAATTTTGCAGCATCAACACTTTGAACCGCAAACATTGCATTAAATCCTCTAAGCCTTCTATTTTTAATATCATAAAGCTCGTTTCTATGAGTTTTTGTATCAAATATTCTTAAAATATACTTAGTAATTTCAGTAATTCTTTCCGGATGAAGGAACATTTTACTTTCAAGCTTTGCTAATTTTTTCTCGTTATATTCCTTTTCAGCAGCCTTAAATTTAGGCGTAATATTATTATAATCAACTTTAAACTTTAAAACCTTGCCATCACGAATAGCATCAGTAATAACATAAGAATGAAGTTGAGCCCCAAAAATTCCAGCAGTTGTTTCTGTCCCTAAAGAATTTTCAGGAAAAATCGGAGTGCCTGTAAAACCAAATTGATAATAATTTTTAAAGGATCTTCTTATATTTTTTTGAGCATCTCCAAATTGGGAGCGGTGACATTCATCATAAATAAGCACACAATTTTTGTCATAGATTTCATGGTTTGGATTTTTCTTAACAAACTCATTTAATTTTTGTATAGTCGTGACAATAATCCTATCATCCTTTTTTTCAATAGCCTTTTTTAAAGCCTTGGTGTCCTTGCTTCCATTTACACTATCAGGCTGAAATCTTTGATATTCCTTCATAGTTTGATAATCTAAATCTTTTCTGTCAACAACAAAAAATACCTTGTCAATAAAAGAAAGCCCCGTTGCAAGCCTTGCAGTCTTAAAAGAAGTAAGAGTTTTTCCAGAACCTGTCGTATGCCAAATAAAACCCCCAGCTTCTATAGTCCCTGCCTTTTTCCTTTCATAAGAAGATTTAATCTTCCATAAAATTCTTTCTGTAGCTGCTATTTGATAAGGACGCATAATCAAAAGAGTGTTTGAAACATCAAAAACGCAATATTTTGTCAGAACCTCTAAAATAACACGTTTTTCAAAAAAAGTGCGGGTGAAATCTTCCAAATCATTAATAGATTTATTCTTAGCATCAGCCCATTGGCAGGTGAACTCATAATTATTTTTATTTTGAGCCGTAGTATTAGCAAAATATCTGCAATAAGTTCCATTAGAAATAACAAAAATTTGCACATACTTATATAGGGAATTTTCAACATTAAAAGATTCCTTGCTATATCTGTGAATTTGATCAAAAGCCTCATGTAAACTAACACCACGTTTTTTAAGTTCAATATGTACAAGGGGAAGACCATTAACTAAAATACTCACATCATAGCGATTTTTATGGCTACCCTCTTGTTTAATTTGGCTTGTCACCTGCAAAAAATTATTAAAAATATTATCCTTATCAATAAGTTTAATATTTTTTAAATTACCATCATCAAAAGTAAAATCATTAATATAATTTTCTTGAATCTTCCTTGTCTTTTCGATAATCCCATCATTTGGAGCATCTAAATACTCTAAAAGAAATCTTTGCCATTCAGAAGAAGAAAAACTTACACCATTTAGCCTCTCTAACTGTTCTTTTAAATTTTTATACAAATCAGAAGAATTTCTAGCTTCTAGCCTTTGGTAACCTTGGGTCATTAAATTATTAATGAGTTCTCTTTCAAGGTCAGCCTCACTTTGATAAGTGCTTTCGCTAGCCCTATCTATTTTTTTGTAATTTGCTAAAATAATACCATTATTCATTTCAGCTATAGTAGAAAAACCATAACCAGCTTCATTTTCTGCCATAAAAATCACCTCTAATTCTTGGGAAAATCTAACAATTTTTCCCTATAATATTCATACTCTTTTTGCCTTAAATCTATCTCTTTAGGTAAACCCTCATTCACGTCATTTACAAATTTATCGAACTTGTCAAGAATAGAAATCACATAGTCCTGTACTTGCAAAGGTGGAATAATAATATTGAATTTTCTAATATTTTCCATCGTTAAGTTTTTCATAGACGATGATTCTAACCACTTATTTATTCCTTTGTGCTTAAAAGAAGAGCTTTGTAATAAATGTAACAGATATTTAGGCTTTATATAATCTTTATTTATTCTTATCATTGCCACATTTGGCGCTAAATAAAATTTGTCATCATCACAAACCAATCCAACTTCTCCAATAGTACCAACATAAGTAAACAAAATATCACCTTTAATTAATTTACTTCTTTTGAGTTTAGAAAAATTACTTTCATCAATATACTTAACATCATTAAGAATAATCTTTCCTTTCTTTACATTGAGTCCTCTTAAAGCTATAATTTCTCCTTCATCTTTATATTTGACATATTTTGAAAACTCATATCCAGCAAGCTTAGTTACTTTAGCAAAATCAGACAGTAATTCATGTTCTAATTTACAAAATAAATTAACTCCTACAATATCGCAAGCTTCTCTTAGAATAATAAAGTAACCATTAGATATTAATAGTTCGGTTCGGTTCGGTTCGGTTCGGTTCGGTTCGGTTCTACCACATTTTCGTCAAATGTCAAGAGTTTTTTTCGATAATATTCATATTGTTTTTGCCTTTTTTCAATCTCTTCCGGCAACAATCCCCTTGAATTTTCTACCAATTCTTCAAACCTATCCAAAACTTCAACAACCTTATTTTGAATATAAATACTCGGTAATGGTACTTTGTAATTATCTGTAAGTCCTATTGATATTTGAGGCAATTTACCTGATATAGCGTTATCTTTGAAATACTTTAAATTATTTTTTAAAATACAATATAAAAACTTTATATTTAATTTCTCTTCATCCAAGCTTGAATAGGACCACATTTCATTTTTGTGAGTAAAATTTCTATCATAATATTCAAAATCAATATTTCCCCTTGACTTCACAATTACACTTGGTTTATTTATAATATTCTCAATTCCAACTTCTTCTGGTAATAGATTTGCCGTTGTATTTCCACCAGCGAATACTTTAACACTAGAATCTGATTTGTCTAAATTTTTCATTTGCTCTGCGGTTATATTTATACCTTTTTGTCTTAAACATAATTCAGATATTTTTACATAACCAAAACTTCTAATCCTATCTATTTGATAAAATTCTTTTGTTAATTTATTTAAATATTTTTCACTTAAAATCATATCTCTATAATACTCATATTGCTTATTTCTTGCCCGTAATTCAGCTTGTAATTCAGAAACATAATTTGTGAATTTGTCAAGTATTTTAACAATTTTATCTTGACTTTCTTTAGTTGTCATAGGGATAGCTATAGCACTTAATTTTTCTTTTGATAGACTAGGAATTCCTGCTCCTAATTGAGAACTTTGTAACATATATTGATTCATTTTTAGTATATGAAATATATATCTATTAAAAAATTTATAATTATATCCAAAATCATTAATTATTTTAATTTTAGGTTTTATAGAAAAAGCATGGGCTCCCAGCCAGAATTTTGTTTCTATAAAATTAACAAAACCCGCAGATGCACCTCCCTGAGAAACTGTTATAGTATTTTCATTCTCATTAAATATTTCTATATATCCTGATGGAGAAACTCCCCCATTAATTACAGGGTATTCTGCAATCTCTAACATATCTTTTTTATTATATTGCTTACCTTTTTTTATCTCGCAGATTTCTCCAAGTTTTTTCCATTCCACCTTTTCATTTTTTAAAAGTTCTTCAATCTTACTCACTTTTATCACCATTTTTAGCTTTCTTTTCTATAGACTTTATTTCCTCTATATAATCTTTTTCCACTTGTGACAAAGTTTTTTGCCTATATTTTTTAAATTCATCTTTTACTTTTTCTTCCATTTGTCCATGCCTTATTTTTCCATTTCCTTCTAGTAAATTTTCACCTGTCGCCTGCAAAATTCTATCTACATGATTTATCCAATCTTTCATAGTCATAGGAATTTCTTTTTCAGCTTGTCTTTGTGCAAAATCTAAGTATCCTGAAACTAATGCGTTTAAACTTTTTAATTCTTTTTCTGTCAGATAATTTTTTGCTATTTCCGCTTCTCTTAAAGTAGGCAAGTCACCCTTAAAATTTGTAAGACCCATAAATTTTTTTTCACTACTTACTCTTTTGTATATCAATTCACTTGCTGTATTTTTATGAATAGCATAGTGCATTTTATTTTGTATAGTTGTAAAGAAATACTTCGCATCTTCGCTTTTTTTATCATAATCAATACTTGTTGCAAATAAATCTAAAACTTGGCGATAGAATACTTTTTCACTTGAGCGAATATCACGAATTCTGTCTAAAAGTTCTTTCCAATATGTTCCACCGCCTAAATTTTTAAGGCGTTCATCATCCATTGTAAAGCCTTTTACTAAATATTCTTTTAGTCGTTGTGTTGCCCATATTCTAAATTTTGTTCCAACTTTAGATTTCACCTTATATCCAAGAGAAATTATCATATCTAAATTATAGTGTAGGACATTATAATTTTTACCATCTTTTGCAGTTGTTCGGAATTTCCGAACAACTGAATCTGCTTGCAATTCTCCATCAATAAAAATATTTTTAATATGTTCACTTATATTAGATTTACTACTTTGATATAATTCGCATAATTGAGCTTGGGAAAGCCAAACAGTTCCATCGACCATTATTACATCAATTTTTGTATTCCCATCATCTGTTTTATATATTAAAATTTCGCCTTTGCTTTTATCAATTTCCTTACTCATCTTCAAGCTCCCTTACTATTTGGTTTATTGAAGCTCTTAATTTATTTATTTTTTCTACTGTTTCTTCTATTTCTTTATTTAAAACTTTTATATCTATCTTTTCCCTTGTGTCTTCTTTTTCCACATAGGTTGAAACGGAGAGGTTATAATCATTTTCTGCTATTTCATCTCTTGATACATATCTTGAAAAATACTCAATTTCTTTTCTATTCCTAAATTCATCTACAATTTTATTTATATTTTCTTCTTCAAGAATGTTATTGTTTGTTACTTTTTTAAATTCATTACTTGCATCTATGAATAATACTTTATTTTCTGTCTTATTTTTTGCCATTACAAGTACGCAAGTTGCAATTGATGTTCCAAAGAATAAATTTTCTGGTAGTTGGATTACTGCATCTACAAAAGAGTTATCTACTAAATATTTTCTTATAGTTTTTTCTGCACCTTTTCTATAAAAAATTCCTGGGAAACATACTATTGCTGCTCTTCCCTTTGAAGATAGATAAGACAAGGCATGAAGAATAAAGGCAAAATCAGCATAATTTTTTGGTGCTAATTTGCCTGCGGGTGCAAATCTTATATCGTTTATAAGGGTAGGGTCATTATCTCCCACCCATTTTATGGAATATGGTGGGTTTGAAACAATGGCATCAAAGGTTTTTTCATCATTGTGAAGAGGTTCTAATAAAGTATCTCCTCTTTTTATTGAAAAATTATTGTAATTTACATTGTGTAGAAACATATTCATTCTGCACAGGTTAAAATTAGTCATATTAATTTCTTGGCCAAAAAATCCCTCTTCAATTATATGATCATCAAACTGCTTTTTCATCTGTAAAATTAAAGACCCACTTCCGCAGGTCGGGTCATATACCTTGTTGATTTTATTTTTGCCATCCATAACAAGTCTTGCTAAAAGTTTTGAAACTGTTTGTGGTGTGAAAAATTCTCCTCCAGATTTACCTGCGTTTGTAGCATATTTTGAAATTAAGTAAAGATAAGCATCTCCAAAAGTATCTATGTCGTTATTTCTAAAATCTTTAAAGTTTATTTGACCGATTCCTTCTATTATGTCTGCAAGTCTTTTATTTTTTTCGCTTACACTTCCTCCAAGTCTTGAACTTGTCATGTCAATATCATCAAATAATCCTTTTATGTCATCTTCTGAATCAAAACCTACGGCACTTGCTTCAATTTCTTTGAATATATTTGCAAGGTCTGTGTTTAAATTTTCATTTGTTCTGGCTGTTTTTACAATATTTCCAAAAAGTTGGCTTGGTAAAATAAAAAATCCCTTATCTTCAACTGTTCCTGGTCTGAAATCTTCGTTTGCCTCTTGGTCTGAAATTTTACCATAATCAAACTCTAAATCTCCTGCCTCATGTTCTGCGTGATTAAAATATTCTCTTATATTTTCTGAAATAAATCTATAAAATAAAATTCCTAATACATATTGTTTAAAGTCCCAGCCGTCTACAGCTCCTCTTACATCATCGGCTATAGCCCAAATTTTTCTGTAAAGCTCGGATCTTTGAATGCTCTCATTGTTATCCATATTTATACCTCAACTATTTTTATAATTTTACAAACTTTAAAATTATTATAAACATATTGACTTGTTTTTGTCCATTTTTCTTTAAAAATACTAATAATTTTAATTAAATTTATAATTTTTTTCTGCAACTTTTATATATTTTTATTGGTGATTTCAATTTTTTCTTTTATGTCACTTTTTCTTCTTTTAAAATTATATTTAATCAAATATTTTATCAAAGAAAAAAGGTCCGAGATTTTCGGACCCTTAAAGTTTTAAATTTTTATTCTTTTTCTTTATCTGCTTTTGCTTTTTCTATAACTTTTTGAGAAATATTTGCTGGTACTTCTTCGTATCTTACAAATTCCATATTGAAATTTCCACGTCCTTGAGTCATTGCTCTTAAGTCTATAGAATATTCAAACATTTCTGATTGTGGTGCTTCAGCAATTAAAAGTTGACTGCCATCTCTTTGTTGATCCATTCCTAAAATTCTTCCACGTCTTTTATTCATATCTCCCATTACATCTCCTAAATATGAATCTGGGATTGATACTTCTACTTTCATGATTGGTTCAAGTAGGACTGGGTTTGCTTCTTCCATACCTTTTTTAAAGGCAATAGATGCTGCTATTTTAAATGACATTTCATTAGAGTCTACATCATGGTATGATCCATCATAAAGAACTGCCTTGAAGTTTGTTACAGGATATCCTGCTAAAACTCCATGTTCTTTTGCTTCTATTATTCCCTTTTCTACAGCTGGAAAATAATTCTTTGGAACTGAACCGCCAAATACTTCTTCATCAAATACAAAATCTTCTTGACATGGTTCAAATCTTACCCAAACATCTCCATATTGACCAGCTCCTCCTGATTGTTTCTTGTGTTTACCTTGTACTGAAGCTGTCTTTTTAATTGTTTCTCTATAGGGAATTATAAATGGAACTTTTACAACTTCTACACCAAACATATTCTTTAATTTTTCAAGAATAACATCAAGTTGAACTTGTCCTAGTCCACCTATTGTTAATTGTTTTGTTTCAGCATTTCTTTCGATTACAAAGGATGGATCTTCTTCACGAAGTTTTCTTAAAGATGTTGAAAGTTTTTCTTCATCTCCCTTTGTTTTTGCTTCAATTGCATAGAATAATACTGGTTGTGGATATTTAATTCTCTTATACTTAACTATATGGTCTTTTGTGCAAAGAGTATCGCCTGTGCCTGTTACGGCAAGTTTTGTTGTAGCTCCAATATCTCCTGCACAAATTTCTTCTACTTCAATTTGATTCTTACCACGGATTACATAAACTCCGCCTAATTTTTCGGCTTCTTCTTTGCTTGAATTATAAAGTGGTGTATCTTTTTTTAGCTTTCCGCTAATTACTTTAAAGATTGAAATTTTTCCAACAAAGGGGTCAGTTATTGTTTTGAAAACAACTGCTGCAAAGGGGTCTTTTTCAGAAATTTCTCTCTCTTCTCCTTCTTCATATCTGAAACCTGTGTGGGCTCTTTTATCATTTGGTGCTGGCATATAATTTACAATTGTGTTTAAAAGTATATCTATGCCTATACCTTTTTCACCACTGCCTACAAGTAAAGGCACTGCATCACCTTCTAATAGGGCTGTTGTAACTCCTCTTAATAAATCTTCACGAGTGAATTTTTCTCCGTTGAAATATTTTTCCATCAAAACTTCATCAGAGCCTGCAACTACTTCTGCAATTTCTTCATACATTCTTTCAGTTGCCTTAACTTGATCGTGATTAAGTTCTGTTTCTTTTGGAGCTGCATTTTCATATTTAAAACCTTTTTGGTAGATTACATCTGTAACTCCAACAAAGTTTTCCCCTTCTCCAATGGGAACGGAAAATGGAATAACTTTTTTACCAAAAGATTCTTCCAATTCTTCCATAAGTTTTCTGAAATTAACATTTTCTCCATCTATTTTATTTATAAAAATAATTCTTGGTAATCCAATATTTTCAGCATATTTCCATGCTCTTTCTGTTCCTACTTCTATACCTGAAGTGGCATCAATTACTAGAAGAGCAGCTTCTGATGCTCTTAATGCTCCAATAACTTCACCTGAAAAATCCATATATCCAGGAGTATCTATAATATTAACTTTAAAATTTCTCCATTCAACAGGAATAATAGATGTTCCAATTGAAGTACCTCTTTCCATTTCTTCTTTTGAAAAATCTGAAAGAGTATTTTTGTCAGTTACATTACCTAATCTCTTTGTAGCTCCTGATTGAAACAGCATTGATTCTGTTAAATTTGTTTTGCCGCTTCCTGAATGACCTACAAGTGCTAAATTTCTTACATTTTCCGTTTTATAAACTTTCATAGCCTTCCTCCTATATGTAAATTTGAAAGCGTTTTATTAATTATAACATAAATTCAAAATTTTGAACAGTTGCTAAAATAGATAAGCTATTGTAATATATGTATGAAAATATTTCTTAAGGATAATTTATGGAAAACATATTTAAAAATATAAAAAATATAATAATCTTTGTTCTTGTTGTTGTTTTGGGATTGGTCCTATATAATGTAAAATCTAATGAAAATAATTTTGATGAAAATGAAAACTATCTTGCCACGTCAGAGGATTCAGATTTTTCCAATAAAGACAAAGATGAGGACGAAAACGAAGAAATCTATGTACATATTTCAGGTGCTGTTAATAAACCTGGTCTTATTAAACTAAAAAATGGAGATAGGCTAGTTGATGCTATATCCCTTGCCGGTGGTGCAAGAGATGATGCCGACCTTGATTCATGTAATCTAGCAAAAAAACTTTCTGATGAAGATAAAATCTATATAAAAACTTTTGATGAAAGTGCAGAGAAAAATTTTAATGCGGATTCTTCAACAGATAAGGCAATAAGTTATAATAATCTTATAAATTTAAACTCTGCAAGTAAAGATGAACTTATGAAAATTCCTGGAGTTGGGTCAAAAACTGCCGACAAAATAATTGATTATAGGGAAAAATTTCAGTTTAAAAGTGTAGAAGATTTAAAAAATGTTGATGGAATTGGTGATAAAAAGTTTGAAAAACTTAAAGATTATCTGTGTGTAAATTAAATTTTAAAAGCTCAGTTAGAAGTCAACTTCCAACTGAGCCTCTTTATTTAATATCTATATCTGGCGGTTTATCTATTTCTTTTGAAATGGGAGAACCGTTTTTCTTTCTCTGTCTAACACATTCTGTTAATAGATATTCTATCTGACCGTTAATGCTCCTAAAATCATCTTCCGCCCAACTTGCTATTGCATTATAAAGTTCTTCAGATACCCTTAAGGGAATTTGCTTTTTTGCCATTAGTACAAACTTCCTGAATTAACTACAGGAGAAACTTCATTGTTACTACATAATACCACCAAAAGATTTGAAACCATGGCAGCTTT
Organism: Peptoniphilus lacrimalis DSM 7455; assembly: GCF_000378725.1. Lineage (GTDB taxonomy): Bacteria > Bacillota > Clostridia > Tissierellales > Peptoniphilaceae > Peptoniphilus_A > Peptoniphilus_A lacrimalis. Next base: position 93,566 of record NZ_KB900370.1, on the reverse strand, counting down.
CCTTTCTTCATCAAGATCAACAATATCTTCTGTACTCAATTTATCAAGAGCCATTTTTACCATATCTACTGCTCCATCTACTATCATAGTTCTTGCATCTACAGTAGCGGAAGCTTGTTGCCTCCTAAGCATTGATTGAGCAATTTCCGGAGCATAGGCAAGATAAGTTATTCTTGCATCTATAATTTCTAAACCTGCAAATTCTACCCTATTTTGTATTTCTTCTTTAATTCTTTTAGCAACAACTCTACTTGAACCTCTTAAACTTCCATCATCTGGAACTCCATCCCCGGTAGTGTCTACATTTTGTGCAACGTCATAAGGATAAATTCTAACTATATCTCTCAAAGCCGCATCGCATTGAAGAGATAAATATTCCTTATAATTATCTACGTTGAATACTGCACTTGCAGTATCAACTACCTTCCACATAACAGCTATTCCAATTTCAACAGGATTTCCTAAAACATCATTTACTTTTTGACGTGAATTACTAAGAGTCATTACTTTCAAGGAAATTTTTTTATTAACCGGTTGGGCATATGGAATTGAATTTGTTAAAATTTGTAAATTTTTACTTTCTTTATCAACATCTGCACTTTGACCTAATTTTGTCTTTGCAGCAGGATTTACTGAAACTACAAATGGATTGACATAATAAAATCCATTTGACTTTATAGAACCGATATATTTACCAAACAAAGTTAAAACTATGGCTTCTTGTGGACCTACCATCTTAAATCCTGCATAATTTATTAATGATAAAATAGAAATAAAAACAAATAAAATCATTAAAACATATTTTTCTTTTGTTGCTAAATAAATTATCATTCCTGTCGAAAATATTGTAGCTAATAAATTGACAAGCAAAAGTAAAAACCCATTACTTTTTCTTTTCAAAATTTTTTCTTTCATAAAAATCACCCCATATTTTTGATATCATAATGATATCATTTTTATATGAGCTGGTCAATAGAAATTTATTAAATTTTTAATTTTTTATATGGCAAAATTTCCATTTTCAAAAATTTTTACAATGGTTCCGTCCCATCTTTGACCAGTTATTTGTGTGCTTTCATCTCCTACCATAAAATCAACATGGACAATTGAATCATTTATGCCATATTTATCATAATCTTTTTCGTCAATATTTTCTCCACCTTTAAGGCAAGTTGGGTATGCCTTGCCCAAGGCAAAATGGCATGAGGCATTTTCATCGTAGAGGGTATTAAGAAATAAAATATTTCTCTTAGATATTGGAGAGTCATATGGAACTAGGGCAACTTCTCCTAATCTATCAGAATCTTTTGCACTGCTAAGAATATTTTTTAATTCATCAAGTCCAACTTCAGCATCAAAATCAATAACTTTACCGTCTTTAAATCTTAAATAAAACTTATCAATTATAACGCCACTGTGATTTAGAGGTTTAGTGTTATATACTATGCCATTTACTCCATACTTATGAGGTAGGGAAAAAACTTCTTCACTTGGCACATTGGCTACAAAATCTTCTCCAAAAGAATTTTTTTCCTCTGATCCAACAAAGATATAGCCCTTGGGCAGTTCAACAATTAAGTCTGTACCTTTTTTTGACTTATAATGAAGGTATCTAAAATTATTTTTATTTAAAAACTCAGCATATTTATCCAAATTTTCTATATGTTTATTCATAGACTCAACTGGGTCATCATCGAATAATCTCACTGTATAAAATATTTCTTCCCATAATTTTAATTTTGCCTCATCCTCGTCTAAATCAGGAAAAACTTTTGCTGCCCAAGCCTTTGTGGCAGCCCCTATTACACACCATGAAGTATAATTTGACATCAATTTTTCGGAAAAATCTTTGAAGGCAATCCCATTTGCAACATTTGCTGCCTTAATCTTTGAAGAATCAATCCCTTTAAAAAGTTCAGGATTTCCCCCAGTAATAGATAGATATTTTGCTTTTTTATTTATAAAATAATTTTCTTTTTCTATTAGAAATTCAGGAACTTGACTTAAAGTTTCCTCACTTTCATAAGTATATTTTAGCTTGGTAATATTTTCATCACTATAATCTACTTGAACTTTTTTAGCACCTTCTTCATAAGCCTTCTTTACAAGATTTTCAGTAAGCGAAGATGCTTCTATAGGGCTTCTTATCACAAGAATATCGCCAGCTTTTATCTTTAAAGCACATTTAATCACTAAATCTGCATATTTATCAAACATTTTTTCTAAATTCATCATCTCACCTCTAAATTATTATAACAAAAAAGCTTCAAAATATAGTGCTTACACCATAAATTTGAAGCTTTTACTAATCTTTAAATAAAATTTTATAGTTCTCTACTAAAATTATTTCAATTTGAAGTTAATATAAAACTATTCTACTTTATTTTCATTGTATTTTAATTTGAAAAAATCTAGCAAAATTAAAATTATTGAAACCAAAGGAACGGAAACCACCATTCCCCAAATACCAAATATTCCTCCTCCAATTATTATGGAAATTAAAACAGCTAAAGGATTTAAACCTGTTGAATCTCCTATAAGTTTTGGAGCTAATATATTATTTTCTGCCCATTGTATAAGGATGAATAAAATTGAAACCCAAAGAGCCTTTAAAGGTGCATCCATAAATGCAAATAAGACAGCCGGCACAAATCCTAAAAATGGACCTATATAGGGAATAATATCTGCTATACAAGTTATCATTCCAATTACTATGGCAAAATCAACTCTTAAAATCAATAGATATATCATAGTCAAAAATCCAACAAATAATGCAAGCAAGAGCCTTCCCCTAATAAATTGTTGCAAAGATGTATTGATTCTTACTGCCAAATAATTAACATCATCTCGATATTTGTTGGGGATAGATTTTTTAAAAGATTTTAAATACTTTTCTTTTCCGATGGAAAAATAAAAGGAGAAAATTAAAACCAAAACTATTTTTAATGTTGATGTAACAAGACCATATAATTTTACTACTACACTTCTTAAAGAATCTAGGGCAGATTTTTGCACGTTGTCTAAAATATTTGTTATTGCATTAGAAAAAGAATTGAACATATTTGTCAAAGGATCTTGCGTATTTGTCACAAGCTTTGCAGATTTACTAACACCATCAGTAGTGCCACTAAGCATATTTAAAAATGATGGTGGTAAATTTATATTGTAGTCTTCAGCAAGCTTATAAAAAAACTTAGTAAATCCTCTAGACATGGAGTCTATCATTGGTGGCAGAGATGCCAACAAATTTGTAATTTCTGTTATAGTTTTAGGTATCACTGTTACCAATAGTATTGCAAAAACTATTAATGTTGTTATATATACAATAATTACTCCAAAAGGTCTTTTTATGCCCTTTCTTTCTAAAAAATTTACTATAGGGTCAATAACATAGGCAAAAATTATTCCTATTATAAGAGACCATAGAGTATAGCCTAATATTGTATATTTTTCAAAAATTATAGTTACTAAATACAAGATGACTATAGCTATAAATATTTTTATGATAAGTTTTAAATCTATTTTTATTCTCTTATCACCCTCAATAAATCTATTTCCAATATTTATTAGATAATAAATCATCAGCGACAAAAGTAAAATAGAAAGAGTAACTATAGCATAGACAACAAATCTTCCTGTATTTCCTGAAATTTGTTCTATCATTAAACCACCACTTTAAATTTATTAACAGCTTCTTTTATAATTTCAAAGACATAATCCACTTCATCTTTAGTATTATTATAATTAATAGTAAGTCTTAGAGGATTATTTGCCTCTTCTTGAGATTTTCCCATAGCCAAAAGTACATGGGAGGGTTTCAAAGAACCTGCAGTACAGGCAGAGCCTTGAGAAGCACAAATACCATGCAAGTCAAGAAATGGTAAAAGAACTTGTTTTTGTAGGTTAGAAAAAGAAATATTAATATTTCCACAAAGCCTATTTTGACGAGAACCATTTAATTTAACTCCCGGAAGGCTCAAAAGTTTTTCTATAAAATAATCTCTTAATTTTTCTGTGTATTTTTTTCTCTCTTCCAAATTATTTACTGCGTCTTCTACTGCTAAACCAAGTCCTACAATAGAAGCTACATTTTCTGTTGATGCTCTTTTTCTTCTTTCTTGCTCACCACCATGGATAAAAGATGATATTTCAAAACCATCTCTAACATATAAAATACCAACTCCCTTGGGAGCTCCAATTTTATGTCCTGAAAAACTCATCATATCAACATTTTTATCTGATAAGTCTATTTCTAATGAGCCAAGAGCCTGAACAGCATCCACATGAATAGGCACATCTTTATCATTACATATTTTTATAATTTCATCAATAGGTTCAATAGTTCCAACTTCATTATTTGCATACATTATTGAAACAAGATTTGTATCTTCTGTTATTTTTTCTTGTAATTCTTCTAAATTTACAAAACCTTCCCCATCAACAGAAATATAATCAACTTTATTTCCCCAAGATTCAATGAATTTGCAGGAATTAATTACTGCTTCATGCTCAATTTTTGAAGTTATTATATGATTTATTTTATTATTTTTTAAACTTCCCTTTAAAGCCCAATTATCAGATTCAGAACCTCCAGACGTGAAGTATATTTCCTTTGACTGAACATTTAAAGCTTTAGCTATTATTTCCCTTGAATTTTCAATTGCCGCCTTTGATTTTTGTCCCAGGGAATAAATGCTTGAAGCATTGCCATAATTTTCCTTTAGATAAGGAAGCATTGCGTCAAGCACTTTATCTTTTATCTTAGTTGTAGCGGCATTATCCATATAAATAATAATAATCGCCTCACATATCAGCTAGAGTTAAGGAATCCATGACTTCTTCCATTCTGCTCTGTAATTCTTTTAATATGTCCTTTGTTGGACACCCATTAATTTTTGCACATTCCAATCTTTTATTTGTATCACAACAAGAAAGTTTTATATCTCCTTCGAGTGCATTAATTATATCTCCAATATGAATTTCATTAGGAGCTTTGGCAAGCTCATAGCCTCCTCCTGCTCCTCTTACAGAAATAACTAAACCTTTCTTTTTAAGAAGGGCAAATAACTGCTCCAAATATGCTTCCGATAAATTTTCAATATCTGCAATATCTTTTAAAGACATTGGACCCTTGCCAGAATTTTGACTCAATCTATACATAGCCATAAGTCCATATCTGCCTTTAGTTGATAGTTTCATTTTTCCCTCCTCAAGGTGTAAAACTACCTTCCCTCTTGTCATTTTCTAAAATATCTTTTAAAGTGTACCAAGAAAGCACTGCACATTTAACTCTTGCTGGCATATTCCTTATATTTATAAAGGCTATGCCATCTCCCAAATCTTCGAGTTCTTCCTCATCTCTAATTTGTCCTTTTATCATGCCAATAAATTTTTTACTAAGTTCTATGGCTTCTTCAACCTTTAGACCCTTAACTGTATCGCACATAATAGAAGTTGATGCTTGTGAAATTGCACACCCTTGACCTGTATATGAAATATCTTTAATTATTCCATCTTCAACATCTAATTGTAAAGTTATTTCATCACCACAGCTAGGATTATGTCCAAGTTCTTTATGAGTTGCATGATCCAAATCTCTTCTGTTTCTCTTATTTTTTGATTGTTCGAGAACCATTTGAGTATAAATTTGATTAAGATTCAATTCCCAACATCCTCCTTACGTCTTCTAAATGTTCAATAAAATAATCTACTTCTTCAACTGTATTATAAATAGCAAATGATGCCCTTACTGAAAAATTGCAACCTAAAAATCTATGCAACACTTGGGCACAATGATGACCACTTCTTACTCCAATTCCATAGTTATCTATGATAGATGCCACATCATGAGGGTGAGCTTGTTTGAAATTAAAAGATATAACAGGAGCTCTATTTTCATCAGGTGTAGTATATACATCTAGATAATTAAGTTTTGAAATTTTTTCGTAACAATATTTTGTAAGATATTTTTCGTATTCATCAATTTTTTCAAGACCAATGCTTTCTACATAATTTATTGCAGATGCTAAAGAAACTGCTCCCTCAACATTTTGAGTTCCAGCTTCAAACCTTTGTGGCGATTTCAAAAATGTTGATTTATCTTCATAAACATACTCAATCATATCTCCACCACTAAGGAATGGACTAAGAGAATTTAAAAGTTCTTCTTTACCATATAATACACCTATGCCTGTAGCAGAATACATTTTATGACCTGAAAAAGCAAGAAAATCACAATCCAAATCACATACATCAATTTTGTGATGAGGCACATATTGAGCTCCATCAGAAATAATTACAGCATCTGAATTTTTTCTAACATATTTTATTATTTTTTTTGCATCAGGTACAGTACCTAATACATTTGAAGCAAGAGTGCAAGAAAATATTTTGGTGTTTTTATTAACCTTATTTTCAATTTCTTCAAAAGGAATTTGCCCATCTTTATCAACGTAAAGATATTTTAAAATTGCTCCAGTCTTTTTAGCGACCATTTGCCATGGCACTAAATTTGAATGATGTTCCATAATAGAAATTAAAATTTCATCACCTTTTTTTAAATTATTAAGCCCATAAGAATAAGCTAATAAATTTAAGGCTTCTGTTGCATTTCTTACAAAAACTATTTCATTTGGACTTTTTGCATTTATAAATTTTCTTACAGTTTCCCTAGCTCCCTCGTAAACTTCAGTAGATTTCATAGCGAGGTAATGTGCACCTCTGTGAGGATTGCCATTTTCTCCCCTATAAAATTTTGCGATATTATCTATAATGACTTGGGGTTTTTGAGTAGTGGCAGCATTGTCCAAATAAACAATATTTTTCCCGTTTACTTTTAAATTTAAAAAAGGATAATCTTTTCTAATATCTAAAATTTCTTCCCTTGATAACATTTATTTCACCAAAATCTTTCTAACTGATTGCCAAACTTCTTCTTCAAGCTCTTCATTATCCAATAAATCTATGGCTTGAGAAAACTTAGATTCAATAATCAAAGCTTCAGCTTCATCATAAGAAAATCCTCTTGACATAATATAAAATAAAATTTGAGGGTCAATCTTTCCTGATGAAGAAGCGTGATTTCCTTCTACATCATCTTCATGACATAACATAAGGGGAACAGAAATTGAATGAACATCATCAGAAAGAAGGACTGCAAACTCTCCTTCGCTTCCAACGGCATCATTACATCCTTCCAAGAAGTCAAGGTTTGACTTGAAATTTTTATAAGCCTTATCCTTTAAAGCACCATTAACCAAAATACTGCTTGTAGTTTTTTCTCCCTTATGAGTCATTTCATAAAATAGATTAAGTTCTTCCTCTCCTTGACCAAAATAAACTGAATTTACATGAGCTTCTGATTTTTTACCATCTAAAAGGCATTTGTAATTTGTATAAAGTTTGCCACATCCCAATTGGTATTGGCACAAATTAACTTTTGCATTTTCGTGAGCAAAAATTCCAATTGATTCAAGAGATTTTGCTTCTGAGCCTTCTCTTTGAATCACAAATAGAGAAACTTCCGTATCCTTTTCAGCTAAAATTCTTATAAGAGTATTTCTAAATTTTTCCTTTTTTCCTTCAGAATAATAATCTAAGAAAACTTTAATTTTTGAACCTTCATGAGCAATAATATCTTGCACATCAACTAGATTAGGATTATCATCATCAGTTTTAAAGTAGCAAGGATTATAAACTATATCTTCGCCCTTAATAGTTTCATAAATTCTATATAAATTCATATCTTCTTTCACAAGATCTAAGGCTTCTTGTGAAATACCATATTTTAAATTATCAAATTCCTTTAAATGTCTAACATACTTTTCAGAAGATTCCATTGGAATAAGGTCCTTACCAATTTTTGGCACTTGAATTTCACAATCATTAACCTTCATCCATGAAAAAGTCTTAAAAGAAAGTTCATTACCTTTTATTTTCATCTTTTCACCTACCCAATTGAACCCACAAGTTCCAAGTTAATTAAATTATTCATTTCAACAGCATATTCCATAGGAAGTTCTTTAGCAACAGGTTCAGCAAACCCCCTCACTACTAACTGTTTAGCATCTTCTTCTGAAAGTCCCCTAGTCATGAGATAAAATATAACTTGATCAGAAATTTTTCCAATCTTAGCTTCGTGTCCAACATCCACTTCACTATTTTTCAAACGTATTGTAGGAATTGTATCTGAACGTGAATCTTCATCAAGCATAAGTGATTCACAAGAAGTAGTATTTTTAGAATTTTTAGCATCTTCCGAAAATTCTACCAATCCCCTATAAACAGCAATTCCACCATTTTTTGAAATTGATTTAGTATCTATAAATGAATTTGTATTGGGAGCTAAATGAACAACTTGAGCTCCTGTATCAAGATTTTGACCAGCACCAGCAAAAGAAATACCAGTAAATTCGCTAGTAGACCCTTCTCCTTTCAAAACAGAAGTCGGATACAACATAGAAACCTTTGAGCCAAAAGAACCGGAGATCCATTGGATTTTTCCATTCTTTTCAACTATTGCCCTCTTAGTGTTTAAGTTATACATATTTCTAGACCAGTTTTCAATTGTTGAATATCTCAAAGTAGAATTTTCAGCCACAAAAAGTTCAACAGCACCAGCATGAAGATTTACAACATTATATCTAGGGGCAGAACAGCCTTCAATAAAATGGCAGTAAGAATTTTTTTCCAAAATAATCAAAGTGTGTTCAAATTGACCAGCTCCTGGTGCGTTCAATCTAAAATAGGATTGAAGGGGAATATCGACATTGACTCCCTCAGGCACATAAACAAAAGAGCCCCCACTCCAAACTGCATAATGAAGAGCTGCATACCTATGAAGTTCAGGTTTTATACAAGTACCAAAATATTTTTTAACAATCTCTGGATATTCTCTTAAACCCGATTCAAAATCAGTATAAATAACTCCTTGATCCCTCAAATACTTTTGGATTGAATGGTAAACAACTTCGCTATCATACTGAGCACCTACTCCAGATAAAAATTGTTTCTTTTCAGCCTCAGGTATACCTAATTTATCAAAAGTATTTCTTATATCTTCAGGCAAATCCTCCCAAGAAGTAGAAAGATCAGCCTTAGGTCTTATATAAGTTGTGATATCTTCAATATTAACATCACTAAGATCAGGCCCCCAAACAGGATTTTTAGAATTATTAAAAATTTCAAGAGCTTTTAACCTGTAATCAAGCATCCACTTAGGTTCATTTTTTTCTTCTGAAATCTCTCTTACAATTTCTTCATTAAGACCCTTACTCGTTTTATATCTATATTCAAAAGCATTTTTAATATCATAAATGCCCCTGTCCATATCTTCAACATAAGTTCTTTCTTTCTTAGTCATCTATTTCAGCTCCATTTTTAATCCAACCAAAACCTTCATTTTCAATTTTGCCAACTAAAGAAGCATCACCTTTTTTTACAAAACGACCGTTCACTAAAATATGAACAAAATCGGGAACAATATTTCTCACAAGTTCTTGGTGGTGAGTAATAATCAAAACCGCATTATCTTTATTTAAAAACTTTTCAATTCCAGAAGCTACGATTCTTGTAGCATCAACATCAAGACCAGAATCTGTTTCATCAAGAATAGCAAGCTTTGGGTTGAGCATAAGCATTTGCAAAATCTCGCTCTTTTTCCTTTCCCCACCTGAAAAACCAACATTCAAATATCTTTCAGCATAAGATTCATTCATAGATAATTCTTTCATTTCAGCCTTTAAATCCTTTTGGAATTTAATAATAGGAATATTTTTATCTTCCTTATTCATCTTAGCTGTCCTTATGAAGTTTTCTACAGAAATTCCTGGAACTTCCTCAGGACTTTGAAAGGACATAAATAACCCCTTATTTGCCCTCTTGTCAGTAGAAAGTTCAGAAATGTCCTCTCCCTCTAAATAAATTTTCCCACTATTTACTGTATAAACCGGATTAGCCATAATTACATTTGCAAGTGTTGATTTGCCGGAACCATTAGGTCCCATAATTACATGCACTTCTCCACTATTAATTGTAAGACTAATATCTTTTAAAATTTCTTTATCATCTACACCGGCACTTAAATTCTCAATTCTTAATAATTCTTTAGCCATAAATCCTCCCATATTTTCAAAATATTATGATTTATAAAAAATAATTCATAGTGTTTTACTCTGATTTACATTTTATATAATACCACATTTTTTAATAATTTAATATATTTTTCATAATTTTAAAAAATTTCTATAAAATTTTATAAAAAATAGCCAAAACTTTTGACAACATAAATTAAAATATAAACGAACTTTGAAAAAACAACTTATATGAAAACAAGCCTTGACATAAGCCAAGACTTGTTTAAGGAAAATTATTAAACTATTTTTGTTCTTTATTAAATTCGTTTATTCATACTTTAATTTTTCTATTGTGTACTTTATTTTATCTTAACTTTGCTTATATTCCTTAAAAACTACTGCAAGAAATTTTAATTTTCTATGCTTTGACGTATTCTTTAATCCATGACCTTCGCCATCGAAAATAATACAATAATCTCCATTAGACACATTTGTTGAATTATCTTTTTCTACAAAAATGCCTTCTCCATCCAAAATATAATATAGCTCTCCGTCTCCTTTGTGCATATGATATCCTATTTCTGAATTAGGTTCTAATTCCATCTCTGCAATCATTGTAACACCATTAAATATTTCTTTGTCTGTTATATAAGATCCTGACAAAAATCCTCTTCCATTTCTTGGATTTTCAAAAATTAAGTTTTTATTTCTTTTTAATATCATGATAACCTACTTAACAGCATTTACTAAAAAAGTCGATAAATCTGGAATAAATATTATAAGGAATACAGCTACAGCAACTATTAGCATAACATGAATTAGATAAGGTAAAGTATCCTCTATACCCATATTTTTATCTGTGATACTGCATCCACATATCGTTGATAGTCCCACAGGTGGTGTAACATTTGCTAATGCAAAGTTCATAATTAAAACCATACCAAAATGTATAGGATTAATATTATACTGCATAGCTATTGGCATAAATATAGGTGCTAATAATATAATTAATGATGTTACTTCTGTTAAACAACCTAATACAAGTAATATTCCTGATACAATTAGCAAAAATTGAGTCTGTGTATTTGCATACTTTAAAAAGAATCCAGTTATTAATTCCGGTATCTTTGCAATAGTTAATAACCAAGCAAAAGAATTACATATTGCTATAACTATAAGAATTATTGCTGAAGTTATCGCAGAATCTATCATTACAAATTTCAATCTTTCCCAAGTCAATTCTCCGTAAAAAGCAGATAAAATTAAACCGTATAATACTGCAACTACTGCTACTTCAGTTGAAGTCATCCAACCGCTAAATATACCCCCTAATATGATTACTGGTGTCATTAAAGGAAAAAAACCATCTTTAAAAATTTCAAATAACTCCTTACTAGAAATCTTTTCTTTATTTATTATTCCAAAACCTCTTTTTTTTGAAATATAGCTTGCATAAATTGATAACATTGCAGCTAATGCTATTCCTGGTATAAATCCTGCTAAAAATAAATCACCTATAGAAATATTAGCTGTAATACCTAATATAACCATCGTTATACTGGGGGGTATTATTAGCCCTAAAACTCCTGAAGGTCCAATAATACTTGCTATAAAAGAATTTGAATATCCTTGTTTTTTCATTTCTGGTACCATGACAGAACCTACGGCAAAAGTAGTTGCTGCAGTTGAACCTGAAACTGCACCAAATAATGCACAAGTAACTATAGAAGTTACCGCTAATCCTCCTGTCACTTTACCAACTAAAGCATTCGCTAAGTTCATTAATCTCTTTGTAAGTCCGCCTTCGCCCATAATATTTCCTGCTAATATAAATAAGGGCAAAGCTAACAATGAGAAAGAATTAACACCTGCAAACATCCTTTGTACCATCATTTCTAAAGAAATTCCTTTAAGTGCTAGCATACCTGAAGTAACAACACCCATTGAAAATGCTATCGGAATTCCTAGAAATAATAATGTAAAAAATCCTATTAGTATTCCTAATATCATAATTTTTCTCCTTTTTTAAAGCTAAAAAATTTCGTCACTAAAATATACAATGTCATAAGTGAAGTAATCGGTAATACAGAATATACTAAACCCATTGGCCACTGCATTGTTGGGGACAATACATGCATAGTTTTAGAAGACAATTTAAAACCGTAAATCGTTATTATTAAGTAGAAAATTATAATAACAAGCTCTCCAAACAATACAATAAATTTGTTGATATTACCCTTAGTTAGGTCTACAAAAAAACTTACCGATAAATGTCTATCTTCAGATAGTGCAACGGAACATCCTGCAAAAGTTAACCATATTAAGAAAAATCTAGCAAGCTCCTCACACCATGGAAGAGATATTTTAAAAGCTCTTGACATAACTTGTAGAGCTACAATAAATGTTAACCCAACTATGCAGAAGAAGCATATAACTTTTAATATTGTTAATAAACTATTTTTTATTTTTAATACCACAAAATCACCTTACCAGCCAGATGCTTCGTTATAAATTTTCATTAATTCGTCACCAAAAGTGGCACTCCATTCTTCATATACAGGTAACATAGCTTTTCTAAATGCTTCTTTATCTACATTGTCATTTATCTCCATACCCTTTGAGCGTAATGTTTCAATATATGAATTATGATCTTTATCATTCGCATCTTTAATTTTTTCTGATAATTCATTCATACAATCCAAAATTATTTTACGATCATCTTCATTAATTTTTTCCCAAGTATCTTTATTTACAACTACCATTGCCTGATTATAAAAATGATCAGTTATAGATAAATATTTTTGTACTTCATTAAAATTAGCAGCTACGATATTTGCAAGAGGATTTTCTTGAGAATCTACAACTCCTTGTTGCAAAGCGCCATATAACTCTGAAAAAGCAAGCATTGTAGGAAGGGCTCCTAATTTCTCAAATGCATCAACACGAAGTTTATTTTGTGCAACTCTTATTTTCATTCCCTTTAAGTCTTCTGGTTTAACAATTGGTCTTTTATTATTAGTTATTTCTCTGTAGCCCCACTCTATAAATCCAATTTTTTGCAATCCATAGTTTTCCATTAATTTTCCTAGATAATCACCAAATTCACCATCAAAAGCATTTCTTGCGTGATCAATATCTTTCCACATATATGGTAAATCTTCAATTGCCATTTTTGGCTCAATTGCCTGCATTGAACCTGTCATTATTGCACCTGCATCTAATGATCCTAGTTGAATTTGTTCTAACATATCTGTTTCAGAACCTAATTGAGAATTTGGAAAATCTTCAATTTTAACTCTTCCCTCAGTTTCTTCACCAACTTTAACTGCAAATTCATGAATTAGGTTAGTAGCATTTGTTCCTTCAGACATTGCGTGACCTAATTTTAATTCAATAGCACCAGCACTACCCTTACTTGATTCATTCTTTTTGCCACATGCCATAAGTGATATTAACATAGTAAAAATCATTATATAAAGTAAATTTTTTTTCATTAGAAATCCTCCTTAAATATATTATTTATGTACCAAAATTTAATTGGCCATTTTAATAATTGGTTCTATTTGGATAGCTTACAAGAGCTTTTTCTAATATTTCCATGGCTCTTTTTAATTTATCCTCTTCTAAAACATAGGCTATTCTCACTTCTTTAGTTCCCAAGCCTTCACTTGCATAAAATCCCTCAATAGGTGAAAGCATTACAACTTCTCCATTATCTTCAAAGTTTTCAAGCATCCATATCAAAAACTTTTCAGCATTATCCACGGGAAGTTTTGCACATATATAAAATGCTCCCTCTGGCTTTTGACAAACTATACCTTCCATTTTACTCAATAATCCGTAAACTAAATCTCTTCTCTTTCTATATTCATTATTCACCTCCTTAAAATATTCTTTTGGTGTCTTATAAAGTTCAATCGCTCCTTCCTGATCCAATGTTGGTGGACATATTCTTGATTGACACAGTTTAATAACATTATTAATGAAATCTTTATTTTTTGATGCTATATTGCCAATCCTAGCTCCACATGCACTATATCTTTTTGAAATACTATCTACTATTATTACATGGTCTTTAATTTTTTCTACTTGTGCGAAACTTGTGTATTCCAAGCCTTCATAAACAAATTCCCTATAAACCTCATCAGAAATTAAAAATAAATCGTTTTCTAAGACAATATCACTAATCATATTTACTTCTTCGTCTGTATAAACAGTTCCTGTTGGATTATTAGGATGATTCATAAGTATTCCTTTTGTATCTTTATCTATGAGTGCTTCAATAGTTTTTTTGTCAGGTAGATGATATCCATTTTCTGGAGATGTTGTTATTGCCTTAATCTCTATATTTAATTCTTTTGCAATTGTATTGTAGTCAGTATATAAAGGCTCAACTGCTAAAACTTTATCTCCTGGGTCGCAAATGGAAATCAGAGAAAATAACAAAGCTTCGCTTCCTCCTATTGTTATAAGTATTTCATCCCAATCGAAATCAATCCCTTTTTCTTTATAATATTTACTTATTACTTTTCTGAGTTTAGGGTTTCCGTTATTAGCACCATATGCCAAAACTTCGGGTTTGAAATTTTTAATTGCGTCAAAAAAACCTTCAGGTGTTTTTATGTCTGGTTGCCCAACATACAACTCAATAATCTTTTTACCTTTTTCTTTAGCTTTTTCTATGTAAGGAGTTAACTTCCTTGTTCCTGAAAAAGGCATATCATAAATTCTATTAGATAATTTCATTATATCCCCCTGTTATTTTATGTATACTTTTTTTAGTTTATATATTTTGTGCTTATTAGCATAATAAGGCTTTTTTTATTGTTTGTCAACTGTTTTCCTATATATTTATATGTATACATTAATTCGGCTTCTATAAAATATATATTATAATTTTTATATTTTAAAACTACACAACTTAATAATTTAGATTCTTGTAATTTCAACACTTAGATTATATAATTAAAGAAAATAAAATAATTTTAATAATTGGGGTGTTTATTTATGAGCAGGCAAAGTGATTATACAAAAAATATATCATATCAAGTTTATTTAAGCCTAAAAGATAAAATTATGACTATTGAATATAAACCAGGAGATATATTAAAAGAGGTAGAGATTTCAGAAGAATTTAAGCTTAGTCGCACCCCTATCCGTGCTGCAATCCAAGAATTGAAAAATGAAGGCTTTATAGAGTTTAATAATAGAAATATAGTAACTCCTATGAGCCTAAATGATTATATTAAAATTTTTCAAATTAGAGAAAATTTGGAGTTATTATCAGTAAAACTTGCTACTTTAAATTGTAATGAAGAAAATATTTTAGCTCTTGAAGAAAACTGTGAATTACAAAAAAAATCTTTATACAAAAAAAGTTACCAACCTTTAAAGTTTTTAAATTTAGACAGACAGTTTCACCTTTCAATGGCAAAAATTAGTGGGAACAATTTTTTGGTTGAAGAGTTGAAAAGGTTTTATGACCTTTTTTATAGATACAATTATATTTGCGGATTTGAAAATAGAAAAGATTATGCTATTGTTGAACATGAGAATCTGATTTCTATGATTAAAAATGGTAATATAGCCTTAGCAGAAAAGCAAATGAAAGACCATATGGCAAATGTAAACTCCCTTATAATTATGTCGCTTCCTTGTAAATTAAATAATCTCTCTTCTGATTCTAATAATGATTAAAAAATATCTCTGGGACTGTAATTTTCCAAGAGATATTTTAATCTTTTTATAATTTCTTCAATAGTATAAAATTATTTCTGAAATTTTTTATTATTTAAAAATAAAAATTTTATTTTATAAATTTTAGAATGAAGTTTTTATTTTTAGCTTAATATAAAGGCATTTTCTATATGGTTTATCCTTTTCTCGTTTATATATACTTCAATCACATCAAAGCGAACTTGTGTATTATAAAGCTCATGTTTGTATATGTAAACATTAGCTGTTTGAATTATATTTCTCATTTTAAATTCAGTTACTGCCTCATAGGCTTCTCCAAATTTATGGTTTCTTCTTGTTTTTACTTCTACAAAGACAAGTTCTTCTCCATCTTTTGCAATGATATCAATTTCTGTCCCCAAGGCTCTATAGTTTCTGTCTAATATTATATAATTCTTTTTTTGTAAAAAGTCTGTGGCTAAGCTTTCGCCAAAGTTTCCTAATTCTTTATTATTCATTACCATTTTTTTAAATTATTCATAAAACTTTTCCTGTGCATGGGGCTTGGTCCATAAGCTTTTAAGGCTTCTCTGTGAAATTTTGTCCCATAGCCCTTGTGTTTTTCTATACCATAGCCTGGATAGATTGTTGCCCATTTATCGCAAAGTGAATCTCTGTAGACTTTTGCAATTATTGATGCGCAAGCTATTGAGTAACAATTCTCATCTCCTTTAATTATGGAATGTTGAAATATTGTTGTTTCAATATTTTCCGCATCTATAAGGACTAAATCAGGTACCACAAGATTTCCTTGAGAATCTCTCAGATTTTCTATGGCTCTAACCATAGATAGATGTGTTGCCATTTTTATATTTAACTTGTCTATGGTTTTAGCATCTGCTCTTCCGATACCTACGGCAATGGAATCTTCAAGAATTTTATTATAAAGTTCCTTTCTTTTTTTTGCAGTTAATTTTTTTGAATCATTTACACCTTCAATATTGGAATCTTCTTTCATAATAATAGCACAGGATAAAACATCTCCAAAAAGGCTGCCTCTTCCTACTTCATCAATTCCTGCAATTAATTTACTTCCCTTTTTTCTATAGTCTTTTTCATAGGCTGTGAAAGTCATATATCCTCCAAAGTTATTCTTCCTAAAATGCCTTTTCTAAATTCATCAAGAAGTATACTTGAAACTTTTTCATAATTTATCAAGGCGCCTCTTAGTAAAGCTCCTCTTTTTTTGCCAATGTCCTCCATTATTTCAATAGGCTTTTTTTCTGTATCAACACCATATCTTGACTTTAAAATATTTTTATCAATACTATTTAATCTTTCAATTAATTTCAAGCCTAAAGTTTCTCTGTCCATAATTTCATCTTTAATGGCTCCTGTAAAAGCTAAATTAATTCCAACATTTTCCGGAAATTTATGCCATAAAACTCCAGGTGTATCTAAAAAATGAAGATTTTTATTTAGTCTAATCCATTGATTTGTTTTTGTTATGCCTGGTGTATTTCCTGTTTTGGCAGATTTTCTCCCACTTATGCCGTTAATAAAAGTTGACTTGCCTGAATTTGGGATTCCTACAACCATCGCCTTTAAAGCTCCGTGATTTATTCCCTTGTCCTTAAATTTTTTTATTTCTTCTGCCATAAGTTCCATAGAAGCTTTTATAACTGCGTTAACATTTGGCTTTGTGGCATTATATTTAAGAACGTTTATATCCCTACTTTTATAGTGAGAAATCCACTTACTGGTCATATTTTCATCGCAAAGGTCTGATTTATTAAAAATAATAAGTTTCTTTTTACCTTTTATTACTTCATTTAATAGAGGATTAGAGGAAGAAAAAGGAATTCTTGCATCAATAATTTCTATGCAAAAATCTGTTATGAGTTTTTTCCTTTCAATATCCTCTATTGTTTTTTTCATATGGCCTGGATACCAATTAATATTCATATAATCACCACAATACTTCTTTTAAAATTTCTATAGCTCCGTTATTATTGTTGTCTTTTTTGGAAATAAGTTTAGCTACATCTTTTACATCTGATATTGCATTTATCATCGCAATTCCTAAACCGCAATTTTTAATGATATTTTTGTCGTTAGAATCATCTCCAATTGCTACAACATCTTTTAAATCAATATTTTTACTTTTGCAATAAAACTTAAGCCCCTCAAACTTATCTCCATTTTTTTGCAAAACTTCAAGCATATATTCGGCTCTTGTTTGCATAGCCATAAGATGAATATTAAATTTATCAGATATATTGCTGTTAAAAACATCTCTCAATTTAAATAAATCTTCATTTTTTCCTGTAAAAACTATAGATAAAACATCTAAAGATACATCATCAATTGATTTGAATGTAGCGGTTCTTTTGCTAAACCTACTTATATATTCATCATCAATAAACCTTTTACCATCATCTTGATAAATTACATCAACATCCTTATTGCCACTAACATGTAAAAGGAGATTGCAAGACTTATCCTTATCTAAATTATAAACTTCCTTTAAATCTTCATGAGAAATGGGATTTACATACAAAGTTTTAGAATCCATTGAATTTCTAATTAAGTTCCCATTATTGCAGATTAAATCTATGTCTACATCACCAACAAATCTTTTTGCTGTCGTATATTCTCTACCAGTTGCCACAATAGGAATAATGCCCCTATCCCTGCAACCACTTACAAAATCCTTAAAATCTTTAGGCATTTTTTTATCCGTAGTTAACAAAGTTTCATCTAAATCCATAGAAACTAATTTGAACATCTTTTTTCTCCTTTATTTAATTAAACATTAAACTTAAATACGCAAACATCCCCATCTTGCATAATATAATCTTTACCCTCACTTCTTATAAGACCTTTTTCCCTTGCAGCAGCCATAGAACCTTGACTTACTAAGTCTTCATAAGAAATAATATCAGCCTTTATAAAGCCTCTTTCCATATCTGTATGAATTTTACCAGCTGCTCCTGGTGCTTTAGTTCCTTTTTTAATTGTCCAAGCACGAGATTCCATTTCTCCTGTAGTCAAAAATGAAATAAGTCCCAAAAGTTTATAAGATGATTTTATTAATTTATCAAGTCCTGATTCATCAAGACCCAAGTCTTTCAAAAATAACTGCTTTTCATCTTCAGATAGTTCAGAAATTTCTGATTCAATTTCACAAGATATAACAACAGTTTCATCATTTGATTTTTCGGCCATTTCTTTTACTTTTTTAACCATTTCATTATCTTGACCATTATTATGGGCATCTTCTTCTGAAACATTAGCAACATAAATTACAGGTTTTAATGTCAGAAGAGCAAAATTTTTAATAATTTTTTCTTCTTCATCAGATAATTCTAAAGATCTCGCAGGCTTACCTTCTTCAAGAACTTTTTTAACTTTTAATAGAAGTTCAAGTTCAGGTTTTAAACTTTTATCAGCCTTAGCTTGTTTTTCCAGTCTTGCTAACCTTTTATCAATTTGTTCCAAGTCTGAAAAAACTAATTCCAAATTTATATTTTCAATATCACGAACAGGGTCTACTTTCCCATCAACATGGATGACATTTTCATTTTCAAAACATCTGACAACATGAACAATTGCATCAACTTCTCTTATATTTGACAAAAATTGGTTACCAAGACCTTCTCCCTTGCTGGCACCCTTAACAAGTCCAGCTATATCATAAAATTCTATATTTGTATAAACTATTCTTCCTGATTTTGAAATATCTGATAAAACTTTTAATCTTTCATCAGGAACATTTACAACTCCAATATTAGGCTCAATAGTTGCAAAAGGATAATTTGCAGCCTCAGCCCCAGCCTGTGTTAAGGCATTAAATAAAGTTGACTTTCCTACATTGGGAAGCCCAACTATACCAAGTTTCATATAATCACTCCTTGACCAAAATAATTATATCATAAATAAAGTTACTATAAATCTTTTAATTTTATTTATAAAAACTCTAAAATTTTAATTATATTTATTGAGCTTTTCATTTTTTATTTATCTTATTATATTCATACATTAAATAAAGCTAAATATATTTATAATAAAAAACTTATAATACCTCTATTTTACAATATAAATTATTAATTGTCTTTAAATTGAAAACATTATAATGTATAATTAAACTAATAAATACAAAAGAGGTGAACAATTTGAGTGCCATTTTAATAGATAATTTAACCAAAAGAAGCAGACGTGAAACTCTTTTAGATAACTTAAATTTAGAAGTTCTTGATGGAGAATTTTACACTCTTCTAGGCACAAAGGACTCTGGTAAAGAAACTCTAACAAAGATTCTAATGGGCTTTTTGAAAGCAAATAGTGGACAAGCTCTTATTTATGATATGGATACATTTAAAGAATCTAAGGAAATCAAAGAAAGTGTAAGTTTTGTTAGTAAAGAGATATTTTTACCAGACAATATGAGGGCTATGAGCGTCTTTAAAAAAACTCTAGCTAGCCACAATTTAAAAAGTACGGAAGATATTGATTTATTAGCAAAGTACTTCGATTTCGACCCAAGATATAAATTTGGAGAAATGAATGAAAGAGAGAGAAAATTATTACAGATAATAAATGCCTTAATTATAAGACCTAGACTTATTATTTTAGACGACCCGACAAATAGTCTTAATGCAGATGATAAGGACTTATTATTCAGCCATTTAGTAAATATTAACAGGGGCGAAGGTACTACTGTTTTTCTTTTAACTGATTCTTTAATTGAAGCAAAAAAATATTCAAAAAGAATAGCTTATATGTATAAGGGTCAAATTAAAGATGTGGAATTTAATAATGAAAAAACCACTTATGATAAGATTTTAAAGATTGATAATTACAGAGGAAATTTATCATATTTTACACAAGCTGGTGCAAGACTTATTAAAGATTCAGATGCACAAACCATTCTTTACTATGATGGTGATTTAACTAAACTTTCCGAAGTCATTTATGATGAAAGACTTGAAAATTATACTTTGGAAAATGCCAATTTAGAAGATAAACTCTGTGCATATTATGAAGATGCAAAATTTAAAGAAATAAGAAAAAAAGATAATATAAAGAAAACAGATTTCACTGAAAGTAAAGATATTTCTGTAAATACAAATATTCCTCAAGAAAATATTGACAATGACAATACATTTATAAAAGAAGATCCTATAGAAAATAATATAGATGCTGAGAATAATCAAAACAATAAAAGCGAAGAAATTTTTTCAACATCTGAAAATGCCAATGATGATTTTCAAAACACAAATATTATTTTAGGTGATAAGAATGACACTTCTAGTGCCTCAAACCAAGACACAATAGTTATAAAAAAAGGTAAAGAAATCGACCTTTCTGACAAGAAGGAGGATCAAGAATGATATTTTCAATGGAATTTAAAAATAACTTTGCAAAACTTATTGCATGGGCAATAGTTATAATAATATTAACAGGTCTTATGATTGCATTTTTCCCTCTTCTTGTAGAGCCTCAAATGACAAGTATAGTTGAATCTCTACTAAATTCTTTAAGCTCAGCTCCAAAATCAATATTAGGATTTGAAGAAGGTTTTGATATAACAAGCATTGCTGAATATTTATCTTTAGTTTTCCATTATATAGGAATTCTTATCTATATATTTGCAATGCAAATAGGTGCAAATTCTTTATCAAAAGAACAAGGAAGCGGAAATATTTCATATATTTACTCAAACCCAATTTCTAAATCAGATATAGTTACTGGAAAACTTTGTGCCAATACAATAGTTTATATAATATTTTTAGCTATAATAGGAATTGCTACATTTGGTTTATTATGTGCAGTTAAAACTCTTGGAATTAACCAAGAATATATTTCCAATTTTACAACTTTTGACATTATTGAAAGCATTGTTAGAATATTTATCGGACTCTTCGCTGGTGGACTTGTCTTTATGTCAATAGGATTTTTATTTTCAAGTTTTTCACAAAGCTCAATCCATGCCGATGCAGTCAGCACATTATTTATATTACTTGTTATACTATTTACAATAATAGGAAAAGTTGTGGGCGGAAGTCTTTTGACACTTGCAAGCTTTTTGCCTTTGGAAGCTTTTAAACCCTACTCTTTTATTTCAGCAAATATAAATATTGCAGCTTTAGGAATAAATTTAGTATTATTTATAGTATTTATAATACTAACTTATCTAGTGTATAATTCAAAAGAGCTTAAATATTAATTTTTTTAATTATTAAGGGACAGTCCTAAAGGACAGTCCCCTTTTTTGTGTCAATATTTAAAAAAAACCAAATATTTTTATTTTTAATTGTTAAGGAATAGTCTAAGGGCAGTCCCCTTCGTGCAAAGACCATATTTTTATAAATCAATTTCCAAAATTATCGGTGTATGGTCCTGTCTTTGTCCAGAATCCATCATATGGGATTTTTTCACCTTATCTTTTATCCTCTGACTTACAAGAAAATAATCAATTCTCCAACCAGAATTATTAATTTTAGAAGTCTTTATCCTTTGAGCCCACCAAGTATATTTACCTTCAACATCTCCATTAATCAGCCTAAAAGTATCAACAAATCCTCCATCTAAAAGATTAGTAAATCCCATCCTTTCTTCATCTGTAAAACCAGCAGAAAAATGATTGTTGTTAGGATTAGCAAGATCTATTTCCTTATGAGCTACGTTGAAATCTCCACACAAAACTAATGGTTTATTTTTATCAAGCTCTTGACAATATTCTAAATATTTTTTATCCCAAACTTGCCTATCAGAAAGTCTTTTTAAACCATCTCCAGCGTTTGGAGTGTAAACTGTTGAGAAATAAAAATCTTTAAACTCTAAAGTAAGGATCCTTCCCTCCATATCCATTGAGCCTGGGGCTCCAATTTCAGGATAAGTAGCTTTACATTCCAAATCTTTTTTATAAAAAATCATAGTTCCCGCATAAGATTTTCTTGCTTCTTCTTTGGATGTAACATAAACATATGAATAATTTTGAAATTCCTTTTCCAAAATTTCCTTGTGCTTTTTTGACAATCCTGTAGGTGGCAGTTTAGTTTCCTGAACAGCAAATAAATCAGGATCTTCATCTCTAATAGAAGAAAGAATAGCCCTTGTTAAAATTGCCCTATTTGATGAACTCGTCAAAGCGGCATTTAATGAATCTATGTTCCATGAAATAAATTTCATTATATTAAAACTCCTTTGTAATATAAAATTATGAATATAATAAATATTATACACTATATTCCTAATTAAATTCATAAACTTTTATAGATAAATATATCCGAATAAAAAAGCAGGTTGTTAGCCTGCTCTTTTATATTAGGAGAAACATTATAAGTCATCTCCGCTAGCCTTAGATTAAATAATTAATTAAAGCTTATTTCATTATGGAAAATAACGACTGATTAAAATAATTTATTTTCAACTTTTTAATATAGATATATATTTTAAAATTTTTCTTATAAAGCCCATCCACAGAAATTTTCTAGTTTTGAAGCATCAAAATCTCCCTTAATGCACTCATATATTGCACTTTCTAATATAGATACAGCCTCATAAATTTCTTCCTTATTAATTATTAGAGGCGGAGTTATTTCAAGTACATTAGAAAATATTCCTACAGGATATAAAATAAGACCCTTTTCATAACAGTTGTAAGAAATCATTGCAGCTAATTTAGCATCAGGAATTTTACTTTTTTTATCTTTTACTATTTCAATGCCTACAACAAGACCTCTACCTCTCACATCTCCTATTTGATCAAATTTTTTAAGCAAATCATTTAGAGATTCCATTAAAATTCTTCCCATTTCACTGGAGTTTTCTACTAATTTTTCTTCATTTATAACCAGGATTGTTGCAATCGAAGCTCTAGCAGAAATCGGACTTCCCGAAGTTGTAAATAAATGTAGTCCTTCTTCTTTATCAAGAATTTCTCTTCTACCAACAACTGCACTTAATGGCAAACCTGATGCTATGGATTTACCCATTACAACTGCATCAGGAATTATTTTTTGTTTTTCATAACTGAAAAAATATCCTGTTCTACCAAATCCAATTTTAACTTCATCAATTATAAGAAATATTCCATTTTTCTTTAAAATATTATATAAATTTTCTAAATATCCATAAGGCATTGGAACTACACCACCATCACATTGTATGGTTTCAGCAATTAAAGCTCCTATACTATCAGGCGAATATGCCAGATTTAATAAATAATCTTTAATAAATTTTAAGCATTCCCTCTCACAACTTTTTTCTTCTTTTGAAAATGGACATCTGTAACAATATGGATATGGAATTTTTATAACATTTGAAGCATAAGATTTTTTTTGCATAGGATGTCCTGACATAGAATAAGATCCTATGGATTGCCCATGATATGACCCTGTAAAAGAAATAATCTTATTTTTTTTATTATCAACTGAAATAGCTTTATAAATCATCTCATTAGCATCTGAACCCGATAATCCAAACCATACCTTTTTTTTAAAATTTCCAGGTGTTAGTTTTTTTAGTTTTTCTGCTAAAATTATGCTTTCTTCATTTATAATAGTTATAGTTGAAACAAAGGATAATTTTTCAAGCTGATTTTTTATTGCATAATTCACTTTTGGGTGGGAATAACCTGTATTTACTACTCCCCAATTTGAAGAAAAATCAATATATCTTTTATCCTTTATGTCATAGATATATATTCCTTCACCCCTATCTGCAACTAGAGGATTAAATCGCAGTTTCATTATGTCTGATATTGAGCATTCGTCTCTTTTATAAAAATTATCCATTTGCTCCTCCTATAAAAATAGAAATATATTTTTTTCCTAAAATCTAAATATCTTTAAATTTTTTATTTTTTACATATAGATAATATATAATCAGAATTGTAAGCCATAAGACTCCTATCAACAGCTGGATTATTTCACTTGAATAAGAAGTCCACATAATCATTAAAGCTCCTATAATTCCAACGACTGGAAATAATGGGAATAAAGGTTGAACCCATCCATTTTCTTTAATCTCACTATAAAATAATTTTCTATATTTTATAGCTGCAAATAAAGCAATCGTCCATGATATACACCAAGCAAATACTACTTGATTACTTAAAGAAGAATATATATATTCTGCTCCGAAACTTGCTAAAATAATTAATATGCATGATATTATCCAAACAACTACAATTGCAAATACAGGGGTATGATATTTCTTATGAAGTTTTTTAAATGCTTTGGGTAATAACCCTTCCTGAGCTTCTTCATAAAAAATTCTTGATGAAGCAAAAATTGTCCCTCCAAGTATAGTTGTTGCTGCAGCAATTAGACCTGCTAAATTTATAAGTTTTCCTCCTAAACTTCCAAACACAACTTCTGCTGCTACTGTGAATGGTGATACTTTTAATGATATTTGTTCTGGGGTTAGAACACCGATAGCTACAAATTGAGCCAAGGTATAAACTATAAGAAATGTTAAACTTGACCACAATAAAGCTTTTGGCATGTGCCTAGGATCTTTACATTCTCCCCCTGCTGTACAGAGTGTTATTGCACCCATATAAGCATATGTTCCTATGGGGATTGCTTTAAGCATTCCTCCAAAACCATTAGTATAGAAAGGTTTATATGCGTCAAAGCTTACATAAGGAAGTCCAAATATACCCAATGCCAACATGAATGCCATTAATATTAAAACAAGTCCCAGTTGAACCTTAGCTGCAAGTCCTACTCCTAAAATATTTAAAATAGCAAAAATACTTACCCATAAAATGGCAAATATCATACTCCAAAGTTGTAAATCCAAGTTTGGAAAGTAATAGCAAGTCATTATACCACAAGCAAGTCCAGTCGAACCTCCTGTTATTACCCATCCAATAGCAAAAGTCATTGAACTAATAAATCCAGCACCTTTTCCAAAAATCCTTTCAACCCAAACTGCCATAGCTCCTGCATTAGGCATACAAACTGAAAATTCTCCCAGTGCTACCATCATGCACATCTGTATAATCCCTGCTATAATAAATCCTAAAAGAGCACTTGGACCAGCTATATCTATTCCTTCTCCAATAAGAAGAAAAATTCCATCTCCAACAACAGAACCTACACCTATTGCCCAAATTGCCCAAAACCCTAATTTTTTTTCAAGCTTTACTTCTTTTTGTTCCATAACAGCACCTAACTATGATTTTTTAATTAACTCAATTGCATCATTCGTACTCATTACATAGGTATAAATTACATTCATTATAGTGAGTTCTTGTTTGTGTAATTCCATATCAGGTGCTGCGCATGCATCATGAACAGTTATAACTTTGTATCCAGCATCGGCCAATCCTCTAACAGTTGAAGCAACACATTGATCGGTTACTATCCCACATACTACAACAGTTTCAATTCCCATAAAATCAAGTAGTTGAAGATAGTTAGTACCAGTTGTTACAGAATCCGTTGTCTTATTAACCACTATTTCGTTTTTTATTGGAGTTAATTCATCAACCATCTCAGCTGAATATGAATTAACAGGCATTAACATATTATTCCATCCTTCTGATTTCTGAACTGGTGATCTGTCTTCACCATCTTCACGTAAACACGCTATCCTTCCAAAGCTTACAGGCATTTTTTCTTCTCTGAAAAAATCCAACATTTTTTTTGCATTTGGTATTGTAATATTTTTTAAGCGTTCATAGTGAGGCTTCCATTTTTCCCAAGTACCTTGGATCTTGAATTCCAATGCTTCTCCAAAATTTTCTAAGCAAAATTCATTTTGTAGATCTATAATCAATAACATAGTCTTTTCTTTATTGATTATTAATTCCGGAAAATCTTCAACATCATCATAATAAAATGATAAAAATTTTCTATCAAGTTTCATTTCTCTACCTCCTAAATTAATATTAATAATATTTTATGTACTTTAAATATTATTAATATTATTATATCAATACCAATAATATTGTCAAGCTTATTATATTTTAAATCTAAAATATTTTTTTATTTTTAATCCATAATATTCTTATTAAATACTGGAGGATAAACGTGAATAATAAAGATGAAAATATTTTAATACTAGAAAAAATTGGAAATAACATAAGAAAAGAAAGAATTGCTAAAAATATGTCATTAAAGGAATTGTCTCAAAGTCTCAATATGTCATATGCTACTGTTCAAAAATATGAAATAGGTAAGATAGAACCAAGCATTATTATGATAATAGATATTGCAAGGGTGCTTAATATAAATGTGTCTAGATTGTTAAAAATTGATATTGAAATTGATATAAGTGAATCGGAATTAAAGTCAGATATTAATTATATAAAAAATATTTTGGAACAAATATTGATTAATAATAACAATCTGAATATAACTAAATATAAAGAATTTGTTAATAAAACTTCTGCAGAAAAACTTAATTATTTTTTTACACCAGTGAATTGTGAAATTATATTTATTGACAATAAAATTAAATTGAAGACGAAAAATGGTATTTTTGATATTAAAGAATCTGATATAGAATTTATCTATGAAGAAATAAAAAATTTTATCGAATTTAAACTCTTAAAATATGAAAACAAATAAATACTTTTATTTATTTCTATATGTGTAATGCTCATAATAAAAAAATAGGGAGTTTATTATTCTCCCTTTTACCTCTATTTTTATTTGTTTATTCATTAGACTTTAATGATTCTACCATATCTATTTTTTTGATTTTGAAGTGGAAGATTATCATTATAAATATTGTTATAAATAAAGTTATAAGGCTTGCATAAATGTAGGAAACTACAACTAAATGTTCAGACAGCATTACATAGTAAGGAACTACAATTTGCAGGATAAAATAATGAAGAAGTTTACCAACAATTAATCCAATGACTATTCCCAAAAAGGTTAAAATAAAAGTTTCCCTATAAACATATGCTGTAGTTTCTTTTGCATAGAAACCTAAAACTTTTATTGTGGCTATTTCTCTTCGCCTTTCTTCAATATTTATATTAGTTAGATTGTATAAAACAACTATAGCTAGAAGTGAGGACATTATTACAATAATTCCTTCAACTTTTTCTATTGAATATAGGAATTGATTCAAGGCTTTTCTGAATATATCTGCTCCCACAACTGAAGTGACGACTTTATAATTTATGACTTTGTTTTTTAAATTTTTCATTTCTTTGTCATTTAAATTTTTAATAAAGTCTGTATTTGTCGTAAATTTTTCGCCCTTAATTTTTTCATAATAATCCTTATTCATAAAAATATAATGAGTGATATACATTTCACATATATCTTTTACTTCTACTTCAAATTCGTTATCATAGGCATCTCTTATTTTTAGAATATCACCTTTTTTTATATGCAAAAGTTTTGATAGTTTTTGAGAAATTACCGCTCCTCTTCCGTCTAGATTTATTGCCTTTCTTGTTTTAGGATTTCTGATAGAGAAGAATTTAGAAAATTCATTAATATCAGAGGGAACTATAAGATTAAGGCTTTGGTCCATTTTAGGATACTCCACTGTAAATTGTTCTTGGTAAAACTTTCCCCTATCTAGGGAAGAATTATTTATAAATTCCTTATAGTTTTTAAAATCATCCTCATCAATATCCCTATCATAAGAAATTGCTAAATCATATTTAATTATTTGTGAAAATTGTAAATCTTCTATATCTTCTACTGAGCCTTTGATTCCAAAACCCAAGACCAATAAGGCAGTGCATCCCATTATGCCAATTACAGTCATAAACATTCTTTTCTTAGAGCGGAAAAGATTTCTTGCTGTAACCTTAAATAAAAAACTCATTCTCTTCCAAATAAAGGGAAATCTTTCCAATAAAATTCTGTTTCCTATCTTTGGAGGTTTTTGTCTTAATAGACTTGCGGTATTTTCACGAAGAGAATTGTTAGCTGTAAAAATTGCAGCTAAGGCTGTAAAAATAAAACCAACAATTATGGCAAATAATATTTTTAAAGGATAAGGACTAATAATTAGATTGCCTTCAAAAATACTATCAGTAGAATAAGCATTTCCAATAACATAGGTTAATATATAAGATCCTGAAATTGCACCGATCGATCCTCCAATTATTGAAGCCAACGCCCCATATATAAAATATTTTTCGGAAATTTCTTTATCTGTGTAACCAAGTGCCTTATAAGTTCCAATTATTGTTCTCTCTTCTTCCACCATTCTAGTCATAGTTGTAAATGAAACCAAAAGTGCAATAGCAAAGAAAAATATTGGAAATATTAAAGAGAGTCCATCAATTCTTTTTGAATAATCTATATAGGTATTTACATCTACAATCTGATATCTAGGGCTTATAGAATATCTCGGTTCTTTTATAATATTTAAATATCTCTTACCCTTATCTATATCATTTTCAGCTTTAGATATTTTTTCTTCAGCATCTTTTGATTTGTCATTAAATTCGCTTTGTCCCTTTGCTAAATCTTTTTTTCCTTTATATAATTTATATTTGGCATCATTTAATTTATTTTGTCCAACTTGTATCTCTTTATCGAAAGTTTTTTGACCTTCAACAAATGCCTTTTGACCTTCATCATACTCCTTTTTACCAGATTCGTATTTAGCTTTACCTTCTACATATTTATTATAATTTTCATCATATTTTTTTAGGCCTTCATCGTAATCTTTTTCACCTTTTTTAAGCTTACTTTCTCCTTCGTCTAAATCTTTTTTAGCTTTTATAAGCTCTTCTTTTCCTACTTGTATTTTTTTTCTATTATCTTTTATTTTTTCTTCATTTTTGGCATATTCAGCCTCTCCAGCCTCGGCTTCGCTTATACCTTCTTGGAGCTGTTTTTCTCCTTCTTCAAGCTGGGTCTTTGAACTGTCAAGCTTAGCTTTAGCTTCAATTAAAGTCTTTTCACCTGTTTGAATCTTAGCGACTCCATCCTTAGCTTGAGATAATTTTTCCTTTATAGAATTAATATCGCCAATATTTCCTATTCCTGGAAGGATTTTATCAAGTTCTGCAAAGTTCTTGTCAATTTCTTCCTTTGTTTTTTTAAGGGTTTGGAGCTTAAGATTTTCTTTTGCTAAATCTGCATTTATCTGATTTTTTTGATTTTTTAAAGATTCTAATTTATTGGAAAGCTCTTGCTTTTTTTGAACATCATTTTCGTCTGCAATCTCTTTATTTAATGATTCAATATCAGCTTCAATTTTATTTTTTTGATTTTGATAGTTTTCTATATTTTTTTGAGATTGAGAAATTTGTTCATCAATGCCTTTACTTTGATCTATCAAGGGAGATAATCTGTCTAGGGCTGATGACATTGTAATAATTAGACTTTGAGCTTGGTCATAATTTACATTTGATATGCCCATTTTGTTGAAAGTTTCAACAATCTTTCCCTTTGACTCTTCAAGCTTTCTTTTCCCTTCAGTATATTCTTGTATGCCTTGTTCGTATTTTATTCTACCTTCTTGAAGTTTTATTTTTGATTCTTCAATTTTTTTCCAACCATCATCAAGTTTTTTTCTGCCATCTGCAAGCTGTTTTTCACCTTCACTTAAAGCCTCTTCTCCCGCCTTAAGCTGACCCTTGCCGTTTTCATATTTTCTGTAGCCATCTTGTAATTTTTCTCTATTTTCATCAATTTGGCTTTTGGCATCGTTAAGGTCTTTCTTTCCATTATCAAGTTTCTTCTTGCCTTCTTTTAAGTCTTTATCAGCTTTATTTAAATCGCCTTTTGCCTTAGATAATTTATATTTTGAATCTGTTAACTTGTCTTGTCCTTCTTTTTTTTGACTTTGAAATTCTTTTAGACCTTTTTCATATTGGTCTTGACCTTTTTTTAAATCATTCCTGCCTCTTTCAAGTTTATCCTTGGCGTTTATAAGCTGCATTCTGGCATCGGCTATTTTACCTTCGCCGTTTTTTATATCATCAGAAATATTACCCTTTATTTTTTCTAATCTGTTGGAGGGTCTATATCTCATATCAATTTTTAAACTTTGAAATTTAGAAGATATTAAATTCTTATATTCTTTATCTGAAGTATCATATTTTTTTGAATCTTTATAAATAAGTCTAGCAATTGTTGGTTTATCATTAAATTCACCAGCATCAATATAAGCAAAACCTTGAATTTCTCCAAGACCTCTTTGAGAATATCCTCTGGTCCTGTTCATTATATAATCAAGACTATTACAAAAGCCTGAAACCTCATAGCTATAATTTTTAAGCTTGCTTTGCCCTTCATTTTCATCCATCTTGTTAACTTCTGTTGCAAAAGAAATTTTATCTCCAATTTTATATGAGAGTTCCTTTAATCTTTTGTCTAAAAGAATTTGACCTTTTCTTGGAGGCTTTCCTTCAATAATATTAGGCATATTTATCTTCAAGGGCATATTCATAACTTTAATGACTTCTGTACGTCCCTTTATAGATAAATCAATATCATAAGCATATTCAAGCTCATCAAGCCCATCTTGATTTTCAATAATTTTCATATCTTCGTCTTCTAAGCCTGATGGTGCACTAACATATATATCTTGATAATTAGATTTATTTATGGCTTTATCTAGCGTCTTTCTCATTATAGGTCCTGTACAAATAAGTCCTATTAAAACAAAAACTCCCAGACCCACTATCAAAAGTATTGAAATAAACCTTGAAAAAGTGTTTTTAATTTCTTTAAAATTATCTTTTTTACTTGCTTTCAAAAGATCACTACCATTCTATTTGGCTAATTTTTTTCGGCTCTTTATTTATTGAAATATTTTTTACCTTTGCATCTGTTATCTCAATAACCCTATCTGCACAAGGAGCAATAGCACTGTTGTGAGTTATAACAACCACAGTAGTATCAGTATTTCTTGTTAAATCTTGTAATAGAGTCAAAATTTGTTTACCAGTCTTATAATCAAGAGCACCAGTCGGTTCATCACATAATAAAAGTTTGGGATTTTTTGAAATTGCTCTAGCTATAGAAACCCTTTGTTGCTCCCCACCTGATAATTGTGATGGAAAATTATTTATCCTATTCTCAAGACCAACAGATTTTAAAACTTCAAGAGGATCCTTTGCATTTTTAACTATTTGAGTGGCTAATTCAACATTTTCAAGTGCAGTTAAATTAGGTATCAAATTATAAAATTGAAAAACAAATGCCATCACATTCCTTCTATATGTAGTTAATTCTCTATCTGTATATTTTGAAATTTCTTTTCCGTCTACTATAATTTCCCCATCAGTAGGCTTATCCATTCCCCCTAAAATATTAAGAAAAGTCGACTTACCTGCGCCAGATGGTCCTAAGATAATAGCAAACTCATTTTTTTCTATCTGAAAAGTCAAAGAGTCATTGGCAACAATGGAAGTTTCTCCAGCTTTGTAAACCTTTGACATATTAATAACTTCAATAAAAGCCATAGTATCACCCTGATTTAATTATAACACAGAATTTTATAAAAAATTAAACTGATAGTCTAACAGACAAAAGGAAAATATTGACTATCCATACACTTAAAAATGTATTTTTATACATTAAAAAAGAGACTTGATGATTCAAATCTCATAATTTTCAAAAAATTTATATTTAGATTAATAATCTATTTTTTCTCTCAATCTTTTTTGAACTTCTTTTTTTGCCATGTCCGCTCTTTTGTCATATAGTTTTTTACCTTTAGCTGTTGCTATTTCAGCTTTGACTCTGCCTTTACTTAGATATAGACGCAAGGGTATTATAGAATAACCTTGAAGGTTCTTTATTTTTTCAAGCTTTCTTATCTCTTTTTTGTGAAGAAGTAATTTTCTTGTTCTTAATGGGTCAACATTATAAATATTCCCTTCTTCATAGGGGGCGACATGCATATTATAAATAAACATTTCTCCATTTTTTATCTGACAAAAAGCATCTTTTATATTAGCTGAACCATTTCTTATTGATTTAACTTCTGTACCTTTAAGTTCTATGCCTGCTTCATAAATATCTTCTATGAAATATTCATGCCTTGCTTTTTTATTTTGACTTAAATTATTTGCATCAGCCTTCTTCTTTTTCATTATCATCACTTTCTAATTCAAAATCTATCTTGCCTAAAGTTAAATTTACATTTACCACTTTAATTGTAACTAAATCACCAATTCCAAAAGAATTTTTTGTATCAACATCTACCGCCCTATAATTTACGGGGTCAAATTCATAAAATCCTTTCATGGTTTTGTAAGAAACTAATCCTTCAATTAAATTTTCTAATTCTACAAAAATTCCAAAATTTGTTATTCCAGAAATAATTCCATTATATTTATTGCCGATTCTATCAGACATATATTCCGCCATTTTGATAGATTCAACTTGTCTTTCAGCTTCTTGTGCAACTCTTTCTGTCGCTGAAATATGCTCACTTATTCCTTGCAACTCATCTTTTAATTTCTTGACTTTATTCTTTGACAAATCCCCTCTCAAAAAATCTTTTATTATTCTATGAACAGTCAAATCTGCATATCTTCTGATTGGAGAGGTGAAATGAGTATAATATTGAAAACAAAGACCAAAGTGAATATCATTTTTGGGTGAGTATCTTGCCTTTGCCATAGCTCTTAACGCCATAGTTGAGATAAATAATTCTTCTTTTTTACCCTGAACTTTTTTTAGAAGTTTTTGTATATCTCTTGATTTTATTTCACTTCCAAAATTTGCCATGTAGCCTAAGGGTCTAAGATAGGAATTTAATTCTTGGATTTTTTCTTCTCTTGGTTTTTCGTGAATTCTATATAAGAATGGGATTTCAAACTTAAAAAAATATTCTGCAACACTTGTATTTGCAAGAAGCATAAAATCTTCTATTAATTTGTTGGCAGATCTTCTCTCTCTTCTTAAAATTTCTGTAGGCCATCCGTCTTCTGTTACCTTAATTAAAGCCTCTGGAACTTCAAAATCTATGGAGCCCATTTCTCTTCTTTTCTCCTGCAAAATTTTGGAAAGCTCATACATATTTTTTAATGTTTCCTCAAGTCCAATCAGAGAATCATCTGATACTCCATCCTCTAAATAATCTGAAACATAATCATAAACAAGTCTTTTTTTAGAATTAATTACTGACTCACATATTTTTTTATTAATAACTTGACCTTTTTTATCTACTTCCATTATGCAAGATAGGGTCAACCTATCTACTCCTTCATTTAATGAACATATTCCATTTGAAAGTTCAAAGGGTAGCATAGGAATTACTTTATTTAAAAGGTAAACTGAATTTCCTCTTAAAAATGCTTCTTCATCTATGGGGCTATCTTCTTTTACATAGTGAGCCACATCTGCAATATGAACACCTAAAAGATAATTTCCATTTTCTAATATTTCAAGACTTACTGCATCATCAAAATCTTTCGAATCTGCTCCATCAATTGTGAAAATTAATTTATCTCTTAGATCTAGTCTAGATTTAATTTCTTCAGCTTGTACTGAAGTTTCCAGTGATTTTGCTTCTCGTTTTACTGTTTTTGAAAATTCCATAGGAATATCAAGTGATTTTGCCACAGATAAAATATCTACATGTGGTTCATCAGGATATCCTAAAATTTCAAGGACTCTTCCTTCTGGTTTTTTGCCAGGGCTTGGCCATTTGTCTATTTTTACTAAAACTTTTTGACCATTTTTTGCTCCATTCATACGTTTTTTAGGAATATATATGTCGGTAGCAAATTTTGCATCATCTGCAACTACAAAACCAAAATTTTTTGTAGCTTGAAAAATTCCAACAACTTTTTGATTAACTCTTTCGACTATAAAAACTACTTTACCTTCTGGTTTTGAACCTGAAGAATCCTTATATTTTTTTACAATTACATCATCGCAATTTAAGGCAAAATTTAAATTTTCTTCAGAAATATAAATATCTTCGTCCAGATTTTCAGTAATTAGAAATCCAAAACCCTTTTTAGAAGTTTGGATTTTTCCAAAGAAATATGTCTTGTTGTCTACAAATATCAGCTTAGCTTTTTTGTCTTCAAAGACCAAGCCTTGTCTTTGAAGGTTTTCCAACAAAAAATAAAAATTTTCTCTATCTCTTTTTTTTATATTAAAAACTTTTGCCAAATCTTCTTTTGTCTGAGGTTTTGAATTTTTAATTACTTCTAAAATCTTTTCTTTAATCATTTAATTTTTGCTCCATAACTTGTCTTGTTAAAGAGATTTGAATCATAAGAGTACACATTTTCTTCTTTTTCTTTAAATCGTTTAATAGCAATTTCTAAGAGTTTTGTAAGTAAATCTTTAAAAGATAATCCTTCTACTTCAAATAAATAAAATGCAATAGAACCCGGCAAAGTATTTATTTCATTTACATAAACTTCATCATTTTTTAGCAAAAAGTCTATTCTTGAAACTCCTGTTGCATCAATTGCCTTAAATGATTCTTTAGCCAATTGGCAGATTTTATTATGCACTTCTTTTGACAAATCTGCAGGAAGTTTTTTCTTTTGATTTTCTTGTGAAGCCATCTTTGTTTTTGATGAACCCACATATTTATCACCATAGGTTAAAATATCTTCTGCTGTAATAGGTTCTTCACAAGCTGAAACTTTTAAATCATCTTGGTCACCTAAAACAGCAACATTTATTTCTCTATGGTCTGTAAGGCACTTTTCAACTATTATTTTCTTATCATAATTTGATGCCACTTCTAAAGCCTTAGTAAGTTCAAGAGTATCTTTAACTTTTGAAATGCCAATAGAAGAACCAAGATTAGCTGGTTTTACAATTAATGGATACCCTAATTTTTCACATTTTTTTAGAACACTTTGTAAATCTTTAAGCTCACTTCTGTAAAAATAAGTATAATCAACTACAGGAATATTATTTGCTTTAAATATATCCTTCATAATAACTTTATCCATACCACAGGCTCCTGCCAAAACTCCACAGCCTACATAAGGTATATTCATATATTCAAAAAGCCCTTGGATAGCTCCATCTTCGCCAAAAGTTCCGTGAAGGGCTGGAAATATTGCATCAATTCTTGCATAAATATAATTTTCTGTATGGGTTTTTTTAAATATTCCGCCCACTACCTTTGTAGAATATAAAAACCTATCTCCTTTTTGAGGAATTATAAAAACTTCAGTAGCTTCTCTATATTTTCCTTCTTTATAGGTCTTGAAATCTTTTAACATTTCACCGCTATAAAATCTACCTTCCTTAGATATATATATTGGAATCGGGTTGAATTGCTCCTTATCTAAATTTTCAATAACTTGAAGACCTGTGATAACTGAAACTTCATGTTCCACAGATATTCCTCCAAAAACTACAGCCACATTAAACATAAAATCACTCCTCGTTATAATTATCAGGCAAGTCATTTTCAAATAAAACTACATCGCCAGCTTTGGCGATTTCTACTAATTTACTTGTGCCATCATTAAGACTTTTTACTGTAAATATCCTATCTTCGTTAAAATTATTATCTATCAAAGCTCTTTTTATCGGAGCAGAAATCTTTTGTCCTACAAGAATTACATAATCGCAGACTTTTGCAATTTCTATACCAATTTTATAATTTTCCTCTTCTTCAATTGCTCCAAGTTCTACCATTCCTGGTGTAATAATTATTTTTTTACCTTCTTTAAATTCATCTATAACACTAAGAGCGGCACGAAAACCTACAGGATTGGAATTAAAGGCATCATCAATTACTACATATCCAGCAGGTGATGGCACAATATTTAGTCTGTGTTCCACAGCCTTAACTTTCTCTATGCCATTTTTTATTTGTTCTAAATTAAGACCTAAAACATAAGCTGCACTTGCTCCTGCAAGCAAATTAGAAATATTATGAATTCCTAAAAGAACTGATGAACAGGAAATTTCTCCTAATCCCTTTATGCCAAGAGTAAAAGTTGAACCTTTCTCATTAACCCTTATATCTTTTGCATAGACATCAAGTTTTTCTATATCCTTAATTCCGTAACGATAAGTTTTTTTCTTTGTCTTATCAGCTAAGGGTTTGACATAATCATTATCATAATTAAAAATGGCAATCCCATCTTCAGGTAAATCTTCAATTAATTCATACTTGGTATTTTGAATATTTTCTATAGTTTTAAATAGGTGCATATGAGTTGGCCCTACAGCAGTAATAATTCCAATATCAGGAGAAACAAGCTTTGCAACTTCATCAATTTCACCCTTTTGTTTTGCCCCTAATTCAGCAATAAAAACTTCATGATTTTTATCTAATTCATTATTTATTACCTTAGAAAGTCCCATGGGTGTATTAAATGATGATGGAGTATTTTTAGTCCTATATTTTTCTTTTAAAATTGTATCACTGATAAATTTAACTGATGTTTTGCCAAAAGAACCTGTAATTCCTAAAACTTTCAGTCCACTTTCCTTTTTTAGGGTCTTTATTTTTTCTTGAGCTTGAAGATAAAAACCAAGATTAATTTTTTCTTCCTTGGGTTTTCTTATAGCATTTGAAATCAGTAACAAAACATATTGGAAATAATAAATCAATAGTGAAAAAATTATTAGTCCTATAAGGCTTAAATAAGATTTTGTATTTTCATATATTATATCAGTAATTATTGCCCCTATAAGAAAGCATATGAAATTTACAAGTTTGTGAGTCTTTAAAAGCCTTTTTGCCCTGTCAGTCCATACCAAAGGAGTTTTTGACTTATAATTTTTGCTGTAGAAAAATTTACTAACATGGTCTTTATTTTCCCTTATCCAATTTTTGTATTCCTTATTATCATAACCTTCAAGTTGCAACATATGAATTGGATAATTGCTCCTGTAATAAGAAAAATATAAGCCAATACATATAATTATAAATTCGCACAAATAAAATATTATCATTTCCTATTCTCCTAAAAATGAATTAATGACAGCCCTAAAAGTTCCAAAATCATCAATATATGAAAAATGACCACCATTTAAAACCACAAGACCAGAGTTTTCTATTTCTTTTTCAAAAATTTTTCCCATATAAAGAGGTGTAGCATCGTCCTTATCTCCCCAAAGTAAAAGAGTTTGGGCTTTTATTGCAGATAGCTCTTTTAAAGTCGATTCATTCACCACTTTTACAAAAACTTTTCTCATAATCCCTTGTGAATTTTGATAATCATCAGAGCCGTGATTTTTATAAAATTTTTCCAAAGCATTTTTGTCATTTTTATGGGTCAATAAATATAATTTTTTTAAAGTTTTAAAAGTATATACCTTAACATAATATGAAAGTTTTCTTTTAGGGATAATTCCTGAGGCATCAATTAAGATGAGTTTTTCCACTAAATCTTTATCTCTTGAACCTAAAATCGTTAAAGTTTTGCCCCCAAAAGAATGACCTATGAAACTCGCCTTTTTAATATCAAATTGCCTACAAAATTCTTTCAAAAATTCATAATAATCATAAGTTCCATATACATAATCCGGATTCTCACTATCTCCAAAACCCGGTCCGTCATAAGCATAGACTGTATAAGAAGGTGGTATAGAATTAATTATAGGCATAACAGATTCTATATTTGCTCCCCAGCCATGTAGAACAAGGGCAACTTTTTCTCCGCCCTGCCTTTTAATGTAGGCTGTATCAATATTTTTAATTTTTACAAAAGATTTTTTTATATTAGTCATCATTATCTTTTTTATTATCCATTATATATAAGCCAGAAATTCCTGAATCTATAGAGTCTTTTCCTTGACTTTTTATAGAATCTTCTAAAGATTTAATTCTTGCTAGAGAAATATCTATTTTTACAATTTGATTATCTTCATTAAGGGTGGTTTCCAAATTTTTATATAGCTTGTAATGATGTGTTCCCAATTCTTTGTATAAACTGTTTAAATTTTTCTTTTCTTTTATAATCTCTAACTTAATTTTTGCTATATCTCGTATCTCTCTTGTGTTTTGTGAAAGTCTTTTTGTTATAATATTTAAATTATTTCTTATTTCATCTAAGTTTGTTTGAAAATTGTCTAAAAAACTCAAAAAATCACCCCTTATCAAAGGCTATTATACCAAAAAATATAAGTAATTAAAATATTTGTGTTTCCATAAAAGTTTTAAGTAAGTCCTTAGATAATACTTTTTTAAAAGTGCTTTTCTTGGGTAATAATTTATTAAGGAGGGATTTTTTTGGAAAACTTAAGATTATTTGTTGGCACTACTTGCCCCTTTTGCAAAAAAGTTGAAGACTACATTGAAAAAAATAACATCAGTGGTGTGGAATTAATTAATATTGATAAGGATAAAGAAGCTCGCAACTACTTAATAGAAAATGGTGGTAAAAAACAAGTTCCTTGTCTATTTATCGGTGAAGAAGCTCTTTACGAATCATTAGATATTATTTCCTACTTAAAGGATAAGTTTAATAAATAAATCATCAAAACCCGGCTAAGTGCCGGGTTATTTTATATTCCAAGTATAATTGATGCTAAGCCAAAATAAATAACTAAAACTACAGAGTCAATAATAGTTGTTATTAAAGCCGATGCCATAATGGCAGGGTCGAGATTAATTCTTTCAGCAAATAATGGAAGAATTGCTCCCATTAATTTTGAAAGAATTACTGTACATAAAATAGTTAAAGAAACTAAAAACGAAATTTTTATATCAGCCTGTGTAAAGATCAATAATCTTAAAAAATTCACTGCTGAAAGCACAACACCACAAATTACACCAACTCTAAATTCTTTAAATATTACAGCAACTCCATCCCTTAATCCAATTTCTCCAGTAGCTATTGCTCTTATTACTACTGTTGATGATTGAGAACCTGAATTTCCTCCTGTGTCTGTTATCATTGGTATAAATGAGGACAAAATCAAAAACTGACTCAAAATAAAATTATATTTTGTAATTATCCCAGAAGTTAATGTTGCAGAAATCATAAGAATAAGAAGCCATGGTATTCTATTTTTTGCCAGTTGCCATGGAGTTTGGTCCAAATATTCATCTTCAGATGGATTAATAGCTGCCATCTTGTGAATATCTTCTGTCGCTTCATCTTCAACAATATCCATGACATCATCGAATGTTATAATACCACAAAGTCTATGCTCTCTATCTACAACAGGAATTGCTATATAACCATATCTTGTGAAAGCTTGAGCAACTTCTTCCTTATCATCAGATGTAGAAAAGTAAACCAGATCAGTTTCCATAATATCATTTATCAAAGCATCCTTATCCGCCACCACAAGAGTTCTTAAGGAAACAAATCCTAACAATTGCTTATACTCACTTTCTACATAACAGGTATAAATAATTTCTTTATCTTTTCCAAATTCTTTTATATGATCTAAGGCTTCTGCTACAGTCCAATCTCTTTTTAAAGAGACATATTCTATGGTCATTATGGAACCGGCTGAATTTTTATCATACATCAAAAATTTATTTATCTCTGTTCTTTCTTCTGGAGTTGATTTCTGAAGAACTTTTGTAACAACATTAGCAGGCATTTCTTCCAAGATATCAATCATATCATCAAAATCAAGTTCATCTAGGATTTCTTCAAGCTCGCTGTTATTAATCTTATTTATTATTCTCTTTTGGTCATAGGGTTCCATAAAAGAGAATACTTCAGCACCCTTTTCTTTAGCCAACATTCTGAAACAAATTAAAAGATAAGTATCTTCCATATCTTCAATTATTTCAGCGGTGTCAACCACATTCAAGTCTGCTAGAATATTTTTAAGTTCAGTAAGTCTTTTCTCATCTACCATCTCAACGAACTTTTCTCTATATTCTGCATATTCTTGATAATTCATTTCACATCACCTACTTTAAATTATTTTTTAAATCTTTAAGTTTTTTTATATCATTCTTATCAAAGGAAGATAAATTTTTTTCTTTGAGTTTTTTCTGTAGATTTTTGGTAACTTTTTTTGAGTTTTCAATCTCCGCTAAAAGTTCTCTTGCAGAAATTCTTGTTCCTCCCCTTGAAAGAATAATTTCTTGAATTGTAGCATCAGATGTGGCAACTCTAACATTTCTAAGTCTGCCTATCATATCAAGCTCTCTTTCAATATAATGGTCTGCCCTCTCATTTTCCTTAGTAAAAACAATAACTATACCATCTTTTTTATAAATTTTTCCACCAGAACCCTTAACTAAATAGGCATCAAAGACAAGAATTATCTTTTCTTTCGTAAAATGAGAAAATTCAATCATTTTATCTATAAAACAAATTCTTGAATCTTCAAGATTTATATCCTTTAATTTAACTAAATCCGGCCAAAAATTTATCATATTATAAGCATCTACAAATAGATAATTTTTATCTTTTTCATACCTAATTCTATACATTACCTTATCACTTCATACATAATTATTCCTGCTGCAACAGAAGCATTTAGAGAATCAAATTCTGATAAATTCGGAATTTTTACCTTAAAATCTGAAGCTTTTATTAAATTATCGCTTATTCCCTTTCCTTCATTTCCTATGATTATGGCAACTTTACCTGAAAAATCTACATCTTTTATATTATCTCCTTCAAGAAGAGCTGCATAAATCCAAAAACCTGATTTTTTTAATTTTTCTATAGTTTGGCTTAGGTTTGTAACCTGACATATATTTACATTATCAACTGCCCCTTGAGAAGTTTTATAAACAGTATCATTAACTAAGGCTTCCCTATGTTTTGGGATAATTATTCCGTCAAAATTAAAAAATAAGGCACTTCTTGCTATGGCTCCTAAATTGTGGGGATCTTCCATCTTATCTAAAATTAATAGACGAAATTCTTTTTTGTCCTTATTTTCATCCAATAATTCTTGAAAATCTTTGTATTCATAACCGCTCACAAGAGCCACGACTCCCTGATGATTTTTTCCTGGAGCCATTTTGTCTAGCCTATCCTTTGAAAGGCTTGAGATTAGAACTTTTTTTTCTTTTGCCATAGCCTTTATTTTAATGATTGAGCCTTCATGAGAGGCTAAATAAATTTTATCTACTTTATTATTTTTTAAGGCCTCTATAACAGGTCCTCTTCCGTAAATGTAACTCATTTTTCACCTAAATTCTTAAAAAATTCTCTGACTTCTTTTGCTTTTCCACAAGTCATTTTTCCTTCTGGACAAGGTCCATAAACACAACCTGGTCCTGCATTCTTAAACAAAATTGGAGAAATCTCTTTTAACTGTCTAAGCATTTCTGTAGCCATCTGTCTTATTTCCCACTGAGCCCTATTGCAACATCTAAGTGATAAGAAGTGTAAAAGGGTCCTTA
The DNA here is from genome assembly GCF_000378725.1 of Peptoniphilus lacrimalis DSM 7455. Taxonomy (GTDB): domain Bacteria; phylum Bacillota; class Clostridia; order Tissierellales; family Peptoniphilaceae; genus Peptoniphilus_A; species Peptoniphilus_A lacrimalis. The sequence goes on along the minus strand of NZ_KB900370.1, from coordinate 51,597 downwards.
CATTCATTGTGAAAACAATTTTTGTTTCACAAGCATTAGGGAAAACATATCTGGCATCTTCTATTGATTGTTTTTCAACTTTTTTTCTTGCCTTATCCTTGTCAAGTCCCATCTCTATATATTCTTTTGAATTTTCTTCAATTAAAATTTCCACTAAATCATCATAGGCTTTTTGATCTTCTTCCATAGTCCTGATAAAAATTTCCTTAGCCTTGGGATTTTTTTCAATTTGTGGTGGAACTATATACTCAAAATGATTTAATCTTACATACCTTTGAGATTGTTGAGAGTATGAAGCAATTCTGTGCCTTACAAGTTGATGAGTCAAAGTTCTTGATACTCCTTCTACTGCAAAGGTAAAAGATGCATGTTCAAGAGGTGACATATGAGAAAAACCCATAAGCATATTTAAAAATTTATTTGTAGAATCTTCATCTAGTTTTTCTGAAATCTCATCTACACCCACTCTTGAATAACAAAGTTTGGCACTTTTCGCTATAGTTTCTTCAGGAAATTCAGTATGAGCAATTATTTTGACTTTCAATTTATCATCTCCCCAAAAATTTCTACCAGTCTATCAAGCCTATCAAGTAAATATAAATATCCGAAAAGAGCCTCAAGACCCGTCGCTTCCATGTAGTCGCCAAGTGTTTGATTTTTTGCAACAGTATGAGGTTTAGAATTTTTACCCCTATTATACACGCCCAATTCTTCTTCACTCAGGCTTTGCAAAACTTTCTCTATCAATTCTTTTTGACCCTTTGCCTGAACATATTTTATACTTTTAGTATGAAGTTTATGGGCGGGGATATTTCCCTTTAAAACCATAGTTCTCACTAAAAGCTCAAAAACTGCATCTCCCACATAGGCTAGGGCAAGAGAATTTAGCTCTTTTATGGACTTTTCATCATAAATTTTACCAAAAGCTAAAAAGTCTTTTAAAGTCTTTTCCACTCAATACCCTTTCTGGTATCTTTAATTTCTATACCCTTTTCTAACAATTCATCTCTAATCTCATCAGCTCTTTTAAAGTCCTTATTTTTTCGTGCATCTTCTCTTTCTTTGATAAGATTTAAAATTTCTTCATCTAAATCATCACAATTTTTTTCTCTTTCCATGATACCCAAAATTTTAGTCAAAGTTTTTAATAAAGACATTCCTTCTTCCAATAATTTTTTTGCAGAATTTTCATCTAAATTAACATTTATATCTTTAACTAAATCAAATATAGCTGTAATAGCATCTGCGGTATTTAAATCATCTTCCATAGCTTTTTCAAAGCTTTGTCTATGAGTTTGGAATTTTTCTTCTATTTTCTTTTCATCTTCTGTCAAATCTCTTTCTTTTGAAAGTTCAATGTCTTTTTCAAGTTTATATTTAGCATTATAAAGCCTTTCAAGTGCATTTTTTGTTTGATTCATGACTTCCCTTGAAAAATTAATTGGTGCCCTATAAGAAGTTGTAAGAAGGAAAAATCTAAGTATTTCTAAATCATATTCTTTTGACACTTCTCTAACTGTAAAGAAGTTTCCCTTTGATTTACTCATCTTTTCGTTATTTACAGTTATCATTCCATTGTGAAGCCAAAATCTTGCAAAAGGTGCATCATTACACGTTTCAGATTGGGCAATTTCATTTTCATGGTGAGGAAATTTTAAATCTTCGCCACCTGTGTGGATATCTATAGTATCTCCTAAAAGTGTTTTTGCCATGACTGAACATTCAATGTGCCAACCTGGTCTTCCTTCTCCCCATGGTGCTTTCCAATATGGCTCATTTTCTTTCTTATTTTTCCAAAGAGCAAAGTCATAAGGATTTCTTTTTAAATCTGAAACATCTACACGAGAACCCGCTCTTAAATCTTCAATCTTTTTTCCTGAAAGTTTGCCATATTCTTTGTCATAATTCACATCAAAATAAACATCACCTGATGAAACATAAGCCGCACCCTTGTCTATTAAAGTTTGTATAAAACTAATCATCTGATCTACAACATGAGTAGCACGAGGATTTATTGTTTGGTAATCATAAAGACCAAGGGCACTTGCATCTTTTTTAAACTCTTCTATATATTTTTCAGCTATTTGTTCAGTTGTTTTGTTCTCTTCATTGGCACGATTAATTATCTTATCATCTATATCTGTAAAGTTAAGCACAAATTTTACATCCAAACCTTTATATAGAAAATATCTTCTAAGAGTGTCAAAAACAACAATAGGTCTTGCATTTCCAACGTGAATATAATTATAGACAGTAGGTCCGCAATTATACATTGTTACTTTTCCACTATTAATTGGATAAAATTCTTCTTTTTTACCAGTCAAAGAATTAAAAAGCTTCATAAATTTCCTCCTATAAAAAAACGCCTCAATTAGAGACGATTATTTTTAATTTTGTCAAAAAAATCTTTGTAATAAGATAAAGAAATAAAAATTTTCTTGTCTATCATTTGGAAAATTTCTTCTTCTGTAGCTAGAGCCACATCCATGACCTCTTCTTTTTGCAAAGTTAAATCTTCTAAATCTATATCTTTTCTAACTAAGAAAATATGAAAAATAAAATTTTTGCCGGTAACTATCCTTTTTAGCCTAATCTCTTCAATAGGTATATCTATACCCAGCTCCTCAAAAAATTCTCTTTTCATTCCTTCTTTGCTAGTTTCCCCACTGATGCAGGAACCACCTGCAGAGCAATACCACATACCAGGAAAACTCGATTTTTCTAAAGATCTTCTCTGAATAATAAATTTTTTATCAGACCTATAAATCCAACCTTCAGATATCAAATGATACTGGCCCTTTCTCATGGGCATACCTTTTTTTATTACTTTATGCTTTAATTTTCCCTTCTTATTATAAAGATCCCAATACTCCAAGGTTCATCTCCTCATAATTATTTTACACTATATAGACTTTTAATTAAAGATAATTATTAACAGACCCTCACTTTTTCTTTCTAAGCTTGTAAGATTGAATAAATTTTAAAAGACACATACTGACCCTTTCTAAAAAATAATTCTCTCAAAGTTCCTTCATAAGTCATTAGGCATTTTTCCATAACTTTTTGTGATGCAATATTTCTCACATCAGCCATGGCTTCTATTCTGTGAATATTTTTCTTTTCAAATAAATATTTTATAAATTCTTTGCAAGCTTCAGTCATATAACCCTTGGACCAATAATTTTTATTTAAAACATATCCAAGCTCTGCACACCTATCTTTTGAATTTGTTTGTCTAATCCTTCCTTCAATAATTCCTATTACTTTTTTATCTTCCTTGTGATATATAGCAAATCTTGGCACTTTTTCATCTTGAACTGAGAAAATTTTTAAAATTTCTTCAGCATCTTTAACACCTTTATAAGAATCCCAAGTCAAAAATTTTGTCACTTGGTCATCTTTTCCATATTCATATAAATCATAAGCATCATCAGGAATTGGCAGTCTTAAAATAAGCCTTTGGCAATAAAGTTTTTCCATATATACACCTCTTATATATAATAAAATTTTATAGTAATATAATGTTTTATAATATTTTATAAAATCCTTTTGACGAAATCAATCAATAAGGGTATAATTATCTCGCAACATTAGGAGGTATAAAAGATGATTAAAAACCCAAATTTTAAAGTAATTTTAGTTGGAGATGGCTCTGTAGGTTCAAGCTTTGCTTTTGCAATGACTTTAAAGGGTCTAGGTAGAGAATTAGGAATTATTGACATCAATAAGAAAAAAACTATTGGCGATGCAATGGATTTAAATCCTGTTTTAACATACAATTCTACAAAACTTATTTATTCAGCCGATTACAGCGATTGTAAGGATGCAGATCTTGTAGTTATTACATCAGGTGCTCCACAAAAACCAGGCGAAACAAGACTTCAATTAGTTGATAAAAACTTAAAAATTATAAAAGATGTTGTAGATAATATTATGAAGTCAGGTTTTGATGGATTATTCTTAGTTGCAGCAAACCCTGTTGATATTTTATCTTATGCTGTTAAAGAATTCAGTGGATTCCCAAGAGAACGTGTTATTTCTTCAGGTACATCCCTTGACTCTGCAAGATTCTGTGATGAAATTTCTAGATTTGTTGGTGTTGATCGTCGTGACATCACAGCATATATTATGGGTGAACACGGAGATTCTTCTTTTCCATGTTGGTCAAACGCAAATATTGCCGGTAAAAAAGCTACTGAATGGATTGCAGAAAAAACTGATGATTTAGAAGCTGCAAAAGAAAAAATTTATACAAATGTTCGTGACGTTGCTTACAGAATCATTGAAAATAAAGGTGCAACTTACTACGGAGTTGCCACTGTTTTAGCTAGAATTTGTAGACATATTATTGAAGATTCTCATTCTATAATAACAGTTGGTGCTTGCCTTGAAGGTGAATACGGCTTAAGTGGAGTTTATATGGGAACGCCTTGTGTTATTGGACGTAACGGAATAGAAAAAATAATTGAAGTTGAACTTGATGAAAAAGAAAAAGAACTTATGGAAAAATCTTTTAAGGCTTTAAAAGAAGTTCAAGATAAGGGAATGGCAAAAGTTAGAGAAAACTAATTAAAATTCAAAAATTAATAATTTTAAATTTGGGACTTTCCTATGGGATCGTCCCATTTTTATTATAGATTTTATTTGACTTATTTATATTTTTAATATCAAATTTGTACCAGTATTTAGAAATTAATTTTTTTTAAAAATATTCTCAAAAAAAAGATTATTAACCTAAAAGATTAATAATCTTAAACTTATTCTCCTAAATATGCTGTTTTTATTGTTGGGTCATTCTTAAGTTCTTTAGCGCTACCTTCTTTTACAATTTTTCCTGTTTCTAATACATAGGCCCTATCAGATACTTCAAGTGCTAGATTTGCATTTTGTTCAACTAACAGCATGGTAATTTTTTCTTCTCTTAACATTTCTATTACTTTGAAAATTTTTTCAACATATAAGGGTGAAAGACCCATGGAAGGTTCATCTAGAAGTAAAAGTTTAGGTCTTGACATTAAAGCTCTACCCATAGCAAGCATCTGTTGTTCTCCACCAGATAAAGTTCCTGCTAACTGATTTTTTCTTTCTTCTAGTATTGGGAACATTTGATAAATTCTATTTAAAATTTTTGTATTATCTTCCTTTATTAAAAAAGAACCCAGATGCAAATTATCATAAACTGAAAGACCAGTAAATACTCTTCTTCCTTCTGGAACTTGTGCAATACCAAGTGCTGTAATTTGATTAGCTTTTAATTTTGAAATATTATTTCCCATAAATTCTAATTTTCCACTTTTAGGGATTAAACCTGATATGCTTTGCAAGGTTGTGGTTTTACCTGCACCATTTGCACCAACAAGGCATATTGTTTCTCCCTCTTCTACGTGAAAATTGATTTCTTTTATAGCATGAATATTTCCATAATATACATCTAATTTATTTACCTTAAGCACCTCTGACACCTCCCAAATAAGCTTCTACAACTTTAGGATTATTAATTACTTCTTTTGGATCTCCTTGATGCAAGATTTGACCATAGTTTAATACCATAAGTCTTTGACATATTCCAAGAACAAGTTTCATATCATGTTCTATTAACAATATTGTTATGTTAAATTTATCTCTTATTAAATTAATGGTTTCCATCAGTTCTTCAGTTTCTTTCGGATTCATGCCTGCTGCTGGTTCATCTAATAATAGAAGAGATGGTTTTGTTGCCATTGCTCTTGCAATTTCAAGTTTTCTTTGTTGACCATAAGATAAGGATTCAGCAGGTAATGACCAATATCTGTCTAAATCAAATATTTTAAGCATTTCAATTGCTTTTTCATTGATTTCATTTTCTTCTTTCCAATATTTTGGAAGTCTAAACATCCCAGTAAAAACTCCATAAGACATCTGTCTATTAGATGCAACTTTTACATTTTCAAGCACAGTCATCTTTTGAAAAAGCCTTATATTTTGAAAAGTTCTGGCTATTCCCATTTTTACAATTTTATAAACTCCCAAACCGCTTATTTTTGAACCGTTAAGAAAAATTTCTCCTTCTGTTGGATTGTAAACACCTGTGATCATATTAAAAACAGTAGTTTTTCCTGCACCATTAGGACCTATAAGACCTAAAAGTTCTCCTTTTTCTATTGTAAGGTTAAATTTATTTACAGCCTTTAAACCACCAAATTCTATGCCTACATCTTTGCATTCCAAAACTTTATTCATGTTCATCACCCTTCGCTCTTAAAAATTTTCTCTTATCCGAGCTAGTTATAATATCAAAAACTTTATGAAGTGAGAATTCTTTTCTTCCCAACAAACCAACTGGTCTAAATATCATCATAACTATCAATACTAATGAGTAAATTACCATTCTATATGAAGCAAATGACCTCAAAATTTCAGGAATTATAGTAAGAACTGTTGCTGAAATTACAGAACCGGTAAAAGAACCCATACCTCCTAGTACAACCATAACTAAAATATCGAAAGATTTGTTATAGTCAAAAATTTTAGCATCAATTACCCCAATATTTTGTGCATAAATGGCTCCAGCAAGACCAGCAAAAAAAGCTGAAAGTGAAAAAGCAAAAGTTTTGTAAAATGTTACATTTATGCCAGATGCTTCAGATGCTATTTCATCTTCTCTTATAGATAAGACCGCCCTGCCATGTCTACTTGTCATGACAGAATACATTAAGGTTACGCATATTATCATGATTACATAGATGATATCAAAACTTTTCATCATTGGAATGCCGCTTAAACCTTGTGCTCCACCTGTAAAATTAAAATATTCTATCAAAACTCTTATAATTTCACCAAAGGCAAGAGTTACAATAGCTAAATAATCTCCTTTTAATCTTAAGGCAGGTAAACCAATAATAATTCCAAAAATAAATGCAACGAATCCACCAAAGAAAAGGCTCAATATATATCCTGCCATTCCTGGAACAATAGCTGATTTTGCAAATAAAGCTGCACTATATGCACCAATTGACATAAATCCAGCATGACCAAGGGTGATTTGACCCAAGTTACCTACTGTTATATTTAAAGATGTAGCTAAAATTATGTTAATAGCTACCATTCTCAAAACAGTTAATGAATATCTATTTATAATTCCTTGTCTATTTAAAAATAAAATTATTCCATAAAGACCTATTAAAAGTAAAAAAGCTAATATATAAGTTAATATATTTTTTCTTTTCATGCCTACACCTTTTCCTTTACATTTTTCCCTAAAAGACCTGTTGGTTTAATTAAAAGTACAATTATAAGAATGGAAAATACAATAGCATCTGCAAGTTTTGATGATAGATAAGCACGTGTCAAAGCTTCAACTATTCCAAGTAATAGTCCACCTATAACTGCACCTGGAACTAAACCTATTCCACCAATAACTGCTGCTGTAAAAGCTTTTATTCCAAGCATTGAACCCATTAAAGGCTGAGCTTGTGCATAAGTGCCCATATATAAGACTGCCGCAACTCCTGCAAGAGCCGAACCAATTCCAAAAGTTAATACCATAGCATTATCAACATTTATGCCTACAAGTTGTGCAGCTTTAGAATCTTCAGATGTGGCAATTAAAGCTTTTCCCATCTTAGTTCTAGTCATAAAATATTGAAGTGCTACTGTTAAAATTGCAGTTATCACTATGGTTATAAGAGAAATAAAAGGAATTTCTAATGAGACTAATTTTACTATCTGAGTTTTAAATAAAGATTGAGTAGACATAGCTCCAGCACCAAAAAATAACATTACAATGTTTTGTAAAAATAATGAAACGCCTATAGCTGTAATTAAATTTGAAATTCTTGGAGAATTTCTTAGAGGTCTGTAAGCTACCCTTTCAATGAAAAGTCCTAAAATTGTGCATAAAATAACCGCTGGTATAATTGATAACCACAAGGGTGCACCAATTTTTGCTAAACATAATGTTGTTGAAAAGACAACAGTATAAGCACCTATCATTATTATTTCACCATGAGCAAAATTTATTAATAAGGCAATACCATATACCATTGTGTATCCCAAAGCTACTAGAGCATAGATTGAGCCAAGGGAAAGCCCGTTTATTATTTGTAATATGAATCCCATAATACCTCCAAAAAAAGGGCAGTAAACCTGCCCACTTTTTATTATTCTACAAATGAATCTAAAACATATTGTCCGTTTTTTATAGTTAAGATTGCACTAGATTTGATAGGATTATTATTCTCATCAAATTTAAGTGAGCCTGTAACTCCATCAGTTGTAGTATTTTTCAAAGCTTCTATAACATCTTCATGCTTTAGTGATTTTGCATTCTCAAAAGCATTTTTATAAACATAAACGGCATCATAACCTAAGGCTGAGAAAGCAGATGGATCTTCATTGTATTTTTTTCTATAATTTGTAACAAAATTCTTAACAACTTCTTTTTGGTCATCAACATAATAATGGTTAGTAAAATAACAATTTTCAAGTATTTTGTCATCACCTTGTGCTACTGTTGAAAGCACTCCATCCCATCCATCAGGTCCAAGAATTTTTGCGTTAATTCCTAAATCAGCAACTTGTTTTGCAATTACAACATCATTTTCATAATAATCTGGAACAAGTATTACTTCAGGATTTTTTGACTTTATATTTGTAAGCTGAACTTTAAAATCTTTATCTGTAGCTCCATATCCTTCATCAGCTACAACTTGAATTCCTTTTTCTTTAGCTTGCTTAATGAAAGCATCAGCAACTCCATTTGAATAGTCTGAAGAAGTGTTTCTTAAAACTGCTGCAGATTTTACCTTCAAATTATTTGAAGCGAAATTTGCAAGTATAACTCCTTGACCAGGGTCTGTAAAGCAAATTCTAAATACGTTAGGTTTTCCTTCTGTAATTGAATTCATTGTTCCTGTAGGGGTAATAATTGGCATATTATCCTCTTGTGAATTTTCAGCAATTGCCAAAGATGGTTTTGATGTAACAGCACCTATGATACCATCAGCACCTTCTTCAACATATCTAGAATATAAATTCATAGCTTCAGTTGAATCTCCCTTATCATCACCAGTTGCATAATTAATTTTTTTACCGTTTATTCCGCCAGCCTCATTAATTTCATCTATGGCAAGTTTTATTCCGTTTTCAGTTGTTTTTCCATAAATAGCAACGGCTCCTGTCTTTGGTCCCATACTTCTTAAAATAATTTCATCAGACGAGTCTTTTCCTTGTTCGCCCTTACTTGCTTCATTGACATTATCAGTAGTACCACATGCTGTTAAAACTAGCATAAAGGCTAATAATGCAAATAAAATTTTCTTTTTCATAATTTTCCCCCCATTTTTAAAAAAATTTTTCCTAATTATAACACTATTTTTGACCAATTAGAAGATATATTTTTAAATTTTAAAAAGTTCAACTGTTTAATTTATATATTTATAGAGTTAAAGTTTAAATTGATAATATGTTATATAGATAATAGTGTCCCTCTTACTGGTAATTAAGCCCGATAGAGTTTAAATAAAATATTTTTGAAATAAAAAATGCAGGAGATAAATCCTGCAAATTAAATTATTTTTATTTATTTATTTGTTTTTTATTTTCAATACTTGCTCTTATAAATCCGTTAAATAATGGGTGAATTTTTGTAGGTCTTGATTTGAATTCCGGATGAAATTGGCAAGCTAAGAAAAATGGATGGTCTTTACACTCTATTATTTCTACAAGATCTAAATCTTCATTTATACCAGAAAATTCTACCCCTGCTTTTCTTACAAGGCCTCTGAAGTCATTATTAAATTCATACCTATGTCTGTGACGTTCTTCAATTTTTTCCTTACCATACAATTTTCTTGCCAAAGTATTTTCTTCTAATGAGCATGGAAAATTACCAAGTCTTAGAGTTCCTCCTATGTTTTCTACAGATTTTTGATTTTCCAATAAATCTATTATTGGATATGGTGTTTCTGGATTAATTTCTGTAGATGAGGCTCCTTTAAGCCCTAATTTATTTCTAGCTATGTCAATAAGTGCTATTTGTAAACCGTAGCAGATTCCAAAGTAAGGAATTTTGTTTTCTCTTGCAAATTTTGAAGTTAAAATCATTCCTTCAGTTCCTCTTTGACCAAAACCACCAGGAACTATAATTCCATTTACTCCTTGTAAAATTGATGTATCTTTTTCAACATCTTCAGAATCTATCCATTTTATTTTTACCTTGTATCCATTTTCATATCCTGCATCAAATAAAGCTTGAGTTACTGATAAGTACGCATCATGAAGGCTAACATACTTTCCTACAAGAGCTATATTTAATTCTCCCTTGGCTTTCTTAAATCTTTCTACCATTTTGGACCATTTGTATTCAGATTTTTTTTGATTTTTTAAGTCCAGTTTATTTAAAATATATTCATCAAGACCTTGCCTATGAAAAACAATTGGTACTTCATAGATAAGCTCAGCATTTTCAGATTGAACTATAGCCTCCATAGGAACATCACAAAACAGTGAAATTTTTTCTTTTATTGATTCAGTTATTACCCCGTTTGATCTAATTATTATTACATCAGTCTTTATTCCGTTTGACATTAATTCCTTAAATGAATGTTGGGTAGGTTTTGTTTTTAATTCGTCAGAGCCTGGTATATTTGGTACTAAAACCGTATGAACGAATAAAACATCTTCAATTTTATTTTCTGAGTGAATTTGTCTAATGGCTTCTAAAAAAGGTAGAGATTCAATATCTCCAACAGTTCCACCAATTTCTGTTATCACAACATCTGCCTTTGATTCTTTTGCAGCTTTATAAACTGAATTTTTTATAGCATCAGTTATATGAGGAATAACTTGAACCGTTGCACCATTATAATCTCCTCTTCTTTCCCTTGCTATAACTTTTGAATATATCTTTCCTGTAGTTATGCTTGCTTCCTTAGTAAGTTCCTCATCAATGAATCTTTCATAATGACCTAAGTCAAGGTCTGTTTCTGCTCCATCATAGGTTACAAAAACTTCTCCATGTTGATAAGGACTCATTGTTCCTGGGTCAATATTTAGATATGGGTCAAATTTTTGCATAAAAACGCTCAGACCTCTATCTTTTAAAAGCCTTCCAATAGAAGCTGCAGAAATTCCCTTGCCTATTCCTGAAACAACTCCTCCTGTTACAAAAATATATTTTGTCATATTTCCTCCTAATCTAATGAATTAAACATATCTTCATAAGTGGGAAGATTTAAATTCTTCCTACTTATTAAAACTTCAACTTTATCAGAAACTTCTCTTATATCTAGCACTTTTTCGTGCAAATCATTTTGTGTGAATTTAGCCTTGTCTTCTAAATTTTCAATCTTAACAGCGTGTTCATAAGAAAGTTTTAAATCAAAATATTTATTATATAAATCACTTAAACAATTATTAATTGTATCATATATTTTCTTTAATTCCTTGTTTTCAGTAAATTTTAAAATCTCTTCTATATCTCTAAGCTCACTTTGCAAAGATTGGCAGATATCCTTAGTCAGCATAGAAAGAAGTGTCTTAACTTCAAGTAAATTATAATTAATAATTTCCTTACATGAAATTTCATATAAAGCTCTCAATTCATTAGAGGTAAAGATATTTGAATCAATAAAAATCTTTTTCAAATCCAAATTTTTTGCATCTAAAAGGGCTTCTAAATAATTTTTGTGATTTTTTAATCCTCTTTTTATAGCTTCTTCTTTCCATTCTTTTGAATAATTATCGCCTGAATAAACAATATCTCCATGTTTTTTCATAACATCTTTAATAATTTCAAGAACTTTTTTTCTCAAATTAATCTTGTCATCTTTATAAGGCATAAGTATATCTTTCATTTCACCCAAAACTTCAGCCATTGCTGCATTAAGACATATATTAATATCAGAAGCATTTTTTGAAGAACCAAGCATTCTAAATTCAAACTTATTTCCTGTAAAAGACATGGCAGAAGTCCTATTTCTGTCAGATGCATCAAGAGGTATGTCCTTTAAAGAGTAGGCTCTAAATTTACTTTTTGAATCATTACTATACTCTTCATCATCCCTGATGGCATTAAATAAATCTTCCAAATCAGATCCCAAAAATACGGAAATAATTGCCGGTGGAGCTTCAAGACCACCTAATCTGTAGTCATTTGACGGAGAAGATGAGCATAATCTAAGCAAAGTTTGATATTTATGGCAAACTTTTATAATAGCTGCTGTAAAAAGTAGAAAAACATTGTTATTGTAGGGGTCTTCGCCTGGTTCAAAGCAGTTAAGACCATAGTTTGTAGTTATAGAATAATTGTTATGCTTACCACTACCATTTACTCCATCAAAGGGCTTTTCATGTAGTAGACATACCATACCATGCTTTAAAGCTTCTTCTTTTAAAATATTCATGCATAAAAGGTTATCGTCAATTGCTACATTGGCATTTTCAAAAATACTTGCCAACTCAAATTGCAATGGTGCATTTTCATTATGTTCTGTTTTTGAATAAATGCCCAGTTCCCAAAGCCTTTTATCTACATCCTTATAAAATTCTTCTACTCTTTTTGGAATTTGACCAAAATATCTATCCTCAAACTCTTGACCCTTTGGTGATGGGGCTCCCACGAGAGTTCTTCCAATGTTTATAAGATCAGATCTTTTATCATAAAGTTTTTTATCAACTAAGAAAAATTCTTGTTCCAAACCAACCTTAACACGCATCCTGTAAGCGTGAGTATCTGAAAATAAATTTACAATATCCCTTCCTACATCAGATAGAATATTGCAAGAATCCAAAAGAGGTCCTCTCTTGTCAAGTTTTTCTCCATAATAAGACATGAAAATTGTTGGAATATATAAAACATTTCCAATAATAAAAGAATTTGCAGTTAAATCCCAGTAAGTGTAGCCTCTTGCTTCAAAGGTTGAACGCATACCTCCAGATGGGAAAGATGAAGCATCAGGCTCTCCTTTTATTAATTCTTTTCCAGAAAATCTTTCAATAGGATCTCCGTCAACTGTCCTATCTAAAAATGCTACATATTTTTTTGCAGTATGACCATTTAAGGGTTGAAACCAATGTGCAAAATGTGTTGCTCCATTTGCAATAGCCCAATCTTTCATGGCATGAGCAATGGCATCAGCACTCTCCTTATCTAAATCTTTTTCTACCCTTTGAGCATCTTTCCATTTTAAGTATATTGGATAAGGTAGTTTTTCTTTCATCTTTTCCTTATTAAAAACTTTAACTCCAAAATTTTCAGTGGTCTTCATTCATTATCCTCCTACAATTAGATTCCCTTCATACCATCCTAGTAAAATATTGTGGACGTTTGAGAAACTTGCCTATTAACAATAAAAAATGGCAGAAATTATTTCTGCCATTATGAAAAAAACTTCTTCGGTTTTTTTTTATTTTATTGCTTTTTTTATTCTTTGTCAAGATATTAATTGGTTAAATCCCTAACATAAATTATAATCTCTTAAAAGTTCCCTGTATTTTTCAACACCTTTAGTATTTAAATTATACATTTTTTTCTTACAATCTCTATCTATGTAAGATTTTTTTGTTAAATACTCCAAAACTTTTTCTAAAGTTTTATTATCCCAGTTCAGATAAGTATTTATTGTTGCAAAACCAAGCTTATTTTGAGCATCTTCTTCTTGTGCACTATCACCAATATAGATTAAAAGCAGATGAATTTTTACTAATTGTTTATTTTTTCGTCTTAGAAAAATTTCTGTTATCAAACCTCTTTTGTTAAATAATAGAACTAAGAAAAATAAGATTCCTGATACTGTGGCAGTCATCCCTGCCATTGATACATTAAAGGCATATCCAAAAATAAAACCTAAATAAGAACTTATTAAAGAAAATAAAGCAGATAAAATTAATAAATTTTTTAATTTCGTTGTTAATAAAAATGCAGTAGCACCTGGAACTATGAAAAAGGATATAACTAATATTGCCCCGACTGAGTCAAAGGATACAACCGCTGTTAAAGAACTTAGTGCCATTAAAGAGTAAAATAACATTAAAGAAGAAAATCCACTTATTGTTGAAAAATCCGGATCAAAAGTTGTAAGTTTAAGCTCTTTATAAAATACAGTAATAAAAGTTAAATTAATAAGTAAAATTAAACTTGATGATATTAGTGCCTTTGGAACTTCTATAGATAAAATATTTACAGTATTTAAAGGTGCTAAAATAACTTCTCCCATCAAAACAACATCAGTGTCTATATGAACATTTCTTGCATATTTAGATATAAGTATTACAGCCAATGAAAAGAATAAGGGGAAGATTATTCCGACTGCATCATCATTTTTAACAAGACCTGTACTCGATAAAGTTTCAATGGCAAAAACAGTTAAAAGACCAAATATTGCTGCTCCTATTATTAGAAAATTAGATGAAATATCACCACAGACAAAATATGCTAAAACTATTCCCAAAAGAACACTGTGACTTATGGCATCGGTTACCATAGATAAATTTCTAAAAATTAAAAAAACTCCAATCAGACTACAGGACAAAGAAGTCATAAAAAGTATTAAAAAAATCATTTTATTCATTTATATTTGCTCCTTTTCCTATAAGTTGCCAAATACCCTTTAGGTCCGAATATCAGAGATAAAAATGCGAGTATTGTCATAGTTACAATAATAGTCGGTCCTGTGCTCATTCCTGAATAAACTGTTGAAATATAAGTTCCTGTGACGGCAGAAAATCCTCCCACAAAAGATGCGATTACCATAACTTTAAAAAAATTATTAGACCATTGCAAGGCAGTTATAGCTGGTACAATTAAAAGAGAAGAAATTAAAATCGCCCCAACAAGCTTTAAGCCTGCACCAATAACACTCATAGAACATAGCATAATAATCCCATAAACTATCTTACAATTTATGCCTATACTTTGAGCATAAACTTCATCAAAAACAAAAAGTTTAATCTCCTTGTAAAAAATTCCAATAAGTAGTAATGATAATAAAGAAATTATAGATATGAGTTTCACATCCGCCATAAGCATATACGCAGCTTGACCAAAAATATAATTTTGCAAGCCAGATTGTGAAGCTTTAAGAAAATTGGGATTTCCTTGAATATAGGATTTCAAAACCATACCCATACCAAAAAAAGTTGATAAAACGACGGCTAAAATTGTATCTAGGCTGATTTTTGTATTTTTATTTACAATTTGTATCAATATAAAAGCTATAGACCCGGAAAAAATTGCTCCCAAAAGAAGAATTAAAGGCTCTCTTCTTTCAAATAAAATAAAAGCAAGTACAAGTCCTGGAAAACTGCTATGCCCTATTGCATCTCCAATTAAAGATTGACCCTTTAAAACTGTAATAGTTCCAAGACTTGCAGCCGCAATTGATAAAAATAAGGTTCCTAAAGCTACAACTAAAAATGCATAAGAACTTATAACTTCATATTTAAACAAGAAATTCCCCTCCAAAAGCCATCTCAATATATTCGCTTGTAAAAACATTATTTACAAGACCCTGAGCAATTATTCTTTTGTTAATAATTACCAAATGGTCAAAATATTTTTTTATAGTATTTAAATCATGATGAACAACTATAGAGGTTTTTCCCATTTTTTGTGAATCCCTCAAAAATTCCATGATAATTCCTTCAGTTTTTTTATCAACACCTGCCAAAGGTTCATCCATAAAATATATATTTGCATCAGATGCAATTGCTCTTGCAATAAAAACTCTTTGCTTTTGACCTCCCGAAAGCTGTGATATCTGCCTATCTCTATATTGACTTAAACCTATTTTTTCTATTGCATCAAGGGCTTTTTTCTTATCGCTTTTATTAGGTCTTTTAATCCAACCACAATGAACATATCGCCCCATTAAAACCACATCAAAAACCGTTGTTGGAAAATCCCAATTAACAGAAGAAGATTGAGGTATATAAGCAATTTCTTTCTTCACATCCTTCAAGTTTTTGCCTTCAATCTCAATCTTCCCGGAAAGGATTTTTTTTAAACCTAAAATACCTTTTAAAAGAGTAGATTTCCCTGCTCCATTAGGTCCAACTATGGCGGTAATAGAATTCTTTACAAAATCTATATTATTATCCCATAATACAGGTTTGTCATTATAAGCAATAGTTAAATTCTTTACACTTATAACTGTATCCTTCATTATTTCACCTATTTTAAATTATCTACAATCAAATCAACATTATGTTTATACATATCTATATAATTATCACCATCTTGACCAGATGGAGCTAAAGAATCGGAAAATAATTCATTTCCATCTCCAGATACAACTTTCACATCAAATCCTTTAGACTTACACATTTCTTTTAACTTTTCCATCCTTGCAGGGTCAGTTGTTGATTCTGCAAATATTGCCGGTACTTTATGTTCAACAATAAAATTAGCAGTGCTTTCAATATCCTTATTTGCAACTTCTGAATCAGTAGAAACACCTTGTGGTGCAACAACTTTTATATTGTATGCTCTTGAAAAATAATTAAATGCATCATGGGGAGTTATAAGATATCTTGAGCTTTCTTTGATTTCTCCAAGCCTTTTCTTATTATAAGCATCTAAATCATCAAGTTTTTTCAAATAATTTTGTAAATTTTTATCAATATCTTCTTTATGTTCTGGTACAAGTTCATCTAAGGCTTTTGCAGCATTTTCACAGGCAAGTTTATATAAAGAAATATCAAACCAAAAATGCGGATCTACAATAGTTTTTCCACCTTCATCCATTTGTCCGATTTTATCCTTAGGAAAATTAGCCGATAAATCTACGCCATTTTTTTCTAAGATATCAACCATCTTTCCTTCAAAATGAAGACCATGAAACAAAACTAAATCGGCATTTGTAATTTTTTCAACATCCTTAGTTTTTGGAATATAAAGATGTGGATCTTCTCCTGCTGGAATTACCATGTCAACATCAACATAATCTCCAGCCAAAACTTTGGTCATATCATATAAAAATGATGTTGTTGTAGTTACCATCTTTTTAGATTCTGCAACTTCAGTTTTTTGTGAATCGCTAGTATTAGCTTTATTTGTATTGTCTTTTGATTGTGCACAAGCTGTTAAACCTATCAATAAGACAAAAAGTAATAATAATTTTTTCATATAACCTCCAAAATAAATTTAGGCATAATTATTAAGTTAGCCTAACCTAACAGAATTATATAATAAAAATCATTACCATTCAATCTTTTTTTTACAAAAAAATAGGATATCTTTAAAAGATCCTACTCTTAACATCTGCCTTATTTTAAAATTGCAATTACAAGTTTTTTATTGTAAAATATAAAACGTATCGGGGTGTAGCGCAGCTTGGTAGCGCGCATGGTTCGGGACCATGAAGCCGGAGGTTCAAATCCTCTCACTCCGACCATTTTTATATCATGAATTTTTTATTATTTTTAATACTTCATTTAATGTATAATCTTCACTTTTATCTGCACTTATCTTATAATCACACATAGATGAAAAATCAAATACTTCTTTCATTCTTTTTTTTATCGTTTCTTCATTTTCGTTTCTAATTTCTAATCTTTTTTCTCTAGTACTATCATCCAAATCAAGATAAATACATTTAGCTTTTGGTATTAACTTTTTTATCTTCTCAAGTCCATTTTGGTCAACTATTATTATCATTGGATTTTTTGATTTTTCCGCTTTTTCTAAGTCGCTTTTTAATGTTCCATAAAAATTTCCCGCATACTTTGTCGGTCCAATAAATTCATCGTTATTATATCTTTTTAGAAATTCTTCTCTGTCAATAAAAAAATAATCAACACCATGGATTTCACCAGGTCTTTTTGGTCTTGTCGTGTAAGTTATAATTCTATTGTACCCACGGTCTTTTAAATCTTTAGCTAAGGTGGATTTCCCACTTCCAGAATTACCTACTATAATATAAAGCATCTATGCCTCCCTTGTTCTTTTCATTTTAGTATAGCATAATTTTGAAAAAATTTTGAAACTTTGTGCTATACTAGAGTTAAATATTTTAAAAATAGGGAGTGTATTATGAAAAAGAAATTATATTCATTATTTACTATTTTTCTAATTTCAACACTTATGCTTACAGCCTGTGGTCAAGGAGCAAATAGTGCAAATTCTAAGGAAAATAACAAAAACACAGCAATTGCTGCTGTAAACAATAAAAAAGATACAGAAGAAAACAAATCTACTGATGAAAGCTCAAAGGTAGATATAAAACTTGGAGCTTTGAAAGGACCTACATCTTTAGGTTTAGTAAAACTTTTTGATGATTCCGATAATAAGAATGCATCAAATAATTACAATTATGAAATTTTCAACTCACCCGATGAAGTTGTAACAAAAATTGTAAAGGGAGAACTTGACTTAGCAGCAGTTCCTGCTAACTTAGCAGCAGTTTTATACCAAAAAACTCAAGGAAAAATTAAAGTTTTAAATATTAATACTCTTGGTGTTTTATATATTGCATCAAAGCAAGATATAAAATCACTAGATGACTTAAAAGGAAAAACAATTATAACTTCAGGTAAAGGTGCAACACCGGAATATGCTTTAAGATATGTATTAAAACAATCAGGTATTGACCCCGACAAAGACCTTACAATTGATTTTAAATCTGAACATACAGAAGTAGTCGGTGCTTTAGCAGCCGATGAAAATGCTATTGTAATGCTTCCAGAACCATTTTTAACTGTTGCAAAAACTAAAGTCCAAGGCTTAAAAACCAACCTTTCTTTAACTGATATTTGGGATAAATTACCTGGAGATTCTCAACTTGTAACAGGCGTAATGATTGGAAGAAGTGATTTTATTGATGAAAACAAAGATGCAGTTAATAGTTTCTTAGAAGAATACAAAAAATCTGTAGAATATGTCAATAAAAATACAGAAGAAGCCGCAAAATTATCTGAAAAATATGATATAGTAAAAGCTCCAATTGCCCAAAAAGCAATTCCTTCTTGCAATATTCATTTTGTAAGCGGTGATGAAATGCAAAAAGTTTTAAGCGCATACTTAAAAACACTTTTTGACCAAGATCCAAAAGCAGTAGGAGGTAAACTGCCTGATGAAAACTTCTACTACAAAGAAGCTTAAAAAATTTTCAGTTGCAATATTTTGGATAGTAATTTGGCAAATTTTTGCCCTATTAATTAATGAGGAGATACTGATTGTATCTCCTTTTAAAGTTTTCTTAAAAACCTTAGAGAATTTACAAGATAAAACTTTTTACCTTGCTATTTTTAATACAAGTTGGAAAATTCTTATGGGATTTTTGTTAGGACTTTTTATAGGAGTTATACTTAGCTTTATCTCATATAAATTCAAGACATTTAAAGATTTTATATATCCTCTAGTCCAATTTATAAAATCTGTACCTGTAGTTTCATTTATAATGCTACTGTTGATGTTTTTAAATTCTAAATACTTATCTGTATTTATACCTGCAATTATGAGTTTTGCGATTTTTTATACAAATATTCTAGAAGGTCTACTTTCCATAGATTATAAGATTTTAGAAATGGCAAAAATTTTTTCCATATCAACTAAAAATAAGCTTAAATATATATATCTTCACTCCTTAAAATCCTATCTTTATTCAGGTGCATCTCTTGCCATGGGCATCTCCTTTAAAGCTGGACTTTCAGCCGAGGTAATCGGAATAGCCGATAAGACTATTGGTAGAATGCTCTATGAATCAAAAGTTTATTTAGATATAGCAAATCTTTTTTCTTATACCTTTGTGGCAATGATAATAGCCATAATTTTTGAAAAAATCATCCTTTTCATCTTAAGGAGGTTCTTATGATAGTATCTTTAAAAAATATTTATAAATCATTTAAGAATAAAAAAGTATTTGAAAACTTTTCGTTGGAAATTGGAGAAAACGAAAAAGTAGCCATTATTGGTAAAACAGGTGTGGGTAAAACTACACTTATAAATTTAATACTAAAAAATATAGAAGCTGATAAGGGGCAAGTTTTTGTAACAGATAAAATATCTGTAGTCTTTCAAGAAAATAGGCTTTTAGAAGATTTTACCGCATATGAAAATTTAAATATTATTTGTCCCATGACTAAAGAAAAATGCGAAGAATATTTATCTCTTATGAAATTAGATGGAAATGCAGATACCCTGGTCAAAAATTTATCAGGAGGTATGAAAAGAAGGCTTGCACTTTTAAGAGCCTTAATTTATCCTTGCCAACTTCTAATTTTAGATGAAGCAGTAAGAGAAATTGATGATGAAACTAGAAAAGTAATACTTGATAGCATAAAATTATTTTTAGATAAGAAGACACTCATTTACATCAGCCACGACTACGATGACATAAAAAAATTAGGAATAGAAAGGGTAATTAATTTAGATGAGAAGATTTAATATATTTGAAAATGTACATTTTTCTGAAGATAAAGAAATAGAAGAAATTATTTTTGAAAATCAAAACATAAAAGCTATAAGAATAGTGTCCTTAAACCAAAAGACAGATTTTATGAAAGAAGAAAATTTGGAACTTGTCCTTGTTGCAAGAGGAAAAGCTAAATTATTAATTAATGATGAAATTATAGACTTAAAAGAAGGAGATTTCTTAGAAATACCAGCCCACACTTCCCACAAAATAATCGAACAAGAAAATGTAATTTGGTATTGTATATTTTCGAAAAAATAATAATACAAAAGTTGAATTTACTTGATGATTAAATAAAAATTACTTATGATTTCTTATAAGTTCTATTTATTTTAGAAATATTATATAAAATCTCAATAAAAAAGATGCTAACAACAGATTTTCTATTCCTTAGCATCTCTTTTTTTATATATAAGAGTTTAGTCTTTTATTAATATTTATAAAAACCTTCTTTAGTTTTTCTACCCAATAGACCTGCTCTAACCATCTTTTTAAGTAATGGATGTGGTCTGTATTTTGGATCAGCAAATTCGCTATAAAGAACTTCCATAATTGCAAGAACTATATCTAGTCCTACTAAATCTCCAAGTTCAAGTGGTCCCATTGGGTGATTAGCTCCAAGTTTCATTGCTGTATCTATATCTTCTTTTGAAGCTACTCCTTCTGCATAGATTCCAATAGCTTCATTTATCATTGGTATAAGAATTCTATTTACAACAAATCCTGGTGCTTCTTCAACTTCAACTGGAGTCTTTCCTATTTCTTTTGCAAGGTTAATTATTGTTTCTTTAACTTTTGCATCAGTTTTTTGTCCTGAAATTACTTCTACTAATTTCATTAGAGGAACTGGATTGAAGAAGTGCATTCCTATAACTTTTTCAGGCCTTTTTGTTGCTTGACCAATATCTGTTATTGATAATGAAGATGTGTTTGAAGCAAGGATTGTTTTTTCTTGACAAACTTCATCTAATTCAGCAAATATTGATTTTTTTATCTTAGGATTTTCTGTTGCTGCTTCTATAATTAAGTCGCAATCCTTAATATCTTCAATATTTGGTGACAAAGTTATATTTGAAATGGCTTTTTCCATTTCTTCTTTTGTCATTCTTTCTTTTGATACATTTTTTTCGTATCCTTTTTTTATTTTTTCCATTGCATTTTTTAGTGCATCTGGATTTATATCTCTTACAACAACTTGGTGATAGGCAGCCATTGATTGTGCAATTCCTGCGCCCATGGTGCCTGAACCAATTACAGCTATTTTCATTTTTTCTCCTTATTTACCAATAAAATTAGCCTTTTTCTTATTTAAAAAGGCATTCATACCCTCTCTTTGGTCATCTGTTGAGAACAAAAGACCAAAAGATGTTCTTTCAATTTCCATTGCTGTTTCAATATCTGTTTGAGAACCACTTTCTATGGCTGATTTTGAATATTGAATTGCCTTTGGTGCTTTGCTTGCTATTAATTCTGCCATTTCTAAAGCCTTATCTAAAAGCTCATCAGCTTCGTAAACGTGATTTACAAGTCCCCATCTTTCTGCTTGTTCAGCATCAATCATTTTTGCTGTGAATATCATTTCTTTAGCATATCCTGGTCCTATTGCTCTTATAAGCCTTTGAGTACCACCGAAGCCTGGAATAATACCTAAGCCTACTTCAGGTTGTCCAAATTTAGCACGTTTTGATGCAATTCTTATATCACAGGCTAAGGCAATTTCGCATCCACCGCCAAGGGCATATCCATTTACAGCAGCAATTACAGGTTTCTTGCCTTTTTCTATTTTCATAAGCGTATCCATACCAAGCTTACCGAAATCATAGCCTTCAGTAGCTGAAAGTGTAGCCATTTCACCAATATCTGCACCAGCTACAAAAGATTTTCCTGCACCTGTTAAAATTACTACATTTACTTCATCGTCTTCAAATATATTGTCAAAAAAATCGCTAAGTTCTTTTAATACTTCAGTATTTAAAGAGTTTAATGTTTTCTCTCTAGAAATTGTAAGGACAACTATTCCATTGTCCTTACAATCAACCTTCAAATATTTATAATCCATTTTAGTCCCTTCCGACAACTAAAGCAGTTCCCATGCCTCCGCCTATACAAAGAGTTGCAAGACCCTTCTTAGAATCTCTTTTTTGCATTTCGTATAGTAAAGTTGTCAAAATTCTTGCGCCACTTGCTCCAATTGGGTGACCAATTGCTATAGCTCCACCATTTACATTAACTTTAGAAATATCAAATTTCATAACTTGATTTACTGCACAAGCTTGTGCTGCAAAAGCTTCATTTGCTTCAATTAAGTCTAAGTCATCTGCTGTAAGTCCTGCTAACTTAAGAGCTTTTGTTGATGATGGAATAGGTCCTGTACCCATAACCTTAGGATCAACACCACAAGTTGCATAAGAAATAATGTATGCAAGTGGAGTTACTCCAAGTTCTTTAGCCTTAGATTCTTTCATAACTATTAACATAGCTGCTCCATCGTTTATACCTGAAGCATTACCTGCTGTTACTGTACCGCCTTCTTTTTTGAAAGCTGGTTTTAATTTAGCTAAGGATTCTACAGTTACTCCATCTCTAATAAATTCATCATCTTCAACTACTGTAACTTTTCCCTTACGTCCCTTAACTTCAACAGGTACGATTTCGTCTTTAAATCTTCCTTCTGCTCTTGCTCTTGAAGCGTTATTTTGAGATCTGCAAGCTAATTCATCTTGCATTTCTCTAGTTATTCCATATTTTTCAGCAACATTTTCTGCTGTAATTCCCATGTGGTAATCATTAAATGCATCCCAAAGACCATCTTTGATCATTAAGTCAACTAATGTTTTGTCATTCATTCTTGCTCCCCATCTAGAGCTTGGAATACCATACATTGAAGCTGACATACTTTCACTACCACCAGCTAAAACAATTTCTGCATCTCCAGCTTTTATTACTTGGGCTGCAAGTGAAACTGCTCTTAGACCTGAACCACAAACTATATTTATTGTTACTGCTGGACATTCTTTTGGAATTCCAGAACCTAAAACTATTTGTCTTGCAACGTTTTGTCCTTGTCCTGCTTGCAAAACATTTCCAATGTAAGCTTCATCAATCATTTCTGGAGATACTTTCGCTCTCTTCATTGCTTCTTTTACAGCTACGATACCTAATTCTACAGGTCCTACTGTTTTAAATGCTCCACCAAAAGCACCTACTGGAGTTCTTGCTGCTGATGCTATAACTATTCTATCTTCCATTTTTTCCTCCTTGTCATGCACGTGGTGGCATAACACTTGCCACTCCTTCTAAAACTACTTCACCTTTTTGATTTGTGCATGTTGTTTTTAATTTTAAAATTTTTTCCTTAATGATTTCAGTGGCCTCAACTTTTGCAGTTATGGTGTCACCAAAATAAACAGGTTTGGTGAATTTTAATTCTTGCCCAAGGTAAATAGTTCCAGGTCCAGGAAGTTGCATTCCTAAAACCGCAGATACAAGCCCTGCTGTTAGCATACCGTGGGCTACTCTTGTTTTAAAGATTCCTTTTTCAGCTTCTACCTCATTGATATGGGCTGGATTTAAATCTCCTGTAATACCAGCATAGGTATATACATCACTTTCCGTAATTGTCTTCGTAAAACTGGCACTGTCTCCAATTTTAATTTGGTCCATGGTTTTCCCTTTCATGTTTTACCTCCTTAGACATTTCACTCATATTATACCCTAAAAAAAGTCTAATAATAGACGTTTTTCACCAATTTTACATTTTGAAAAAAATTTATATATTTTTTTCTAAAATTTCTACAATTCGTATAGAAGCTTTCCCATCTCCATAAGGATTTACAGCCTTACTCATTTTATCATAAACTTTTTTATTGTCTAGAAGTTCTATGATATTTTTATATACATTTTCTTTATTTACACCGATTAGCTTTGCAGTTCCAGCTTCTACACCCTCTCTTCTTTCTGTTTCATTTCTAATTACTAAAACAGGTTTACCCAAAGATGGGGCTTCTTCTTGAACTCCTCCAGAATCAGTTACAACAAATTTAACCTTATTCATCAAGTTTGAAAAAGGTAGGTATGATAGGGGTTCAATTAAATGAACTCTATCTAAACCATCAAAATGTCTGTGAGCAATCTCTCTTATAAGAGGATTTAGATGCATAGGAAATATTACTTCTACATTTTCTCTTTCATTAACTATTTCTGAAAAGGCTGAAAATATATCTTCCATGGGTTTTCCCCAATTTTCACGTCTGTGTGATGTGAGTAATATTACATCTTTATTTTTATAGTCAATATTATTTAACAAGTCATTTTCAAATTTGTAGTTATCTTTTACCGTATATTTTAGAGCATCAATCACTGTATTTCCAGTAACAAAAATATTCTTTTCATCATATCCTTCCTTCAAGAGATTATTTTTATTGTTTTGTGTTGGGGCAAAATTAAAGTTTGAAATTACTGATACTAATTTCCTATTTGCTTCCTCAGGATATGGTGAATAAATATTTCCTGACCTTAGACCTGCTTCTATATGGCCTATTTTTATTTTTTTATAAAAAGCTGCAAGTGCCGCAGCAAATACAGTTGTTGTATCTCCTTGCACTAAAAGTATATCCGGTTTTTGCTCATCTAAAATATTTTCAAGTCCTCGTAGACTTTGTGTTGTAATATCTGTAAGACTTTGTCCTTTTTTAAAAATATTTAAGTCAAAATCGGGTTTAATATTAAAAATTTTTAAAACTTGGTCAAGCATCTGTCTATGTTGACCAGTTACACATATTAAACTTTCAATGTTTTTGTGTTTTTCAATTTCTTTTATAACAGGAGCCATTTTTATTGCTTCAGGTCTGGTTCCAAATACAAATAAAACTTTCATTTATTCCTCCTTATTTGAAATCATTCCACTAAATATTCCTATTAATATTATAGCAACTATTATTAGAATTGAAACGATTAAACCTACTTGAGATTTGAAATCAGCAATAAAATTAGCCAAAATTCCAAATATAATAGAAATGCTATATAAGATTAATACTGTTTGTTTTTGATTTAATCCTTTTGCTAGTAGTCTATGATGAAGATGACCTTTATCAGCTTCCACTATTGATTTTCCATGCAATTTTCTTCTAACCATAGCAAAGGCTGTATCAAAAACAGGCACTCCTAGGGCTAAGAGAGGAACAAACATCATCAGTATAGCTGCTTGTTTCATTACTCCTTGAATTGTTATAAAAGAAAGCATAAAACCTAAGTATAAGGCTCCTGTATCCCCCATAAATATTTTTGCTGGGTTAAAATTGTAAGGCAAAAATCCCAAACACGCACCTGCAACTAGAACACAAATAAAGGTAACTGCTATATGGTTTATTCTTCTCGTGATAAAAAACATTGATATGGCACATATCATTGATATACCTGCTGCCAAACCATCTAATCCATCTATCAAATTAATAGTATTTGTGATTCCACATACCCAAAAAATTGTTATCGGTATTGAAAGTAAATTTATAAGTTCTAGCATTTGTTCAGCTTCAAAAGGATTTGTAAAAAATTCTATTTTTACCCCACCTATTATCAAGCATACCGCTGCAAGAACCTGAAATAAAAGTTTCATCTTTGGACTCAAACTTTTCTTATCATCAATAAGTCCTGAAACAACAATAATAGTTGAACCTATAAGCAACATAACAAGCATCCTGTCTAATTTTAAAAAATAAATACTGAGGATACTTATTACTATATACATTCCCAAGCCACCACCTATGGGCATAGGTTTATTGTGCATCCTTCTGTTGTCCTTTGGTATATCTAGAAAATTAAACTTTTTTGCAAGGTATATAACTACTGGTGTTATAAGTAAAGTGAAAACAAAGGCTAATAAAAAAGGCTTTAAATAATATTTAATTATCATATTATTTTGTACCAAACAATCTATCTCCGGCATCTCCTAAACCGGGCAAAATATATCCGTGTTCATTTAAACATCTATCAACTTCACAAACATAAATATCTACATCTGGATGTTTTTCCTGA
Organism: Peptoniphilus lacrimalis DSM 7455; assembly: GCF_000378725.1. GTDB lineage: Bacteria > Bacillota > Clostridia > Tissierellales > Peptoniphilaceae > Peptoniphilus_A > Peptoniphilus_A lacrimalis. Next base: position 25,174 of record NZ_KB900370.1, on the reverse strand, counting down.
ACTGCTTTTATGCCTTCAGGTGCTGCAAGTAAGTTCAAACTTTTTATCTTTGTAGCTCCTTTTGCTTTCAATTCATCAATAGCTTCAACTAAAGTTCCTCCTGTTGCAAGCATCGGATCAAGAAGAATTACTAATCTGTTTTCAATATCTTTTGGAAGTTTGCAATAATAAGTTACTGGTTTTAATGTTTCTGGATCCCTATACATTCCTATATGACCAACTCTTGCAGAAGGTACAATTGTTAAAAGTCCATCAACCATTCCAATACCTGCTCTTAATATTGGAACTATACTTATTTTTTTACCAGAAATTTCTTGACCAACCGTTTTTTCAAGAGGTGTTTCAATATCAATATCTCTCAACTCTAAATCTCTTGTGACTTCATATCCCATTAGAGTTGCAATTTCAGTTGTTATTTGTCTAAATTCCATAGAACTTGTTTCTTTCTTTCTAAGTATGGTCATCTTATGCTTTATTAATGGATGATCCATTATTTTTAAACTCATAAATCCTCCTCTATTTTTTCTACTCTTCTTATATGTCTACCGCCTTCAAATTTGCTTTGAACAAAAGTATCTACAATTTCTTTTGCCATATCAAGCCCTATTAATCTTGCTCCCATAGCAAGCATATTGCAATTATTATGATTTCTAGAAAGCTTTGCGCTCAATGGTTCTGAGCAAAGGGCACATCTTATTCCTTTTACCTTATTGGCAGATATTGAAATTCCGATGCCTGAACCGCAAATAACTATTCCGTAATCAACACTTCCATTTTGAACTGTCTTTGCGACTTTATGTCCAAAATCAGGATAATCACATCTTTGATCAGAAAAACTTCCACAATCTATTGTTTCTATTTGTTTTTCTTGCAAATATTTTTTAATGTCTTCTTTGAGATGAAATCCTGCATGGTCGCTACCTAATGCTATTTTCATTTTACCTCCTTAAAGTCCAATTACAACCCTACCGGCACAGGCTTTAAGAAGTCTATTCATAATACTTAGGCCCATACCCTTTAATTCAAATCCTTCAGCGAAAATTACATCAACTTTTTCTTCATCGCACTTTCTCAAAAGGTCAAATAAAGAATTTGCTACTTCTTCAAGATTATCTCTATCTCCTAAATTTAAGATAAGGTCGGCTCCCACATACTTGTCAAGATTTTGGCTGGTAGCAAGAACCGCAACCTTACCCTTTGAATTTTTTATTCTTTTATTTATCTCATTTACAATTCCATCCATCTCACCGACAAAGCAAGTTGCCACTCCCTTTGGGGCATAGTGTTTGTATTTTTGCCCCGGAGATTTTGGTATTGACTTATCCTTTGCATCAATAGTTGTATTATCTATTCCAATGGACTTATCAATTTTTTGTAAATCTTCCAATGTTACCTTTCCAGGTCTTAAAATCATAGGTGGATCTGTTGTTACATCAAGAACTGTAGATTCAATTCCAACAATAGATTTTCCCCCATCCACAATTATATCCACACGGCCCATTAAATCTTCAATTACATGGCTCGCTTTAGTGGGTGATGGTCGTCCAGAAATGTTGGCAGAAGGCGCTGCTATTGGCAAATTTACATTTTTTAAAATTTTTGCTGCAATTTTATTTGACGGCATTCTTATAGCAACAGTATCAAGTCCTCCCGTAACTTCCATAGGAACAATACCAGACTTTTTAAAAATTATAGTCAACGGTCCTGGCCAAAAATTATTTATACATTTTTTTGCAATTTTTGGAATTTCACTGACTAACTCATCTAACTGTGAAGTTTTTGCAATATGAAGAATTGATGGGTTGTCATTAGGACGACCTTTAGCTTCATAAATTTTTTTCACAGCTTCCTTATCTAAGCCGTTTGCACCTAATCCATAAACTGTTTCAGTCGGAAAAACAACTAATCCCCCTTCTTTAAAAGTTTCGGTTATTTTTTTTAATTCTTTTTTATCCTTATCTATATCTTTTTCGCTTAATTTAATAATGCTTGTTTTCAAAAAAACACCTCTTTTAAATCTTATTTAATTATATCAGTTTAAAAGGTTAATTTTAAGTCTTAGGCAAAATTTACTATTTTTTTCTTTGATTAACTCTGTAATATTCATATGCCCTGTAATCCATATATTTTTGGGCTGCTTCTCCGCCAACTTTTTCCTTTGGATAAGTTGCATCCTTAGTGTATATAAAATGTCTTGAAATAATAGGCATATAATCTCTCAAATTAGAATTATACTCAAAGAAATTGTCAGCTTTTGTAAAGCCAAGCATATCTAAAACACTTGATCCTAAAAAGTTTGCAGAAATTACTGAGCCTTTTGTCAGCTTAGCATTTTCTACATTCAAATATTTTCTTCCTGCTTCATTTGCAGTTATAAAAAAAGGTGTAGAGTGACGAGTTATTTCATCCTCTAAAGTATCTACTTTCATATCAATACCTATTTGTTTGTAGCCATCAGGGTCTTCTCCTAAAGCTGGAAGATGGTCACCATAAAATACAAAAATTATAGGTTCTTGTCTAGACATTATAAAATCATAAACTCTGCCAAGCATTGTATCAATATCTTTTACTCCTATAAAATAGGAACCCCAGCACACTTTTGCTTCATCTGTTAGAGGTTTAGTGCAATTAAAAGGCAAGGTTTGTCCATATTTATCATAAAAATATGGTCCATGATTTTGAATATCCACTGCATAATCAAAAACTGTTTCTTTTGAATCAAGAGATTTTTTCAATCCATCTAGATATATATCGGTAAACTTTTCTTCACTGAAATAATCTCCTTTATTTTCAGGATTTTTTATATTTTCAAGAAAACTAGATTTATCAAAACCAAGTCTTGGATATACAACATTTCTGTGGTAGAACCATTCATAACCTGGGTGAAATGCCATAGTATTATAGCCAATATTTTTTAGTACACTTGCCAAAGATTTAGTATTATTTTTTACAATGTTAAAAGCATAAGATCCATTTGGAGCTGTATCAATAGTTAAGGTTCCTGTTAAAACATCAAATTCTGTATCACCAGTACCTCCACCAAATCCAGGCACTACAATTCTTCCTGTCATTGGTGCTTGGTTACAAATCTTTTTAAAATTTTCATTAGGGTCATTTCCCTTATCAAAAGAAAATACGGGATTTTGTGAAAAATCTGTAAAAGATTCGCCCATTATCCAAACAATATTTGGTTTTTCTTGAGCTTTTAATACAGAAATTTCTTCCCCTCTATCTTCCCTATCTCTATTGGCATATTCTTCTTTGTTATAATTTTGTGGTGGTCTAATCATTGAAGCATTGATTTTAAAAATAAAGGAATAATTAAATCCCATGGAATTATAAACATCAATTTCATTAAAAGGATTACCATAAACTTTCAAAGAATTATAAACATTTGATGAAATATAAAATCCCTTGTATGAGAAAAATCCAATTACGAGGCTTATTATAAGAATTGTTGCTCTTGTTGATAAATTCAATTTATTAGTTTTATAAAAAAATAATATTATAGCTAAAAATGTAAAAAATAACAGAGCTAAAATTATAGAAAACTTATCAGGAGAATAAGAACTTTTCACCATTTTTACAGCTTCTAAACTTTCATTTATATCCGAAAGTTTAAAAGGGTCTTTTCTATAAATTATTTTCATTCTATTTATAATAAGAAAAATAATTTGAAAAGCTGAAACTAAAACGATAGAAATTTTTACCCTGCCACTTAAACCATATAAAAATAAAGCAAGCAAAAACGGGGGTAAAAAATTTAAAATAATAAGTTTAAAAGAAAATACATTTTTTATTAATTCAAAAAAAGGTGCCGTTGCTAAAACAAATACCATAGTAGTGCTCAACAAAGCCACAAAAGCAATAAAAAATATATCCTTAAATAATTTATTAAAATTTTCCATAACATCACCTCACTTAGTATAAAGCAATCAATAAAAATTTACAATTTTAGTGTCAGAAATTTATAAAATTTCACCAAATTTTAATATTTCTTTTACATAGCATTCACATTATTTTAAATACACAAAAAGCCACATTTGGGAGAATGTGGCTTTTGGTATTTTCCGTCCATACTGAATATGAAAGGAGAGGATGGAAAATAAGACTGGTATAAAATTTAAGTTTTAATCTCAAGGGGGGTATCCTTAGATTAAATTAAAGTACAGCTATAATGTAGAATTCTACATTATAATAAATGGGTGCAATATGAATTAACCATAAGTTAATTCTAATCATTTGAGTAAATGATAGTTAGTATCAACTAACTATGTCTTATTATAACTTAGTTCAAAAAAATTGTAAAGCTTTTTTTGAAATTTTTTCCAAGGAATTTACTATGATTATTTTTTATCCCTATACAAATATTGATTTTTAGCGATTTCTATATGAAAATTATTTTTAAATTTTTTTAAAATTTATATTAGTTAAACTTATTTTTTAAATATATTAAGCATATATTTTATTAAAATAAATTTTCTTACAAAAAAATTTTTTAAATTAATACTTATTTTAAATACTATATAAATTTCTATAATTCGCACTAAAAAACTGGTGGCAAAATTTTATTTATTATTAGCCACCAGCACATTTTTTGATTTTTATTTAAAAATTAAGACAGTATTAAGATTTCTGCCAGCATTTTTTATAACTTTTCCATTTGCAAATAATGCTGATGATGCACCTCCATCTAAATTCATAGCATCAATGCATCCTAAATCATTCATTATTAAAGCAAGTTTATCAACGTTTGCTACAGTTGTAAGTAAAATAACTTTTCCGTTTTTAGTAATCCCTATAGCTGACCTTTGACCTGTGGATGCATTTATTTTTCCTTCTTTATAATTATTCTTACTTTCTGCTACAACATTTTTGCCATTTTGTAAAAGCATAGGTCCTGCTGCTACAAGTTCTGTTACTTTGCTATAACTTATATCTTGACCATTGTATTTAAAAGTTTCGTTACCCTTGCCATCCACTAAGACAAGTTCAACTTTTCTACCAAGCTTAAATCTTTGGTCAATATATGATTTATCTACAGAATCTTTTCCAAAATAAATTATGTATCCATCTTTAGGTAAAGAAATTTTTCCTTTTGGCTCATAAATTTTTGTTACAGTATCTTTTACTACTTCAATAACTCTTCCATTCTTTAAATTTAATTCATTATTATATTTATTAGTGAATTTAAAAATTCCTGCAGTATCAGTAGGATCAACATTTACATACCATAAATCGAAAACATTAAATTCCATAAGACCCTTATCATTATTCCATTCATTTTTTCTTTTACCATCAAGATAACCCTTGTATTTTAAAGATAAATTATCAATTTTTACCTTATTTTTATCAAATACAAAAAAAGAAGGAGTGGTGCCTACCATTTTCCAAACTTCTCCATCCTTAATAATTGTTGCCATAGGAACTAAAGTTTTATAAGAATCAAAATAATTACCGTTAATCGCTACTTGAGCCTTGTTATTTTTTACAATTTCATAAAAATTTTCTGCACCTATTAAAGCATTTTTCCCTTTTGCAACATGAATTTCTGAAGTTTCGTCTAAAGTAAGTTCACATACATTACACCTAACTCCTTGAATAGTTTTTGTTGAAACGTTTGATTTCACCTGCCCAAAAACAGGAATAATTAAAGTTAAAGCTAATAAAATTCCAATTATTTTTTTCATAATATATACCTCCAAATTGATTATAAATTATATGAAGATTTTTGACAAATAGTAAAAAAAAGAACTTTCAAAAATGAAAGTCCTTTTTTTTAATAGTATTAATTATTTTTATTGAGTGGAATTATTTCTTTAAAATATTTTGAATTTTCTCTCAATTTTTCTTCATTTCCTATGGCACCTATATAATTTTCATTTAAGGCTTTTTCTATTATATCTGCATAGGATTTTAATTTTTCCATATTTGTCTTTAAGGCTTCTTCCTTATTTTCTATGACTTTTTCGTCAAAAACTTTTGTCAAGTATTTCGACAAATTTAGTTCATCAATTACTGATAAGCTAAGAAGTGGATCAAAGGAGTTCATACTGCCAATTATATAATTTTTCAAATCATCCTGTGATAAATCCAAATTTCTTATATAATTTGGAATTTCATTATAGACTTTGATGGTATTTTCTACATTAGGATCCCTGTAGGAGTAAGTTAAGAAATCTCCATTTCTTGAGAATACCGCTCCATCTCCATAGGCTCCACCTTTTGCCCTTATCTCTGTATGCAGATAAGATGAAGATAAAATATTTGCAAGAACAACCTTATCTCCTGTATATTTTTCGCCTAAATCTTTTAAATTATATCCCTTGGATATGAAATTAACATTTGATGAAAGGTATATCCCTTGATTTTTATTGTTCTTAATGAAACTGTATTTAGCTTTTTTGAATTCTTGCCTATTTAAATTATTTATATATTTTTCAAGAGCCTTCTTGTTATTATCCAAATCTTCGTCCTTACCAACAGAAGATATTATCAAATCCTTGGAGTTAAAGATTTTTTTATAAAGCTTTATTAACTTGTCTTTAAGTTTTGAAAACTCACTTTCAAAATCACTTAAAAGTTCTGACAAATATTTATAAGCATCAAGTCCTGAAACTTTATTGTTATAAGAACCCATTGGTGAGTAATAAGATTTTACAAGTCCCATAACCACTTGTGAACCTGACATTAATAAGCCTGATTCTATTTGTGATTTTGAGCTTAAAAGAATTTCCTTAATTCGTTTTTTATCATCAAATTTTGTATTTTTAATTATTTCAATAATTAAGTCTATTGCTTGATGGAAATTTTCCTCTAAGACTTTAAATTTTACATTTAGCCTAGGCTTGAATTCTTCTTTTTCTTCTTCTTTATAAGTTGAACATCCAAAAGAAATTCCACCACTAGCTATATAAATTTCATTATCTAGCTCTTGATAAGAATATTTTTTTGTATCAAGGCTTGCTATTAAAGCTAACAGTATTGGAAGATTTTTAATTTCATCATCATTAAGAAAATCAATATTGTGAGAAATAGTTGTATATACAATATTATTTGTAGCCTGATCAGATCTTAAATATAAAGCATCTGAAATTTTATCTTCTGTGCAATTATACTCACTAATACCATGTGAGATATCACTTAGTTCAAGCATAGGTATTGTTTTTTTGTCTTCTTCAGAATCATCTTCTAATTGATACTTAAATAAGTTTTCTGCATTTTCTTTTATTTTATCAATTTTTTCAGGGCTTAAACTTTCTTTAAATTCCCTCAATTTTTCTTTTAATTCATTTTCTTCTTTAAGATTTTTATCTAGTTCTTGAATGCATGATAAAATTACAGAATAATTATTGTTTAATATTTTTTCTTTTATATATTCTTCGACAAAACCCTTATCTGCTGAGGTCTTTATCTCTTCTATTATGTCATTAAATTCAAGTGATTCTAATGGGCTTCTATCATAAAGCCAAGAATTTAAGGCTCTTATATAATATATTATTGCCTTTTGAGTTCCTCCACCTTCTCTGTAATTAAATTCGAAACGAGATAAGGTTGCTTGCAGTAGTTTTTTATCGATGCCTTTTTCAACTATATCTTTTAAAGTATCTTCTACAATTTTTTTAAATTCATTAATTTTCTTGCCATCAGTATTTTTAAGAACCACTCCAAGATCTAAAGTTTTGGAACTAGATGTTTCGGCATAAACATCTTGTCCTAAATTTGCATCTAATAATGCTCTTTTTAAGGGTGCTCCTTCGGCATCAATCAGAAGTTCTGAAAGAAAATTTCTCATAAAGAAATCTTTTTTATTTAAGGCAAGTCCTAAGCACCAACCGTATAGCAAAAAGTCTTTATTATCTGCTAACTCCTCTTTAGATGCTGAATAAGTTATTTCAACATACTTTTGTTTTTCTAGGGGTTCGTTTAAGATTATTTCTGAGTCTATCTCTTCTTTTCTAAAATTATTTAAATATTCTTCATGTATATATTGAAGTTTTTCTTCCATATCCATATTTCCATATAGATAAATGTAAGAATTAGAAGGATGATAGTATCTTTTATGAAAATCTAAAAATTCTTCATACGATAAAGTGGGAATTAACTTTGGATTTCCACCAGAATCTACTCCATAAGATGAGCCTTCATGGAGGTTAAAAATGAATTCATCTCCTACAATATTTTCAGCTTGTGAATAAACTCCTTTCATTTCATTATAAACTACACCATTATATATTAATTCGCCTGTATTCTTATCTATTTCATAGTGCCATCCTTCTTGCATGAAAATTTTTTCTTCTTCATATATTCTAGGATAAAAAACAGCATCTAAATAAACATCCATAAGATTTTGAAAATCTTTTTCGTTTCTTGAAGATACAGGATAAATTGTCTTGTCGGGAAAAGTCATTGCATTTAAGAAAGTTTGCATAGAGGATTTTATTAAATCCATGAAAGGCTCCTTAGTCCTATATTTTCTTGAACCTGACAACACACAGTGTTCTACAATATGAGCCGCGCCATTTCCAAATTTTGGTGGAGTTCTAAAGCCTATAGCAAATGCCTTATTATTATCATCATTTTTTAGGGTTAAAACTCTTGCTCCAGTTTTTATATGTTCATAGACTAAACATTCGGAAGCCACTTCATCTATATATTTTTTTTCCAATAATTTATAATTTTCCATAATACCTCCTTTTCCTATTATAACCTAAAGTTAATATATATAAAATAAATTTAATAAAGACTTGAAAAATCCAAGTCTTTAACCATTAATCTTTTGTCCATTTCTTAAATTGTTTCTTAATGTTTCTAAATATTCATCTATACCTTCTAATTTGTTAAGAATTTTTCTTTCATTTTCAGATGTTTCAATTATTTTATATATACCACCATTTTTTATAACAATTCTTTTATCAGCCATAAGGGCAAGGGTAGGGTCATGGGTGGAGATAATTACAATTTTATCTTGCGACATTAAAAGCTCAACGGCTTTTTTTCTGTCAATTCCTGCATTTTCTATTTCATCAATTAAAACTATTGGAGATTTTGAGAGATTAGCAGTATCAGAAATCATAAGGGCTCTTGATTGACCACCGGAAAGCTCGGTTATATTAGTATCTAAAGAAAATTTTTCTCCTGCCAAATTATTGGCATCTTCTATTATTTTTTTTATTTTTTCTTTAGGGTCAATTAATCTCGATTTTGAATGAAGTTCTATAAATTCTCTTACAGTTAAATCCATTACAAAATTCATATTTTGTGAAAGTTCAGCGACAATTTTATCCTGAGTTGAAAATCTCATAGTTGAATCTGGTTTTTGACCATTAACTAATATTTTCCTTCCTGTTGGAGTATCTCCCTGAGCAAGCCAATCTATATCAGAAAGAAGTCTTGATTTGCCGGCTCCTGTTGGCCCAACTATTGAAAAAACATCAGATTTTTTTAATATTAATTCTTTAAAATTTTCCTCATTTCCATCCTTATCCCTACCTGGAAGTATAGTTATTGATTGTATTTGATTATCTGACAAAAACTCCATCATAGAATCAATAAAACTTTTTAAGCCATCTTTTAAAGCTTTTCTATCTGTTGCAAGTTCTTCTAATTTTTCATCAGATATGTTTTTAAGAAAATAATCAAAATCCTCAGATTCTTTTCCTCCTATATTTAATTTATTATTTTCAAAATAAGCTTGTGCAAAAGGATATTTTTCTAAAATTTCACTTATCTTCATATTTTCACCTGATTTTCTTAACATTTCCCAATTGATATTTTTCACCAACTCTAGTTTCTCCCAAACAATATGAGCACAGAGCAGTTGGCATGGGATATCTCAAAATTAAATTTTCTTGTTCTTTAAGGTCTTTTGATTTTTCTTTTAAAATCATAGATAATTCAAGGCTTCCTTGCCCAGAAAGACCATTTATATTCATAACTATTGCCCTTGGATTAACAGCTAAAACTCTTGATGAAAAAACCTCTCTTTCCCCTTGAGAAACTATATCTCCCTTTGTGATAACAACAATGTCAGCATTTCTAAGCATAGGACCAATTTTCATAGGTGTATTTACTCCAGACAAATTATCAATCACACATATTCCCAAAATATCTTTTAAATATGGTGAACATCTATTGCATAAACCTGCAGATTCAGTTATTAAAATATCAAGAGAATTTTCTTTAGCCCAATTTAAAATTTCTTCAATATTAGAAACAAAAAAATGATCAGGGCATAAGGCTCCGGATAAGCCTTTTTTTACCAATATTCCTGCGTTTTTGTATAGTATGTCATCATCAGTATATAAGCAATCAAACTTTACTACTCCAACTTTTATACCGTCTTTTTTTAAATTTTTAATTGTATTAATTATTACAGAACTTTTACCAGAAGATGGAGGTCCTGAAAAAGTAATAAATCTCATTATTTCTCCTTTACTTATAAATCAAAATATTGTGAAATTTGACTTTTTAATTTTTCTCTTTTATTATTTAACATTTCCCATCCTGCCCATAAAAACTTTTGGTCTTCAGATAAATTGTTGTCAATTCCTACTACTGTAGATGGGAATTTTCCGTTGAAAGAAAATATTTGTCCAACTTTTTTAGAAGTAAAATAATCAATTGCATCCTTTACATTTTTTAGGCTTTCTTTTTTTGCAGTCATAAATATTGGTGAAATTACTGCCCCTTCTTTTGGCCATACAAGTTTAAGAGAATCTGATGAAATCATGGTTGCAAAAAAGTATGGACAAATACTTATGCAAGCAGCATTGTTCCTATCTGCCTTTACCATTTGGGCTGGGTGAAGCTTTGAAAAAAATCCGTCCTTTAATTTTTTTACACCGTCAAGACCAAATTTAGCATATATTGTAATTAAAATTGCATTATACATATCAAGGTCTGCTACAGGAATAGTTATAGAATTTTCAAATTCTCCACTCAACAAATCCTCCCAAGAATTTGGCATCTTCCTTGAACCTAAAAGTTCTTTGTTGACAATAAAAACAGCTGGCACGATTCCTAAAATATGAAAAATTCCTTCAGGGTCTTTTAAATCTACCCCTCTTTTTATAAAATCATCATTTATTGGTATATTGCAATCTGTATAAGACTTTTTAACCTCTTCATAAATTTTGTCATCTAAAATTAATTCAAATCCAGCTGTTGTGATTAAGTCTGGAAGTTTCTTTTTATTTTTGAACTTATCAAATACAAAATCCATACCAAGGTTTGCTGATCTCAAATCAAAATCTATATCTATATCCTTGCCAGTAGAAAAGTCTTTTAAAGATTCCATTAGGGGAACTCTTATAGGACAAGGTACAGCTCCTTCTATCGTGTATTTTGAATCTTTATTTTCAAAATTTTCATTTTCAATCACTTTAGATGAAAAACTTTTGTATTCTTCTTGAAAAATCTCTGCATCTATATTTTTTAATTTTAAGGCATCTTTTAACTTTATCATTTTTGCCATAGTATTAAACATTGTGTCACTAGACAAATTATTAAATCCTTTAGAGATTAGAAAATCTCTCAAATCTTTATTTTGCGTGCATAATTTATATACTGTTTGATTAATATCCATAAAACTCATCCCTTTTTATTATTTCTAATATCATATTAACAATAATTATCAATTATTTCTGTTGTTAATACAACTTTTTTTAAAAATTTTTTATAATCTTTTATAATTAATAATTTCTGCTATAATAATTGAATGGAGGTTTTATGCTATTTAATTCTTTAACTTACTTGTTATTTTTGCCCTCAGTAGTAATTATTTTTTTCTTACTACCTAGAAAAGCTAAAAAAATATTTTTATTGCTAGCCTCTTTATTTTTCTATTCATGTTGGAATGTAAAATATACTTTTCTGATGGTTTTTTCCATTGTTATAACCTATCTTACAGGAATATATTTGGATAAACATATTGACGACGAAAGAAAAAAGAAGAAAGCTGTTTTTATTTGTTTTGCAATAAATTTAGGCATATTATTTTTCTTTAAATATTTTAATTTTGCACTTAATTCTTTGAATGATATACTTGCAATTTTTCATATACACTCAGTAGGAAGATACTTAAATTTTCTATTGCCTGTGGGGATTTCTTTTTATACCTTTCAAGCTCTTGGTTACACCATTGATGTATATAGAAAAGATATAAAAGCCGAGAAAAATTTTATAAATTATGCTCTTTTTGTATCTTTTTTCCCTCAATTAGTAGCAGGACCTATTGAAAGATCAACTAACTTGCTCCCACAAATCAAGAAAAATAGGAAATTTTCTTATGACAATATGGTAATTGGCTTGATATTTATAACTTATGGTTATTTTTTAAAACTTGTAATAGCTGATAGGGCTGCCATAGTGGTAAATGGTGTTTTTAATTCAATTGAAAGTTATTCTTCTCTTGTCCTTTTCTTTGCAGCATTTTTGTTCACTATTCAGATATACTGTGATTTTTATTCATACTCAATTATAGCCAAGGGTTCAGCAAAAATTTTGGGTGTTGATTTAATGGATAATTTTAAGGAGCCTTTTTTTTCAAAATCTATAGTTGAATTTTGGAGTAGATGGCACATTTCATTGTCCTCGTGGTTTAAAGATTATCTTTATATACCCTTGGGAGGCAACCGCAAAGGAAAATTCAGAAAGTATATAAATTTGTTAATAGTTTTCACAGCAAGTGGACTTTGGCATGGTGCAGAATTGTCTTTTATTGTTTGGGGATTTATAAATGGTCTTTTAATAATCTTTGAAAACATAACGGGGATTCATAAGAAAAAAACTGGTATGTTATTAAACACTTTAAGAATAATTGCTACATATTTAGCTTTTATATTTACTACAATATTTTTTAGAGCGTCTACAACAATGGATGCAATTTTATTTATAAAAAATATTTTCACCTTTGACTTTTCTAAATATGATTTTAACAGTAGTTTAATTGCGCTTAAATTTTCTAATAATGAATTACTCGTTCTTGTGATAAGTATTTTAATCTTATTATTAGTAGATTTTCTTAAATATAAGGGAATAAAACCGATAAATACGCTTAAGAATATTTATCTTCCAATCAGATGGATTATTTACTTGTTCTTTATTTTTGGAATTTTAATTTTTGGAATTTATGGACCAGGATTTTCAGAATCTCAGTTTATATATTTTCAGTTTTAAGGAAATGGTTGTATGAAAAAATTAAAAAAAATCTTATTATCATTAATATTTATTGGTCTAGTCCTTTTGGGAATGTATAAAGTTGACGAAATTTTTATGAGAAAATCTCTGTCAAAACCTTGGGATATGGGCAATAAAATTGGTGGATATTTTAATGAAAAAGATGATTTTCAAATGTTTTTTTTGGGAACAAGCCATACTTATTGCTCCTTCAATCCTCTTATGATTTATAATGACACTGGTATTAAATCTTATGTATTTGCATCCCAACAACAACCCTTTAAGGCAACTTATTATTATTTAAAAGAGGTTTTAAAAAGAGATAAACCTAAAATTATTTTCGTAGATATACAAGCGCTGATTTTTTTTATTAAAGAAGACGATGCGATTATACATTCATATCTTGACTATCTGCCTATGAGTATGAATAAATTAATGATGATTTTAAAAATAGTGCCTAATAAATATAAGGCTCAAAACCTTTTACCATTAATCAAATATCATTCCAGATGGGATGAATTAAAAAAAGAAGATTTTAATATCACAAGAAAAGATTATAAGGACTATTTAAAAGGATATGTGCTTTTAAAAAATTCAAGTCAAGCCTTCAAAGACAATAAAAATATTAATGCTGAGATTTTAAAACATATTGAACTAGCCATGGATGATGAGTATGTAAAAACTAACTTGAAATATTTAAATAAAATGATTCATGAGTGCCAAAAAAATAATGTAAATCTTATTTTTGTAAAAACTCCCATAAGCGATGACAAATGTTTCAAAAATAATATAAATTTTTGGGAGAAAAAATTTGAAGAATTATCTGTCGATTTTGTGGACTTTAATGAATATAAAAGTCAAATGAATCTTACAGATGATGACTTCTATGATTTTTATCACCTAAACAGCAAGGGAGCAGAAAAATTCAACAAGCTCTTTATAAATTATATGTTTAAAAATGGATTTTATACTGATACTTCATCTCTAGATAAGAACTGGCTAAAGAATTTAAAAACTTATAATATTAATAAATAGTAAATCCCCTTTTAAAGTGGATTTTTTAGTATTCTATAATTCCTTTTTCTGTAACTAAATAATCTAACTTTTGGTCAAATTCCTCTTTTGGAATTTTATCTGTCAATTGGTCATAAAAAGCAAGTCCCACTTTTTTTGTCCTATATTTAGCAAAAAATCTGTCATAATACCCTCCTCCATATCCGAGCCTGTATCCATCTTTTGAAAAAGCAAGACCTGGTGTAAGGGTAATATCTACATTATAAAACTCATCATCATTTTCAGGTTCTAAAATTCCTAAAGGACTTCTTTTTAAATTATCAAGACTATAAATTTTTATGACTTTCATATCCTTTCCCTGAACTTTTGGAACTGTTACAATTTTTTTATCCTCCAATGCTCTTTTTATAATTTCAAAAGTTTCAACCTCACTTCTAAAACTTATAAAGGTAAAAATTGACCTCGCATTTTTGTATAAATCAGATTCAAATAAATTTTCTCCTATCTGATGAGAAAGCAGATCTCTTTTTTTAATATTATCTCTTATGTTTTTAAATTCTTTTCTCAGTTCTTTTTTATTCATGAATTAAGGACTCCAATAGAAGTAAATTTGTCAAACTTCCTACCCCACCAGGTACTGGTGTATAAGCTTGTACAAAATCATTAACATCTTCTTGAGCAATATCTCCGCAAAGTTTGCCATTTTCATCTATACCAATTGATAAATCAATAATTATTGATTTTTCTGTAAAGAAACTTCTGTCAAGAGATTTCATTTTTCCCATAGCCGTAAAGACGTAATCTGATTTTTTTATTAATTCCTTTATATTTTCTGTTTTAGAATGAGCAATTGTAACTGTTGCATTTCTATTTAATAAGAGCATGGCAAGAGGTTTACCTACAACTTGCGACCTATTTATAATTAAGGCTCTTTTAGCTAAGTTGTATCCATAATCTTCCATCAACATAACGGCTGCCTTAGGTGAAAGCGGAATAAATCCATTCACATCTCCATCATAAATTTTAGCTTTGTTGATGGGATTTATACAATCTAAGTCTTTTTGTGGAGAAATTGCAAGGGCAACTTCTTTTTCATCAATATGTTTAGGTAGGGGTCTAAAAATCAAAATCCCCTTAACTTTTTTATCCTCATTTAATTTTTCAATTAAAGAAATTAATTGGCTCGTTTTTGTTTGCACTTCAAGCTTATATATATCTACAGGTATGGATAATTCTTTTGAAGTTTTTGTAAGTCCTTTTTCATAAGATAAATCTTCAGGTCTTTGTCCTAATCTTATAATGGCTAAAACCGGCTTTTCATTTAAGTTTTCTATTTTTTCTAATAATTTTTCTTTTAATCTTTTTCTTAAATCTTTAGATGTTAAAATTTTTGTCATATTTTTAATTCCCTTTCTTTTTTTCATCCTCATTATAGAAAACTCCATCACACATGTCCTTATATAATTCAATTATCTTATTGGTGGCATTATCTAGAAACTCATTAATTTCATCATCACTTTTGTAAAAGCGTCCCTTGTCATATTTATCAATATATTTTTCATTTACAAAAATTGGCACATTTTTAAAATTTTTAATTATTTTATAATAAAAACCAGCAATTTTCTTGTCCTTATTTTTTCTTGCCAATGCGTAAATTACACTTTGAAAGGACTTGTTATTGAACACATCGGCAGCCGTTCTTGTTGACGAACTAGATGATTTATAATCTATAAGTATCTCTTCATCATCTTTTGCATCAATCCTATCAATGGAACCTACGAGATTAATTGGTCCAATATCAAAAGAAAATCTCTGTTCAAATAGTTTAGGCATAAAATCTTTGTTTATCCTATTTGTATCTGTATCTGCCCTTACTATATCTAAAAGATATGAGAAATCTTTAATAAATTTAAACTTGTCGGAAAAACTCAAATCTTCTACTTTTGAACACTTTGGAAAAGTTTCTTTCATAATTAAATTTTTTAAATAATCTTCATCATATACTTTTCTATTTTTAAAATAGTTTTCTAATATTTTATGATAGATAGACCCATCTTTAAGATAGTCGACTTCCTTGAAAGAGTCCTCATATTCTTCGATTTTAAAAACTCTTTCTATCAAAAAATCTCTGCCACTTTTTACATATGAATCAAAATCTGTGGCTGAAAAAGACCTATTTTCTAAAATTCTCTTTAATTGACATATATTTGTGGAATCTAATTTAAAATCATCTTCTCTATTTATGTTTTCGTAAGCATTGAGAGCTGAACTTATATAATTATCTTCATAAGTTGAGATTTCTATATTTCCCCTTGTTTTTATCAGGTTTAAAGAATTAGATATTTCATCATTTTTAATCAAAAAAATAGATTTTTTGTCATTACAAAGCCTGTAAATAAGTTCTATAAGTTCTATCTGATTATAATCTTTTACAAGTCCAATTCTTTTTAAGTCTTCCATGTTATCATCGTTATAGATAAAATTTTTCTTATAAAGATTTTTATTCTTATCATAAGATAAATAAATGCCTATTTCATTATTGCTGTAATAAATTTTATCTAGACTTGCTGTTTTTATACCCTCATAATTTCTCAAAGATTTTAGACTTATAGAATCTAAATATGTGAACAAAATCTCTCTAAATTCTTTAAAGGATATTTTGTCATACATATCTTTAAAACTATCTGCTATATTAATGAATTTATCTATCTGGTCAAGGGATAAATTACCTACCCTATAAATCTCTGCATCTTTTAAATTTTCAAAATCCCTATCTAAAATCTCTCTAATTTTATCTTCTAAATTTTTTAGGAAATTTATGTAATAATCTAAATCATTATAGGGATCTATTTTTTCTGTCTTTATTTGGTCGACAAAATCTAAAAAATCTCCAATATGATTTTTGTCTATAAATAAATTATCCTTAAACTTCTCATCAAAATCCTCAATTCTAGAAAAATTATTCATATATAAAATCTGTAAGATTTTATCAACATCTTGGCTTATAGGTATATAGTGAAGTTGTGTCCTTAGCATTATATTATCCCTATTTTTTTTGTCCAAAAAGTTGAAATATACTTTAATTTGGTCGCCAATAAAATCAAAAATTTTCCTATCCAAATCAAAAGAAAGTTCTTCTAAATCTTGGCAAGCATATAAAAGTTCTCCCATAGATTTATCATTTAAAATTATTGAAAGATTTTTTATGGAGCTTTCATTTATAGATTTTTTTATATAAGAAAAAACCATATTATTATAAAAGTTTTGCCCTTTGATAATCTCTATATTTTTCCCCTTTAAATAAGAATCAAGCTCTTTTGCATCATCACATTCAATTTCAAAGCCCATCTTTTTAAAAATTTCAAGATTTTTTTCTATTAAATTAAATTCTTTAAGGTTAAAGGGCAGATGAATGTAAACATCAGAATTTTCGCTTATATCTTCAATTAATTTTAAATGCCAATATCTAAAGTCTACAAAACCATCAACTATTAAAGTTTTTATTTTTAATTGGCAGATAGATTTTCTGTAAGCCTTATAAAGGGTCATATTTTTCTTAGCAAAAAATGATTCATATTCTTCTATTACCTCATAAAGCGATTTTATAAAAGTATCTTTAAAAGTTAAAAGGCTTGAAAAATCTATTCCCTCAACAAATATATCATTAAAAAAGTCATAAATATTCTTAGAAAAATCATGAAAATATTCTTCTTTAGGAAAATATTTCCTTAAAATTTTCTTTAAGACATAAAAACTATATAAAGGATTAGGATTTGTTGGAGGAGCAGTTTGAAAAAATAAAGCATCAAAGGTCATAAATTTAATGTTTTTTAAAAATCCCTTATCATGAATATAATTTACTCTCTTATCTATTAAGCTGTCTTCAGTTGGTAAAATATAAAACAATCCTTCATCATCAAAATCATCTAAATTGATTTTGCTATCCAAGGATTTTAAAAGCACTTTTTTTACAGTCATAAAATCTCATCCACTCTTACATTAAATATTTCTTCAATCAATTGGCTAAGTTTCTTGGGAGGCATCATTTTAAATTCCCTATTGTTTAGATATGAAAGCTCTCCATCCAAGTTAAATTTTATAAGATAATTATGAAGGGCTTGAGAATTAAATTCTTTATCCTTACCTTTGCCATATTTTCTATCACCTAAAATATACAGTCCCTTTTCTTTTAGTGATGCTCTTATTTGGTGAGTTCTTCCAGTTATTAATTTTACTTTTAAAAGGGAATATTCTCCATTTGAAATTAAAGGGAAAAATTTTGTCAGAGAATCCTTGCCAACGCATGATTTTCTCATAATATTTTTATCAGTTTTTTCCAATTTGATATTAATTTCAAAAGGCTTTTGAACTTTACCTTTAACAATTGTCAGATAAAATTTATCTACTAATCTTTCTTTAATAGCCTTGTTAATTTCTCTCAAAGTTTCAGCATTTTTTGCACCAAGTAAAATTCCTGATGTATTCCTATCGAGTCTGTTACATATGCTGGGTCTGAAAGTATTCTCTTCCCTAGGCGAGTACTCTTCTTTAAAAATTAAATAGTCAATAAATCTATCAACCATATTGTCCTGATAAAAATTTTTATCATTATGGGTTAGCATATTTAAGGGTTTTTTCATCAGACAAATATTATCGTCTTCATATAAAATTTGTGGAAATTTTTGAGAATTTCTGGCTAACTTATCTTTTTTATATTTTTCAATAGTTTCATCAGAAATAAATAAAGAAATTTCCTGACCTTCCTTTATTAAGTCCTCAGGACTGGCTTTTTTACCATCAACTTTTATATTCTTTTTTCTCAAATTTTTATAAATAAAAGAAAGAGGTGCCTTTTCAAAATATTTTTTTAAAAATCTATCTAACCTTTGGTCGCTATCATTAGAACCTATAATAACTTTTCTCATCTTCACCAAACCCTTTAAATCTGTTATAATACATTATAACAAATGCATAAATAGAAAAGAGGTTAAATGTGAAAAATTTCAATAAAATTTCTATGACTTTTATGAAAATACTACAAGTTGTTTTCATAATATTTATTATATTAGCTCTTGCTTTTATCATAAAATGGAGAATTGACCATATATATTTAAATGCTAACACTAAAGGCAAAGCTCATTTCACTATTAGTGCAGAAATAAAAAAGACTACTATGGAAATTGAAAAACTTTTGGGAAAAAATGAAGAAAGTTACCAAGTTCCTGTTGTAGAAGAAGTCCAAGAAGAAAAAAACTCTCTACAAATTACAGTACCTGAAGGTTCTGATGTAGAAAGTCTTGGCAAAATTCTTTTGGAAAATAATTTAATTAAAGACATTAATGCCTATAAACTGCTTATGGAAAGAATGGGTCTTGATAAAGCTATAGTCCCAGGAACTTACGATATTAAAAACGGTATGAAAGTTAAAGAAATTTTAGCTCTAATCTGTGGTAGACAGATAAAAGAATTTGAATTTTCTTTGGCACAAGGTGTTAATGCAGATGATGTCGGACGTGCTTTAAAAAATATAGGCTTGATACAATCAGTTGATGCTTTTAAAACAGAGTGTAAGAATTTAGGTGTAAATTCCTTTAAAGCTGGTGATTATAAAATAGAGGCACCTTTAAAAGTTAAGTATATTATTGATGAAATTAAATCCGATGAAATTTAACATCGGATTTTTTTCTAATTTTAAAACTTTTTATATGTAGCTAAGACCTAATTGTCTTAAAATTTGTAAAAAAAAAATAACTGAGCATTTTTAATAATATTCATGCTATAAATTATAGCCTTAGTATAAGTGGGTGATTAAATGGATAAATTTCTTAAAAAATACAAAAATAACAAAACTCTTAATTTTTTTGATAAGCTATTATACAGACTAAAAGAAAATGATATTACCTCTTACGGTGCAGGTCTTGCATTTTTCTTAATACTATCTATATTTCCCTTTCTTATCGCTTTAATTAATATAGTAAATTTTCTTGATATTATAAATGTAGATAATATTTTAAACTTGATGCAATATTTTCCAAATAGTGTCAAAGATATTGTTAAAAATTTTTTTATTGAACTTAATGTAACCTCATCTACTGAACTACTTTCTATTTCAGTATTGGCAGGTTTATTTTCTGCATCTTCAGCCATAAATAAGCTGATTAAATTTATAAATAATTCTTATGGTTTTGAAGACAACAGAAACTTTTTTTTTAATAGAGTCTTAGCAATAATTTTTACCCTTCTCTTTATTTTTATGATTCTTTTGTTGATAGTATCACAAGTTTTTGGAAAAATAATCTTCTATAAATTTATATCAATCTTTCATATTGATTCTAAAATAATATATTTTTTATGGATAATAGCAAATAGTCTTATACCTTTAATTTATTTATTTCTTACATTTTCAGCCGTATATAGATTTGCTCCCTGCCCACCAAAAAATGATAAGATAAAATATAAAACAGTTATCCCAGGTTCATTGTTTTCAACATTTGCAGTTATAATTGCAACAGTTATCTTCGCCTTTTATGTGAATAACTTCGGTAAATATTCAATAACTTACGGCTCTCTAGGTGGTATCATTGTATTTTTAATTTGGCTATTTTTGTTAAGCACCCTAATTTTAATAGGTGCTGAAATAAATATAGTTTTATATTCTATAAAAAAAGGAAATCACGAAGAAAATAGAAAAGATACAATTATTTATAAGTAATTAATTTCATTGAGTAGCTGCAATTAAAGCTAGGGTTTTTATACCTTCTTTTGATGTTAATTTTACAAGTTCTCTTATAGTTGAACCTGTTGTAATTACATCATCTACAATAATTATATCTGATGAATAATTTTTTATTACAAAAGCATCTTTAATATTTTTTTGTCTGTCATTTTTATCAAGCCCAACTTGTTCTTTTGTAGACCTGATTTTTTCAAAGGACTCTATCAAATTTAAATCTAAATTTTTTGCAATATATTGGGCTAGAATTTTTGATTGGTTAAAACCTCTTATGCTTTTTTTCTTTTTTGTCATAGGAACATAAGTAATATTTGAAAATTCTGACAAATAAGAAGTCTTTAAAAGTTTTTCAATCATCAAATCTCCAATAATTTGGTCTAAAAAAAGCTCACCATTAAACTTAAATTTTTTTATCAACTCCTTACCTATCCCGCTATATTGAAAGCTTACAAGTACATCTCTTAAACCATCAATCTTATAGGAATGGTAGGGGTCAAATTCTAAATTATCTAGACAATTTTTGCACAGATTAAATTTTTCTAATTTTTCTCCACAAATTGGACATCTTTTAAATAACTTTTTCATTAGCTTCAATTAATTTATTTTTTAAGTTTGAATATCTTATTCTAGTTTTGTTATTTTCAATCATTTTCATAAGATATTCATATTTTCCTACTAAAACCACAAGTTTTGAGGCTCTAGTAATAGCAGTATAGATTAAATTTCTTGTCAAAAGCATGGGAGGAGCCCAAAAAAGAGGAATAACCACTACAGGAAATTCGCTGCCTTGGGATTTATGAATTGTCATAGCATAAGACAGCTCAAGCTGGTCTAAATCTTCTGGCAAATATTTAACTTTTTTTGCATCATCAAAAGTAACTTCAAGAATTTTTTCCTCAACATCTATTGATGAAATATAACCCAAATCTCCATTAAAAACTCCTTTAGTAGTTTCCTTATAAAAATCATTTTCTATAATAGCTTCCAAATCATAGTTATTTTTCATTTGAATAACCCTGTCATATAGCTTGAAAGTTTTTCCAAAAACCTCTATTTTTTCTTGGGACTTATTTAAAAGTTCCTGTAAAACCTTGTTCAAATTAAAAGTTCCAAGAAGTCCCTTTTTCATAGGGCTTAAAACCTGAATATCAGAAGAATCAATCCCGTAATATTCGCCTAATCTTTTTGAAAGCAAATCTTTAATAATTTCAAGACCCTTATTTTCTCCTTGCTCACTTATAAGAAAAAAATCATTATTATTTAAAATTGGACGCTCTCCCTTATTAATAAGATGGGCGTTTTTTATTATCATTGACTCTTCCTTTTGACGAAAAATTTCAACTAAATTTACCTGACTAAATAATTTTGAATCAATAATATCCCTTAACACATTTCCTGCCCCAACAGATGGAAGCTGGTCAGGGTCACCCACTAAAATAAGTCTGACTCCCTTTTCCAAACTTCTTAAAAGAGTTTCCATAAGCATAATATCAACCATACTCATCTCATCAACTATTAAAACATCACATTCTAAATCTATAGGATCATAATAAATATCTTTAGAATCAGTAAAATTAATCTCCAAAAGTTTATGAAGAGTTAAGGCATCATGACCAGTAGATTCCTTCATCCTTTTTGCAGCCCTTCCCGTTGGTGCAGCAAGTTTTATTTTTTTGCCCATAAATTCATAAACATCTATAAGAGCTTTTAAGGCAGTAGTTTTTCCCGTACCAGGTCCGCCAGTTATAAGAAAAACTCCATGATCAAGAGATTTTTTTATCGCCTGTCTTTGCCCCTGGGCAAGTTTAATATTTCTTGTTTCCTCAATTTCTTCAATTTTTTTATTTACATCTAAATCTTCGTGGAAAGTAATATTAATTTCGTTTAATTTTCCTGCAATATAATTTTCAGCCCTTAAATATGGAGCATAATAACATAGGTAGTCATCCCCAACCTTATCAACATAAAAATCTTTTGAAAAAGAAAGTCCCCTTAGAGAATTTTCTAAGTCATCAATAGAAATTTCCAAAAGTTTATTGGCATTTTTTACTAAAATATCAAGAGGAAGATAAGTATGACCATTTAAATTTGCCCTTGATAGAACATATTTTAAACCTTGGATAATTCTTTCTTCTGAATCTTTTTTTATACCAAAAGATAAGGCTATTTGATCAGCCTTTTTAAAACCTATGCCACCTATATCTTCAATTAAAACATAGGGATTTTCTTTTATAAGGTCAATGGATTTATCACCATACTCCTTATAGATTTTAAGAGCTAAGTTGGGAGAAATATTGTAGGAAGAAAAATAAAGCAAAATCTTTCTTGCATTTAAGTTTTTTTCCAGAGCTTCATATATTTTTTTATATTTTTTTCTTCCGATTCCTTCAATACTCAAAAGTCTTTGGGGATTTTTTTCTAAAATTTCGAGGGTATTTTCACCAAACTCATCAACAATTTTTCTTGCCACCTTTTCCCCTACAAAAGGAATCATTCCGTTAGAAAGATATTTAATAAGTGCCTCTTTAGAGTTTGGCAAGATTTCCTCAATAGAATTAAAAGCAAACTGCTGACCAAATTTTTTATGATATGTAAAATCACCCTTTAATTTATAAGATCTGTCCTCAAAAATTTCAAAACATGAACCTACCACAACTATAGATTCATCATCAGACAAAAATTTAGCAACAGTATAACCATTCTCATCATTTCTAAAAATTATTTTTTCTACAATTCCATCAATGTTAATCATTAAATCCCCTCATTTTAATTGTATCAATTTTTTACTGATAAAAAAAGAAGCTCAAGTTTTTTCTCAAGCTCCTTTTATGAATTGCTTATTTAAATTTTAAAATAAATTTGTAATTTCTATAGGGATTTCTATCTTTTCAAGCTTATTTACCTTATCATAAGCTCCCCTTTGTCTAATTATTGTATGTTCATTATTATCCTTATTTAAAAATTCCCCTTGCAATTCAAATGAATTAGGATAAAAATTATCTTTTCTAAATACAAATTTACCTTTTAAGGATGTTAGTTCACCAAAAAAAGACTTATCTTCATCATTAGGAAAAATAATTTTTCTTATTTCTTTAATATTTGAAGAATTAGAATCAAGTTCAGCTATATAAAAACTCTTGTCTTCTGTTAGCTTAATGTATTTGCCCAGTTTATTTAATATAATTTTTGAGCTTATTAAAGTCTTTCCTGTAAAATAAGTTTTATTTTCTTTGCCATCAGATAATTTTTTGTCAGTAGAAAGTTTAGTCCATTTGCCCTTATTATCCCTATTAAATATTACATTTCCTATAATAAACTCTTCATTTTGACTTTTATTATCTCCTTCATCATTTTCCCATTTGATATGGGAAATTTTTTCGTCCTTTATAGTTTCAAAAAGTCCCATTGACTTAGTTTTTTCTTTTTTATCAGGAGAATCCACCTGCCATAGGCTCTCCGTCTTTAAAGTGTAAGATTTTAAATCTTCATCATCTATAAATGAAGAAATAACTTTATTTTTATCTTCCGGTATTTTCCCTGTTTTTTCTGTCTTGTCCGAGTTTTTTGAGCATGCCAATAAAAAAATCATTGTTAATACTAAAGTAATTAAAAATTTTTTGCTTTCTTTCATAAATTCTCAACTCCTCAAATATAATATTTATTATATATATTTTGTACCCTAAAATAAAACCATTCAATATATTTTAACCATAGTAGTTAATTAAATATATTTAAAAAAGAAAACTTTACTTTGAAAATAAAAAAACCTAGATATGAACTGACCCCCAAAAGTTGGACTTAAAAACCAACATAAGGAGGTCAGTTTTTTAATGGCAAAATACAAAACAGAATTTAAGAATAAAGTAGTAAAAGAATATTTAGAAGGAAATATAGGCTACAAAGGATTAGCAAAAAAATACTCTATCCTAGATCATTCGACTGTTAGAAGATGGGTTAATATTTATGAATCTCAAGGTTACGATGGACTAAAAGTATCAAGAAAAAATAGTAGTTACTCTTTAGACTTAAAACTAAATGTAGTAGACTTGTATCTAACAGGAGAAATGTCCTATCAAAGCCTAGCAAATGAATTTAAAATCAATAATCCATCAATGATATCTAGATGGGTTAAAGAATTTAGAGAAAAAGGCATAGAAGGACTGAAACCAAAAAAGAGAGTAAGACCTTCAAATATGCCAAATACAGATAAAAATAAAGATCTAAAAAATAAAACTAATAAAACAAAAA
>NZ_KB900369.1:190136-214725 GCF_000378725.1 Peptoniphilus lacrimalis DSM 7455 | reverse complement strand
AAGCCCCCCTCGAGATGAGATTTCCCTCAGAAATGATAAGACCCCTAGAAGAAAATTAGGTAGATAGGCTCAAGGTGGAAGTATAGTAATATATGGAGCTAGCGAGTACTAATAGGTCGAGAACTTGACCAAAGAAAGTTTTTAGTTTTTAAGTTATCCGGTGAGAATAGGAAGATGGACACACCTGTAACCATACCGAACACAGAAGTTAAGCATCAATCCGCTGATGGTACTTGGTTGGCAACGACCTGGGAGAGTAAGTTATTGCCGGTTTAAAAAAATATATAAAGAAGTAGTTAGGGAACTAACTACATAAGCTTAGGTAGCTCAACGGTGGAGCACTCGGCTGTTAACCGATAGGCTGTGGGTTCGAATCCCACCCTGAGCGCCAACAAGCCGGGGTGGCGGAACTGGCAGACGCACAGGACTTAAAATCCTGCGGTGGTAAAACACCGTATCGGTTCGATTCCGATTCTCGGCACCATAAAAAAGTAGTGAGCTAACGACGCGGGATGGAGCAGTCTGGTAGCTCGTCGGGCTCATAACCCGAAGGTCGTAGGTTCAAATCCTGCTCCCGCTACCATAAAAAATCTGTAGTTTAGTAAGATAAGTTTTTGTAAATCTTATGAAGCTACTCTTCTATTATTAGGCGGCGTAGCTCAGTTGGCTAGAGCATGTGGTTCATACCCGCAGTGTCAGGAGTTCAAATCTCTTCGCCGCTACCATTTAACTTAGTGTATTATTATTTGTAGTTTTTACTAAGAATATGGCCCTGTGGTCAAGCGGTTAAGACACCACCCTTTCACGGTGGTATCCCGAGTTCGATTCTCGGCAGGGTCACCATAATAAGGACGCATAGCTCAGTTGGGAGAGCATCTGCCTTACAAGCAGGGGGTCATAGGTTCGAGCCCTATTGTGTCCACCAAAAAACACTTAGTGGTTATTAAATAATCACTAAGTGCTAAATAAAACTATGTGTGGCCCGGTAGTTCAGCTGGTTAGAATGCCAGCCTGTCACGCTGGAGGTCGTCGGTTCGAGCCCGATCCGGGTCGCCATGCTGGTGTAGCTCAATTGGTAGAGCAACTGACTTGTAATCAGTAGGTTGGGGGTTCAAGTCCTCTCACCAGCTCCATTACAACTTGGAGGAGTTCCCGAGTTGGCCAAAGGGGACGGACTGTAAATCCGTTAGCTTAGCTTTCAGTGGTTCAAATCCACTCTCCTCCACCATAATTTTATATTTGCGGGTGTAGCTCAGTGGTAGAGCCCCAGCCTTCCAAGCTGGTTGCGAGGGTCCGATTCCCTTCACCCGCTCCATATATGCACCTATAGCTCAGTAGGATAGAGCAACGGACTTCTAATCCGTGTGCCGGGGGTTCGAATCCTCCTAGGTGCGCCAGAATATATAATATATTTTGGGGTGTAGCCAAGTCGGTAAGGCACCAGACTTTGACTCTGGCATGCGTAGGTTCGAGTCCTGCCACCCCAGCCATTATATGACCCATTAGCTCAGTCGGCAGAGCACTTGACTTTTAATCAAGGTGTCGCGCGTTCGAATCGCGCATGGGTCACCATTTTTGGAGAGGTACCGAAGCGGTCATAACGGGGCGGTCTTGAAAACCGTTAGGGTGCAAGCCCACGTGGGTTCGAATCCCACCTTCTCCGCCAAATAAAAAAATCAGGTAGCTTTATTCTATCTGATTTTTTTTGAAGATATTTTAATAAATATGGAATATTTATTTATATTTTAGTGGTGTTAGGTATCCGATTTTTTTGGATGTAGATTTATTTTATATGTATTATAATTTTTTGTGACCCATTAGCTCAGTCGGCAGAGCACTTGACTTTTAATCAAGGTGTCGCGCGTTCGAATCGCGCATGGGTCACCATTTTTATGTTTAAATTTTTGTTTTTATGATATTTCTTATGTTTTGACAGACCCATTAATTCTAATATAATCTCTTATCATACATTATTTAGATATGAATAATATAATTAGTTAATAAATCATTTATAACTAATATTTTATAAATATAAGCTAAATTCACTTTTTTTAAGTTAATTAATTCGTAAGTTTAATTACTGTATTTTTGCATTTATACTACTATTATGAATTATTTTTTATATGGTTTATAATTAAAAATAGCTTTACAATATCTGTTTGCAAAAATTCTACAGATATTATAAAGCTAAGTTTTTTATTTTATCAAACTTTCTAGTATTTGAATTGTATTTAAAGCTGCACCTTTTCTCATATTATCAGCCACACATATTAGGTCTAAACCATGTTCAACTGAAATATCTCTTCTTATTCTGCCTACATATACAGGGTCTTTTCCAGCAGCTACTATTGGCATAGGGTATTTTAAATTTTTGAGGTCATCATATAAGACAATTCCATCGGTATTTTTGTATAATTCGAAAATATCTTTTATGTCAAAATCTTCTTTTGTTTCAACGTTTATTGCAACCATGTGAGATGTTTTTACAGGTACTCTTGCTGTAGTTGCTGTTATTTTAATTGAGTTGTCATGGAAGATTTTTTTTGTTTCATTTATCATTTTCATTTCTTCTTTGCTATAGCCATTTTCTAAGAAGTCATCAATGTGGGGTAAGACATTTCCTATAATTGGATAGGGATAAAATATGTTTTCTTGACCTTTCATTCCTCTTTCCAAGTCTTCTAGTCCGTTTTTTCCTGAGCCTGAAACTGCTTGATATGTTGTATATACAATTCTTTTTATACCGTATTTTTTGTATATTGGGTATAGGGCTACTACTGATTGTATTGTTGAGCAGTTTGGTGATGGGATTATGTTGCCTTCATATTGTGCATCTTGTGGATTTATTTCTGGGACTACAAGTGGTTTATCTTCATCCATCCTATATGAACTTGAGTTATCTATTATTTTTATCCCAAGTTTTGCAGCTATGGGTAAAAATTTTTTTGCCAAGCTTGAATCTAGGGCTCCAAGTGCATAATCAATTTTTTCTTTTTTTAGATTTTCTTCACTTAATTCTATTATTTCGTATTCTTTATCTAAAAATTTTATTTTTTTGCCTGCTGACCTTTCAGATGCAAAGAAATAAATATTATCTATAGGTAAATTTCTTTCTTCTAATATGGAGCGCATTGTTTCTCCAACTAAGCCTGTCGCTCCAAAAATCGCTAAATTAAAACTCATAGTTTTTCCTCCTTTTATTAATAATACCAAGGCTATTTTTTAGTGTCAACTCTAATTACTTAATTAGTTTTCTGACCTTGACTTTAATTTTTTTCTAATATAAAATTTTTTTAAATAGATTGAGGAGGATAAGATGACAAAAATTGCATTATTAGGATTTGGGACTGTCGGCAGAGGACTATATAATATTTTAAAGGAAAAAAAGGAACTTTTAAATTCTCTTGATATAAACATTGAAATTTCTAAGATTTTGGTCAGAAATATATCCAAGTATAAGGATATTGACAAAAATCTTTTAACTAATGATTATAATGATATCTATTTAGATAAGGATATAGATATTGTTGTTGAAATGACGGGAGATGTAGAAAATTCTTATATTTATATAAAGAAAGCTTTAGAAAATGGTAAGGATGTTGTAAGTTCAAATAAAGCTGTAGTAAGTAAATATTTTGAAGAATTAACGGAAATTTCTCAAGATAAGGGTAGGTTATTTTTATACGAAGCCTCAGTTGGTGGAACAATTCCAATTGTAAGAGAGGTAAAATCTTTATCTATATTTAATAATATTAATAAAATTTATGGTGTTCTCAATGGAACTAGCAATTATATTTTATACAATATGTTTGAGAATAATAAAGATTATGCTGAGGTTTTAAAGGAAGCTCAAGAAAAAGGTTTTGCTGAACACGACCCCACTGATGATGTTAAGGGATTTGATATGAGAAGAAAGCTTAGGATTCTTATGTCAATTATTTGTAAGGGAAAAATTACTGAAGATGATATTGAAGTTTTTGGACTTGATAAGATTAATAAAATAGATGTTTTATATCTTTCTGGTAATTATAGAGTTAAAGAGGTTTGCCTTGGACAAAAATTAGGCGATAATTATGTATGTATAATTGAACCTTGTTTATTCAAAAAAGATGAAGATTTAGCAAGGCTTGAGGGCGCCTATAATATGGTGGAAATTTATGGGGATTATTTTGAAAAGATAACTTTAAAAGGTCCTGGTGCTGGCTCTTTACCTACTGCCTCTGCTGTTCTTCAAGATATAATTGATGTTATAAAGAAAAATGATATAAGAGTTTATGGTGGAAATGACCTTGTCAATTATAATGATAATTTTGAGGGTCAATATTACTTAAGGACTAGCGGTGATTTTCCTGAAGATCTTGTTGAAAGGGAAGAAATATATAAGGGTCAAAAAATTATTTTTACAAAGAAGATTAAAAGATCAGACTTTTTAAATTTAATTAAGGATAAGGATGCGTTTTTTGCAAGGTGTATCAATTAGATAATTACGATTTTATTACAAATTAATAAATTCTAATTTATTTAACTTATTTACTCTATAATAGTAAGCGGAGGAATAAATAAATGAAAAAAAGACTTATTATATTTTTTATGGTTTTTTCCATAATTATTACTAATTTTATATTTGCTGAAAATAAACTTAATTCTCAGGAGGAAATAGCTCCAGGAGTTGTGAACTTTCAATACACAGTTAAAACAAGTAAGGGAAATGCAATCTTAAATGTTTTAAAGTGTGATTTAAATAATCCTTATATTAAGTTAAATACTGTTGCTGGAAATGGTTCTTATACTGAGAAGGCAAGTGTTTCTCAAATGGCAAATAGAACTAATGCAGTTGGACTTTGTAATGGTGATTTTTTTAGTATGGCTCTTCAAGGGGTTCCTCTTGGACCTTCAATTATTGATGGTGACATAAAATCATCTCCTGGTGTTTTAACAGATATATATTCTTTTGGGATTGATTCAACAAATACTGCCTATATTTTAGATACAAATTTTGGTGGAAAAGTTACAGCACCCAATGGAACAACTTATAATATTGACGGATTAAATAAGAATTTATATTGGTATCAACCTTCTAAGGAATACTCTCACGAATCTAAGATTCAAATGTATACAGATTTTTGGACTTCAAAATCTCGTGGTGATAAAACTGCTGGAGAGGTTCTATTGAATCAAGATAATGTCGTTGAAAAAATTATTTATGACAAGAATTTAGACTTAAAAATTCCAAGTGGTTATAAGATTTTACAAGTGAGCGGAGCTAGTGCAACATTTGTAAAAAATAATATAAAAATTGGAGATAAATTAAAGATTACTTATGATATTTATCCTCAGAAATCTTGGAAAATGCTAATAGGTGGACATTCTCTTTTGGTTGATAATTCCAAAACAAGACCCTATAAAAAAGATATAAATTCTATTGGAGGCACTAGAGCTAGAACTTGTATAGGAATAGCCGATGGAGGCAAGAGCGTATATATTGTTTCTTGTGAAGGAAGAACAAAAAGATCAAGCGGAATGAGTTTAAATGAACTTTCTAATTTTATGGTTAATTTGGGTTGCCAAAGAGCTTTAAATTTAGACGGTGGTGGCTCAACAGCTATGGTTGTGAGAAATCTCGGTGATTTGAATAGAACAAGAGTTATAAATCCTGAAGGAAATAAGGCTGAAAGAAAAGTAGTTAACGGTATTGGAGTTTTTAATACTACAAAAAATACTGGACAAATTATAGACGGAAAATTAAAAGGAAATACTGATTTAGTTATAGGTCAATCAACTGACTTTTCTTTAAAATCAGCCTGGGATAAGTTTTTAAATCCTATTGATATTTCTGATAGAACCTATAAATTAAGTGAAAATTCAAATGGTCAAAATATCTTAAATGGCACTTCTTATCTTGCTATGGTTCCTGGAAAATTCAATTTATCTTTAACTACTAATAAGGGAGAAAATATTAGTAAAGAAATAAATATTAAAGATTCTAAAGCTTTTGAATCTCTTGAAATTATTAGTGATTCAAGAAATGTTAAGCCAGGGGATAAAATTAATTTCACTATAGAAGCTAAAGTTGATGGAAAAGATATAAAACTTTCGCCAAGAGTTTTCAAATTCCAACTTCTTGATGTTGATGGAAAGCTTGATGTTAATTCTTCAACAGTAACAATAAATAAATTAGGCACAAATCCAAAACTTATCGCTAGTATCAATGATAAAAAAGCTGAGCTTAATTTCCTTGATGCAAATGCAAAGACTGTTACTATGAATATAGGCAAGAAGACTTATAAAATTAATGGTCAAAAAGCACAAATGGATACAGCACCTTTTATAAAAAATTCAAGGACAATGGTGCCTCTAAGATTTATTGTAGAAGCTTTGGGCTATCAAGTTGATTGGAACGGTGAAGAGAAATCAGTTTTTGTAAGAACAAATGATATAAATAATGACATTTATTTTAAAGTTGATTCTAAGAAAATTAATGTAGGAGAAAAATCAATCACAGTAGATACGCCTGCTATTATTAAGGGTGATAGAACCTTTGTACCTATAAGGTTTGTTGCAGAAATTTTAGGTATGGAAGTAAGCTACAATGCTAATGATAAAGAAATAGTTCTAGTAGATAAGAATCCTAAAAAGACTAATGAAAATTCTATAACTAAAGCTAACAATAATTCCTTAATAAATAACAATAAAGTTGATAATAATGTAAATAATAATATTAATAGAAATTCCAATGCAAAAAATACTAACAGTCAAACTAATAGTAACCACTACAATATAACACAGAGTGACCTGAATCAATTAGATAAAGATTCTGGTGAGTTGGAATCTATCATATTGGATAAAAATAAAGCAAAGTAAAATAGAACATTTACTATATTATTTATTAGGATTATAATGTTTAAGGTGATATGAATGAATGAAGTTAATAAAGAAGAAAAGAAAAAATCAAGTCTTATGGATGATTTAAAAGTTGTAATTTCTGCTGTAGTGATAGCTTTAATAATAAGAAATTTTGTTTTTAACTTAGCTGTAGTAAATCAAACATCTATGTTTCCTACTCTTTATCCTAAGGATCTTGTGCTTGTAGATAGAATAGTCGATTGGACCCATAATTATAAAAGAGGACAAATTGTTATATTTAAGAGTCCTGAAGACAATAAAAATCTGATAAAAAGACTTATTGGTGAACCTGGAGATGAAGTTCATATTGAGTCGGGTAAGGTTTATGTTAATGGCAAAGAATTAGATGAAAATTATTTACAAGAGGGTGTATATACAGATTCCTATGATGAAAACACCTGGAAACTTGGAAAGGATGAATATTTCCTAATGGGAGATAACAGACCTGGTTCCTATGATTGCAGAAATTTCGGACCCATAAAGGAAAAAGCATTAATTGGAGCAACAAAAAATAGAATTTATCCATTTAAAGATTTTGGCAAAATTGATAAATAATTAAACCGGCTTTTTAGTCGGTTTTTTATATATAGAAATTTATACATTTATAAATTTCCTCTGTAAATTGTAAACATTTTGTAATATAATCTATAGAGAAATGTAGAAAGGATTATTATGATTAAATTTGATAATGTATATAAAGAATACGATAATGGAACTCGTGCTCTTTCAAATATTAATTTACAAATACCAAAAGGAGATTTTGTATTTTTTGTAGGTCCATCGGGGGCTGGAAAATCTACCTTGATTAAATTACTTATTAGAGAAGAGAAAGTAAGTCGTGGAAGAATTTTAATTGATGATATAGATTTAAGTAAAATATCTGAATATCAAGTGCCTAGACTTAGGAGAAATATTTCAGTGGTTTTTCAAGATTTTAGACTTTTACCTAAAAAAACTGTCTTTGAAAATGTTGCATATGCCCTTGAAATTATTGGAGCGAGTCGTAGGGAAATAAATAGAAATGTTGGAAGAGCTCTTGACCTTGTCAGTTTATCGGATAAGAAAAAAGCTCATCTTGATGAGCTATCAGGAGGAGAAAGCCAAAGAGTTGCTATTGCTAGAGCAATAGTTAATAATGCTCCTATTTTAGTATGTGATGAACCTACTGGAAATTTAGACGAAAATACAGCTTGGGATATAATGAAAGCTTTAGCTAATATTAACGATCAAGGAACAACAGTAATTATGGCATCTCATGCAGTTAATATAGTTAATGAGATGAAAAAGCATGTTGTTACATTAAAAGATGGTAATATTGTTGGAAATATAGAGAAGGGTGGATACTATTGTGAGACTTGTACGACAACTGATTAATGTATGCAAAGAGGCATTTAAAAGTTTATGGCGTAATAAGACAATGGCATTTACTTCAACTATTTCTATAGCGGCTATGTTGACCTTATTAGGTGTTGTTTTGCTTCTAGTTTTAAATCTTAATGCCATGGTTTATCAGACAGGAGAAAAACTCGATAAGCTTGTTTTTTATCTTAAAGATGATGCACCTGCTGTTGATGTGAATAATTTTATTAAAGAACTGACAGAAGATGCAAGAGTTAAAAAAATTGATTATATATCAAGAGAAGATGCCTTAGAAGAATTTAAAGAAGGTTTTGGCGAAGATGTTTCTGTTTTTGAAGATATGCCTGGTGGCAATCCACTTCCAGCTTCTATCACAGTGGAAATGAAAGAACTTTCTCAAGGTTTAGATGTAAAAAACAAATATAAAGATTTACCTATAGTTGAAGATGTTGAATATCAATATGATTTTATAAGTAAAATGATGAGATTTGAGAATGGTCTTAAGTATGTAGGAATTGCAATTGTAGCCATATTATTTTTGGTTTCTGTACTAATTATGCATAATACTATTAAAATAGCCATTGCAAATAGAGAAAATGAAATTTCTATAATGAGATATATAGGAGCAACTAATTCTTATATAAGAGGACCTTTTCTTATAGAGGGAATACTCTTTGGTGTTTTTGGAGCTTTAATAGCAACATTTTTAACAGTGAATTTTTATTCATATTTATTTGAAAGAATAAATATGGAACTTTTTAAGATTACTAATATAGATCTTGTGGGTGTGGAACTTGTTAAGAATGACTTATTTATTGTATATCTATGTATAGGAATAGGTATCGGTTATTTAGGTTCTTTATTTTCTACAAAGAGATTCTTAAATGTTTAGGTGGTTTAATGTTTAAAAATAAAAGAAAATTTGTAATTTTTTTAGTACTTTTACTTTTTACTTCTGTTTTTGCGGATAGTGCTCAGTTGAAAAAGCAACAAGAACAAAAGAAAAAGGAAAAAGAAAAAGTTAAATCTCAAATGCAATTGAAAAAGGAGAAGATCAAGAATACTCAAGGTCAAGTCACAGATGTGGAAAAAGAAATTGATAAGCTTGATTCTAAAATTAACAACACAACTACTCAAATTACAAGTTTACAAAAAGATATTGACAAATTAAATATTGAAATAGAGAAAAATCAAAAAAAATTAAATGAAGCTCAAAAAAATTTAGATGATAATATTGACCTTTTCAGAGTTAGAATAAGAGAAATGTATAAAAGGGGCAATATAAGATATTTGGAAGTTATAATGAATTCTAAATCTATTGAGGATTTATTAAAAAATAACAAGAATATATCTAGAATTGCACAGGCAGACAGGGATTTAATTAATTATATAAGCCAACAAATTAAAACTATTAAAATGGCTAAAGAAAAATTAACAAATGACAGAAATGTTGTTAATGCAAAAAAGACTTCTCTAGTGATTGAAAGAAGTAATTATCAAACAGCTATTGAAGCTAAAAATCAATATATAAGTAAGCTACAAGAAAATATTGACTTATATAGAGAGGAATATAACAAAGCTCAGGCTCAATGGGATAATCTTGATTCTGAAATTGTCAAGTTACAAGAACAAATCAAAAAAGAAATTCAAAAAGAAAATGCAAAAAAAATGGCTAAGTCAGGACAAGGTATGAATATTGCCCCAAGCCCAAGAGCAGCAGGCAAACTAAATTGGCCAGTACCTGGACATACAAGAATTTCTTCTCCTTTTGGTCAAAGATTTCATCCAATTTTAAAGATTTATAGATTTCACTCAGGTGTAGATATTCCTGGACCGGCTGGAACTCCAGTTGTTGCAGCAGCATCAGGAACAGTAATTATGGCAAGACAAATGTCAGGATATGGCAATGTTGTAATGGTTGATCATGGGGACATAGTTACAGTTTATGCACATAATTCAAGAGTAAATGTAAGTGTAGGACAAAAGGTAAAAGCAGGAGATGTTGTATCATTTATAGGTTCGACTGGTCTTTCAACAGGGCCTCACCTGCACTTTGAAGTAAGAGTTAACGGACAACCTGTTAACCCCTTAGGATATATATAATGAAAAAAACAAAACGAATAATCATTTTTCTTGCAATATTAATTTTGACAAATATTGCAACAAGATTTATAACCTTACACGGTTTATTTTTAGGGACGACTGATAAATTTAACAATATAGTTCAGTTGGAAAATTTCATAAAAAAACACTATCTTTTTAAAGTTGATGAGAAAAATTTTGAAATTGGAGAATTAAAAGGAGCTGTAGCTTCTCTTAAAGACCCATATTCAGAGTATTTATCGCCTGAAGAGATGGATGCCTTAACAGAAGAAACTACAGGTAAATTTTTCGGCATTGGAGTTTATATAGCACCTGGTGAAGATGGTCTAATAACAGTAATCTCGCCAATAAAAGGTTCACCAGCTGAGAAGGCTGGTCTAAATTCAGGGGATAAAATACTGCAAATAAATGGTAAGGACTATACAGGTGATAATATTACTGAAGCTTCAAAAGCCATCAGGGGAGAAAAAGATTCTTTAGTTAAACTCTTAGTTTTAAAAAATGGAAGTAAAAAACCTCAAGAAATTAGTGTAAAAAGAGATCAAGTTAAAATAGCATCTGTTATAGAAAAAGAATTAGGAGAAATTGGTTATATAGGGATAACTGTTTTCGATGAAGATACAGATAAAGAGTTTGGCAAAGCCCTTGATGATTTAGTGAAAAAAAATAAGTCGGGTATAATTCTTGATTTAAGAGGTAATCCTGGTGGAGTTGTAGATGCAGCAGTTGGTATATGTGATAAAATTCTTCCTGAAGGAGTTATAGTTACCTTAAAAGACAATCAAAATAAGATTATTGAAGAATATAAATCAGATAAAAATTATGTAGATACAAAAATGGTTGTCTTACAAAATGGAGGATCTGCATCAGCATCTGAAATTGTAGCAGGAGCTATAAGAGATTATAAAAGAGCCACTATTGTTGGAGAAAAATCCTATGGAAAAGGAATTGTTCAAACTGTATTTCCATTAGCGAAAGGAAGTGGCTTGAAATTAACGACAGCAGCATACTTTACTCCAAGTGGGAAAAGTATCCATAAACTTGGTATCGAACCCGATATAAAAGTTAAAGAGCCGGAAGGTATTAAGGGTATAGGAGTAGATTTTCTTGATACTGATACACAACTGCAAAAAGCTCTTGAAATATTAAAAAAATAATTAAAAAGGTGAAAAGTTTAGATATTTTCTATACTTTTCATCTTTTTTTTAGAAGCTTTTTTAGAAATTTATTCCCAGAAATTATTTACTAAAAGCATATTGAATATATGGTAATGATATGTTAAAATTATTATTTGCATAATAATAATTAGAGTGGAATAGTGTCCTCTAATTTTCTAATAAACCATGAAAGGCTAGGGTGAAAAAATGGTACATCCTGTGAAATATGGGAAACGTGAGAGAATGAGTTTTTCTCGAGTAGAAGAGGTAATGAGTTTACCAAACCTCCTTGACGTGCAGACTTCTTCTTTTGACTGGTTCATTAAAGAAGGGCTTAAGGAAGTTTTCGATGATGTCTCTCCTATTGAAGATTACTCAGGTAAATTAATTTTAGAGTTCGTTGATTATTATATTTCAGATGATATTAAATATGATATTGATGAATCAAAACAAAGAGATACCAATTATTGCGCACCTCTTAAAGTAAAAGTCAGGCTGATTAACACCGAAACAGGCGAAGTAAAGGAACAAGAAGTTTTTATGGGTGATTTGCCCTTAATGACTCCAACAGGAACCTTTGTTATAAACGGAGCTGAACGTGTTGTAGTATCACAACTTGTTAGAAGCCCAGGAGCTTATTTTAAGGAAGAAAGGGATAAGACAGGTAAGAAACTTTATTCTTCAACTCTTATACCTAATCGTGGAGCATGGCTTGAATTTGAAACTGATGCAGCAGGTGTTATCAACGTTCGTATTGATAGAACAAGAAAAATACCTATAACAATTCTTGCTCGTGCAATAGGCGTTGAAAGCAATCGTGAAATTACAGATATCTTAGGGGAAAGTGAAGCTTTAACAAAAACTTTTGAAAAAGATACAACTTCAAATAAAACAGAAGCTTTACTTGAAATTTATAAAAAACTAAGACCTGGCGAACCGCCAACCCTTGACAGCGCAAAATCATTATTTGAAAATATGTTTTTTGATGACAGAAGATATGATCTTGCAAGAGTTGGTAGATATAAGTTTAATAAAAAATTAGGAATAGAAGCTAGAATTGAAAATAATATACTAGCTGAAGATGCAGTTAATCCTCTTACTGGAGAAATAATTGCAGAAAAAGGAGAAACTTTAGATAGAGCAAAAGCTTTTGAGATTGAGAATGCAGGCATAAACAGAATTCTTTTGAAGGTTTTAAATCCTTTTGATGAATCTGAATCAAGAGAAGTTATTGTAATTGGAAATAATTTCTGTATACCTTCATCCTTTGGGCTTAACTTTACATTAGAAGAGTTAGGTTTTAGGGAAAAAATTTATTTCCCCTTATTCCAATCAATCTATGAAGAATTTGGCTCAGATGAAGAAGCGTTAAAAGAAGAATTAAAGAAAAGACACAACGAATTAAGTCCAAAACATATAGTAGTAGATGATATTGTCGCTGCTATAAATTATGAATTTAATCTTATGGATGGAGTTGGCTACACAGATGACATTGACCATCTAGGAAATAGAAGAATTAGATCAGTTGGTGAACTTCTTCAAAATCAATTCAGAATCGGTATTTCCAGAATGGAACGTGTTATTCGTGAAAGAATGACTGTACAGGATGTTGAAGCTACAACACCACAATCTCTTATAAATATAAGACCTGTTACGGCTGCCATTAAAGAATTTTTCGGTTCTTCACAACTTTCACAATTTATGGACCAAAACAACCCCTTGTCAGAATTAACTCACAAAAGAAGGTTATCTGCACTAGGACCTGGTGGGTTGAGTAGAGACAGGGCTGGTTTTGAAGTGCGTGACGTCCATAACTCACACTATGGAAGAATGTGCCCTATAGAAACTCCAGAAGGACCTAATATAGGATTAATCACTTCTTTAACAACCTATGCCAGAATTAATGAATATGGATTTATAGAAACTCCTTACAGAAAAGTTGTAGATGGAGTTGTTACAGATAAAATTGAATATTTAACTGCTGATGTAGAATATGAGCAAATTATTGCTCAATCCTATGAAAAACTTGATGAAGATGGAAGATTCTTAGAAAAGAGAATTGCTTGTAGAGGTCATGAAGGCATTGTAGATATATTTGATGTAAAAGATGTTACCTACATGGATGTTTCTCCTCAACAAATTGTTGCTGTCGGAACTTCTATGATTCCTTTCCTTGAAAATGATGATGCCAACAGAGCTCTAATGGGCGCCAACATGCAAAGACAAGCCGTACCGCTACTTTCAACACAAGCACCTATTGTAGGTACAGGTATTGAATACAGGGCAGCTAAAGACTCAGGTGTTGTAATTGTTTCAACTGATGATGGTGTTATAGAAAAAGTTGATGCAACGCACATAGAACTTCGTAGAGATAAAGATAAAGTTCTTGATACCTATAAACTTCATAAGTTTGTAGGAGGCAACCAAGGCACAACCATTAACCAAAGACCTATCGTAAATGAAGGACAAAAGGTTAAGAAAGGTGAAATAATTGCTGATGGTCCATCTACCGATATGGGAGAAATGGCACTTGGTAAAAATATTTTAATAGCTTTCATGAACTGGGAAGGCTACAACTATGAAGATGCTGTTTTGGTTAATCAAGAATTAGTTATTAATGATACTTTAACTTCTCTTCATATTGAAGAATATGAGTCTGAAGCTCGTGATACAAAATTAGGACCTGAAGAAATTACTCGTGACATTCCTAATGTTGGGGATGATATGCTTAAGGACTTAGATGAACTTGGAGTAGTAAGAATCGGGGCTGAGGTTAAACCTGGAGATATTTTAGTTGGAAAGGTAACACCGAAGGGAGAAACAGAACTTTCTGCTGAAGAAAGACTTTTAAGGTCTATATTCGGTGAAAAGGCTCGTGAAGTACGTGACACATCACTAAGACTACCTCATGGAGAACACGGAATTGTTGTAGATGTTAAAACTTTCAAAAGGTCTGAAGGCGATGAATTGCAACCAGGCGTCAATGAAATGGTAAGAGTTTTTGTAGCTACAAAAAGAAAAATCCAAGTTGGAGATAAGATGTGTGGTCGTCACGGTAACAAAGGGGTTATATCAAGGGTGCTTCCTAAAGAAGATATGCCTTATATGCCTGATGGTACGCCTATTCAAATTGTATTAAATCCTCTAGGAGTTCCTAGCCGTATGAACTTAGGACAAGTGTTGGAAGTTCACTTGGGTCTTGCTGCAAAAAAACTTGGATGGCACGTAGCCACACCAGTTTTTGATGGGGCTAATGAATCAGATATTTTTGAATCTCTTGAAAAAGCAGGATATCCTCATGATGGAAAAATACAACTTCGTGACGGAAGAACTGGAGAAGAATTTGACCATCCTGTAACTGTTGGATATATGTATATGTTAAAACTTCACCATTTAGTTGATGAAAAAATCCATGCTCGTTCAACAGGACCTTACTCACTGGTTACTCAACAACCCCTAGGAGGAAAGGCACAATTTGGTGGACAAAGATTTGGAGAAATGGAAGTTTGGGCTCTTGAAGCTTATGGTGCATCTTACACCTTACAAGAAATGCTAACTGTAAAATCTGATGATATTGTAGGACGTGTAAAGACTTATGAAGCTATAGTTAAAGGTGAAAATATTCCACAACCGAGCATTCCAGAATCTTTTAAGGTTTTAATAAAAGAATTGCAATCTTTAGCTTTAGAAATAGAAGTTTTAGATGATGATGGAAACCCCGTTGATCTAGAGGCTGAAGAAGATGATCTTTCAAGAATTGATGCTATTGAAGAAGATAATGAAGAAGATGTTAGAAATCTTATAGAAACAAATACTTCCAATAACAATTCTGCTATAAGGACTATTTCAAGCGAAGAAGCAGAAGCTTTAGATGAAAGTTTTACCGATGATGATGGGGATGATTCCTACAGTGATTCTGAAAATGATGATGAATCTATCTTGGGAGATTCTTCAGATTATTTTGAAAATTCTGATAAAGACTACGAAGATATTGAAAATGAATAAGGGAAAGGAGTATCCTTTTGAGCGAACACGAATTATTCCATTCTATTAAAATAGGTTTAGCTTCACCAGAAAAGATCAGAGAATGGTCTTATGGAGAAGTAAAAAAACCTGAAACAATTAATTACAGGACATTAAAACCAGAAAAGGAAGGTTTATTCTGCGAAAAGATTTTTGGACCTACAAAGGACTGGGAATGTGCCTGTGGAAAATATAAAAGAGTTAGATATAAGGGTGTAGTCTGCGAAAAATGCGGAGTAGAAGTTACAAAGGCCAAGGTTAGACGTGAAAGAATGGGTCATATTGAGCTTGCAGCTCCTGTTTCTCATATTTGGTATTTTAAAGGAATTCCATCACGTATGGGTCTTGTGCTTGACATGAGTCCAAGAGCTTTGGAAAAAGTTTTATACTTTGCGGCATATGTTGTTACAAGGGTAGAAAGTGGACAAACTACTCTTTATGAAAAACAACTGCTAAGCGAAGTAGAATATAGAGAATTTAAAAGAGAATATGGCGATAAATTTACTGCTAAAATGGGAGCAGAAGCCATAAAAGAACTTTTAGCAAAGGTTGATTTACAAAAAGAAAATGATGAATTGACTGAAGAACTTGAAAATGCGACTGGTCAAAAGAAAATTCGTATCACAAGAAGGCTTGAAGTTATTGATGCTTTTATCCAATCAGGAAATGATCCAACATGGATGGTTCTTGATGCAATTCCTGTAATTCCACCAGATTTAAGACCTATGGTCCAACTTGATGGTGGCAGATTTGCTACAAGTGATTTAAATGATTTATATAGAAGAATTATCAATAGAAATAACAGACTAAAAAAATTAATGGACATTAATGCTCCTGATATCATTGTAAGAAATGAAAAGAGAATGTTACAAGAAGCTGTTGATGCCCTAATAGATAATGGTAGACGAGGAAGACCTGTTACAGGTCCTGGTAACAGACCATTAAAATCTTTATCAGAAATGCTTAAAGGTAAACAAGGTAGATTTAGACAAAATCTTTTAGGTAAGCGTGTTGACTATTCAGGACGTAGTGTAATTGTTGTAGGACCTGATTTGAAATTCTATCAATGCGGAGTTCCTAAGAATATGGCACTAGAACTTTTCAAACCTTTTGTCATGAGAGAACTTGTAAAAAGAGGCTTAGCTCACAACATTAAATCTGCTAAAAGAATGGTAGAAAGAGTTAGGGATGATGTTTGGGATGTGCTTGAAGATGTAATTAAAGACCATCCAGTATTGTTAAACCGTGCCCCTACACTACACAGGCTTGGTATTCAAGCTTTTGAACCAGTACTTGTTGAAGGAAAGGCGATCAAGCTTCACCCATTATCATGTACTGCTTACAATGCCGATTTTGATGGAGACCAAATGGCTATCCACCTTCCACTATCAACAGAAGCTCAAGCTGAAGCAAGACTTTTGATGTTATCTACAAATAATATTTTGGGCTTAAAGGATGGTAAACCTATTGCCATTCCAACTCAAGATATGATTTTAGGTTCATATTATTTAACTTTAGATAGAAAAGAAAAGTTAAAGGGAGATGGATCAGTTTTCTGCTCATACGATGAAATGATGAAGGCATATTACTGTGGATTCTTACATCTACAAGCTCATGTAAAAGTGAGAAGATTTGCAGGAGAAGATGACAAGAGAGGAAAAATTGTTGCCTCATCAGTGGGTAGATTTATTGTAAATGAATTTATTCCACAAGATTTGGGATTTGTAAACAGAGATGAAGATAAATATTCTCTTGAAGTTGACCAAGTCATAGATAAAAAACTTTTGGCAGTAATAATTGAAAGAACTTACAAGAAACATGGAAATATAGAAACAGCAAAACTTCTTGATAATATAAAATCTTATGGATATCATTACTCTACTATAGGAGCAATTTCAATATCAATGGGAGATGTTCAAATTCCTGAATCTAAACCTAAAATTTTGGAAGCAGCTCAAAAAGAAGTAGAGAAATATGAAAAAGCCTATAGACGTGGTCTTATATCTGATGATGAAAGATATGAAAAAGTTATTGATATCTGGAATAAGGCTACTGATGACTTAACAGATGATGTTATGAAAGGCTTTGATAGATTAAATAATATTTATATTATGGCTGATTCAGGAGCCAGAGGTTCTAAAAACCAAATCAGACAATTAGCAGGTATGCGTGGTCTTATGGCTTCACCGTCAGGAAGGACAATAGAAGTACCTATAACATCAAACTTTAGAGAAGGACTTAGTGTGTTGGAATTTTATATGTCTGCCCACGGATCTAGAAAAGGTCTTGCAGATACAGCACTAAGAACTGCCGACTCAGGTTATCTAACAAGAAGACTTGTTGATGTTTCTCAACAAATAATAATTCAAGAAGAAGATTGTAATACTGACCAATATATAGTTGCCCGTGCTTTCAAAGATGGAAAAGAAGTCATTGAAAATCTTGCTGATAGAATAGCTGGAAGATATGCCTTTGAAGATATTATTGATCCAAATACAGGCGAAGTTCTTGTAAAAGAAAATACAGAAATTTCTGATGAAGATGCAGATAGAATTGTAGACGCAGGAATTACTGAAGTTAAGGTAAGATCAGTATTGGTATGTAAATCTAAGAAGGGCGTTTGTGCTCACTGCTATGGAAGAAACTTAGCTACAGGTAATGAAGTTGGCATAGGAGAAGCAGTTGGAGTTATAGCAGCTCAATCAATAGGCGAACCTGGTACTCAATTAACAATGAGAACATTCCATACAGGTGGTGTAGCTCAAGCAGCAGATATCACTCAAGGTCTTCCTAGAGTTGAAGAACTTTTTGAAGCAAGAAAACCAAAAGGTCTTGCAATGATTGCTGAACATGCTGGGGAAGTCGAAATAAAAGAAACGAATAAGAAAAAAGAAATTATTATTACTACAACTGATGGGCTTAAAGATGCCTATAATGTTGTTTATGGTGCAAGGCTTAAAGTTAAATCCGGA
Source organism: Peptoniphilus lacrimalis DSM 7455 (assembly GCF_000378725.1). Classification (GTDB taxonomy): domain Bacteria; phylum Bacillota; class Clostridia; order Tissierellales; family Peptoniphilaceae; genus Peptoniphilus_A; species Peptoniphilus_A lacrimalis. The sequence goes on along the minus strand of NZ_KB900369.1, from coordinate 196,208 downwards.
GATTTTGTTGATGCAGGTGATGAATTAACTCAAGGTTCTGTATATCCACAAGACCTTTTAAGAGTTAAGGGTGCCAAAGGTGTTGAAGAATATATAGTTAGGGAAGTTCAAAGAGTATATAGACTTCAAGGTGTTGATATCAACGATAAGCATATAGAAATTGTAGTCAGACAGATGTTATCAAAATATAAGATAGATGATGCTGGCGATACAGATTTATTACCGGGTTCTTTAGTTGAAAAGAATGAATTTATTTCCGTAAACAAAGAAATGGAAGAAAAAGGGCTTAGACCAGCACAAGGTCAAGTTAATTTATTAGGTATAACTAAAGCATCTCTTGCTACAGATTCATTCCTATCAGCAGCATCTTTCCAAGAAACTACAAGAGTATTGACAGATGCAGCAATTAAAGGAAAAGAAGATACCCTACAAGGTCTTAAGGAAAATATAATTATAGGACAACTTATACCAGCAGGTACTGGAGCAAGAAAAAATTCTAAAGTTCAAATCGGAGTTTCAGATGAAGTTAAAGAAAAATATAATATTTTGGAAAATTCAGAAATTATAGAAAAGAAGGACTTAGTTGAAGCTGCAAGTGAAGAAGAATAAGAAAATTAATAAATTTAGAGGAATGGTTACATTTGACCATTCCTTTTTTGTGTATATAAATTTTTATAAAAATGCTTATTTAAAAGTATAAGTTTTTACAAAGTAAAAAAGAGAACCCCTTAGGGTTCTCAATATAAGAAATTAATACTTATTTTACAAATACTAAATCTCCATTTTCAATTTCAGTTACAGCTTTAACTTCCTTGTCACCACGTTTTGCTGTAGTTTCAGCTAAAGTAACCTTAACAACAGGTTTAATGATTTTAACATCTTTCATAGCTTCATCAAAACCAGCTTCATTAGTCTTTAGTGTGATTAAAAATCCTGTTGCAGTTCTTGTAACATCATAGAATTTTTTATCAAGTTTAGATTTTTCATATTTTGGTGTTGAACCAGAAACTGCATCAACTTTTGCGTTTTCATAATCATTTGATTTAACAACTGCAAGACCGATTTTAACTTTATCTTCAGCTAAGGTAGTAGCTTTAGATTCAATTTTAATTTGATTATCTTTAAGTTCAGTATAAGATTTACCGTGTGTTGCCTTAAAATCACGATCTCCCACTACATGCCAATCAACAACAAAATTAGAAGCAAGTTCTGCAAGACCTTTTGTTAACTTATCTTTCTTTTCATGAAGTTTTGGTTGAAGATTTATTAATTCTTTTTCTTCATCACTAGTAAGTTCTTTCTTTGCAAGAAGAGCTTTAGCCTTATCTATGGCAGAAGAAAGTTCATCATAAGCCTTTGATTTTTTAGGAATTCTACCTTCAAATCCATCATCTCCTGCAACAGAATTTAAAGTTACAAGAACATTATTTTTATCAAGTGCTTCTAAATAAGCTTTAACATCTTTTTTAACGCCTTCAATGTTTGATTTATCCTCTTTCTTATCTTCTTTCTTTTCAGAAATTTCTGAAGCTAAGGTATTATATAAAAGAACGAAAGCATCATTTCTGTTAGCTTCCTTATTGTAATCTTTTATTTCAAGTCCGCTATCTTTTCCAATAATTTTAAGTTCTTCAGCCCATTTAATCCAATCTTTTGGCCAAGAAGCATCTTTTGCAGCTTTTTCATCAATCTTGTCTGATTTTAAAATATCAAGAATTGTTAGAAGTTCGGCATAAGTTATTTTATTTTCGCCTTTGAAAGTTTGATCTGGATAACCGTGAATTAATTTGAGACCCTTGGCATTTTTTACTTCAACACCAACTTTAATGATACCATTAGCCCAATATTTCTTATCGACATCCTTGAATGGACTTTCTTCATTTTTAAGACTTTCAGCCTTTTTGTCTTCACCTATAGCAAAAACTATAAGAGTAGTAAGTTCTGATCTAGTTAAGCTTTTGTCAAGACCTAAACTTCCATCTGCATAGCCATGAATTAAATTTGCCTTCTTTAAAACATCTATTTTTTGAGAATTGTTTATTGCCTTATCTACTTTTGGTAAATTAAAAGCAAAAACAGAAGAGATAGAAGTTGAAAGCATTGCAAGTGTAAGTGCACCTGCTGCGATTTTTTTGTTAATTTTCATTATATAACCTCCATTTATAATGTTATTATACATTATAAAATAAAAAATTAAAAATTTTTACAAATATATCAGTAGAATTATAAAAAATATAAAAAATAATAATAAAAATTTTAAAATAATAAAATTTAATATGAATAAATTATAAGTTTACCAAAATTCAATTGACAGATAAGCTATTTGGTGGTAGAATTATACAGTATTTAGGAGATTAAGACTACCTCTAGGTAGTCTTAAAAAATGTACAATTTATTTATAGGAGGTGCACGAATGCCAACAATTAATCAACTTGTCAAAAATGGTAGAAAAAAGATTCATACAAAATCTAAATCACCAGCACTTGATGTGAACTATGATACTTTGAAGAAAACTGAAACAGAAGCTAATTCTCCACAAAAAAGAGGAGTTTGTATAGCGGTTAGAACAGTAACACCAAAGAAACCTAATTCAGCTTTAAGAAAAGTAGCCAGAGTTCGTTTGACTAATGGATATGAAGTTATGGCTTATATTCCTGGAATCGGACATAATCTTCAAGAACACAGTGTTGTTTTAATCCGTGGTGGAAGAGTTAAAGACTTACCAGGTGTTAGATACCATATAATCAGAGGTACACTTGATACTGCAGGTGTAACTGATAGAAAGCAAGCAAGATCTAAATACGGTACAAAGAAGCCTAAAAATTAATGAGAATATATAGATTTTTTTATAGATTCTTAGCAAACGGGACAAACCGAGTACCAGTGAATTACTAAATGGTTAAGGAGGGAAGTTATGCCAAGAAAAGGACACATACAAAAAAGAGAAGTTATGGCCGATCCTGTTTATGATGATGTTGTTATCACAAAACTAATAAATAACGTCATGTTAGATGGAAAAAAGGGAACTGCTCAAAGAATTGTATATAGCGCAATGGAAAAGATTGCCGAACAAACAGGTGAAGAGGCCATAGAAGTTTTTTATAAAGCTTTAAATAATGTAATGCCTGTTCTAGAAGTTAAAGGTAGAAGAATTGGTGGAGCAACATATCAAGTTCCTATGGAAGTTAGACCAGAAAGACGTCAAACTTTAGGACTTAGATGGTTGGTTAAATATGCAAGAGCCAGAGGAGAACACACTATGGATGATAGACTTGCAAAAGAAATTCTTGATGCCTCAAATAATTTAGGCGGCAGCGTTAAGAGAAAAGAAGAAATGCATAGGACAGCGGAAGCTAACAAGGCCTTTGCTCACTATAGATGGTAATGGATATAAGGGAGGAAAAGCATGCCTAGAGAGATACCATTAAAAAAAGTTAGAAATATAGGTATCATGGCACATATTGATGCTGGTAAAACTACAACTACTGAACGTATCTTATTTTATGCTGGAAAAATTCATAAGATAGGTGAAACTCACGAAGGTGCAGCTCAAATGGACTGGATGGAACAAGAGCAAGAAAGAGGTATCACAATTACTTCTGCAGCAACAACTTGCTATTGGAAGGGCTATAGATTAAATATCATAGACACTCCTGGACACGTTGACTTTACAGTTGAAGTTGAAAGATCTTTAAGAGTTCTTGACGGAGCTGTTGCACTTTTTGATGCCAAATCAGGTGTAGAACCACAATCAGAAACAGTTTGGAGACAAGCTGATAAGTACCATGTTCCAAGAATATGTCATATAAACAAAATGGATGTTACAGGAGCTGATTTCTTTAGATCAGTTAACACTATTGAAAAGAAACTACACGCAAATCCTGTAGCAATTCAAATACCGATGGGAGCAGAAGATAAGTTTATCGGTATGATTGACTTAGTTAGAATGGAAGCTGAAATTTATACAGATGATTTAGGGCAAGTTATAGATAAAACTGATATCCCTGAAGAATATTTAGATTTAGCAAATGAATACAGAGATAAGATGATAGAAAAGGCTGCAGACTTCGATGATGAGCTTATGGATAAGTATCTTGAAGGAGAAGAAATTTCTGAAGAACTTATTAAAAGAGCTCTTAGAAAAGGAACTCTAGCAGTTAAATTAACTCCAGTACTTTGTGGTTCATCCTACAAAAACAAGGGAGTTCAATTACTACTTGATGCAGTTATTGATTATCTTCCAGCTCCACTTGATGTACCACCGATTGAAGGAACAGATCTTCAAGGAAATCCGGTAGAACGTCACGCATCTGATGACGAACCATTCTCAGCACTTGCATTTAAAATTGTTACTGACCCATATGTTGGTAAACTAGCATATTTTAGAGTATATTCTGGAGTTCTAAAAGCTGGAAGCTATGTAACAAACTCTACAAAGGGTAAGCGTGAAAGAATCGGAAGAATCCTACAAATGCATGCTAATAAGAGAACTGAAATTGATGAAATTTATGCAGGTGAAATTGCAGCTGCTGTAGGTTTAAAAGATACAACTACTGGGGATACTTTATGTGATGAAAAAAGCCAAGTAATTCTTGAAAAGATGGAATTCCCAGAACCAGTTATTTCAGTAGCTATTGAACCAAAAACTAAAGCATCTCAAGATAAGATGGCAATAGCTCTTCAAAAATTAGCAGAAGAAGACCCAACCTTCAGAACATATACAAATGAAGAAACAGGTCAAACAATTATTGCAGGTATGGGAGAACTTCACTTAGACATTATCGTTGATAGATTGTTAAGAGAATTTAAAGTTGAAGCTAATATTGGTAACCCACAAGTATCTTACAGAGAATCTATTACTAAGCCTGCTGAAGGCGAAGGTAAATATGTACGTCAATCAGGTGGACGTGGACAATATGGTCACGCTAAGATAAAAATCGAACCTTTAAAAGATGGACAAGGATTTGTATTTGAAAATGCAATTGTTGGTGGAGCAATTCCAAAAGAATTTATTGGACCTACTCAACAAGGTATTGAAGAAGCCTTACAATCAGGTATATTAGGCGGATACGAAGTTCTTGACTTAAAGGTAACATTATATGACGGTTCTTACCACGAAGTCGATTCATCAGAAATGGCATTTAAGATAGCAGGCTCAATGGCTCTTAGAGATGCAATGGCAAAGGCAGGTCCAGTATTACTTGAACCAGTTATGAAAGTTGAAATTACTACACCTGAAGAATATATGGGTGATGTAATTGGAGATATAAATTCTAGACGTGGAAGAATGGAAGGTATGGAACTTGTAGCAGGTGCACAAATCGTAACATCATATGTACCATTAGCTGAAATGTTTGGCTATGCAACAAGTTTACGTTCAAACACACAAGGTAGAGCAAACTATTCAATGCAATTTGACCATTACGAAGAAGTTCCTAAGTCAATTGCAGAAGAAGTTTTAGGAGATAAAAAAGATAAATAAATCTTAGGAGGAAAATTATGGCAAAAGCAAAATTTGAAAGAAATAAACCTCACGTTAACGTAGGAACAATAGGCCACGTTGACCACGGTAAAACAACACTAACAGCAGCAATAACATTAGTATTAAATAAGAGATACGGCAGCGGAGAATTCATAGACTATGCCCACATAGACAAGGCACCAGAAGAAAGAGAAAGAGGAATCACAATCTCAACATCTCACGTAGAATATGAAACACCAAACCGTCACTACGCACACGTAGACTGTCCAGGCCACGCCGACTACGTAAAGAACATGATAACAGGAGCAGCCCAAATGGACGGAGCAATCCTAGTAGTAAGTGCAGCAGACGGACCAATGCCACAAACAAGAGAACACATCCTACTAGCAAGACAAGTAGGGGTACCAAAAATCGTAGTATTCTTAAACAAAGAAGACCAAGTAGACGACCCAGAACTAATCGAACTAGTAGAAATGGAAGTAAGAGATTTACTATCAGAATATGATTTTGACGGAGACAACACACCAATAGTAGTAGGCTCAGCCCTAAAAGCCCTAGAAGATCCAGACGGAGAATGGGGAGATAAAATC
>NZ_KB900369.1:0-190036 GCF_000378725.1 Peptoniphilus lacrimalis DSM 7455 | reverse complement strand
CTAAATAAAACTATGTGTGGCCCGGTAGTTCAGCTGGTTAGAATGCCAGCCTGTCACGCTGGAGGTCGTCGGTTCGAGCCCGATCCGGGTCGCCAAATTTTTAACTATGTTTACTTAAGTTTATTTAATTAGTCTTTTGCTTATACACCAGACTAGTGGCTTAATTGTCGGTCATTGGCCGGCATAGCTCAATTGGTAGAGCAACTGAATCGTAATCAGTAGGTTGGGGGTTCAAGTCCTCTTGCCGGCTCCAAATTTTAATATTTGCTGGTGTAGCTCAATTGGTAGAGCAACTGACTTGTAATCAGTAGGTTGGGGGTTCAAGTCCTCTCACCAGCTCCATAAAAAATTTGTAATTTTTACTTTACATTTGTTTAATAATTGTATAAAATATATGTATGCGGATGTGGCTCAGTGGTAGAGCATCGCCTTGCCAAGGCGAGGGTCGCGAGTTCGAATCTCGTCATCCGCTCCATTTTTTTATTATGCGCCATTAGCTCAGCTGGATAGAGCGTTTGGCTACGGACCAAAAGGTCAGGGGTTCGAATCCTCCATGGCGCGCCACAAAATTTATAGTTTGAAGGGTTTCTTTTTTTTAACCCTTTTGCAGAAGTGCTGGAATAGGCAGACAGGCATGTTTGAGGGGCATGTGCAAGCTTTTGCGTGAGGGTTCAAGTCCCTTCTTCTGCACCACATATTCTTATGAATATTTTGCCGAAGTGGCGGAATTGGCAGACGCATCAGACTCAAAATCTGACGTTGGAAACATCGTGGGGGTTCGAGTCCCCCCTTCGGCACCACTAAATTTGCGCGGTCTAGTTTTTACATGACCGTGATTTTTTTTGCATTGTTTTCTATTTTTTTGCTTTTCTTTATTTTCTTTTATTGTCATTTTATTAATTTAAATTTCTCATTATTTTATTTTCTTATTTAATATTAATAAAATATTTTAATTAATTTGTTTATAGGATTTAAATTATTATCAATATCATCAAGGTTTTTTTATTCGTATTTTTGAGTTATAATTTAAGGCAAGAATATATATTTATTATGGGGGATTTATGAGCAAAAATATTTTTTTAATTATAGATGGTTCTTCTTTGTTTTTTAGGGCTTTTTATGCTCTTCCTTTATTAAAAACAAAAAGAGGTATTTATACTAATGCTATATATGGATTTGTTATGATGCTTGAAAATGCTATTGAGCGAGTTAAACCGAGTCATATAGTTGTATGTTTTGATAGAAAAGGTAAAACTTTTAGAAGCGAGCTTTATAAAGATTATAAAGGTACAAGGCAAAAGACACCTAATGAATTAGAACAGCAATTTCCATTAGTTAGAGATATTTTAAAATATATGAATATTGTTGTTCTTGATTCACCTGTTTATGAAGCTGATGATATTGCAGGAACTTTATCTCTTATAGCGTCTAAAGAAGGTTATAAATCTTATTTATTAACAGGAGATAAGGATTATTATCAACTTGTAGATGATAACACCAATGTTTTGATGACAAGGAAGGGTATTACTGAGCTTGAAGTTGTGAATTTGAAAAGTATAAATGATGATTACGGTATTAGTCCACAGGAATTTATAGATCTTAAAGGCTTAATGGGTGATAGTTCTGATAACATTCCTGGCGTTCCTGGTATTGGACCTAAAACTGGTTTAAAACTTATTAAAGAGTACTCCACTATAGAAAATCTTTATAATCATTTAAGCGAAATTTCTGGGAAAAAACTTAAAGAAAATTTGGAAGAAAATAAAGTTCAAGCTTTTATGAGTAAAAAATTAGGTACTATTGTTAGGAATATAGATTTGCCTGTTGGTCTTTCTGATTTAAAAATTAAGGAATATGATTATGAAAATTTATCTAAACTATACAGGGATTTTGAATTTAATTCTATTTTAAAAAGATTGCCTGAAAAGTATCAAAAGGAAAAAACAGAGGAAATTTCTGATACATTTTTCCAAATTTCTAATGATTCTATTGATGATATTATAGAAAATATTAAGGCCAGTAAATCTTTTGCTTTTAAATTTATTAGTGATGGAAAAATTTATGAGGGTATAGATCCATTTAAAATTGCAATTTTACCAAAGGGTTATAATACCAGCGTAATTGATTATAATAAAGATAATTTGTCAAATTTAAAAGCTCTTTGGGAAGATGACAGCATAGAAAAACTCGGTTATGATTTAAAAGAAGATATTATTGTTCTTCAATATAATAAAATTGACTTAAAAAATTATTGCCACGACTCTATGATTGCTGAATATCTCTTAAATTCTACTGAATCTAATTATGAGATTGACCACCTTGCAAGCAGGTATTTCAATAAGGCTTATAAGAGTGAAGAGGAACTTTTGGGTAAAGGTGTGAAAAAAAAGAAATTCCAAGAAATTGATGAGGGTGATTTAAATTCTTATTTTTCTTACATTTTAAACATGGTTTATACAATTAGTCCTCTTCAAATGGAAAAAATAGAAGCGGAAGGCATGAAAGATCTTTATGTAAATGTTGAGTTACCTCTAATAGAGGTATTAGCAAATATGGAGATTGTTGGTATTAGAACAGATGTTAATATATTAAATGAAATTGATGAGAAAATCAAAGAAAGGATTAATGATCTAGAATTTAATATATATAAGGATGCAGACGAGCAATTTAATATTAACTCTCCTAAACAATTGGGACAAATATTATTTGAAAAAATGGATTTGCCTGTAATTAAAAAGACTAAAACAGGATACTCAACTTCTGCTGATGTTCTTGAAAAGTTAAGAGGAAAGTCGCTAATTATTGACAATATTTTAGAGTATAGAAAAATCAGTAAAATTAAAAATACTTATATTGATGGGTTAAGAGATGTTATTAATAAAAAGACTGGCAGAATTCATTCCAGATTTAATCAAACAGTAACATCTACTGGAAGAATTTCCTCTACTGAGCCAAATTTACAAAATATTCCTATAAAAACTCATGAGGGTAGACTGATCAGGAAAGCTCTTTTATCTTCTGAAGGTTCAAGTCTTGTAGATAGTGATTATTCACAAATTGAATTAAGAGTTTTAGCTTCTCTTTCTAATGATACTTATATGATTAACGCATTTGCTGATGGTCTTGATATTCATAGAAAGACAGCTTCAGAAGTATTTCATACTCCCTATGATGAAGTTTCAGATGAATTGAGAAGTATGGCAAAAGCAGTTAATTTTGGAATTGTTTATGGTATAAGCGATTATGGTCTATCACAAAATCTTAATATTCCAAGGAAAGAAGCAAAAACTTATATTGATAACTATTTGGGACATTTTCAAGGAATAAAAAAATATATGAATGATATCATTCATGTAGGGACAGAAAAAGGTTATGTTGAAACTTTGCTTCACAGAAGAAGGTACATTCCTGAACTTAAAGCAAAAAATTTTAATATAAGATCTTTTGGGGAAAGAATTGCATTAAACACTCCAATTCAGGGTACAGCAGCAGATATAATAAAGATTGCAATGGTTGGAGTATATAAGGAACTTAAAAAGAAAAATTTGAAAGCAAAATTAATTTTACAGATTCATGATGAATTAGTTGTTGATGCTCCAGATGAAGAAGTTGCTGAAGTTTGTGAAATTATGAAGGATGTAATGGATAATGCTTTAATAATGAAGGTTCCTCTTAGTGTTTCAATGAAAACAGGAAAAAGTCTATATGAAACAAAGTAAAATAATTGCAATAACAGGTTCGATTGCTTCGGGAAAATCACAAGTTACTAATTTTTTGAAGCAACTATATTACAAAGTTATAGATTCTGATATTATTTCAAGAGATATTATTAACGAAAGAGAAGTTATAGAAAAGATAAAATCATATTTTGGAGAAAATCTATATTCTGAGGGAGTTTTAGATAGAAGTGCCTTAGCTAGCATAATTTTTAATGATAGGGAAAAAAGGGATTTGTTAGATTCAATAACTCACCCATTAATATATAAAAGAATTTCTGAGAAAATACAAGAATATAAAAGAGAAAAAATAGTTTTTGTTGATATTCCTTTGTTGATAGAAAATGGGACAAAGTCTTATGGTATGAATTTCGATGAAATATGGTTAGTTTATGCTGATAAAGAAACTCAAATTAGAAGGCTTATGTCTAGAGATGACATATCTTATGATTATGCAAATTTAAAAATTTCTTCACAAATGAGTATGGAAGAAAAAAAAAAGTATGCTGATATTATCTTAGATAATAGAGGGGATTTAGACGAGCTAAAGGATAAAGTTTTGAAAGCTTTAAATAGATTAAATAAATGAAAATTTTATCAATAATTTTTATAATATTTATTTATTCAATATATGAAAATAAATATTATAAAATACATAATATTAAAATAAAAAGTGAAAAAGTACACAAGAAAGTAAAATTTATACAAATTTCTGATTATCACTTAAATCCTTTTATTAATCTTAAGTCACTAGAAAGACATATTAATAAATTTCAAGCAGATTTTGTTTTTCTAACTGGAGATTTTATAAACAGGTCTACTCGTCCTAAAGATTTTTCCAAGATGGAGGATTTTTTAAAAATATTTTCATCTGAAGTATTTTTTGTTAGTGGTAATCACGAGGAAGAAAACGAAAATTGTAGTTTATTTTTTGATATTTTAAATAAATACCATGTAAAACTACTTGATAACAAAAATGCTATTCGTGGTGATATTAACATAAATGGCAAATTTTATAATGGAAAAACTAGCAATTTGAAGTGTTTAAATGATAAGTATAATATTTTGTTAATTCATGATCCTTTAGATTTTATCTATAATGAAGATAAAAATTTTGATCTTGTTTTGTCAGGTCACCTGCACGGAGGACAGGTGACATTACCTTTTATCGGCGCATTTATTGACCCATACTTTAATTTATTTCCCAAATACTCTAAGGGATTTTATAAAATAAGACAAAGCATTTTATATATTACTTCTGGCATGGGTTCTAAATTTATATTAAGAACTTTTAATCCTTGTGAGATGATTTTTTTTACATTAGATAATGAAGATTAATATTTTGATTTATCTATCGTTTTAATGGATTACAAATTATGATATACTCATATATTATGGTGGTTAGATGGAAAAATGGTTTATAAAAAATAGTAAGGATTATGAACTTTCATATGAAAAATATGGATTAAATAAAATTTTATATAGAATATTGTTAAATAGGGGAATAAAATCTGATGAGGAATTGGAAAAATTTTTAAAACCAGACCTCTCAAATATTCATTCTCCAATTTTTCTAAAAGATATGGTTAAGAGTGCAAATATTATTATTAGTCATATAACCAAAGGCTCTAATATTAGAATAGTTGGTGACTATGATGTTGATGGAATAACTTCTACATATATTTTATATTGTGGATTGAAGAAAATAGGAGCTAAAGTTTCATATGACATTCCTAATAGAGTTTTAGATGGATATGGTATTAATAATAAAATCATAGATAGGGCAAAGGAAGATGATATATCTCTAATTATAACTTGTGATAATGGTATAGCGGCCTTTGAACCTGTTAAGTATGCTAGAAATTTAGGTATAGATGTAATTGTTACTGACCATCATGAACCTGCTAAGGTTTTAATTGAAGGTGTTTTACAAGAAAAATTACCTGATGCTAATGGTCTTATTGACCCTAAGGTATCTGATTCAAAATACCCTTTTAAAGATATTTGTGGTGCTTGTGTAGCTTTTAAATTAATATCTTATTTGTATTTAATAAAAGGCAAGGAAGGACAGGAAGTCTATGATGACTTTTTAGCCTATGTTGCACTTGCAACAGTTTGTGATGTAATGCCTTTAAAAGATGAAAATAGAATTCTTATACATTATGGACTTGAAGCATTAAAAAATGTGCAAGATGTCGGGTTAAATGCATTAATAAGTGCTTGTGATATAAAAAAAGAAGATATAGATGTTTATCATATTGGATTTATTATTGGCCCAACTTTAAATGCTTGTGGCAGATTAAAAACTGCTAAAGAAGCTGTAGAACTCCTTTTAGAGAAAGATTACAACTCTGCAATCGAGAAAGCAAAAGAAATAAGGAATATTAATAATCAAAGACAAAATTACACGAATGATGGATATATAAAGGCAATAAAAATCATAAAAGAACAGGAACTTTTGAAAAAATATCCTATTTTATTAATTTATGTTCCCAATATTAATGAGTCTATTGTTGGAATAATAGCTGGTAGAATAAAGGAAAAATTTTATAGACCAACAATTGTTCTAACTGATTCTAATGGAATTATAAAGGGTTCTGGAAGAAGTATTGATGAATATAATATGTTTGAAGAGGTAAATGTATTTAGAGATGAACTTGAAGCTTTCGGAGGGCATAAAATGGCATGTGGTCTTTCAATAAAAAAAGAAAACTTCAATAATTTTAATTTAAATTTAAATAAAAATGCAAAATTAACAAGAGATGATTTGACTAAGAAGATTTATATTGATTATCCTCTTAATTTTCCACAGATTAATATGAAGTTAATTCAAGATTTAAATAAATTAAAGCCCTTTGGTACGGATAATGAGAAACCACTTTTTGGAAGTAGGAATTTAAAAATAACAGATATTGCAATTTTTGGTACTAATAAGAATGTTATTAAATTAATGCTGGAAGATAGTGGAGTTTTTCAAAATGCCTTACTGTTTAAAGATTCCAATGAATTTCTAAACGATTTAAAAAAGACTTATGGTCAAGAGGCTGTAACTGGGCTTTTGCAAAAATCAAATAAAAATATTAAAATAGATGTAATATATTCTATAGATGTAAATAACTTTAGGGGTAATTCTAGTATTGAACTAAGGTTAAAAAGTTACAGAGTAAACGGTGAGAAAGATGACAATAGACGATTTAATTGAAAAAATAAAAACATATAATCCTAATGTTGATGAAGCTGAAATTAGAAGTGCCTATGAATTGGCAAAAGTTAATCATCAGGGTCAAAAGAGGAATTCAGGAGAGGATTATATAATCCATCCTCTTCATGTTGCAATGATCTTAGCAGATATGAATATGGATTCAGCGACGATTATAGCGGGACTTTTGCACGATACCATAGAAGACACTTCTGTAACTTATGAGGATATTGAAAAAAAATTTGGCAAGGAAATAGCAGAGCTTGTTGATGGAGTTACAAAACTAAAAAAATTAAATTATAAAAGCAAGGCTGAAAAACAGGCTGAAAATATTCGTAAGATGGTTCTTGCCATGGCAAAAGATATAAGGGTTATCATCGTAAAGCTTGCAGATAGACTTCATAATATGAGAACTCTCGAATATATGACTGAAGCCAAAAAAATTGAAAAAGCGACAGAAACTTTGGAGATTTATGCACCAATTGCTGATAGACTTGGTATGAGCAGGGTTAAATGGGAACTTGAAGACTTATCTTTAAGATATTTAGATCCAGATGAATATTATAAGCTAGTAGATATGGTTAACAAGAGAAGAAAAGAAAGAGAAGAGCTTATAAATTCTATTATTGATACCTTGAAAGTTAATCTTGAGAGAGTTGGAATAAAATGTGAAATAAATGGTAGACCTAAAAATTTTTATTCTATATATAAAAAAATGAAGGTAAAAGGCAAGGTTTTTGATGAAATATATGACCTATCAGCAGTGAGAATTTTAACAAATGATATTAAAGATTGTTATGGTGCCTTAGGTGTTGTTCATACCTTATGGAAGCCAATTCCTGGTAGATTTAAAGATTATATTGCTATGCCTAAACCAAATAATTATCAATCTTTACACACTACTGTAATTGACAATAATGGTGAAACCTTTGAAGTTCAAATAAGAACATATCAAATGCATCAAACTGCTGAATATGGTATAGCTGCCCATTGGAAATACAAAACTGGGCAAACAAAAACTACAAGTTTTGATGAAAATTTAACTTGGTTAAGACAATTGATGGAATGGCAAAAGGACTTAAATGATCCCAACGATTTTATGGATACGTTGAAAGTAGATTTCTTTGCTGATGAAGTTTTTGTATTCTCTCCAAAGGGAGATGTTATTAATCTTCCTGAAGGTTCAACACCAATTGATTTTGCTTATAGAATTCACACACAAGTTGGTAATACTTGCGTTGGCGCTAAGGTTAATGGTAGAATTGTTCCTTTGAGTTATAAGTTATCCTCAGGTAATATCGTTGATATAATAACAAACTCAAATTCTGGTCCGTCACTAGATTGGCTAAATATTGTTAAATCAAATCAAGCTAAAAAGAAGATATCACAATATTTTAAAATTAAAGATAGAGATAAAAATATTGAAAAGGGTAAAGAATTATTAGAAAAAGAAGCAAAAAGACTTAATTATAATGTCAATGAATTTTTAAAAGATGAATGGATAGATGAAGTTAGGGCTAAGTTGAATGTTTCAACAATTGATGATTTATATGCAGCTTTAGGTTTTGGAACTGTAAAATTAAGTCAAGTCACTGCAAAGCTTATTGATATATATAACAGATTCAATAAAAAACCTATAAAGAATATTGTAAAGTCTAAAAGAAAGGTACAAAAAAGTGGCATTGATGTTAAGGGAGTAGACGGAGTTAAGGTAAGAATTGCTAAATGTTGTACTCCAGTTCCCGGAGATGACATTATTGGATATATAACAATAGGTAGAGGAATTTCAGTTCACAGAGCTGATTGTCCAAATGTTAATAATAATGTTGAGGAATCTAGAATTGTTCAAGTTTCATGGCAAAAAGATGAAGCGAACAGTTACGAAGCCGCTATTGAAGTTAGAGCACTTGATAAACCTAATGTTATCGGTGATGTCGCAAATAGAATTAATGAAGCTAAGCTTAATATGACAAGTTTAAATGCTCGCTCAACAAGAGATGGAGATGCAATTGTTGACGTAATACTTGAAATTACAAATATTGATGAACTTGAAGGAATTATTGAGAAGTTAAAAAGAGTCAAGAATGTTTTTGACGTTTATAGAATGAAAGCGTGATTAAATGAGAGCAGTTGTTCAAAGAGTTAAAGAAGCTAATGTTAGTGTAGATGGTGAATTGATAGGTTCTATAAATAAGGGACTTTTAGTTTTACTAGGTGTAAAAGTTGGAGATAAGGATGAAGACTTTTCATATATACAAAGAAAAGTTTATAATTTGAGAATATTCGATGATGAAAATGGGGTTATGAATAAATCTTTACTTGATTTAGGCTATGATTTATTGATTGTAAGCCAATTCACACTTTATGGAGATGCTAGAAAGGGTAATAGACCTTCATATGTTCAAGCGGCTAAATCTGAAGAAGCAACTTATTATTACGAAAAATTTATTGAGGAATCAAAGAAAAATAATATTAAGGTTGAGCATGGTAAGTTTGGTGCAGATATGGATGTTTCATTAATAAATGACGGTCCTGTTACAATTTTACTTGATTCAGAAAAGGAGTTTTAATATGGATAAGAAAATTATCAGATTAACTGTTGGACCCTTACAAGAAAATTGTTATATTGTTTATAATAAGGAAAATGAATGTGTAATCATTGATCCGGGTTATGAAAGTCAAAGAATAATAGATACTATTGAAAAAGAGAAATTAAAGCCTTTATATATACTTTTGACACATGGTCATATTGACCATATAGGTGCTGTAAAAGATTTGAAAGATAAGTATGGTATTTCTGTATATATTCATAATAAAGATAAAGATATGTTAGAAAAACCAAATAAAAATTCGGCAAGTCTTTACGGAATGAGTGTTAATGGAGCAAAATCTGATTATTTTGTTAAAGAAGGAAATGACATTAAATTTTCTGATGATTCATTTAAAGTAATAGAAACTCCTGGCCACACAGGAGGAGGGGTTTGTTATAAACTTGATAATATTTTATTTTCAGGGGACACACTTTTTCTCGGTTCTATAGGCAGATACGATTTTCCAGAATCTTCCGGATTAGACTTAATGAATTCTCTTAAAAAATTAACTTTACTTGATAAAAATACAATTGTTTTGCCTGGACATGGTCCGGAAACTTCAATTGAATATGAACTAAATTACAATCCATATTTAAAAAGGCTATGATAAGTATAAATTGCCAAGATAAAAAGTTTAAAAAGTTATTAAACGATTTCTTAATTTTTAAATTCCCTCAAAATTTTGAGATTGAGGAAATTTTTTTTGATATTGAATTTATAAATCAAATATGTATTTTTACTATAAAATATAGTAATCAAGAAAAAATTTATAAATTAAAATATGCAGAAAAACATTCATTGCTAAAGGTCATAAAAAAAATTATCTTGATATATTTTGATGGAATTGTTAATTATGACAAGTCTTTTGGTATACTAACAGGAGTAAGACCTTTAAAGCTTTATAGAAAAATAAGAAAAGATAACAATTTAGAAGCGTGTCAAAGAATATTAAAAGAGGATTATCTTCTAAGACAAGCTGATATAAATATTTTATCTGAGATTTATGATAATCAAAGAGAAATAGTTGAGAATTCTTCAATAGATAGTTATTCAATTTATATTCATATTCCTTTTTGTCCTAGCAGATGTTCCTATTGTTCATTTGATGCAATGGTAATAGATGAAGAAAAAATAGATATTTATATTGAGGCTTTATTAAAAGAGCTATCGTCATTAAAGAATTATTATAATAAAAATCCAAAAACTATATATATTGGAGGAGGCACTCCATCTTCAATTGGATGGAAAAGGCTTGAGAAGATTATTGATGAAGTATATAAGGATTATGGTTTTGCAGATGAATTTACAGTAGAATGTGGTAGAACTGATACTTTTTCTTCGGATTTATTAAGAATGTTAAAAGAAAAAGGAGTTGAAAGAATTTCAATTAATCCTCAATCTTTTAATAAAGAAATTATAAGGAATTTAAATAGGGATAACACAAACTTTGATTTTTGGTATGAAGAAGCTAGAAATCACAATTTCAAATCAATAAATATGGACTTGATAGTTGGATTACCGGGAGAAAATAGGGATAGCATAATTAATTCAATAAAAAAAGTTAATGATTTAGAACCTGATAATATTACTATCCACACCTTATCATTAAAAAAAGGTTCAAGACTATACGATGAAAATTTTATTAACGACAAGGATTATTGGGACGTTATGGAATTTTCAAAGAAATTTATGGAAGAAAATAATTATTTCCCATATTATTTATATAGGCAAAAAAGGATGGCACTTTCCGGAGAAAATATAGGATATGCAAAGCAAGGACATATTTGTAAGTATAATGTTATTTCCATGGAGGAAATTGAAGATATTTTAGGTTTTGGTATATCATCATCAAGTAAAATTATGGATAAAAATCATAATTTTAAGAGAACTTTCAATTATAAAAGTTTAAATGATTATATTAATAGAATTAATGATATAATTTTAATGAAATCGAGTTTAATAGAAAAAAAGGACGAGTAATTTGAAGTTAAGAGAAATTTTAAAAGACATAGAAATAATTGACATTAGAGGGAATATTGATTTAGATACAGAAATCTCTAATATGTCTTATAATAGTAAAAATATTGAAGCTAGTGGGCTTTTCGTAGCTATTAAAGGTAAAATTACCGATGGTCATAAATATATAAAAAATGCTAAAAATCATGGGGCTATTGTAGCTGTTGTTGAAGATTTTAAAGAGGTTTATATACCTCAAATAAAAGTTGATAACACTAGAAAAAGTCTTGCTGATTTAGCTAAAAATTTTTATAAAGACCCCTCAAAAGATTTAAAAGTTATTGGGATAACAGCAACAAATGGAAAGACTACAACATCCTTTATGCTTAAAAAAATTTTAAGTGAAAATAAAATTAATACAGGTATTATTGGCACTGTTTATACAAAATTTGCTGATGTAAATATTCCATCTATTCTGACAACTCCAGAATCTTTAGAACTTCAAAAATATTTTAAAGAAATGCTTGATAAAAATATTAGTCATGTAGTTATGGAAGTTTCTTCATCAGCTCAACAGATGCTAAGAGTAAATAACATTGATTTCGACATAGTTTCTTTTGGAAATTTAAGTAGAGAGCATATAGACCAACATGGTTCTTTTGAAAATTATTTTAGGGATAAATCAAAGATAATTTTGAATGCTAAAAAAGGTTCTTTTGCCCTTTTAAATATGGATAACGAATATATAGCTAGTTTGAAAGAAAAGACTAAAGCGAGTGTTCTGACTTTTTCAATGGAGAATTTGGATTCAGATTTTGGTATTTCTAAACTTGATTTATCCACGGGTTTTGGGAAATTTATGTTTCATGTTAACAGGGATATAAAAGAAATTAATTTAAAAAAACAAAGTTTTGAAGTTGAAATGGGTAGCGTTGGATATGCTTCTGTTATGAATGGTGTAATTGCTATATCTTTAGCTTTAATTTTACAAGTAGATAAGAATATAATTTTAAATGCTCTCAAAAATTTTAAGGGTGTAGAAAGAAGATTCGAACTTATATATGATGAAAATTTTAAGGTTTTAGATGACCATTTTGCTAATGAAAAAAATATTGATGTAACTATGACAACTTTAAGTCAAATGAATTATAAAAATCTTCATATTTTATATGCAATAAGAGGTAATAGAGGGGTTGAACTTAATAGAGCAGTTGATGAAAGACTATGTTTTTGGTTAAAAAAATTAAAAGCTAGTACACTTTTTACAACTTTTAGTGAAGATACAGTTAAACAAAAGGATAAAGTGACCCAAGAGGAAAAGGCAGTATATGCTGAAGTTTTAAAAAATAATAATATTGAAACTGTATATTTTAATGAACTAAAAGATGGGATTAACAATATTTTAAAAAAGGCTCAATCTGGAGATATTGTATTATTAGCAGGTTGTCAGGGTATGGATAAGGGTGCAAAGTTTGTAGAAAAATATCTGTTAGAAAATAATTTAGTAACAAATATCAAAGACTTTACTAAAAGAATTGACAATAGAACTTGTTAATATTGAAAGATAGTGTATTTTAAGTTATAATTAAATATATTAATATGAATTAAATGTCATTATAAGTTATTACTTAGGGACATAGAATATAAAAATGGCTCCTGATGACAGGAGCTTTTATTTTGGAGGTAATTATGCAAGAAGCAATGGGCAATTTAAAAAGGACAAATTACTGTGGTGATTTGAGAGAAAACGATATTGATTCTGAAGTTATACTAATGGGCTGGGTTCAAAGAGCGAGAAGTCTAGGCTCAATAATTTTCATAGATTTAAGAGATAGAGAAGGAATTTGCCAAGTCGTAGTAAACGAAACTTCACCAGAAGAAGTAATTAATAAGGCGACTAAACTTCACAATGAATATGTAATCGCTGTTAAGGGTATAGTGAGAATGAGATCTTCAATTAACGATAAGATTCCTACAGGAAAAATTGAAGTTTTAGCTAGTGAAATTAAAATACTTAATGAATCACAGGTTCCACCAATCTATGTTAAAGATAATGATAATGTAGCTGAAAATATGAGACTTAAATATAGGACTCTTGATTTAAGAAAACCAAGCATGCTTAGAAATTTAAAATTGAGGTCAAAAATTTATAAAATTACCCGTGATTTCTTCTATGATAATGGATTTATAGAAGTCGAAACACCAATGCTTACAAAGCCTACTCCTGAAGGAGCTAGAGATTATTTGGTGCCTTCTCGTGTAAATTCCGGAAAATTTTATGCCCTACCTCAATCACCTCAATTAATGAAACAACTTTTAATGGTTTCAGGTCTTGACAGGTATATACAAATAACAAAATGTTTTAGAGATGAAGACTTAAGAGCAAATAGACAACCTGAATTTACACAAATAGATATGGAACTTAGTTTTGTAACTGAAGATGATGTTATGTCTATAAATGAAAAATTCTTACAGAAACTTTTCAAGGAAATGCTAGATATTGACATTAAACTTCCTTTGAGGAGAATGAAATACAGTGAAGCCATGGATAGATTTGGGGTTGATAAACCAGATCTTAGATTTGGAATGGAATTAAAAGATATCAGCGATATAGTAAAAGATTCAGGTTTTAAGGTTTTTGAGGAAGCTGTTAAAGATGGCAGTGTCAGAGGTATAAACGTAAAAAATGGAGCTGAAAAATATTCTAAGAAGAAAATAAAAAAACTTGAAGAATTTGTTAAAGACTTTAAAGCTAAGGGTCTTGTACAAGTAAAAGTAGCGGACGAAATTGATTCTTCAATTAAGAAATTTGTTTCTGAAGAAATTTTAAATAAAATTGTTCAAGCTTTCCAAGCTGAAAAAGGAGATTTAATATTAATTGTAGCTGGTAAGGACCAAGTCGTTTATGATTCTTTAGGTAATTTGAGAAATAAAATAGCTAGGGATTTAGATCTTATAGATAAAAATTCTTATGAAATGCTATGGATAACAGATTTCCCATTATTTGAATATGATGAAGATGAAAAAAGGTATGTAGCAAAACACCATCCCTTCACATCACCAAAAGATGAAGACCTTGATATAATTCTTTCTAATCCTGAAAAAGCTAGAGCTAAGGCCTATGATATAGTTATAAATGGAGATGAAATGGGCGGGGGTTCTATAAGAATTAATGACCAAGAAATTCAAAAGAAAATGTTTAAAGCACTTGGATTTACTGATGAAGATGCAAAAGAAAAGTTTGGATTTTTGCTTGAAGCGTTTAAATATGGAGCACCACCACACGGTGGCTTAGCTTATGGACTTGATAGACTTACAATGTTATTTACAGGTGCAGAAAATATCAGAGATGTCATTGCATTTCCTAAGACTCAATCTGCAACTTGTTTATTAACTGAAGCACCAACAGAATTAAGTGAAAAACAGCTTGAGGAAGTCCATATAAAAGTTATAGAATAAAGGGTGATTTAATGGAAAAACTTGGAATAGTTAAAAGTATTGTAGATGGTTATATGTATGTTGAAGTATCTAGAGAAAGTCCTTGTGGGGTTTCTTGTGCATCTTGTCATGCAGCGTGTGCCGAAAGTAAAACAGAAATAGTTAAAGTTAACAATCTTATTGATGCTAAAGAGGGAGATGTAGTTGAAGTGCACATTAATTCCCGAAATGTTCTAGGTTATTTTCTATTAGTTTATGGATTACCGCTTTTGTTTTTATTTATAGGAACTTGTATTTCATATTATTTTCTTTCAAAAACTAATTTAAAAAACTATGATGTTTATTCATTTTTGATTGGTTTAGTCTTTATGCTTACGGCATATAAGTTTATTAGTCTTTATGATAAAAAACATATGTCAGTTAGAGATAATTATGTAAGTGCAAGAAAATATAGAGCATAGATAACATATGGAAAAAAATAAATATATTAAACCTCTTATATTTTTCTTTATGTTGACTTTATTAATTAACTTACTCACTGTTTTTATGAATAAGAGAGCTTATGATAAAGAGGATATTCTGAGGTCAAAAAAAGAAGAATATAATAAAAAAACTGAAGAGTTAAATAAAATTAAATATAATCTCAACACTGCTAAAGAAACTTATGATAACTTATCTGGTGAATTTCAAGAAAAATTTGGATACGATTATAATCTATCTCAAGAAGAAGAGTTAAGAAATTTTTCTATGTTAAAGAAAAATGAAAATAAAGATATTCTTGATAATTTAAGAAAGCTAGTTAAAAATTACCATAAATATTATGATGGTAGTATATATACAAATGAAATTTTTGATTCAACTATGAGTAATTTTACTTCATTATCTGAAGATATTAACTACGAACAGTATAAGGATATTGTAAATGATTTAAAAATCAATAAATTTATTGATGAAGCAAATGATGGTGCCATCTTTTATTTAAAAAATAAGAATGCTGATAAGAAGGATTTAAATTTATATTTATTTATATATGCCTATTATTCGTCAGCTCTTAAGTTTTTTTCTGAAAATGAAAATATACCTATATATGAATTATATGCTTCGGTAGTGAATTTAGAAAATTTATGTAAAAAAATGGAAGACCTTTCCTATAAATTAGGTGATCTGAATTCAGAAAATCTTGAATATTTGAAAAATAATATTTATGAATTAATGAAAACTTATTATGGGAATTTAGGCATCCTGAATTCATTGGAGTAATTATGAAAAGATCCTTAACTTGTATTGTTAATATTTTTATTGTTTTAGTAAGTGGTTTTTTACTATATCTTTCATATAACAATTTTGTAAATAATCCTAAATCTACTTTTTCTATGAATAAGCAAATTAAAGAAATTGATTTAAAAATAGACAAAATTGATTCTAACATTAATGACAATAAAGAGATTTTATCTAATAAGAATATTCAAATAGATAATTTAAAAACAGAATTAAATAATTTTAATGTAATAGCAAATAAGGATAAAATTGATGAACTTAAGACCAATATTAATTATCTAGATATTAAAAATGTTAATAGTAATTTATATTTAAATAATGTTGGCAATCTTACTCAAACTATAAGCCCATTGAATTCTTTGTTTATATCAAATAATTTAAATGATGAGCAAATAGTTAGTAATCTTAATTTTTTGCCAATATATTTGGAATATACTTTCAATAATAATCTAAATCTAAAGATTTCAAAACACAATACTAACATTTTAAAATACATTGGAGTTTTAAATTATCTTGATGAAGGTAGTAATTACCTTGTTAAAGCTAAACTTTTAAAAGATTATACTGATTTAAATAATATAAATAATGAAGCTTATGAAATATTAGTTGGTGAGAGTAAATATTTAAACTTATTTAATGATCTAAGAATAATAAATTTTAATAATAAGGGTTCTAATTTTACGCAAGACTTAGAAGGAAAAATAAGAGTATTAAAAAATAATAAAGCTATTGATGAACCTGATTTAAAAGATGTTGATCTTCTTGGAGTTTTTTCTTATGATATATTAAATACAAGTGCTAGTCATCTATTGTTTTTGAAGACTTCTGATTTACAAAATGAGAGGATTTTAGAAGATGATAATGGCATAAAACTAATGTCTAATGTAAAAGAAAATAAAGAATATAAAGTAAATTATTACGATTCAAAGGGGAATAGCTTTTATATTGATAATCAAGTAAGCCGATAATTATTTTTGACTATATCTTTATCAATTCTTTGTTAAAGATATGGTCTTTTTATTAGCAAGTGACTTATTTTTAACCTACCTTGTAAATTATTAATTAAAGGTGGGTTTATTATTTAATTTTATTAACTGTTTAGATAAAAATATGCTAAAATATCTAAAGTGAGGCGAAAATGAAAGAAAATTTAATTAATCTAAAATATAAAGACAAAGAAATTGTCTTAATACCAACTGCACATGTTTCAACAGAAAGTGTAAAGCTAGTTAAAGAAACTATTGAAGAATTTAATCCGGATTCTATTTGTGTAGAACTTGATAAGGATAGATATAAGAATATTACAAATCCAAAAGCTTGGAAAAATACCAATATAATTGATGTAATTAAAGATAAAAAAGTTACTTTGCTTATTGTCAATTTAGTTTTAAGTGCATATCAGGCAAATATTGCTAAAAAATTAAAGACAAGACCAGGTGCAGAAATGATGCAAGGTATAAAATCGGCTAATGAATTGAACAAAAATTTAGTTCTTGCAGATAGAAATATTAAAACTACTTTTATTAGAATATGGAGAAAAATGAAATTTAAAGAAAAGTGTAGATTCATTTTTTCTATGATTTTTGCAAAAGATGAAAGCGAAGATATTTCTGAAGAGGATTTGGAAGAATTGATAAAAAGGGAAAATTTAGAAAATGTTGTAATTGATATGGGTAAGGAATATCCACAAATTGCTCAAGTCCTACTTCATGAAAGGGATAAGTATCTAGCATATAAAATAAAAAATGCTAAGGGCAAAAAGATTCTTGCAATATTAGGGGCTGCTCACAGTCTTGGAGTAGAGAAAGAAATTTTCAACGAATATGATATTAAAGAATTAGATGAAGTTCCACCAAAGACGACTTCTTCAAAAATTATTCCTTGGATAATTCCTATTGCTATTACATTACTTATAATTTATGGTTTTACAAAAAATGTTAATACTGGAATTGATCAGATTAAATCCTGGTTTATTTATAATTCTGTTTTAGCAGCCTTATTTACAGCTATTTCATTGGGGCATCCTTTGAGTATATTGACAGCTTTTATCGCTGCACCATTTACTTCATTAAACCCATTTTTAGCTTGTGGGTGGTTTGCAGGCTTAGTTGAAGCTTCAATTAGAAAACCAACTGTTGAAGATGTAAACAATGTGCCAAAAGATATCTTTTCACTTAAGGGAATTTTATCTAATAAATTTTTAAAAGCACTATTAATTGTTATAGCAGCGAATTTAGGATCATCTATAGGGACCATTGTTGCTGGTACAAGCATAATAAAAAATATATTGGGAGCTTTATAAAGCTCCCTTATTTTTTAACTCTTTATATCTTCTATAAATCTTTTTTATAAACTTTGCTGCTGCCTGTGAAAAAACAATGCCCATTGATAATGCAGCCGCAACCAAGAGTGTCTGAATTAAATTTGTGTTCATTTGTTCATAATCATTTTCGATAAAATAATACATAATATAGTACATACCAGCACCAGGAACGATTGGTATCAAACAAGGTAGTGAAAATAAAGTAGCAGGTTTTTTATAAAAATATGCGCATATTTCAGCTGCAATTCCTATGGCAAAAGAGGCGATAAAACCGCTTCTTAAATATGAGTGTGTAGTTTTAAGATTATATTCGTAAAGGACCCACATCAAACCACTGACAATACAAGTTGTTACTATAGTTTTTTTAGGTACTTTATAGTACATTGTAAAGCCCAAGGTGGCAAAAGTTGCTAAAAAGAACTGTATTATATAATATTTCATACTATACCTCTCATAAGCTTAAGACCAATACCAACGCCTATCGCTATGGCTAATGCGATAAAAACAGCCTTAACTAGGGTTATTGCTCCCGTTATAAATTCACCACTCATTATATCTCTTAAGGCATTTGTAATAGCAAGACCAGGGACAATTAACATAATTACTCCTATTATTATTTTGTCGAAATCTTTACCTAGGCCTAAATAAACTGATATTATAGCTAAAATAGACGTAAGTGCAGCCGAAACAACATTATTTATAAAAAATGAAAGCTTAAATTTTGAGAAATTCATAATGAAGTAAGATATAATTGCCCCTATAAAAAATGAAGATATAAATTCACTACTTTTTCCACCGAAAAGAGCAGTGAAGAAAGAAGTTGCTATAGCACCTGCCAAAACTTCTTTTCCTTTATTTTCTTTATAGTTTTCGATTTTTTTCAGATATTCATATGCCTCATCTAAATTATAATTGTTTTTGACAAAGCTTCTAGAAAAAGCATTTATCATATCAATTTTTTTCATATTTGTATCAGATACTTTAATTTTCTTGAATATTGAAATATTCTCACCCTTATAAATAACAGATAAGAATATAGCGGTTGGTAGGGCATAACAATCTACATTATCAGGTGCATGTGTGCTTGAAACCATTCTTTCAACAGTATCTTCAGCTCTATATGATTCTGCTCCATTAGAAATTAGTAAACTTCCTGCGTAAATAGCTAAATTCATTAAGTTTTTTACGCTCTGTTTGTCATTAATTTCATTTGTCATATTTTAACCTCCTTTGCTATTATAACATTCACAATCACAATTGACATTATTTTAACATAATTTTATTGACTTTTAAAAAGTAAATTGAATCTAATTAATCTCTTTGTTATAATAAATTTAAAGGGGTGATTACATGGAAATACCCGTAGTTTCAATTATAGGAAAGCCAAATGTTGGCAAGTCAACATTATTTAATAAAATATTGGGAAAGAAAATCTCCATCACAGAAGATACTCCTGGAGTAACAAGAGATAGGATTTATCAAACAGCTTCTTGGCTTGATTACTCTTTTTTACTTGTGGATACAGGCGGATTGGATCTTAAAGATGAAGATATTTTTATGTCAAGTATAAAAGCACAAGTCGATATTGCTGTTGAAACAAGTCAAGTAATTATTTTTTTAACTGATGGAATTGAGGGTGTAAGTCCAACAGATAGAGAAATTGCAAATTATTTAAGAAAATCAAAGAAGAAAGTATTACTTGCGGTTAATAAATGTGATGCAAAAAAAACTAAAGAAAATATATATGATTTTTTTGAGTTAGGTCTTGGGGAACCATATTTAGTAAGTTCTGAACAAGGTACTGGTCTAGGAGATCTATTAGACGAGGTAACAAAATCTATTGATAAATATGTTGCAGATAAAGAGGATGATCTTATAAGGGTTTCAATAATAGGAAAACCAAATGTTGGTAAATCATCACTTTTTAATTATTTATCCAAGGAAGAAAGATCAATTGTAACAAATATAGCCGGTACAACAAGAGATGCTATAGATACTAAAATAATTTATAAAGACAACGAATATATTTTTGTTGACACTGCAGGATTAAGAAAAAGAAAAAAGATTAAGGAAAGTATTGAAAGATATTCTGTTATAAGGACATTAACAGCTATTGAAAGGTCATCTGTTTGCCTTCTTTTAGTCGATGCTACTGAAGGAATATCTGAACAAGATTCAAAAATTGCTGGCTTTGCTCATGATAACAATAAGGCAATGATTATTTGTGTCAATAAATGGGATGCTATAGAAAAAGATACTTACACAATGAAAAATTTTGAAGCAGATGTGAGAAGAGAGCTTCCATTTTTATCCTACGCACCAATTATTTTTATTTCTGCTATGAAAGGTACAAGAGTTGAAGAATTGTTAGGCTTAATTGAACTTGTTGATAATAATTATAATCATAGAATTCAAACAGGTGTATTAAATGATATATTAAATAGGTCTGTATTAAACAATCAACCTCCTTCTGACAAGGGAAGACGTGGAAAGCTATATTATGGCTCACAAGTTTCTGTAAGGCCACCAAGATTTTTATTGTCTGTAAATGATTCAAAATTATTTCATTTTTCTTATATGAGATATTTGGAAAATCAAATAAGAGAAGCATTCTCTTTCACAGGAACACCAATAATCTTAGATTTAAAAAATCGTGGCGAAAAAGCATGAAATATGGATTGATTTTTCTTATATCTTATCTGATAGGTAGTATATCTGGAAGCTTTATTATTGGGAAGTTATTTCTAGGAAAAGATGTTAGAAATGCAGGTTCTGGTAATGCAGGTACTACTAATGCTTTTAGAGTTTTAGGTGTAGGTGGAGGATTAGGAACTTTTTTTATAGATTTTTTAAAAGGTATAATTTTAGTTCTTATTATCAAAAAATTTTTTGGTCAAGAATTAATATTTTATGCGGTATTTTGCGGCATACTTGGTCATGATTTTCCCATATACATGAATTTTAAAGGTGGAAAGGGAATGGCAATGACTTTAGGGGCTTTTGCCGCCATTTCTGTCAAACTAACAATCATTCCATACCTAATTTGGCTATCTACAGTATTAATTACTAAATATGTTTCTTTAGGATCAATATTATTTTTTATAAGTTCTGTTATTTTCTATATTGTTTTTGGAAAATTTTCTAACTTATCAAATATTTTTGTTATTTTAATTTGTCTTATGGGTATTTTTAGGCATAAGTCGAACATTGTTCGATTGATCAATGGGAATGAAAATAAAATTGGAGGTAAGAAATGAATATTACAGTTGCTGGTGGTGGCTCTTGGGGGACGGCTATGGCAAGGCTTATTTCCAACAAGGGACATAAAGTAAGTTTTTATATAAGAAATATAGAAGTATGCAAAGACATAGAACAAAATAAAGAAAATTCAAAATATTTACCTGGAGCAAAGTTTGAAAAAACTATCTCTATTTATAATAATTTTAAAGATTCCGTAAAAGATGCTGAAATTATAGTCTTAGCAGTACCGACTTCTGCAATTAGAAGCCTCTTAAGTTCATTGAAAAATTTTATTGATAAAGATGTAATAATTGTTAATTTATCAAAAGGTATAGAAGTTGATACTTTAGATAGAATTTCGCAAGTTTGTAAGGAAATTTTACCTGAAAATCCTTTTGTTGCCTTGTCGGGTCCGTCTCATGCAGAAGAAGTTGGCTTTGATATTCCTACAACTGTTGTAGCAGCTTCACTAGATTCTCATTATGCAAATATTATTCAAGAGGAATTTTCCACTGATACCTTTAGGATTTATACAAATACCGATTTAATTGGAGTTGAAATTGGTGGAGCTTTAAAAAATATTATTGCATTGGCTGCTGGAATTAGCGATGGTTTGGGATTTGGTGATAATACAAAAGCAGCTTTAATGACTAGAGGAATGTATGAAATGAGTAAAATGGGATTAGCCTTAGGGGCAAATCCACATACTTTTAATGGTCTTACTGGTATGGGAGATTTGATTGTAACTTGTACTTCTATGCACTCAAGAAATAGAAGAGCTGGAATTTTAATTGGTCAAGGTAAATCTATAGACCAGGCTATAAAAGAAGTTGGTCAAGTAGTGGAAGGTATAAAAACCACAAAATCTTGTTATGAACTTGCAAAAAAGTATCAAATAGAAATGCCGATAAGTCAAAGCTTGTATCAAGTCCTATATAATAATAAAGACCCAAAAGAAGCGGTAAATATTTTAATGACAAGAAAGAAAAAAGAAGAAATTGAGCAAATTTTTTTTGAATAATGTTAAAAAATACTCATTTATGTTATAATTATCTATTATTAGTAATACTTTAGGTGGTAGTTTTGAATAAAAAAAAAGTGAAAAATAAAAAAAAGGTTGGTAAAAGGATACTAATTTTTATTGTACTTGTATTAATACTTGGTTTTTTTATAAAAATTATTAAAGGTAAAACCTACAAGTCATACAATACTGTATTTCCAACTTTAACCACTTATGAAAATGACATAGATACGACTTTTTATAATGTTTTAAATGAAAAAGTTTATAAAGCAGGCGGAGATGGAATTGCAATTTTTAATGCCAGCGAAGGTCAAAAGGTAGCTGTTGGCTATGAAATAGCAAGCATTAATCTTATGGAGGATGTTTCAAATTTAAGAGATGAGTTGCAAAAAGTTAAAGCTGCTTTAAAAAATAAAGATTCAAATGAAGAAGTTAGTGAAAAAGTCAATTTTGATAGAGATATACAAAAAGATATTTTAAATAAAAACTTCCAGGGGGCTACAGAAAAAATTAATGCCCTAGATATGGATGCTACTAATACATTTAGTATTTCTGATTTAAAAGAATATTTAGGTATGTCTAAGGAAAAACTATTAAGTAAAAGGGATTCTTTAGAGAAAGAGATTTCAAAATATAATATCTCTTATAGGGCTGAATTTACTGGGATAGTGTCTTATGAAATAGATGGACTTGAAGATTATTTTTCTCCAGATAAGTTTTCAAAATTCACATATGATTACTTGGATAAAAATTTTAAAGTAGAGAAAAATAATTTAAAATTGAAAGTAAAAAAAGACTATCCTATGTTTAAACTAATAGATAATTTTACTTATGAAGTGGTAGCTAAAATTCAAAAGGCATCTCTTATAAATAATTATAAAAAAGGAGATAATATTAAGATAAAAATTAATAATTTAGATATACTTAATGGGAAGGTATTAAATATTATCAGAAGTCAAAAGAATGCAACAATCTTAATATCATTAGATGACTCCATAGATAATATTTATAATAAGAGAATTCATGAAGGTAAAATCATTGTTGATAAAACAAGGGGCTATATTATACCAAAGTCTTGTCTTATACAGAGAAATAATTTAATGGGTATATATGTACAAGAAATAAAGGGACTTGTTAAATTTGTTCCAGTTGATATAATAAGAGAAGAGGCTGATAAAGTTTTTATTAACAGAGGAAACAAGCAATCATTAATAGAAGTCGCAGATAAGACTTATAAAACATTGACTATTAATGATGCTGTTGTTTTAAGTCCAAGAACAGTTGATGAATCTCGTATTTTAAATTGAGTCAGGAGGGCTTATGTCAGTTAAAGATAATCTGAAATTTGTTATGGAAGAAATAGAGAAGGCCAAACGACATTCTTTGACAAATGAAGATGTGAATTTAATAGCTGTAACTAAAAATCATGAAACTGATGTTATAAAAGAAGCCATTGATTTGGGGATAACAGATATTGGTGAAAATAGAGTACAAGAATTAAAATCAAAGATTGATGAACTCGGTCCAATTGTAAATTATCATATGATTGGCAATTTACAAACAAATAAAGTAAAATATATATATAATAGAGTAAATATGATTCAATCCTTAGATACATTGAAGTTGGCTAAGGAAATTGATAAAAGAGCAGGCTCAGATGGTATTGAAGTTAATTGCCTTATACAGATTAATATAGGCAATGAGGAACAAAAAAGCGGAATAGCATATGAAGATACTCTTAAATTTATTTATAATTTAATGGATTTCAAGCATATATCCATAAGAGGACTTATGGCAATAGCTCCAAATACTGATGATAAACAATATTTGAGAAGACTCTTCAGAAAAATGTTTGAAATGAAAGAAAAAATCATTAAAGAAAATATATCTAGTGTCAGAATGGATTACTTATCAATGGGTATGAGTTCAGATTATCAAATAGCCATAGAAGAGGGCTCAAATATGGTAAGAATTGGCACAAAAATCTTTGGGAAAAGAATCTATTAATTAGGAGGATATTTATGGCAGAAAAAACAGTTGATAAGCTAAAGAGAATATTTGGGTTCGCAGATGACGAAGCTTATTATGATGATTATCAAGATGATTATCAAGAAGAACCAGAAACACATGAAGATAGAGCACCTATTGAAAGTACAAATTATAAACGCTCTACTAAAACAAAGACATCTTCTACACTAGGGCTTGTAATTACAGTTCAAGAACCTTTATCTTATGATGAATCTCCTTTAATTGTTGATGATTTAAGACAAAGAAAAGCTATTGTTTTAAATTTTGAACAATTAGATACCGATGTAAAAAGACAAATATTTGACTTTGTTAATGGAGCTATCTATGCTTTAGATGGAAGTATTCAAAAAGTAAATAAAGACATCTTTATTTTAGCACCAAGTAATGTTGAAATTGATGGGTTAAAGGAAACTTTAAAAAACAATGGTATGTTTCCTTGGTAAAATTAAATAAGGAAAATCTTTTAAATAACATTAATAATTCAGATGATTTATATCAATTGAAAAAAGTTTTAGATAAAGCTTTTGTTGTACTTAAATCGTATGTTGATAACTCAAGCGATTTTTTAAATCCACATGAATTGGGTTTAGTAAAAAGTATTTTAAACTCACTTGATATAGGTTATTCTTTTGATGGGGGATATGATGATTATGAATATGGAGTAGTTAATATGTATCCCTCATTTTTGCATGGACCAAAAAGTGAATCTATTTGTGCGATGAAGTTTCCCACTATTATTGGAATCAAGCACAAAGATGTTTTAGGTTCACTCATAGGTTTGGGAATAGATAGAAGAAAAATAGGTGATATTTTAATTGGGAAAGAATTCACTTATTTTTTTGTTAAAATTGAAATTAAGGATTTTATTCTTTATAATTTGGAAAAAATTTCTAATTATAATGTTAAGGTATGTTTGAAAGAATCAACAGATGTTTTACCAATAATAGAATATTTTTATAAGGATATTGTTACATCGTCTTTGAGGCTTGATACATTTTTATCACAAGCACTAAATCTTTCTAGATCAAAAATTTATGATATTATTTCTAAAGACTTAGTGAAAGTAAATTTTACACCTGAAAATAAAGTATCATACAAATTAAAAGAATCAGATGTAATATCAGTTAAAAAATATGGTAGAATTATTTTTCATAAAATTCTTAAAACAACAAAAAAAGATAAGTATCTTTGTCAGATAAAAATACCAAAATAGCGGGGGAAGGATGTTTGTAGCGTTACTATCAATTATTTTTATAATGATTGACCAATTTTCAAAATTTTTAGTAGTTAAATATCTATATGATGGTTTGAATTTAACTGTTATAGATAATTTTATGTGGTTTATTTATACAGAAAATACTGGGGCTGCCTTTGGCATATTAAAAGATGCCAGAGTTTTTTTCACAATAATTACTATAGTAAGTTTACTTTTAATTTTTATTTTTTTAATAAAATACTACGATATAATGTCAACACTTGCTAAGTTAGCTAGTGCTTTGGTAATAGGTGGAATTATCGGAAACTTTATTGATAGAATCAGATTAGGGTATGTAGTTGATTTTATAAGCACTAATATTTTTGGATATTCCTTTGCAGTTTTCAATTTTGCTGATGCTTTTATTGTTTGTGGATGTATTTTGGCTTTTCTATATAGTATTTATTACGAAAGAAAGGGTAATTAATGGACACGTTTAAAGTTGACAAGGAAAATTTTGGGCAAAGACTTGACGTATATTTAGCAAAACTTGTTGACCTTTCACGTTCACAAATTAAAAATTTGATTGATAATGAAAAAGTCCTTGTAAATAATAAAAATGTTAAGGCGGGTTATAAACTTTCTGAGGATGATGTAATAAGCCTTGAGTATCCAAAAGATAGTAAACCTTTTGCCGAAAAAATTGATTTTAATGTTATTTATGAAGATGAGGATATTGCTGTAATTTCTAAGCCTCAGGATTTAGTAGTTCATATAGGGGCAGGAAATAGTAGTGGCACGCTTGTTAATGGGCTTTTATATAAATTTAAAAACCAACTTTCAAATTTGGACCCTTTAAGGCCTGGAATTGTACACAGACTTGATAAAAACACCTCAGGGTTAATGATAATAGCAAAAAACAATCAGGCTCATATAAATTTAGTAGACCAATTTAAAAATTCACAAATTAAAAAATATTATTTAGCTATTGTTCATGGTAAAACCCCAGAAAGTGGAATTATAGCAGAGCCGATAGGTAGAAACCCAAATGATAGAAAGAAGATGGCAGTAGTTTATAAAAATTCAAAACAAGCCATAACCAAATATAAAAAACTTAAGGAATTTCAAGAGTATTCCCTTTTAAATATAAATCTTTTAACAGGAAGAACCCATCAAATAAGAGTTCATATGGCATATATTGGTTATCCTGTTCTTGGTGATATTATTTATGGGAGAAAAAATAGCTTTAAGATTGA
Organism: Peptoniphilus lacrimalis DSM 7455; assembly: GCF_000378725.1. GTDB lineage: Bacteria > Bacillota > Clostridia > Tissierellales > Peptoniphilaceae > Peptoniphilus_A > Peptoniphilus_A lacrimalis. The sequence continues at coordinate 162,795 of NZ_KB900369.1, read as the reverse complement.
TAAACAGATGTTACATTCATATAAGCTAATTTTTAATCATCCTATTACAAATCAAAAAATGGAATTTACAGACGAATTTCCTATCAGATTTAAAAAATTTATTGATAAAATCAAATAAACTATTTATTTTATATATTTAAGCTCTTTGGTTAAGAAAAAATTTCATTTTATAATAAAGATACCATGGCTTAATAAGTTTTATTTAATAATAAAAAGGTCTTAATGTTTCAACATATTAAGACCTTAACTTTTAATTAAAAGCTTTATTACTATTTATAATCTTCAGTTAATTGTATTAATTTCCATTTTCCATTTTCATATAAAGCACAGGACGGACTTCCATCTTTCGGTAAAGAAGTTGAACCAGGATTTACTATTACTAGTCCCTTATCCTCTTTTAGCATTTTAATATGACTATGACCGAATAAAAGCACATTCGCCCCTAATTTTCTTGCTCTTTCTATTCTTTCTTCTAAAGATTCTTCATAGCCGTGAACGGCATAAATTTTTAATTTTCCCAAATTAAAAAATCTTTCTTTTTTGCTTATATCTTTACCAGTATACATGCAATCAACATCGCTATCACAGTTACCCTTAATATAAGTAATTTCTTTATCCCTTAAAAAAATTCCTAATTCTTGTGGATTGTATGATTTAAACAAAGGATTTCTTGGACCATGATAAAGTACATCACCTAAATGAATATACAAATCACATTTTCCTAAAGCATCCAAAGCTTTTTTAGTTTGTACCAAGGATCCGTGTGTGTCTGATAAAACTCCTATTTTCATTTAACTATCCTTTTTTGTGAAAATTTTAAGCATGAGCTTTGTGCAAAGATAAAATAATATTAATACAAGAAAAACTCCACCTAAACCCAGAAAGGCAACTTCGAAACCTTGTTTCATTAAATCCATATACATTTAATCACCTCATTATCATTGGAACAAGTGCTAAAATCATGGAACCAGCAACGACAGATCCTAATTGACCAGCAACATTTGCACTCATTGCTTGCATAAGAATAAAGTTTGTGGGATCTTCTTTTGTAGCGAGTTGTTGAACAACTCTACCAGACATTGGAAAAGCAGAAATACCAGCTGCACCTATCATAGGATTAATCTTATGTTTTAAAAATAAATTAAGAATTTTTGCAAAAATAACTCCTCCTGCAGTATCGAATATAAATGCAACAAGACCCATTGCCATTATCATTAAAGTGTTTATATTTAAAAAGGCTTCAGCTTTCATAGTTCCACCAATAGTTATGCCTAATAAAATAGTTACTAAATTTGCTAGTCCATCTTGGGCAAAAAGTGAAAGTCTTTCTAAAACACCACAGACTCTAATTAAATTACCAAACATTAAAGCACCTATCAAAGCTACAGACATTGGAGCTAAAACTCCTGCAATTATCGTTATAAAAATTGGAAATAAAATTTCTACAATTTTTGGAACTTCAACACTTGTGTACTTCATTCTAATTTTTCTTTCATTTTTTGTAGTCAATAGTTTGATAACAGGTGGTTGAATAATTGGTACCAAAGACATATAAGAATATGCAGCAACAGAAATGGGAGCTAAATAATTTTGAGCAAAAGTTTTTGCTACATAAATTGAAGTAGGTCCATCTGCGGCTCCAATAATACCAATTGATGCTGCTTCTGGTAAAGTGAATCTACCTGTAGATAAGGCAAAAAGCATAGTTGCAAAAATACCAAATTGAGCGGCAGCTCCAAAAAATAACATAAATGGACTTGAGATTAAAGGTTTAAAATCTATCATAGCTCCAACGGCGATAAAAATTAAGACAGGAAAAAGTTCAGTTGCAATTCCCATATTATATAATATTGTCAAAAAACCTTCATCACCAATTGCTGATGAAAAGGGTATATTGCAAATTATTGCACCAAAACCGATGGGTAATAATAAGGAAGGCTCATATTCTTTACCTATAGCTAAATAAATTAATAACCCTCCAATAATAAACATAATTATCTGATTTACTTGTAAATTAATTATACCTTGTAATAATATTTCCATAATACCTCCTAACGATTAATTATATCTATAATTGAATTTTTTCTCAAGATAATATTATTTTTTTGAAATTATGATATTATCAAAGTAATTTTAAAGCTTTAAATAGTACCTATTTATAGATAATCTTTTAAAATTCTATTTAAACATATTTTATAATGTTAATTTCTTTAAATAAGTATTTATCTTTTAAATTTACATCTTAATTTTTTTATTTACTAGAAATGATGATTATAAAGAATTATTCAATTAAATATATATTTAGTAATTTTAGGAAAAATTTGCTATAATTTAATAAAAATGTTATCCTATTCGTTTTATTGTAAAGGAGTGATTTAATGAAAAAGAATAGAGATTTGACAAAGTTTAGAACTCCGCATACATATGCAATTATCTTTTGTGTAGTTATTTTTTCATGGATTCTGACTTTTTTAGTTCCAGCAGGAAAGTTTTCTACTCACGATATTGAGTACACAGATGCAAATGGTGATACAAAAACCAAAACTGTATTAATTGAAGGTACTTTTAGATATTCATATCCCTTAAATGATGAATTTATAAAGAGTAAATTGCCAGAACTTTTAAATGATAATGTAAAAGTACAAGAGTTGGGAATTGATTCCCAAAAAGCTGGCGAACTTATTGGCAAAGATGAAATTGATATTGATGCACTTTCTGAAGCAGGTATAACTGATGATGTTTTATATTCTATTTATGGAGATAAAATATACGATACAAGTTCTAAGCTTCATAAAACTGCAAAATTATGGGGAACTGAAGATTTTGGCGGTTTTGGTGTTTTAAATTATGTGTTTGAAGGTTTAGTTTCAGGAGATAAATATGGTACCGCAGTTGGTGTTGCTGCACTTATACTTGTTGTGGGTGGAGCATTCGGTATTATAATGAAAACTGGTGCAGTAGATGCGGGAATCTATGCTTTTATATCTAAGGCTAAAGGCTTTGAAAGAATGGCTATACCAATGTTTTTTATACTTTTTTCATTAGGTGGAGCAACTTTTGGTATGGCAGAAGAAGTTATACCATTTTCTATGATTATGGTTCCTTTCGTTATAGCTTTAGGTTATGACTCAATAGTTGCTGTAACTGTTACTTATGTAGCTAGTCAAGTAGGTAATGCTGTTTCATGGATGAGTCCCTTTTCTGTTGCCATAGCCCAAGGTATAGCTGGAGTTCCTGTATTATCTGGGGCGAGATTTCGTTTGGTTATGTGGTTTGTAACAACAATATTAGCGGCTGCTTATACAATGAGATATGCAGAGAAGATTAGAAAAAATCCTAGTCTTTCTCCTATGCATGAAAAAGATGCACATTTTAGAATTTCCAATGAAAATTTGAGTGAAGAAGAAAAGGAATTTAAATTAGGACATAAGTTAATATTATTAGAACTTCTGTTAGGGCTTATATGGATAATTTGGGGTGTTACTTCAAAAGGCTATTATATACCTGAAATAGCTTCACAGTTTTTTGTTATGGGACTTGTAGCTGGATTTATTGCTATTATTTTTAAGTTAAATGATATGACTATAAATTCAATGGCTCAGGCTTTTCAAAATGGAGTAGCTGATTTAGCAGGAACTGCTATGGTTGTAGGTATGGCTAAGGGAATCTTATTAATTTTGGGTGGTTCTGATGCAAATATTCCTTCAACTTTGAATACTATATTATATAATGTCGGAAATCTATTAAATGGAGTTCCAAAAACTATAGCAGCTATTGGAATGTATATTTTCCAAAGTCTATTTAACCTTGTTGTTACATCTAATTCAGGACAAGCAGCTTTGACAATGCCAATCATGGCACCTTTAGCTGATATAGTCGGTATTTCTAGACAAGTTGCAGTATTATGCTATCAATTGGGAGCAGGATTTGTTGATGCATTTACACCAGTAAGCGCAAGTTTAATAGGAGTTTTAGGAGTTGCTGGCATTGATTGGGGTAAATGGTTTAAGTTTCAAGTTAAGATGCAAGGATTTTTCATGATTATAGGAATCACGTTCATATGTATAGCAATGGCTATAGGATTTCAATAAGGTGATAAAATGTTTAAAATAATAAGAAATGCTACCGTATATAATCCTGATAAATTGGGAAAAAAAGATGTTTTAATTGTTAATGATAAGATAATAGCCATTGATGATAAAATTGAAATTTCTTCTAATGGTATATTTGATGTTGAAGAAATTAATTGTAAAGGTAAAATTCTTGTTCCAGGATTTATTGATGGTCACGTTCATATACTTGGCGGAGGAGGAGAGGGAGGTTTTTCTAACAGAACTCCTGAAGCTACACTAAGTATATTAACAAAAGCTGGGGTTACAACAGTAGTTGGCGTATTAGGAACAGATGGTGTTGGAAGAGATATGAATGCTCTTTTATCCAAAGCAAGAGCATTAGAAGAGGAAGGAATAACTACATTTGTTTTTGATGGTAACTATAGACTTCCCATAAAAACTTTAACTGAAAATTTAATTAATGACATTATGGCTATTGATAAAATAATTGGGATAGGTGAAATTGCTTTATCAGACCATAGGTCATCTCAACCAAGTTTTGATGAGTTTGTAAAGACTGTTGCAGACACAAGAGTCGGAGGCATTCTTTCTGGTAAAGCAGGCATAATTAATGCTCATTTAGGTGATGGTAAAAGATGCTTGGATCTAATAAATGAAGTTGTGGAAAAGACTGAAATACCAATAAGTCAATTTTGGCCAACTCATATAAATAGAAATGCATATTTATTTGAGGAAGGTATTAAATTTGCAAAAAAAGGTGGAATAATTGATTTTACAGGTAATTCAGACCCTGATTTATGGGAAAAGTTATATGGTGAAGTGAAAGTTTCAAAAGCAATAAAAAGAGTTCTTGAAGAAGGAATAAGTGAAGATAATTTCACCTTAACTTCAGATGGGCAAGGTTCTTTTCCTATGTTTGATGATAAGGGTAATTATAAGGGAATTGGAATTGGAACATCTTCATGCTTACTTGAATCAATAAAAGCGTGCGTTTTTGAAGAAAATATTCCTTTAGAAAAAGCTATTAGAGCTATAACTGTAAATCCTGCAAATATTTTAAAATTAAAAAATAAAGGCAAGATTGAAAAAAATTATGATGCTGATTTATGTTTGTTAGATGAGAAAACTTTGGATATTGATATGGTTATTGCCAAGGGTAAAATTATGGTTAAAGATGGAAATCCTAAAGTTTTTGGAGTTTTCGAAAAAGATAGTAAAAATTAATAAGTTATATATATCCATAAACTCTTTTGGGGTTTATGGATTTTTTTATTTATAAATATTAATAGATAATATTTGTAAATAAAAAAATATCTTGTTATATTAAAGCTTATAGAGTACAATTAGCTTGTAATTATCTTTAAGGAGGTGAAATAATTGGATTTAAATAAAGTTTTAACCAAAGCATATGATTACGCTATTACATATACTGACGCAGGTCTTCCAGCAAATTATATACCAGAGCTTGCAAAAGAAGATATAACGAAGGCAGGTTGCTCTCTAATTTCTCCTGATGGCAAGTTATATGAAATAGGCTCTAGTAGATATAAATTTTCTATACAAAGTATAATAAAAATTATTATCTACCTATGTGTTTTGGAAAACCATGAGTTTGATTACATCAAACAATATATAGGTGTAAAACCATCTTCAAAGCCTTTCAATAGTATTATAGAATTGGAATTATCTAATAAAAATATACCAGTAAACCCTTTTATTAATGCGGGTGCTATAGTTGCTTGTTCACTATTGCAAAAAAAATATGGCAATAATACATTTGATTTAATTTTAAACCGCACAAGAGATATTATTGGAAATGATAAGCTTGATTATAGCAGAAGTATATATAATTCCGAAAATTCTAGTGCTTTCGCAAATAGAGCTTTAACTTATATGTTATTAAATTCAGACATAATAGATAAGAATATCAATGTCGATGATTTACTAAACACATATTTCAAATCATGTTCCATTTTAGTAGATGCTCATGATTTATCTAATTTATCTTTTATATTATCAAGAGATGGTAAGGACATGTCAGGTAATCAAATTTTAAAAAAAGAACATGCCTTAATTATAAGGACACTCATGGCTACTTGTGGAACTTATGATTATTCCGGAGACTTTGCTATTAGAATAGGTTTACCTGCTAAAAGTGGGGTTGGTGGTGGAATTGTTACCGCCTCAAAAGCTGGATATGGAATAGGAGTTTATTGTCCAGGACTTGATTCCCACGGAAATTCTTATGTGGGCACAAGGATGCTGGAATCTATTTCAAAGGATTTAAATTTAAATATTTATTAAAATCAAAGGAGGTTATATATGGTAAATTTATTAAATTCTATAATTGAACCAATTAACGGATGGATATATTATCCAATTTTAATTATTTTATTATTAGCGATTGGTCTATATTTTACAATTAGAACAGGATTTTTACAAGGAAGACTTTTTAAAGAATCAATACGTGTTGTTTTAGAAAAACCAGATAAGGAAGGTTCAGTTTCATCTTTTCAAGCTTTAATGGTTTCTACTGCTTCAAGAGTTGGTACAGGAAATATTGTTGGTGTATCCACAGCTATCTGTCTGGGAGGATACGGAGCAGTATTTTGGATGTGGATCGTTGCTATAATTGGTGGAGCATCAGCATTTATTGAATCTACACTAGCACAAATTTATAAAAGACGTGATAAAGATGGCAATAGCTACGGTGGACCATTCTATTATATTGAAACAGCTTTAAAAAATAGAACTTTAGGTATTATTTTCTCTATATCTTTAATATTAACTTATGCTGTTGGATTTAACATGCTTGCAGCTTTTAATTTACAAACTGCATTTAAAGCTTATGATTTCTATAAGCCAAATGTTACACCTTGGATTATTGGTATTGTATTAGCTCTTGTAACAGCATATTGTATCTTAGGGGGAGGAAAAAGAATTATTCAATTTGCTTCAACTTTGGTACCAATTATGGGAGTTATATATATATTAGTTGCCATAGTCATGATTATACTTAATATCACTTATATACCAACAGTATTTTCAAAAATTTTCTCTGACGCTTTCAACTTTAAGGCAATTTTTGGTTCCATTGCAGGTTCTTCTATGATGTATGGTATTAAGAGAGGTTTGTATTCTAACGAAGCAGGTATTGGTTCTGCACCTAATGCTGCAGCTTCAGCAGATGTATCCCACCCTGTAAAACAAGGTTTGGTACAAATGTTATCTGTATTCATAGATACATTATTAATATGTACAGCCACAGCTTTTATGTGTCTATCTTCAGGAGTAGCACCTACAGAAGAATTAAGTGGTGCACCATATGTTCAAGAAGCATTGTCAACTTTCTTAGGTAGATACGGATATCACTTTATTGTATTTTCTTTAGTGTTATTTGCATTTACAACTCTTATCGGAAATCTATTCTATGTAGATACAAATCTTGCATACATTAATGGAAAAGTGCCAAGTAAAAAATTCATGGTTTGTTACAGAATATTAGCTGCGGTAATTATTTTATTCGGAACAGTTCAAGAAGCTGATCTTGCATGGAATATTTCTGATTTATTAATGGGTATTATGGCTATAATAAACTTACCAACAATATTAATATTAGGTAAGAAGGCTATTGATTGTTTAAAAGACTACGAAAAACAAAAAAATTCTGGCAAAAATCCCGTATTCCACTATAAAGATATTGGAATTACAGAAGAATTAGATTTTTGGAAATAATTTTTATTTATTAAATCTGTCGCTATTAGCGGCAGATTTTTTTTTATAAAATATTTATAATAAATTGTAATCTATGTTAAAATATAGCTTGAGGTAGGGGTAGAATATGAAAGATTTAGGAAAAGATTTAGATTTTATTTTGGAAGTGGACAAAATGAAATCTATTTTTAGGAGAAGCATAAACCTATCGAATGACAGAAGAGAAAATGATGCTGAGCATAGTTTTTATGTCGCAATTTCTTCCATGATTTTAGAAGATTATGCAGATAATGATATTGATAAGAATAAAGTGATAAGAATGCTTTTGGTACATGATTTAGTAGAAATTGATGCAGATGATACTTTTGCTTATGATACTTTAGGCTATAAAACAAAATACGAAAGAGAACAGAAGGCTGCTGATAGAATATTTTCTATATTAAGTGGAAAAAAGGCTGTTTTCTATAGAAATCTCTACGATGAGTTTGAAGAAGCAAAAACTGAAGAAAGTAAATTTGCTAATCTTATTGATAGAATTTTACCTATTTTTTTAAATTATTACAATAATGGTGGAACATGGAAAGAGGCTGGTATTAGTAAAGATATGGTTATAAATAGGATAAAACCTTTTAGAAACTCATCTAAAGCCTTATATGATTATGTTTTAAATTTATTAGATGAATATTTTGGTTAAGAGGATGTAGTATGAATGATTTTGATATTATTATAATTGGTAATGGTGCAAGTGGTGTCTTTGCATCTTATGAATTTACAAAATTGAAAAGTAAGTTAAAGATTTTAGTTATAGATAAGGGAAATGATATTTTCAATAGAGTTTGTCCTATTAAGACTGGAAGGGTTAAAACTTGTATAGGTTGTGTACCCTGTAACATTATGAATGGTTACGGGGGTGCAGGTACATTATCCGATGGTAAGTATAATATAACTACAAATTTTGGCGGTGAAATGCATAAATATTTAGGCAGAGAAAAATCTATTGAATTAATGGAATATGTTGATAGTGTCTTGTGTTCTTTCGATGAAGGAGAATCAAAATTGTATTCAACATCTAATTCTAATTTAAAAACTCTTGCTTTAAAAAATGACCTACATTTATTGGATGCAAAAGTTCGTCACTTTGGTACAGATAGAAATGTAAAAATATTAGAAAAAATATTTTCTTATACCAAAAATAATGTTACCATGCCATTTAAGACATTGGCAACAGATATATCTTATAAAGATGGTAAATATTTTGTATCAACTGATAAGGGTCAGGTTTATTCATCTAAAAAGCTAATTTTAGCTTCAGGTAGGTCTGGTTCTAAATGGATTTCTAAAATTTGTAAGAATTTCAATATTGGTTTGTTTTCTAATCAAGTGGATATTGGAGTTAGAGTAGAACTACCTGCTGAAGTTTTTAAACATATTACTGATGCAGTGTATGAATCTAAAATAGTCTATCAAACTAAGGGTTACAATGATTTAGTTAGAACTTTTTGTATGAATCCTTATGGACAAGTTGTTGCAGAAAATACAAATGGAATTATTACCGTAAATGGTCACGCTTATGCTGATAAAAAATTGCAATCTGAAAACACGAATTTTGCATTACTAGTTTCCAATAAGTTTACGGAACCTTTTAAAGATTCTAATGGTTATGGTGAGTCTATAGCTAGACTATCTAATATGCTTGGTGGAGGAGTTTTGTTACAGAGATTTGGCGATCTGGTAAAAGGACGTCGCAGTGACAAAAGAAGAATGGATAAGTGTTTTACAGTCCCAACCTTACAGGCAACAGCCGGTGATTTATCTCTTGTTATTCCAAAAAGGCAGCTTGATTCAATAATTGAAATGATTTATGCTTTAGATAAAATTGCTCCTGGTACGGCAAATGATGACACCCTTTTATACGGAGTAGAGGTTAAATTTTACAACTCAAAAGTACAAACTGATAATAATTTTGAAACAGCACAAAAAGGTCTATTTGTTGTGGGAGATGGTGGAGGAGCCACTCATTCATTATCTCAGGCTTCAGCTTGTGGTGTATATGTTGCAAGATATTTAAATGAAAATTTTTAAAATTGTAGGCAGAGAACTTAAAGTTCTCTCTTTTTTTAAGCCTTTATGGTATAATTAAATATTATGAAATGAGGGATATTTTGAATTCAAATATAGATTTAATAAAGACTTCACAAGATAGTGTAAATGAATATATAAGGAAAATGGAGGAAATTAGTGAAAATTCTCTAAAGGCTAAAGTAATTACTCATGGATGTCAAATGAACGAACATGATTCAGAAAAAATAAAATGGCTCCTTGAAAAAATGGGATACAAACTAATAGAAGACGAGAATGAAGCCGATCTAGTTATTTTAAATACCTGCTCAGTTAGACATAGTGCTGAAGATAAAGTTTATGGTCAGTTAGGAAGCCTTAAGCATTTAAAGACAACTAATAAAAATTTAAAAGTTGCAGTTTGTGGATGTATGATGCAAAGACAAGCTTCAAGAGATTATGTTATAGAAAAGTTTGAAAATGTCGATATAATTTTTGGAACAAATAACATCTGGAAGTTACCTGAACTTCTGTATAAGTCTTATAATGGTCAAAAACTTTCAATGGATATACAAAATAAGTATTTAGACTTAGATAATAATTTGGGTGCAAATAGATTATATTCTTACAAATCCTATGTAAATATAATGTATGGATGCAATAATTTCTGTACTTTTTGTATAGTTCCTTATACAAGGGGAAGAGAAAAGAGCAGGGAAGCTGATGAAATTGTTGATGAAATTAAATCACTAATAGATAAAGGTTCAAAAGAAATTACTCTTTTAGGGCAAAATGTAAATTCTTATGGTAGGGGATTGGAGAATAAGACTACTTTTGCACAATTATTATATAGAATTAATGATATTAAGGGTGTCGAAAGAATAAGATTTATGACCTCTCATCCAAAAGATATTTCTGATGAATTGATATATGCGTTTAGGGATTTAGACCACTTGTGTAATTTTTTGCATCTTCCTGTGCAAGCTGGTTCTTCAAGAATATTAAAGCTAATGAACAGAAAGTATACTAAAGAGGATTATTTAAGAAAAATAGATAAAATTAGACAAGTAAATCCTGATATTGCACTTTCTACTGATATTATGGTGGGTTTTCCAGGAGAAACTGAAGAAGATTTTGAGGAAACTCTTGATCTTGTAAAAAGGGTGGAATATGATACTTCCTTTACTTTTCTTTATTCAATGAGAAGTGGTACCCCAGCAGCTAAAAGTCTAAATCAAGTTCCTGACAAAATAAAACACGAAAGATTTCAAAAACTTCTTGATATTTTATATCCCATTCAATACGAAAAAAATAAGAAATTTATTAATAAAACTGTTAAAGTTTTGGGAGAAGATATTTCTAAAAAAGATTCAAGAAAAATTTCAGGAAGAAATGATGAGTTTAAATTAGTTAATTTTAATGGGTCTGCTGAAGATATTGGTAAGATTGTGAATGTAAAAATCACTTCTGTTAATTCTTTTGCTATGGAAGGTGTGAAAGTTGAATAACAATAAATCTACGCCAATGATGCTACAGTATTTAGAAACTAAGAAAAAACATCCTGATTCTATATTATTTTTTAGGTTAGGAGATTTTTTTGAAATGTTTTTTGATGATGCAATATTGGCTTCTAAAGAGCTAGAAATTGCTCTGACAAAAAGAGATGCTGGTTTTGCTCAAAAAGCACCAATGTGTGGTATTCCTTATCATGTTGCTCATACTTATATTTCTAAACTGATAAATAAGGGATATAAGGTTACAATATGCGACCAAGTAGAAGATCCTAAACTTGCAAAAGGTTTAGTTAAAAGGCAAGTTACAAAAATTATTACTCCAGGGACTTTTACTGATAGTGACTTTTTAAAAAGTGACGAAAATAATTATTTGATGGCAGTATATCTAAAAAAATATGATATGTATATAGCCTATACAGATTTTTCCACGGGTGAACTTTATTATACTTATAGAACTTTTCTTGATGAAGAATCATTATTTAGTAGCGTTCGTGATGAAATTTATAGGATAATGCCTTCTGAAATACTTGTTAATGAAGATATAACTAAAACATTAAATAAATTTTTAGCTAATAATTTTTTTATAACTAATTATAAAAATTATGATATTGTTAATATTGATATTGGGAAACTGGTATGTGAAAACCTAACTGATCTTGGTCAAAAAAATTTTAATGAAAAAAAATTATCAGACAATACTGCTATTAAAATACTTTTGGATTACCTATTCAAAACTCAAAAAATTCATCTTAACCACATAAATAATTTTAACTATTATGATTATTATAAAAATTTAGTTTTAGATGAAAATTCAAAAAGAACCTTAGAATTATTAAGGGGTCTTAATACTAATAACAAAAAAGGTTCACTTCTTGAAATTTTAGATAAGTGTAAAACGTCAATGGGCTCAAGACTTCTCAAGAAATGGCTTTCTAGTCCATTGACAAATATTGACAGAATAGAAGATAGGTTAAATCATATAGAAGATTTCAATAGTGATTTATTAGTTACTGAAGATATAAAAGACAGACTTAAAAATATATATGACATTGAAAGATTAAGCCTTAAAATTTCTAACAAGACATTAAATCCTAAGGAAATTAATTCCATAAAGGAAACTATTAATCTATCCTTTGAAATAAAGAAACTTTTAGGTAAAAATAATAATAACTTAAAAAATCTATCTGTTAAAATCGAGAATTTAGATTTTATCTCTGAAAAAATTGACCAGATAATTATTGATGATCCTCCATCAATAATTGAAGATGAAAGGGTAATAAAAAAAGGATATTCTTTGGAACTAGATGAACTTTTTTCAGCTAAAGAAGAAGGAAGAGATTGGATATTAAATTTTGAAAAGAAAGAAAAAGAGAAGACTGGAATTAAAAATCTTAGAATTAAATATAATAAAATATTAGGATATTTTATTGAGGTTACTAAGTCTAATATAAGTCAAATTCCTAGTGATTATATTAGAAAGCAAACTTTAGTAGGAAGTGAAAGATATTTTTCAGTAGAACTAAAAGAAATGGAATCAAAACTCCTAGTTTCTAAAGAAGAGGCTTTGAGATTGCAAAGTAAGATTTTAAGTGAATTAAAAAACTTTTTGCTGGAAAATATTATAAAATTTCAAAATTTATCAAAAATTATATCTGCTATTGATGTTTTGGTTTCATTATCAGAAGTTTCAAGAAGAAATAACTACAAAAGACCTCTATTAAATAAAGAAGGACTAATTGATATTAAAAAAGGTAGACATCCAATAGTTGAAGAAAATTATAAGGATGAGCTTTTTGTGCCAAATGATACGTATTTAGACCTCGATAAAAATTTAATTCATATAATCACAGGTCCTAATATGGCGGGTAAATCTACTTATATGCGTCAGGTTGCTCTTATTACAATAATGGCTCATATTGGTTCATTTGTACCATGTGAATATGCAAATATTAGTGTTTTAGATAAAATTTTTACAAGGATAGGCGCCTCTGATAACCTTGCTATGGGTCAGTCTACTTTTATGGTTGAGATGAAAGAAGTAGCTAATATTATTGATAACGCAAGTAAAAACTCTTTATTAATATTAGACGAAGTTGGCAGAGGAACATCAACATACGATGGACTTTCAATAGCCTATTCTATTCTTGAATATATAGCAACTAACCTAAAAGCAAAAACTTTATTCGCCACACATTACCATGAACTCTGCTCTCTAGAAGAAAAGTACCCATCTATTTCAAACTTATCTATAGCAGTAAAAAAGGAAGAGGAAGATATCATTTTTTTAAGAAAGATTATTAATGGACCTTCAAATCATTCTTATGGGATTGATGTTGCAAAACTTGCAGGAATTGATGATTTTATTATAAAAAGAGCCTGGGACATACTTAATTCTTTAGAAAATAATAAGAGCAAAAATAAATTAAATAAAAATTTCAAAATTGATAACTTTGAACAAAAGTCTATTTTTGATATAAAAAAAGACAAATTTATCGAAAAAGTTAAAAATATTGATATAAATAATCTTTCGCCCATGGATGCTTTTAAAATATTAAATGAAATAATAGAAAAATCAAAGGAGATTTAAATGTCAATTGTTTTGTTAGACGATAATACTATTTCTAAAATTTCTGCTGGAGAAATAATAGAAAATCCTGCATCTGTTGTTAAAGAACTCTTAGAAAACTCTATTGATGCTGGAGCAAAAAATATCACAGTTGAAGTAAAAAATTCACCAACTGATTTTATTAGAATTACTGATGATGGTTGTGGATTTAAAGCTGATGAAATTGAACTTGCATTTATGAGACATTCAACTTCAAAACTTTCAAAAATTGAAGACCTTGAAGAATTAACTACTTTAGGCTTTAGAGGGGAAGCTTTAGCAAGTATATCAAGTATTGCAAAAATTAGGTTGTTAACAAAAAATTCCGAAGATTTGGCGGGAACTTCAACAAAAATTGAAAATGGTAAAATTATTGAACAGAGTAATGTTGGTATGCCGCATGGTTCAACATTTTACGTTGAAGATATTTTTTATAATACTCCTGTTAGGAAAAAATTTTTAAGGGCTGACAATGTTGAATTCAACTTAATTTTTGATGTTATACAAAAGATTGCTTTAGGAAACCCTCAAGTATCAATATCTTATATAAGAGATGGAAAGACTTTATTAAATTCATATAAAAATTCAAATTATAAAAATCATATACTCAATGTTTTAGGCAGAGAAATAGCAACTAATTTAATAGAAAATAGTTTCTCTAGTGAAAATTATAAAATAAGAGCATATTTTTCTAATAATAAATTATTTAGGTCTTCTAGAAATCACCAATATATTTATATTAATGGTAGGTATGTGACTAATAGAGAAATATCAAGAGAAATAGAAAAAGTATATAAATCTTTAATTCCTTTGAACAGATTTCCTGTTTTTATTTTGTTTATTGATATTAATTCAAGCTTAATTGATGTTAATATCCATCCTAAAAAACATGAAGTTAAACTATCTAATGAAAATAATTTGATAGCAATTTTATGTGAAATGGTTGAGGAAGTTTTATATCCTAACAGGTCTATAAGAGAAATAGAAGACGAACCAAAAGTAAATTTGAATGTTTTCGATATATTTGACGATAAATCAAATGATAATTTAATAAATTTTAAAGAGCCTACTTATGAACCAAGTGATAATTATATAAAAGAATTTGATATAGATAGTCAAAGTTTTCATGAAAATTATCAACCTTTTGATGTGTATGAAGAAAATTTAGATAATAACAACGATATAGATAATATCGAGGATAAAACGGAAGATTCTAATTATGATAATATTCCTAGCTTAGAACAGTTTCAAGAGGATTCTTTTCTAAACGACAAAGAAGTCATAGATAGTAATTTAATTAATACGAGAATTGTTGGTATTTTGTTTGATACTTTTATTATTTTAGAAAACAAAAATAAGGATCTCATTTATCTAGTTGATCAGCATGCTGCACATGAAAGAGTAATGTATGAAAAATATAAGAAACAGTATTTGAATAGTAATATTAATTCGCAAGTTTTGTTAAAACCAGAAATTATTGAATTAAACGCAAGCGAGTATATGAAAATTGAAAAAAATTTTCATCTTTTCAAAGACTTAGGCTTTTCTATTGACTCTTTTGGTGAGAATTCTATAATCTTAAGGGAAGTTCCAATGATTTTTGGATTTCCAACATATGTTAGTTTCATAAGAGATATAATAGATTCATTAGATGATAAAATATATTCCAATTATCAGGCTGATATGTGGAAGGTTATGAAAAGAGCTTGTCTAAAGGCAGTAAAAGCAGGAGATACACTATCAAATATGGAAGTTAAAGAGCTTATAAATTCTTTAATTCATTGTGAAAATCCATATACCTGTCCTCATGGCAGACCAACAATTATAGATATAAAGAAAACTACTATTGCAAAATTATTTTTAAGGGAATGAAATGGAAAAATTAATTATTTTAACTGGTCCCACAGGAGTTGGCAAAACTAAAATTTCTTTGGAAATCGCTCGTAAATTCAATTGCCAGATTATATCGGCTGACTCTATGCAAATTTACAAGGGGCTTGATATTGGTACTGACAAAATTGTATCAGAAGATAATAATATTAAACATTATATGATTGATATCATTGAGGCAGATGAGAATTTTTCAGTTGCAGATTTTCAGCTAAGAGCAAAAAAAATTATTAGTCAATTAAATAAAAAAAATATTATCCCTCTTGTAGTTGGGGGAACAGGGCTTTATATTAATTCTCTTGTTTATAATTTGGATTTTTCAACTACTTCTAATGACCCCAAGCTTAGAGAAAAATTAAATAAAGAAGCTGAAATTCATGGAACACAATATTTATATGATAAGTTATTGAAACTTGATAAAGAAACAGCACTACTTATTGATTCCAATAATAGAAATAGAATAATTAGAGCTATTGAAATTATTTTTAATGGTGGGAAAAAAGACAATAATTTCAGAAGTGAAAACAATGAATATGATTTGATTTTCTTAGGTCTTAACATGGATAGGCAAAAACTATATAAGAAAATAGACAATAGGGTAGATGTAATGTTAGAAAAAGGCCTAGTAAATGAAGTTGAAAAATTACTTGATAGTGGATTAAGTGAAGAAAGTCAATCTCTAAAAGCAATTGGTTATAAGGAAGTTATTTCTTATCTAAAAGGAGAAATTTCTTACAATCAGATGGCAGAGGATATTAAAAAGAACTCTCGCCACTATGCTAAAAGGCAGCTAACATGGTTTAGAAGAGATAAGAGAATAAGATGGTTTAATAGGGAAAATGAAGATATTTTGAATCAAATTTTTAAATTTGTAGGAGATAGAATTGAATAATTATTATGATATTTTAAAAAAAGAATATGATATAGATAAAATGGTTATTGATTTTGTAAATTCATGTCAAGACCAGTTGAAAGATAATTTTAGTGAATTTTCTGATATAGCCATGTATAATCAAGTTAAAATTTTAAAATCAATGCAGGAAGCCAAACTTCAAGCTACTGATTTTAACTGGACTACTGGTTATGGTTATGGAGATATAGGTAGAGATAAGGTAGAAGAAATTTATAACAAAATTTTCAAATGTCAAGATGCACTTGTAAGACCAAATATTGTAAATGGTACTCATGCCATAACATTAGCAATTTCATCAATTGTTTCAAAGGGTGATCACTTGCTATCATTAACTGGAAAGCCATATGATACCTTGCTTAAAGTAATAGGAATTAATGGAAATAATAAAAGGTCTTTAATAAATATGGGTGTTGAATATTCTCATGTTCCTTTGATTGATGGAAAAATTGATTTAGATTCGTTTAAAGATTATGTTAAAGATAATACTAAACTTGTTATGATTCAACGTTCCACAGGTTACAGTGATAGAAGAGCCTTCACTATAGAAGAAATTGAACAAGCAGTAAAAAAAATTAGGCAAATAAAAAAAGATGTTTATATATTTGTAGATAATTGTTACGGAGAATTTACATGTTTAGAAGAGCCTTCATATTTAGATATAGATATAATGGCAGGCTCATTAATAAAAAATCCTGGAGGAGGACTTGCTTACTCAGGAGGATATGTGGTTGGTAAAAAAGAATTAATTGAATCAGCAGCATCTTTATTAACTGCACCAGGAATTGGCAAAGATTGTGGATTAACTTTTGGAATGACAAGGCAAATTCTACAAGGTCTATTTATTGCTCCAAAAATAGTAGAGGATGCCCTAAAAATTGCTTTGTTATTCTCGAAATGTTTTGAAGAATTGGGATTTGATGTAATACCATCAACAAAAGATAAGAGAAGTGACATAATAAGTGCCATAAAATTAGATAATCCAAAAATATTAGAAGAATTTTGTAAGTTTATACAATTTTCATCTCCTGTTGATAGTATATATACACCTAAACCATGGGATATGCCAGGATATAATGATAAGGTAATAATGGCAGCAGGAGGCTTTATTGAAGGGTCTTCAATAGAACTATCAGCTGATGGACCTATGCGTCCACCATATTATGTATATTTTCAAGGAGGACTCACATATTATCATGGAAAAATAGCCCTGATAAATGTATTAAATAATTTAAGTAGGGAAGGGCTAGTAAAAATTAAATAAATAAAAGTATAAAATTAATTTTTAAAAAAATTTATTGCATATGAATATAAACCCCCATCTGATGAAATTTTATCATTAGGTGGGGATTCTTAAAATAATTATTAATATTTTCTGTAAAGTCCAACTATAGTTCCTAAAATTTTAAGGTCTTTGACATATATTGGCTTCATAAAATCATTTTCTGGTTGTAGCCTAAACCCATCTTTTTCTTTATAAAATGTTTTTATAGTTGCTTCATCATTAATAAGAGCTAGAACTTTGTCGCCACTTTCAGCGTAATTGGTTCTTTGTATTATTACATAATCACCATCAAGTATTCCAACATTAATCATACTTTCTCCGCTAACTTTTAATATAAATAAATCTCTATCTCTTACAAAATCAGAAGATAAAGGCATAGTATCTTCTAAATTTTCAACAGCTAAGATTGGAATACCTGCTGTAACTTTACCTAAAATAGGAACATCTATAGTCTTTTTTTTACTAGTTAAAATTCCATCATTTTGGTCAATAATTTCAATAGCCCTTGTCTTTGAAGGATCTTTTCTTATATAACTTTTATTTTCTAATTTTTCAAGGGCATAGTATACTGTGGAAGTACTTTTGATTCCAACTCCTTGACATATTTCTCTTACAGTCGGTGGATATCCCTTTCTTTCAATTTCTTTTTTTATAAAAAATAAGATTGCAAGTTCTCTTTGGTTTAAATCTTCGTACATGGTAACCCCCTATAATTCATTATTATGATAATATCATACTTATATGTTTATTTCAAACAATAGTTTATTTAAATAAAAACTATTGACATTAGATAAAGTTTATTGTAACATATGTTTAGAACATATATTTTGACTAAATGTTTATGCAATATGTTTGTACAGAATGTTTGAAACTAAAGTTTAAAACGTTAATTCTATTATAATATAAGAGGTGGGAATATGCAAAGAAATTATGTTTATAAGAGAAATAAAAAAAGATTTAAATTAAATTTAAGAAGAATTTTTCTTTTATTAATCTTTATATGTACTTTTTTTTCAGGGGTTATGTTAAAAAAGGTTGAGAATATTGATAATAAAGATGATAATATAACTTTTGCTATTCATACAGTAGTGTCAGGCGAAACTCTATGGACTATAGCAAATAATTATGATTACGATAATAAATCGAGTTTTATTAAAGAGATAAAAAGAATAAATAAGCTGGATAATTCGAAAATTTATCCTGGTTATAAATTAGCAATACCACTATATGAATGATTTTAGAAGGTACTATTTATTAGTATCTTCTTTTATATTTTATCATGATAAATTTTATTAAATTGACTTATAGCGTTAAAAGTTATAAAATATAAGCAGTAAATAAATTTTACTGATAATTAATTTGATTTTTTTAAATTGAAACATGAAAACTAAATATAGGAGGTGTTAAAATTGCTATTATATATTTTATTAATGATAATTTTTGCTATAATTGGCATAGGCGTTGGCTATGCTATTAGAAAATATATTTCAGAAGGTAAAATAAATAATGCTGAGGAACTTTCTAAAAAGATAATTTTTGAAGCAGAACATGAAGCACAAACTAAGAAAAAAGAACTTTTAGTTGAAGCTAAAGATGAAATCCAAAAAATTAGAGCTTCTGAAGAAAAGAAAATAAATAGTCAGAAGGCTGAACTTAAGCAATTAGAATCTAGAGTGCTTAATAGAGAAGAACAGATTGAAAGAAAATCTAATCAAGTTGATAAAAAAGATGAGAAATTGTCACAAAAACTTGAAAGTCTTAAGGAAAAGGAAGAAACTGCTGAAAAACTTATCGCTCAGAGAGAAGAAGAACTTCAAAAAGTTGCAGGCTTAACTGCTGAAGAAGGTAAAAAAATTCTTCTTAGCCAATTAGAAAGCCAAATAACTCAGGAATCAGCTTTAATTATTAAAGAAAATGAACAAAGAATTAAGGATGAATCAAATAAGTATGCAAGAGATGTAATTGCAACAGCTATTCAAAGAGTAGCTGCAGACCAGGTTACTGAAACAACAGTTTCCGTTGTTAATCTACCTAATGATGAAATGAAAGGTAGAATAATTGGTAGGGAAGGTAGAAATATCAGAGCAATTGAATCTTTAACAGGTGTTGACTTAATAATTGATGATACACCGGAAGCAGTAGTTTTATCTTGCTTCGATCCAGTTAGACGTGAGGTTGCTAGAGTTGCCTTGGAAAAACTTGTTAATGATGGTAGAATTCATCCGTCACGTATTGAGGAAGCTGTAAATAAAGCTCAAGAAGAAGTAGAAACAATAATTAAAGAATCTGGAGAACAAGCAGCTTATGATGCTGGTGTTCATGGATTGCATCCTGAAATTATTAAGTACCTTGGCAGACTAAAATATAGAACAAGCTATGGACAAAATAACCTTAAGCATTCTGTGGAAGTTTCACAAATTGCTGGAATTTTAGCAGCAGAAATAGGTGCAGATGTTAAGCTAGCTAGAAGAGGCGGATTGTTGCATGATATAGGTAAGAGTATTGACCATAATATTAACGCAACTCACGTTGAACTTGGTGTCGAAATTGCTCGTAAATATAATGAGCCTGAAAAAGTTATTAATGCTATAGAATCTCATCATGGAGATGTTGAACCTATATGCGTTGAATCTATTCTTGTTCAGTCAGCTGATGCTATTTCAGCTGCAAGACCCGGAGCAAGACGTGAAACTGTTGAAGCTTATATTCAAAGACTTGAAAAGCTTGAAGAAATTGCTAATTCATTCCAAGGAATAGAAAAATCTTATGCAGTTCAAGCTGGTAGAGAAATTAGAATTATCGTAAAACCTCAAGAAATTTCTGAGGCTGAAATAACAATAACTGCTAGAAATATTGTTAAGAAAATTGAGGCAGAACTTGATTTTCCGGGACAAATTAAGGTTAATGTCATTAGAGAAACAAGAGCAGTTGAATATGCAAAATAATATAAACCTGACTATAAAAGTCAGGTTTTTTTAGGAGAATTATGATTAAATCAAATATTTTAGATGATTTTTTAGATTATCTATCTTCTTCTAAGGGACATTCTGAAAATACTATTAAAGAATATTATTATGATTTAAGAATTTTTCTTAGATATATGATATTAAGAAAAACTAATTTTTATGATAATGTCAAATCTTTAGATGAAGTTGAAATTGATAAGGTTGATGAGGATTTATTAAAAGCTATAAATAAACAAGATATTTATGCTTATATTTCATACCTTGATAAAGAAAGAAAACTTTCAAATAAGTCAAAGTATAGAAAAATTTCTGCAGTAAGGGCTTTTTTTGATTATTTAACAAATAAAATAGACCTATTAAAGATTAATCCTAGTGAGAGTGTGGATCTCCCTAAAATTGAAAAATCTTTACCTATATATTTGAATTTAGACCAAGCCATTAATTTATTAAAGACCATTGAAAATTCTAAAGAAAATGATTTTTATAGGACTAGAGATTACTGTATTTGCACTTTATTTTTAAATTGTGGTATGAGACTTTCTGAACTTAGTCAAATTAATATTTCATCTATAAAGGATGAGATGATAAGAGTATTAGGTAAGGGAAATAAAGAGAGACAAATTTATTTAAATAATGCTTGTATCTATTCTATAAAAAATTATTTAAAGCATAGGCCAAAGGTTTCAACAGATGCACTTTTTATAAGTATGAGAAAAAAAAGAATGTCTAACAGGTCTATCCAACATATGATTGAAAAACATATAAGAAATTCAGGGCTAGATCCAAACAAATATACTGTTCATAAATTAAGACATACTGCAGCCACTTTAATGTATCAGTACGGAAATGCTGATATAAAGTCCTTACAAGAAATTTTAGGTCATGAATCTATAACAACTACACAGATTTACACTCACGTTAATGATGCTATGTTAAAAAATACAGTGGAACAAAATCCTCTGTCTAATATAATTGAAGACGAAAATAAAGGAGAAATATAATGAATTTAAAAAAGAAATTACTTGTATTTACGCTATCAATTGTAACTATTACAAGTTCAAGTGTTTTTGCGGCTGGTAAACTTCCTAAGGAAGCTAGCAATACAAAAATAGATATTTATATTAATAATCAAATAAAAGCTATTCCTGATACTTATGGCAAAGCTTATTTAGATAAAACTAATAATAGGGTAATGGTACCTATCAGATATATAACAGAGGAGTTAGGAGCCTATATTCAATTTTATACTGAAGCGCAAACCAATAAGCAAGGAATACTTATAGGCGGTGTCGGAACAAAATTAATAAAAATAAATATTGGTGAAAAGCAAGCTACTTTTCATGAAAATAGCGGTAAAGAAGTTATAGAAACAGATGCTGCACCAATATTATATGATGGAAGGACATATGTTCCTATTAGATTTATTTCTGAAGCTATGGGACTAAAAGTTAACTGGAAAGACAATAATGTATATATTGAAGGATCTTTTAAAAATAAGCCAAAAGATGCAGACAAAAATATTGAAAAAAATACAGATGAAAATAAAAGTTCAAATGCTAGTATAAATTCTCTTGATGAATTATTTAAAAACACTGATAAAAATGATAGGGAAGATAAATCTTTAGTCGGTGAAAAGTCAAATCTTTATATGTAATAAAAATTCTTATTTATAAAAAAATATTTTGCTATTTTATAGACTTAAGATATATTTAAAAAATAGACGTTTTAATTATATAAAACGGTGAGAACAGTTAACAATAGGTTATAATCTAAATTATATTAATTATATTTTAATTAATTCAAAGAATGTCATTGTCTATTGTTTGATAAACCATTATTTCTTATCTATAGGAATATATTTTGTATATTATAAATCAAATTTATTAATATATAAGAACAAAGTCTATCAATATTATTTATGGTAAAAGTATAAGATATTAAAAGCAAAGAAAATTATCCTTTATATTGAATAAAGGCGAGAGTAAAAAATAGTCACAAAATAATAATTTTGTGACTATTTTTGTATTATTTTATAATTTATTAATATCTTAAAGCCTTTGATTATACCTTATAGAAAGATATATTATAAATATTAATCATATTTATTGTTTATGCAGTAATTCTATGCTAGTAAATCTTTTTAAGGAAAATTTTAATTTTATAATCATACACAGTTAAATTAAATTTGAGATTTTTTCTTAGATCTAATATATAACTATAATTAATTCAAACCTTTTTATTCTTTATATTATATAAATTTGTTTAAATACGAAAAAATATATTCTATACTTATGTTCTGAAATTATTTATAGATTAAATAAATATTATTTGTTGAATTTATTAATTTTAATGACCAATTACACAAATCATCTTAAATTCATAAATTAACCATTTTTTAATAAAATAACTTAATTTATATATTTGTTTCATTATTAGGAAAAATTAGGAAAATTTTCATATAAGAACATTAAAACGTATGTACAAATATATGTTCGAACATATATTTATATATATCTATTAAAATAGAGATAAGACTTATGCCTTATCTCTATAGATTTAATTTTCATATAAAGGAAAAGATTTTAAAATTTCTAAAACTTCAGCTTTAATTGTTTGTGCATCTCGCTCTTGTTTTAGGGCATCTATCATTAATAATGCAATTTTTTCAACATCATTTTCTTTCATTCCTCTTGTAGTAATGGCAGATGTACCAATTCTAACACCGCTGGTTACCATTGGTTTTTGAGGGTCGTTTGGAATAGCATTTTTATTTGTAGTAATATTTACTTCTGACAATAACTTTTCTGCTTCTTTGCCTGTTAAATTTAAGTTTCTAACGTCTAAAAGTAGTAAATGGTTGTCAGTTCCTCCTGATACAAGTCTTATGCCACCTTCTTGTAATACATCTCCCATTTTTTGTGCATTTTTAATAATTTGTTCAATGTAAACTTTAAAGGAGGGTTCTAATGCTTCTTTAAAGCATACCGCTTTGGCAGCTATTATATTTTCAAGTGGTCCACCTTGGAAGCCTGGAAAAACAGATTTATCTAACAGTTTTTTATTCTCGTTATTAGTTAAGATAATTCCACCTCTAGGTCCTCTAAGTGTCTTATGAGTGGTGGAGGTTACAAAATCAGCATATGGACAAGGATTCATATGAAAACCTGCAGCAACGAGTCCAGCAATATGAGCCATATCTACCATCAGATAAGCACCCACCGCATCAGCTATTTCTCTAAATTTAGAAAAATCTATTTTTCTTGGATAAGCTGAAGCTCCAGCTACAATTAGTTTTGGTTTTACCTCTTTTGCTAATTTATAGCAAGCATCATAGTCAATTCTTTCAGTTTCAGGATTTAAACCATAGGAAGTGAAATTATAAAATTTTCCAGAAAAGTTTACTGGACTTCCATGGCTTAAGTGACCTCCTTCGTCAAGATTCATTCCCATAACTTTATCGCCTGGTTTTAGAAGAGCTGAATAAACAATTAAATTTGCATTTGAGCCAGAGTGTGGTTGTACATTTGCATGTTCGGCATTAAATAGTTTTTTTAGTCTTTCTATTGCCAAAGTTTCAATAGTATCTATATGTTCACAACCAGCATAATAGCGCTTATCTGGATATCCTTCAGAATATTTATTTGTTGGTGTAGAGCCTATAGCCTCTAAAACAGCTTCTGAAACAAAGTTTTCTGATGCTATTAATTCAACATGTTCTCTTTGCCTCTTAGTTTCTTTTTCTATAGCGGAAAAAATTTCAAAGTCGACTTTTTTTAAATTTTCCTTAATTTCCAAATTATACCACCTTTTCCCTTCTTTATTAGTTTTAGTTAATTATACTATTTTTAACACTATAAAACAATGAAATATTTATGTTATAATTAACTGTGGTGATTATATGTCTTTAGACGGTAGCGTTTGTGCATGCCTAGTGTATGAATTAAATAATAAATTAGTAAATGGTAAAATAGATAAAATTTACCAACCTTCAAAAGATGAGATTCTTATAAATATAAGAGCTTCAAGAATAAAGTATAAATTGTTGTTATCGGCATCGGGAAATTATCCTAGAGTTCATTTAACAGAAAATATTATTGATAATCCAAGCAATCCTCCAGCATTTTGTATGTTGCTTAGAAAACATTTAGAAGGAAGTATATTAAATCAAATCACTCAATATAAAATGGATAGGATTATAAAATTTGATTTTTCTTCAAAAGATGAATTAGGATTACTTGAAGATAAATCTTTGATACTTGAGATTATGGGTAAATATTCTAACATAATTTTAGTGAATAACAACTCTAAAATACTAGATAGTTTAAAAAGGATTAATTTTAATAAGTCAAGAGTAAGAGAAATTGTTCCAGGAGCTATTTATAATCCAATAGATATATCTAAAGGATTAGACCCTAGGGATGAATATGATTTAAAATCAAGAATATTAAATGCTGATAAAAATTTAAATCTAAAAAGATTTTTGATGAATACTTATGCCGGTATTAGCCCACAAATGGTAATGGAATTAAGCTATAGAAGTGGTATTGATATGGATAGAGCTTTCTTGTCATATAGCGAAAATGATATTAATATGATAGAAAAAAGTTTTTATGAAATTTTTGAATCTATAAAAAAATGTAAATTTAAACCGATTAAAATTTTAAAAAGTGAAAAATTTTCAGATTTCTACTCCATAGATTTGAAGTTTTATAACGATAATGAAAAAATCAAAGTTTCTTCAATTAATGAGCTTTTAGATGAGTTTTATGCTCATAAGCAAGTGGATAATAGGATTAATTCTTTAACATCGAATTATCAAAAGATTATAAGGCTGAGTATAAAAAGAACCAAAAGAAAATTAGAATTTCAGGCACAAGAATTAAATGAAGCCTTAGATAGGGATAAATATAAAGTTTATGCTGATTTAATTTCTTCAAACTTTCATAATATAAAACCCGGAGACAAAACTCTTAAATGTTCAAATTATTATGATAATATGAATGAAATTGAAATACCTCTAGATATAAAATTAAATGCTCAACAAAATGCCAATAGATATTATAAAAAATATTCAAAATTAAAAAAAGCTGCAGGGATTTTATACAAACAAATTGAAGATGATAAGGCTTTAATATCCTATTTAGAATCATTATTATTAAATATAAGCCTGATGGAAAGTTTAGATGATATAGAAGACTTAAAAGAAGAGATGCAAAACCAAGGCTTAATTAAAAATAATAAAAGAAATTTAAAAAACAAGTCTAAATCAAATACAAAAAACTTTTTAGAGTTTGAGATGGATGGTTACAATATATTCCTTGGTAAAAATAACAAGCAAAATGATTATTTGACATTAAAATTTGCTAATAAGGATGATTACTGGTTTCACGTTAAAGAAGGACCAGGTTCTCATGTAATCTTAAAAAATAAAGGTGATAATCCACCAATTGATGTTCTCAATGCCTGTGCTGCATTAGCAGCAAAGTATTCTTCTTTCGGAGATTCTAATAATGTACTTGTTGATTATACGAAAAGGATTAATATAAAAAGACATCCCAGTAATAAATTAGGATTGGTCATATATCAAGATTTTTCGACAATAAATATCAAAAGTACTAATGAATTTTTACAGAAACTTGTAAAAAAGGGTTAAAAAATTCAATATATTATAAAAGGGCTTATAAGATAATAAGCCCTTTTATGGTTTAATTAAAAATAAAGATTATTCTTTGTCCTTATCATTTAGTAAGCCAAGTTTTTCTAAAACTATTTTATAACCATCAGCACCATAATTTAAAGATCTGTTTATTCTAGATATTGTTGCTGTAGATGCTCCAGTTTCGCTTTCAATTTCATGATATGTTTTTTCTTTAATTAATAATTTAACTACTTCTAATCTTTGAGATATAGCTTTAATTTCTTTAACGGTACAAATATCTTCAAAAAATCTGTAGCATTCTTCCATATTATCTAATTCAAGAATAGCTTCAAATAAACCATCAGTTTGTTTACTTTTAATTTTTGAATTATATTTCATGATATCCTCCTAATCAAATGTAAATATTTTATCAAATAATAAAGTTTTATTGTACGTATAACAACTATCAATATCATACTAACAATTTCTTGTATTAAAGTCAAGCACTAATTAATCTTTTAAAACTTTATTTGAATAATTTGTTTTTAAATATTTTCATTAATCTCCTCTACACAGCTCACACCATTTTTGATGTCAACTGAATAGGATTTATCGCATATTTGTGCAAGATGAGCATTATGTGTAACCATAATTATTTGTCTTTTAAATAATGAGCTAGATTTACTTAGAAAATCTCCTAAGTTAAAAATATAGTCCTCGCTTACATGTTTTCCTGGTTCATCTAAAATTATTGGTCCCTGCAAAACAGGTTTATGTAGTTGAATAAAAGCTATTCTTAGAGCTATGGAAATTATATCTACAACTCCACCTCCCCTTTCAAGTTCTGGCTTTGTTATAATACTATATCCTTCATCATAATTACTTCTCACATAAAATTCTGCATTTGGAACTGAGCGTTTTTCAGAAAGTTCAATTAAAAATTCAATATCAGTTTCAAAAATAAATTGTAAGCATCTAGTCACTAAGTCTTCTACTTGTCTTTTTGATTGTTCTCTAGCGTAAGTTGCTGTTTTTTGAAATAATAAAATTACTTTAGTTAAAAGATCTTCATATTTTATTTCTTTATCCAATTCTTTTTTTGTATTTTCAAAGTTTTGACTAATAACTTGCAGCTTTCCCTTTTCTATATTTAATTTTGAATTTATTTGCTCCAATTTTTTATTTAATTCTTCTAAATTCATTTTATACCTTTGGCATCATAGAGTCTGCTTTTTGGAACAGATCTACAATTTCTTTTTCAAGTTTTTCTATTTCCATAGATAAGTCTTCAGGCTTTATGCCCTCTTTTTCTATTTCCTTTAATAATTCTGCTCTTTGACTTTTTAAACTTTCTAGTCTAGCATCAGCTTTGTATTTCAAATCTTTTGCTCTATCTAACTGTTTTTTTAAATTATTTAATTGGTCTTCGTAATTCATTTAATCCTCCAAAAGGTGTCTATTTATATGTTTCATAGAATCGTCAGTTATTGTATTAAAACAAAATGGGCATATTCCGGCTTTATAAATAATATCTGAATAATCTTTAGATATTATTTTTATGTTTTTTTCTGATTCTTTAATAAAATCTTCCTCTTTGTGTAAAGCATTTTCAAGTAATTGATATCTTTTACAAGCATCATCTAATTTACTTAATAATTCTTTCTTAGTAAGCAATTTATTAACTACAGATTGTAATACATCTAAATTGTTAAATTTATTTAGATATATTTCCCCCTTAGAAATAGCACTGTCAATATTATTATTTGATACTAATAAATTTTTCAAATTATTGAGTAATTCAAGTTTTTCGTTTAATTCATTATATGTGTAGTCAACCCTTAAAAAGCTTACTAATGAGTTAACAAAATTACTTTTTTCAGTTATTTCATTGGATAAATTCATATATTCCAAATTTATAGTATTTAACCTATTAAAATCTGTTACGCATTCATTAAGTTTATCTTTAATATCTTCTAAACTTGAAAAATCTTTAAAATTATTTAAGTATACATTGGCATTTTTTATGCTCATATCTAACTTATTAAGCTTGTCATTGAAGTTTATATAATAATTATTTTTGAAATTTAATGTTACTAATTCTGTAACTATACTACTTAGCAATTCTAAATCTGGTAATTTAGATATATCAATATTTATTGAATTAATTTCATTGTCGATTTCTTTAAAAGAATAACTTAGCTTCTTATATAACTTTAATTTATCTTCTTTAATGGAAATTTCATCACGTATAGATTTAAGTTCTTCGTATTTCTTTTCTAAATCCTTTAAATAATCAAATTTACTAATTTCTTCTTCAAGCTCAGTTTTTGATTTTTCTAAATTTCTTATATTAGTATTAACTGTTTTATTTTCTCTTACTGTATCTCTTAAAGCGTCATCAATATAGTTTACAGATATAAGTCGTCCAATTGCACTTGCTCTTACTGAAGGAACTTGATTAAGTAAAAATGGTCCCTCCAATTGCTCAGCTATATTTAAAAT
This sequence comes from Peptoniphilus lacrimalis DSM 7455, assembly GCF_000378725.1. Classification (GTDB taxonomy): domain Bacteria; phylum Bacillota; class Clostridia; order Tissierellales; family Peptoniphilaceae; genus Peptoniphilus_A; species Peptoniphilus_A lacrimalis. Next base: position 133,640 of record NZ_KB900369.1, on the reverse strand, counting down.
GCTAGTTTTATCATCATTTAACGACATTTTATACATACCAGTAATATTAATAATTTCTTGTGGAACAGAACGACCAAAAGCTTCAAATTTTTGTTCTTCTTGGTTTGGAAGTTTCAAATAATAGTCATTTTTAGATGATGACTTTAATCTTTTTATTATTGCTCCATTAGAAAATTCTATTTCTACTAGAACTTGATTTTGCCCTTGCATAATGAAATAATCCCCTTGAGGTTCATTATACAAAGCCCATTTTATTGCCCTCAAAATAGCAGTTTTACCAGAATCAGAATTCCCCAGTATAACATTAAGTCCCCTATCAAATTCCAAAGAGGTGTTTTTATGTGATTGGAAATTTTCCAAATGAACTTTTGTAATATAAATCATGTATATTTAGCTCCTGACATTTGTGCTTTTTCAACCCTTTTAAAAGCTTCATTAATTACATCTGCACCAATTGAATCCATCTTAGCAATAGAGTTTAGCAGAGAAAAAATATCAGTATTGTTTAAACTTACGGATGAATCTATTATTTCTTTAAATTCATTAATTTTCATCCCCTTGAACTTATGCCTTTCCATTTCACTTCTATCTAAGACTTCATTTCCAGGTTTAGCAGTTTTCAAATATACATCTTTAACCTTAATTTCATCTGATAATTCAATAATGTTAACTTTAGGTTTTCTATTCATTTCTGCCATAGAATTGGATATTCTTACTAAAGCACCAGGATTTATAAAATATTTACCATCAATTACTTGTGTAGGAAATCCATAATGATAATGAGCACCAAATGTAATATCAGCACAAGTATCCTTAATATCTGATATTAGGGTATGAGATACTTCTTTTAAGAAAGGTTTATCAATTAAAAAACCATGGGTTAAATGAATGGCATATTTACAAGTTTTATCCTTTTCCTTAACAATATAGTTTTTAATGTTTTCTTTAGAATCCATGGAATAAACATAAGGAGCTGCAGTTAACTGTACCTTTATGTCTTTTTCTAAAATTATTTTCCTATCATTTACTAAATTTAGAATACCTAAATTACATAAAAGTCCCAGCATAGTTCTATCCAATGTAGATGGATTATGTCCAAAAATATCATGGTTACCACTTACTATATATATTGGAACCCTAAATTCATTAAATATTTTAGCAAAATCACTTACTATGGATACTGAAGGATCTGGTCTATCGAATAAATCTCCTCCATGGAGAATATAATCAACATTTTCATATTTTGCTATTTCTATGACTTCATGAAATTTATTTTTTAAGGTTTGGTAAAAATTGTCAAGTCTATTTTTGGGATTTGTTCCTCTTATATGGGTATCCGTAAAATATAAAAGCTTCAATTAATCACTTCTCACTTAATTATTATTAGTCTAATTATCTCCATTTTCTTTAACTGAAATATCATCTGAATCATCTTTTAAAGTATCTCTAACTTTATTTTCAATTTCTTTTAGTAAATTGGGATTAGAATCAAGGAAATCTTTTGATTTTTCTCTACCTTGCCCAAGTTTTTCATCATTGTAGGAATACCATGAACCTGCTTTTTTCACGATTCCCATATCTGCAGCTACATCCAAAATATTTCCTGTTTTTGATATTCCAGTCCCATACATGATATCAACTTCAGCTTCTTTAAATGGAGGTGCAACTTTATTTTTAACAACTTTTACACGAACACGGCTACCAATAGGAGAATCTCCCTTTTTAATAATTTCAATTCTTCTGACATCAAGTCTTATTGTAGAATAAAATTTAAGAGCTCTACCTCCTGTTGTTGTTTCAGGATTTCCATATATAACCCCAACTTTTTCCCTTAATTGATTGATAAATATTACGGCTGCTTTTGATTTATTTATAGCACCAGTTAATTTTCTCAAAGCTTGAGACATAAGTCTTGCTTGTAGACCTATAGTTGCTTGACCCATTTCTCCATCAATCTCTGTTTTAGGAACTAGGGCTGCAACAGAGTCAATTACAACAATATCAACTGCATTAGAACGTACTAAAGCTTCAGTTATTTCAAGGGCTTGTTCTCCTGTGTCAGGTTGAGAAATAATAAGATTTTCAACGTCTACACCTAATTTTTTAGCATAACCCGGATCAAGAGCATGTTCTGCATCTATAAAAGCTGCATTACCGCCTAATTTTTGAGATTCAGCTACAATATGCAGAGCAATAGTAGTTTTACCTGATGATTCAGGTCCGTAAATTTCAATTATTCTTCCCTTTGGTATTCCGCCAATACCTAAAGCTATATCTAAAGCTAAGGCTCCAGTTGGAATTGAGTCTATATTGAGTTTAGCATCTTGACCAAGCTTCATTATTGAACCTTCACCATATTGTTTTTCTATGGTCGCTAATACCTTATCTAGGGCTTCTTTCTTTTCTAAATTATCGTTCATAATAACTCCTATTCTTTATTAATTAAGTACAACAAATTTGATAAAACTTGACTTACTGTTCTATTTCTTACTCTCTCTCTATTTCCTGGGAAATAAAAATGTTTTAGCTGATAATTATCTTCAGAGAAATAAATACATATAAAAACATTTCCTATATCTGTTTCAGAAGGCTCTGGTCCAGCTTCGCCTGTAGTAGAAACACACACGCTTGAATTAGTCTTATTTTTTAATCCACAAGCCATCTCAAGAGCTGTTTGTTCACTTATGGCACCATATTTATCTAAAGTTTCTTTTCTTACTCCTAAGTTCTTAATTTTAGAATCATTAGAGTAGGTTACATAAGATGAAGATAAAATCTTTGATGAACCAGCTACATCAGTAATAGATGCAGCTAAAAGACCTCCAGTAATAGATTCAGCAAAGGATATAGTTAAATTTTTGTCCATCAATCTTTTTACCAAGACTTCTTCAACGCTTTGGTTATTATCAGAATAAATATGGTCTTTAAATTCATCATATAATTTTTCTATACTATTAGACATTATATTTGAAATATATTCATAATCCTCACCCTTAGCTATAAGTTTAATTTCAGTCTGAGTAAAATGAGCAAAAGTGTTGATTGAAATATATTTATTTTCTAAATTCAATTTCCTTATTCTATCTTCAGTTAAAGACTCTCCTAGTCCAATAACATTTAAAGACCTAACAATAATTTTTTGATTTTCATGAATATTTTGTGCTAGATAAGCATCAACCATGGGTTCAAATTCTTTTGGAGGTCCGGGAAATAAAAATATTTTTTTGCCATTATAATCATTAACCTCTCCTAGAGCAAGACCCCAATTATTATCAAGTTTTTTAGAACCTTCTATAAGACTTACCTGTTTAATGTTATTATCTGTCATTTTTTTACTAATTTTTTCAAATCTTAACACTAATTTTTCTTTAGCATCTTTATCAATATAAATTTTTTTATTTAAAAATTTAGCCAAGGCTTCCCTTGTTAAGTCATCATTAGTAGGTCCAAGACCACCGCAGAGAAATATCAAATCTGCCTCATTCATAGAAATATTAAGTTCTTTAATTATTGAATTCATATCATCAGCAACAGACACTTGTCTTACAACATCCACTCCTAAATCAATTAATCTTTCAGATAAAAATTTTGCATTAGTATTTAAAATTGAGCCTATAAGTAGTTCAGTTCCTACAGTAATTATTTCAGCTTTCATACACACCTCTAAATATTATTCAAATCTAAAACTTTTTTATTTTTAATAAAGTAATCAATACCAGAAACTATTGTCATAAGCACTGCGAAATAAAACAAAATAATTCCGAATTTATATAATGATTCAATATTAGATAAAAGTAAAATTATAGAAATAAGTTGTGAAACGGTTTTGAATTTTCCTAATTTACTAGCAGCTATTGTTATATTTTCTGATGCTGCTATTATTCTAAGCCCAGAAACGGCAAACTCTCTTGCTTCTATGATAATTACTCCTATAGCAGGAATTGTTCCTATAGATGTTAATACAATAAGTGCAGCACAAACTAAAATTTTATCAGCAAGTGGGTCCGCAAATTTACCGAAATTTGTAACCAAATTATTTTTTCTAGCTATGTGCCCATCTAAATAATCAGTAAAAGAAGCAAGACAGAAAATAAAAGTAGCTACCAATCTAGAACTTTTAAAATTTAAATACATAAATACAATAAAAATTGGTACCATTAATATTCTTATAAAAGTTAATTTATTTGGCAAATTCATACAGCATCTCCTATTAAATCATATTCTATTGAAGATGTAACTTTTACATTAATAAAACTATTTATTGATAAGTTTTTATTTGAATTAACATAAATAACTCCATCAATGTCTGGACTATCAAGATAAGACCTTCCAGCATATAAATTATCTTCAATTTTTTCCTCAATTAAAACTTGTAAAACTTGACCAATTTTATCTTCTAAGAGTCTTTCTGATATCTTTAATTGGTCTTCCATTATTATATCTCGTCTATATTCTTTAACATCTTCATCTATTTGTTCATTAAGATTATTTGCTTTTGTTGATTCTTCTCTAGAATAAGTGAAAACACCTAACTTATCAAATTTATAGGTATTTATAAACTCTCTTAATATATTGAAATCCTCTTCACTTTCACCAGGAAAACCCACTATAAATGTTGTTCTGATTACAAGCCCTTTTATTTTCCTTAATTTTTCAATGAGATTTTTAATGTGTTCTTTATCTGTGTGCCTATCCATGAGTTTTAAGACATGGTCGCTATAATGTTGCAATGGAATGTCTACATATTTTACTAATTTATCATTATTAATGAATTCACTAATAAGTTCATCAGTAAAATGGTCGGGATAAAGGTATAAAACTCGAATCCATTTTATATCATTTATCTTAGATATTTCTTTAATAAGTTTTGAAAGAGAATATCTTCCATACAAGTCAATACCATAATCAGTCGTGTTCTGAGCTATAAGTATAATTTCTCTAGCACCATTTTTGGCTAGATAAGATACTTCTTCATAAATATCTTCTATTCTCCTTGACCTATTTTTACCACGTAGTTTTGGAATAATACAATAAGAGCAATTATTATTACAGCCTTCTGATATTTTGACATATTCAGTAATATTTACCTTTTCTTTCTTTATTCCTTCTAGATAAGGTGAATTTATATTATCAACTTTTATAACTCTTTCTCCATCTATAGACCTATCTAAAATGTCATTTATTTGACTGATGTTTCCTGTTCCTATAATTCCATCAGCTTCAGGTATTTCTTTTAAAAGCTCTTCAGGATATCTTTGAGCTAAACAGCCTGATAAAATCATTTTTTTGCAAGAACCAGTTTCTTTATATTTTGCCATTTGTAGAATTGTATCAATGGACTCCTCTTTAGCTGCATCAATAAATCCACAAGTGTTTACAATAATTATATCAGCTTTTTGTGGGTCATTTTCAACTGAATATCTATTCTTGTCAAGGATAGACATCATACAAGAAGAGTCAACTTCATTTTTTGAGCAACCTAGAGTTACAATTTTAACACTATTCATTATCATCACCTAATAGATCATCTATTTCTTCCTTGGTTTTTAAAAGTTTTCTTGGTTTTGAGCCTTCATGAGGTCCTATTATTCCAAGTTCTTCCATTTGGTCAACTATTCTTGCCGCTCTTGAATAACCAACTTTTAATTTTCTTTGTAAGTAGGAAATTGATGCTTGTTCATCTCCTAAAACATAATTAATTGCATCAGCAAACAAGGGATCTAAATCTAAATTGTCATCTTTTTCTTTATTATTTATTTGACTTGCTATTAGGCTTTGTTTATTGATTTCAGAATTCTCATTATTTAATTTAACAAAATCTACTAATCTTTCTACTTCTTCATCACTAATAAATGCGCCTTGAATTCTTTTTGGTTTAGAGTATGATGATGGGTAAAATAGCATATCTCCCCTACCTAATAGTTTTTCAGCTCCGCTCATATCAAGTATGGTTCTAGAATCAACTGCAGAAGAAACAGCAAAAGCAATTCTAGAAGGGATATTAGCCTTTATAGTACCAGTTATAACATCAACACTTGGTCTTTGAGTCGCTAGTATTAAATGCATACCACAAGCTCTAGCCATTTGTGCAAGTCTAGCTATATAGTCTTCAATTTCATTAGAAGAAACCATCATTAAATCAGCTAATTCATCAACAATAATAACTATCTTTGGAATTTTCTCAGAAATTTTACCTTCCTTGATTTTTTTCTTATTATATCCCTTTATATCTCTAACTTGAGCCTCAGCAAAAAGTTTATATCTTCTTTCCATTTCATCTACCGCCCAATTTAAAGCATATCCAGCTTTTTTTGGATTTGTAACAACAGGTATAAGTAGATGAGGGATACCATTGTAAACACTGAGTTCTACAACTTTAGGGTCAATAAGCATAAGCCTAACATCATTCGGTGAAGATTTGTATAAAATATTACTTATAATTGTATTTATGCAAACTGATTTTCCTGAACCTGTTGCCCCAGCAATTAATAAATGAGGCATATCAGAAATTGATTCAACGATAATATTGCCTTCAACGTCCTTACCTAAGGTTAGCGGGACATCAGATTTTGAATTAACAAATTCAGAAGATTCCAAAATTTCTCTCAATCCAACAGAATCTTTAAATTTATTTGCAACTTCAATACCTACAACTGTCTTGCCAGGAATAGGAGCTTCAATTCTTATATCAGAAGAGCCCAATGCCATAGAGATATTATCTGATAAACTTACAATTCTAGATAATTTTATTCCAGGAGCTGGTTTTAGTTCATAACAAGTAATTACAGGTCCTTTATTAATAGAAGTAATTTGACAATCCATATTAAAGTTATCAAGAGTTTTTTCGATAATTTTACCATTTTTTATAATCTCCTGATTAGACATTGTATTGTTTGATTCATTTATATTAAGTAGAGAAATATCCGGATAAATATAAGTTTCATCAGGAAGTTCTTGGTCAATATTCTTAAATTCTTCTTTATCTTTTTCAGTTAATTCTTCAGAACTTGATTCTTGTATATTTGAATTGTTTTCTTGAGTATTATTAATATTTGTAGTTTTATATTCTTTAATAATAAAATCTTTATTTTCTTTTGTTTTATTATCTTCTAAAAGATTGTCTTTTTTGATTTTAAAATTATCTAAGATTTTTAGTTTTTTATCTTCTTTCTGACTTTTTTTGAGTTCTTTTTCTTCAACCTTATTTGATTTATCATTCTCTCTTTTTATTTTCTTTTCTGCTAGAATTTTTTTCCTATCTTCCAAATAATCTGATAAATCCTCATAAGCCATTATTATTTGGTCAATATTTGTCCTAAGCATAATATATAAGTTAACCAAAATTATAATACCAACAAAAATATAAGTTCCTAATGAACCCAATAATTTGTATGAAAAAAATCCTAATATAGCCCCTATAATTCCTCCACTTCTTGCAATAGACATATACTCAATAGATCTATTTATTCTATCAACAAGTGTTAAATCTAATTCCTTTGAAGCATCTAATAAAATTAATATTGAGAAATAAATAATTAAACTACAAATAATATATCTTTTAGTATATAGTTTTGTAGCAGTAATATTATAGAGAATTCCCCAAAATATTAGTAATAAGGGAAAAATATAATTTGCTGAGCCTAAAAGTACAGATAAAAATTTATATACGAGTCGTCCAATAATTCCCATTTTGTCTGAAAATATGGATATGAAAAAAATTATTCCTATAACCATTAGAAATAGACCGAATATTTCACTCTTAGGCTCACCGACAGTCTTAGTATTTGGTGCTTTTACTTTATTTTTTTTAAGAATTTTCTTCTTTTTATCCACTGTTACACCTCTTTAATATTATATCACAAGCTTAATAATTTAAGAACATTAAAGACCTGTATGACCAAAACCACCTTTGCTTCTTTCGGTGTCACCTAATATTTCCACTTCTTCAATTTCTGGTCTTTCTATTTTCATAATTACCATTTGGGCAATTCTATCTCCATCATTTATTTGTATATCTTCTTTTCCTAGATTAACAAAAATAATTTTTAATTCTCCCCTGTAGTCTGAGTCAATTGTTCCAATACCATTAGGTAATGATAGACCTTTTTTTAATGCTAAACCGCTTCTAGCTCTAATTTGAGCTTCGTATCCTTGTGGCAATTCTATATAAATACCAGTAGGTACAAGGGTTCTTTCAAGAGATTTTAATATAATTTTTTTATCTAAATTTGCTCTTAAATCCATTCCACTTGAACCTTGTGTTTGGTACTGAGGTAGTGGATGTTTACTTTTATTTATAATTTTTATTTTCATAATCCTCCTGTAAAAAAATCGCATCATAAAATGCGATTAATATTTTAATATTTAAATTTCTTTTGTTTCATCTTCACTATATTGAGATTTTTCTTTTTGATGTTCAGTGAAATGGTCGTTATTTTTTTCAGTTCTTTTAGGTTTAGGTAAGAGAACTTTTCTGGAAAGAGAAATTTTTCCGTTCTCATCATTTATTTCAATGACTTTTACTTTTACCTGATCACCTACATGTAATACATCTCCGACTTCTCTAGTTCTTTCATGAGCAATTTCTGAAATATGAAGCAGACCTTCTGTTCCTTTTTTAAGCTCAACAAAAGCACCAAATTTCATGATTTTTTTAACTTTGCCTAGATACTCATCACCAACTTCAACTTCCTTTATAATACTTTCTATTATAGAAATTGCTTCTTTGGCTTTTTCGGCATCTTCGGATAATACTGAAACTTTACCATCATCATCTATATCAATTTTAACGCCTGTTTGTTCAATAATTTTATTAATTGTTTTTCCACCTGCTCCTATGACATCACCAATTTTATTTGGGTCAATCAATATAATATGAATAATTGGAGCGTATTTTGATAAGTGATCTCTTGGTTTATCAATAGTAGTTTTTAAATGGTCTAAAATTTCGAGTCTTGCTACTTTAGCTCTTTCAAGAGCAACCTCCAAAATTTCTTTTTTTATACCTTCAACTTTGATATCCATTTGAATTGCTGTTATACCTTCTCTTGTACCAGCAACTTTAAAGTCCATATCACCGAAGTGATCTTCAAGTCCTTGAATATCTGTTAAAATTTTTGTTACTCCATGTTCTTCTATAAGACCCATTGCAATACCAGCAACAGGAGCTTTAATAGGCACGCCTGCATCCATGAGTGATAATGTTGACCCACAAACTGAAGCTTGTGAAGATGAACCATTTGAAGATAAAACTTCAGATACAACTCTTATTGTATAGGGAAATTCTTCTATTGATGGAATAACTGGTATAAGAGCTCTTTCAGCTAAGGCTCCGTGACCAATTTCACGTCTTCCTGGGCTTCTTGAAGGCTTAGTATCTCCTACAGAAAAACCTGGGAAATTGTAATGGTGAATATAATGTTTTGGTTTATCATCACCTAGACCATCTATAGTTTGCTCTTCAGATAATGCACCTAAAGCTGTTACTGATAAAACTTGAGTTTGTCCTCTAGTAAATAATCCGCTTCCATGTGCTCTTGGAAGTAATCCTACTTCTGAAGATAAATGTCTAATTTCTTCTAATTTTCTTCCATCAGGTCTTCTATCTTCTTCTATTATTCCCCTTCTAACTTCTGTTACTTCAATTTCTTCAATGGCTGCTTCCACATCTTTGGAATTTTCTTCCATTAAATCTTCAAAATGTTGTCTGATTTCATTTTTTGCTTGGTCAGTCAATTTTTCTCTTAAAACTTTGTCTTTTTGACGAATTGCATTTACAAGTATATCAGTACCAAAATCTTTTACCTTATCAACAATTTCTTGGTCAGGTTTAAATAGGATATACTTGGATTTTTCTTTTCCTATTTCACTTACTATACTGTCGATAAAATGACATATTTCTTTGATTGCTTCGTGGCCAGTTAAAATTGCATTTAGCATTTGTTCTTCTGAAACAATATTTGCTCCTGCTTCAACCATCATTATTGCAGAACTTGTTCCAGAAAGCATCAGATTTATATCAGTTTTTTCTCTTTGTTCTTGATTGGGGTTTATTACATATTCTCCATCAACAAGTCCTACTTGAACTGAACCTGTAGGACCGTCAAAAGGAATATCAGATAAACATAATGCTATTGATGAACCAATCATTGCAGGAATATCCGGTATATGGTCTTGGTCAACACTTAATACAGTGGCTACAATTTGAACATCATTTCTATATCCTTCTGGAAAAAGAGGTCTTAATGGACGATCAATAAGTCTGGCTGTTAAAGTTGCTTTTTCACTCGGTCTTCCTTCTCTTTTAATAAATCCTCCTGGAATTTTACCAACTGCATACATTTTTTCTTCATAATCAACACTTAGAGGAAAGAAATCTATCCCTTCTCTAGGTTCTTTCGAAGAAGTAGCAGTAACGAGGACAACAGTATCACCATATTGTACTAGACATTCGCCGTTAGCTTGTTCAGCTACTTTACCAACAGTAACTTTTAATTCAGTGCCAGCCAGCTCCATGGTATATATTTTCTCCATAACTCCTCCTCTAAAAATAAAGAGCGGATACCCCGCTCTTTTTATCCTCTAATATTTAGTCTTTCTATTAACTTACGATATCTTTCAATATCTTTTTCTTTAAGATATCTTAAAAGATTTCTTCTTTTACCAACCATTTTCAAAAGTCCTCTTCTTGAATGGTGGTCTTTCTTATGATATCTTAAATGTTCATTAAGGTCGTTTATTCTTTTTGTAAGAATAGCAATTTGTACTTCTGGAGAACCAGTATCTCCTTCATGAGCTTTGTACTCATTAATAATTTCGATTTTTTCTTCTTTGTTTAACATATTTCCTCCTATAATTAATTAACCTTAGCCTAGTAAATCGCCGAGGAACGATTAACCACGAAAAGGTAAATAACTTATTTATATATAATATCAAAAGTGTTAGTAAATGTAAAGATTTATCTTTCTTGAACTTTCTTAACATCTAAGTTAATTTGCTTAAATAACTCATCAATATTTTTAAATACTAATTCAGGTCTGATGAAATCAAGAAAAATTAATTCAACAGTTTTTCCATAGATATTATCATTAAAATTTAAAATATGAGCTTCTATCTTTATTCCATCATCCTCAACAGTTGGATTAGTTCCAACACTTGTAGCAGCTTTATACTTTTTACCATCAACAATAATATCTGTATCATATACTCCATATCTAGGAATTATATAATTGTCGCAGAGTTCTAAATTAGCTGTTGGATAACCCATTTTTTGACCCAAACCTTTATTATGGATAACTTTTCCCATAACAGTAAAATTACTATCTAATAGGAAGTTTGCTTCTTTTATTTTTCCCTCAGAAATTAATTTTCTTATCAGTGATGATGATATGGCTTGTCCTTGCCAAGTTTGTTCTTCTATTATATCTAACCAATTGAAAAGATATGAGTGTTCTTTTAAATAATTAACATCACCTGCTTTTTTATATGCAAATGTGTAGTCATACCCAACGACAAGACCCTTAACTTTTAATTTTTCCTGTAAGAAGTCTTTCAGAAATTCCATAGGTGACATAGACATAAATTCTTTGCTAAAATCAATAAGATAGACTATATCTATTCCTAAGTCCGAAAAAATCTTAAACTTACTTGTGTTTGTTGTTAGGATCTTTTTTTTATTTTCAGAATACATATTGGAACTATGTGATTTAAAACCTAACACAGCAGATTTCAATTTCTTTTCTTTAGCTATTTTGACAGTGCTTTCCAATAATTTTCTATGACCTTTGTGCACCCCATCAAAGTTTCCCAATGCAATTATAGAATTTTTTTCAGCTACATAATTTAAATCAATATCAATAACTATCATTTCTCACCTGATAAGCTTTTTAAATAAAGCCATATAATTTCTTCCATTATCAACTTCCATCCTACCTAATCCTATAAATTCATCTCTACAATAAAGTCTGAAAATTTTGTCTTCAAAATCCTTTTCTGTCTGAAATTTTATACCATTTAATAGTTTATCATAAAAATCACTTGGATATGAAAATTTTTCAAAATTTAAAAGGGCTTTTTCCATTGGAATTATCCTACTATGGAGTTCTTCTAGGTCTATTGATTCAATATCATCTATATTTAAACACTCATTTAAATTAAAATTAGAAATGCTATTTCTTTGTAGTTCTAGTAAAGTTCCGTAGGTATTTAACTTTCTACCTATATCAAAAGCCAAGGTTCTAATATATGTTCCGCTTGAAACATCACAATTAATAACAAATTCGTCCTTGCCATTAAAATCTAGAAGCTCCATTGAGTAAATTTTCACAAGTCTTTCTTTCCTTTTAACTTCAATGCCTTTTCTAGCATATTCATATAGTTTTTTACCATTTACTTTTATTGCACTATACATAGGTGGTATCTGTTTTACTTCGCCAACAAATGATTTCAAAACTTCAATCAATTTATCTTTATCTACTGTAAAACCTTGATTTTCTAATATATTTCCAGTTATATCATAGGAATCGGTTAGAAGACCAAGTTTTACTTTGGCTAAATAAGTTTTTCTATTTTTCATTATATAATCTGAAAGTTTAGTAGCCTTACCTATTAAAATAATAAGTAAGCCTGTTGCCATAGGGTCAAGTGTACCACAATGACCAACTTTTTTAATATTTAATTTTTTTCTAACAATAGATATAACATCATGGGAAGTTATACCCTTTTTTTTATTAATTAATAAAATTCCATCCATATCAAATTTCATTAGAGCTTAAATCAATTATTCTATTTATAGCATCACAAAGATTTGGATAATCTTTTTTATATAAAGTTGCTCCTGCTGCACGAATATGACCGCCACCACCAAAAACTTTAGCTATTTTTGTGCAATCTACATAGGTTTTTGACCTTGTAGATAATTTGTAGTAGTCTTTTTTTTCGTTTATAAAAATAGAAAGCTCAATACCATCTATATCCCTTACAAATTCTACTATACCATCAGAATCTGACTTTCTTGCCCCAGTTTCAAAAATATCTTTTTCATTAATACTTACAAGTCCAATTTTGTTATTCTCATAATATCTTATATTATTCAATGCTCTAATAAGAAGTTCCGTTTTTTCTTTTGAGCGACGTTGGTATAAATTTACAGTAATTTTGTTTATATCTATACCAATTTTTAAAAGTTCTATTGCTACTTCAAAGGTTAATGGTCTTATAGAATCATACTTAAAAGAACCTGTATCTGTTGAAATCCCAGTATATAAACAAGTTGCCATATCCTTATCAATACTAAAATTCATTTGTTTTAAAATTAAATATAAAAATTCACAAACAGCAGGAGCCTTCATATCAACTAAATTTAGATCAGCGAATTCAACATTAGTTTCATGATGGTCAATATTTACAGTAAAATCAGCTTTTTTAAAAATTGATTCAGCACGACCTATTCTTTCTATATCACCACAATCAGTAACTATCATTAAATCAATTTTTTTATCTTCTAAAGTATCTGAATCAACAAGATGTTCAACACCAGGTAAAAATTTTTCTGCGGTTGGTACTTGGTCATTTTCAATTACGTAAACTTCCTTATTTAAGTTTTTAAAAAGTTTATACAGGCATAGCTTTGAACCCAAATTATCTCCATCTGGGTTCATATGACTAGCTATGGCAATTGTATTAGCCTTATTTATCTTTTCTTCTAGAATTTTAATATATTCATTAAAATTTTTTACCATGATTAACCTCATTGATAAGTTTATCCATTTTTAATCCTTTTTCAATGGAATCATCATTAATAAAAATTAGTTCAGGCATGACTCTCAATTTAACTTCTCTGGCTAATTCTTTTTTTATAAAACCTTTGGCACTTTCTAAACCTTGTAAAGCCTTTTGCTTTTTAATATCATCAGCAAATATTGAAACATATACTTTTGCAAAAGATAAATCTCTTGTAACTTCTACATGAGATATGCTTGTTAAAGTAGGTATTCTTGGGTCTTTTATTTTATTTTGTACAATATCCATAAGGCATCTTTTTACTTCTTCGGATATTTTATTTATTCTTTTATTATCCATGTTAATCCTTTTTAACTTCTTTAAGAATGAAAGATTCTAATAAATCTCCTTCTTTAACATCATTAAATCCATCAATCATTAAGCCACCTTCATAGCTTGTTGGTAATTCCTTAACATCATCCTTGAATCTCTTAAGTGATGAAATATCTCCTTCGTGAATTACAACATCATCTCTTAAAACCTTAACTTTTGAATTTCTTAGTATTTTTCCACTCAATACATAAACACCAGCTACAATATTATTTGTTGGAAGTTTGAATATTTGTCTAATTTCACACCTACCCATTATTTCTTCTACAATAGTTGGTTCAAGCATACCTTTAACTGCTTTTTCGATATCGTTAAGAATATCATATATTACCCTATATGTCCTGATTTCGACTTCTTCATTCTTTGCTAAATCTATTGCATTTATATTAGGTCTTACATTAAATCCTAACACAATAGCATTAGAAGCAGATGCCAAAGTAACATCAGATTCATTTATTCCGCCAACACCTGAGTGAACTATTGAAATCTTAACTTCATCATTTGAAAGCTTAAGTAAAGATTGTATCAACGCTTCTACAGAACCTTTTACATCTGCTTTTACAACAAGGTTAAGTTCTTTCATTTCATCTTCTTTTATTTTTGCAAATAAATTTTCAAGACTGATTTTATTTGTATTACTTAATCTTTCGTCTCTCGCAAGCTCAGCATTTTTTTCTGATATAGTTTTTGCTGTCTTATCATCCTTTACTGCATAAATTAAATCGCCAGCGTTTGGAACATCACTGAGTCCTAAAATAACAGCAGGCATAGAAGGACCAGCTTTTTTTATTTTTCTATGTTTGTCATCAACCATTGCTCTAACTCTACCATAGCACACACCTGAAACAACATAATCGCCAGATCTTAAAGTTCCATTTTTTACTAAAACAGTTGCCATTGGACCTTTTGATTTATCAAGATTAGCTTCAATGATATTACCCACTGCAAGCCTATTAGGATTAGCCTTTAATTCTTGCATTTCTGCAACAAGTAAAATCATTTCCAAAAGCTCATCAATTCCCTCTTTGGTTTTTGATGAAACAGCAACCATAATTGTTGAGCCGCCCCATTCTTCAGAAACTAAGTTATAGTTCATGAGCTCTTGCTTTACCCTTTCTGGATTTGCATCAGGTTTATCCACTTTTGTGATGGCTACAATTATAGGAACATCTGCTGACTTTGCGTGAGATATAGCCTCTACAGTTTGAGGCATTACACCATCATCTGCAGCAACAACAAGAACTGCAATATCAGTAGTTTGAGCTCCTCTTAGTCTCATGGAAGTGAAAGCTTCGTGACCTGGAGTATCAAGGAAGGTGATTTTTTTACCTTTCAAATTTACTGTATAAGCACCTATATGTTGGGTTATTCCGCCTGCTTCTTGAGCAGTAACATGTGATTTTCTAATTACATCAAGTAAGGATGTCTTACCATGGTCAACGTGACCCATTACAGTAACAACCGGAGCTCTAAGTTTTAAGTCTCTTTCTTTATCTTCTTTTAACAGACCAAATTTTTCTTCTATCGTGATTTCAGATTCATCGTCTTTATCAATTTCTATTTGAACATTTAATTCATCAGCAAGAAGAATACAGGTATCCTCATCTATTGATTGATTTTGATTAGCCATTACCCCTAAGCCAATTAATTTTGTCATTACTGCACTTATTCCTTGATTAGTTTTTTCTGCAAAATCTTTTACAGTTAAAGGAACTTTGATTTTAATAGGTCCTTCTTCACTATGATCATGAGATTTATCTTTATTTTTTTGCTTCTTCTTTGGCTTTTTTTTGCTTAAGTCTTTAGGTTTGTATTCTTTTTTTTCTTCTTGCTCGTTGGCATTATTTTTTTTATTTTTATGAAGATTTTTTTGATTTATATTTCTTTTGTGTTTTAAAATATCTTCATCATCAGTAGTGTCGTTACTTATCTTATGTTTTTTATTAAAATTATTACTTTTTGATGTGTGATCAATTTTTTCTTTATGAGAATCCTTTTTCATATTTTGATTCTTGTGAGATTTCTTGTCTATATTTTTACTTTCCTTTACCTTGCTATCGTCTTTTTTAGTGCCCTTTGAATAGAGTTTTCTAACTTTTTCTTCATCTTTTTCGTCAATAGTAGACATGTGATTTTTTGCTTCGATATTAAGTTCTTTTAATTTTATTAAAAGTTCTTTACTTGTAATCCCAATTTCTTTTGCCAGCGCGTGTACTCTTATATTTGACAAATAGAACACCTCCTTAAAAGATGATATTTATTATATTGACTCTTTTAGCTTTTCATAAGTTTCTTTGTCAATCTCTGTAGAAAATGCTCTGTTTAAAGCTTTAGATTTAATAGCTTTATCCAGACAGTCTTTGCTTCTACATAAATATGCACCTCTACCATTTGCCTTTCCCGTCAAATCTATAAAGATTTGGTTTTCTTTATTTCTTACAACTCTAATTAATTCTTTTTTTGGTTTTTGTTCTCTACAACCTATACAAGTACGCATAGGTATTTTTCTTGTTTTTACCATAATTCTCCATTTAAAAATTAATTAATAATTTATTTTCCTTTCTTAGTCTATATCATTTGATTCAATATCATTTTCAAAATCTTCAGTTATTTCATTATTTATATTATTATCAGAAACTTCTTCAATATTTTCATTAGACTTTAAAGTATCTTCATTTTTTTCAACCTCTAAATCTTCACTGTTTTCTTCATTTGAGTTATCATAAGAATCAAGTGAATCTGATTCAGATAGGTCACTTTCTTTTTTTTCAGAAAATCTCTTTTCCAATTCTTCTTCGGTTATGTTTTCTTCTTCTAAATACTCTTCATATTGACTCATAGATTTAATATCTATTTTCCATCCTGTTAGCTTAGCAGCAAGTCTTACATTTTGTCCCTCTTTACCTATTGCTAGAGAAAGTTGATAATCTGGGACAATCGCTAAAGCAGATTTGTCATCTTCATTAATAAAAACTTTTTCAACTTTTGATGGACTTAAAGAATTTGCGATGAATTCTTGTGGATCTTTTTGATAAATAACAATATCAATTTTTTCGTTACTTAATTCATCTACTATTGCATTTACTCTTTGTCCCTTATAACCAACGCAGGCTCCTAATGGATCAACTTCTGGATCTAGAGAAAAAACAGCTATTTTAGTTCTAGAACCAGCTTCACGAGAAATTGAATAAATTTCAACAATACCCTCATTTATTTCAGGAACTTCAAGTTCAAACAATCTTTTGATTAAATCAGGATGGGATCTAGATAAGATAACCTGAGGCCCCTTTGAAGACTTTTTCACTTCCAAAAGAAGCATCTTATACCTATCACCATGCTTATAACTTTCACCTTTAATTTGTTCATTAGGAAGTAAAATTCCTTCTGTTTTGTCTAAATCTACATATACATTACCATGATTTGACCTTTGAACAAGACCGGTTAATAATTCTCTTTCCTTTTTTGTAAAATCTTCAAATATCACATCACGTTCTGCATCTTTAATTCTTTGAATAACAACTTGTTTTGCTGTTTGTGCAGCGATTCTTCCAAAATTTTTTGGGTGAATTTCCTTAGTGTAATTATCTCCAAGCTTAAAATTAATATCAATTTTTTTTGCATCTTCAAGGCTGATTTCAATTTCTGGGTTTTCTACTTCTTCCACTATATTTTTGTAGGCAAAAAGTTTTATTTCCCCAGTTTCTCTATCCATTTTTACAATTACATTTTGTGAAGTTCCGTAATTTTTTTTATAGGAAGAAACCAAAGCTTGTTCTAAGGCATCAAAAATTATGTCTTTGGATATTCCTTTTTCTTTTTCTATTTCATTTAATGCTTCTATAAACTCTTGATTCATCTTCTCCTCCGTTAAAACTTTATAACTTGTTTCATTGACGAAATATTTTTTATAGGAATTTCAATATTGTCATTTTCAACACAAATAATAACATTATGCTCATTATAATCTTTTAAAATTCCAACGTACTCTTTTTTGCCATTGTAAGGTCCGTAAAGCTTTACCTCAACCTCATTT
Organism: Peptoniphilus lacrimalis DSM 7455; assembly: GCF_000378725.1. Classification (GTDB taxonomy): domain Bacteria; phylum Bacillota; class Clostridia; order Tissierellales; family Peptoniphilaceae; genus Peptoniphilus_A; species Peptoniphilus_A lacrimalis. The sequence goes on along the minus strand of NZ_KB900369.1, from coordinate 115,498 downwards.
TCTAAATTTCTTCTATAATCATCTTTAGTTTTAATTGGTCTATCAAGCCCAGGCGAAGAAATTTCAAGGTAATAAGGTCTTGTTAATATTTCTAAATTATCCAAATTTTTCTCTATATTGTGACTCATTTTAGTACAGTCATCAAGGTCAATTCCTTCTTTTTTAAAAATAAAAATAGAAAGCAAATCATGTTTATTGCCTTTTTGATATTCAATATCTACAATTTCGTATCCTAATTCTTCAGCAGAAACTTGTGCTATTTTAAAAATTTGATTTTTAAATGATTTTTTATCCATAGGCACCTCCAAGTAAAAAACAAAGAGTGGGAACCCCACTCTCTAACTTACTTTCTTACATACTTTATTTAATTATATCACAAATAGCTACAAATGCAAGTTAAAACATATTAAACATTGATATTTGGTTGGTATCATCCATATCTTTTATTACATTATTTATTTCAAAAATATTGAGTAACGATTTACCAACTTTAGCTCTTTTTAATAAGTCTTCTTTAGACAAAAATTGCCCATCATTTCTTGCTTCTATAATATTTTTAGCAGCTTGTTCCCCTACTCCAGTTAGGGCTCTTAGCGGCATACGGATTTTTTTATCTTCAATTGTAAATTCCTGAGCTTTTGACTTATAAATATCTACTGGTAAAAATTCAAGTCCTCTTGAATACATTTCTAATGCAACTTCATATATAGGCATTTGAGTTTGCTCCTTTGAACTTGGGGTTTCTTTATTATTAATAAAGTCAATTTGAGCCTTTATAGCTTCTGGTCCATTAATAATTACCTCTCCTACAAAGTCTGAAAGTTTTATAGTGAAGTAGGTGGCATAAAACGCTAATGGATAATTCAATTTACAATATGCTATTCTAAAAGATAACATAACATACGCTACAGCGTGAGCCTTTGGGAACATATATTTAATTTTCAAACAAGAATCTATATACCAAGGAGGTAATTTTAGATTATTCATTATTTTTATTTGTTCGTCAGTTAGTCCTTTACCCTTTCTAACTTTTTCCATTGTATCAAAAGCCATTTTATTCTCTGCACCTGCAGCTATTAAATAAAGCATTATATCTTCCCTTGTACAAATAACTTCTGATAAGCTTGCCTGACCTGAAGAAACAAGATCTGCTGCATTTCCTAACCATACATCAGTTCCATGGGATAAACCTGATATTCTTACAAGTTCTGCAAAGTTTTTTGGCTTAGTGTCTATAAGCATTTGTCTTACAAAGCCAGTACCAAATTCTGGAATACCTAATGTTCCCGTACTAACATCAAAGATATTTTTATCGAGATTTAATTTTTCACCACTTGAAAATAAAGATAGGGTATCTTTATCATCAAGCGGTATTTTTGATGTATCTATTCCTATAAAATCTTCAAGCATTTTTATTATAGTAGGTCCATCATGACCGAGTATATCAAGCTTAAGTATCTTTCCATGAATGAAGTTATAGTCAAAGTGAGTTGTTATAACCCCTGAGGATTTATCATCAGCCGGATATTGTATAGGAGTAAAGTCAAAAATATCTTTTGATTTTGGACAAATCATAACTCCTCCTGGATGTTGTCCGCTTGTTCTTTTAACTCCTGTAGCTTCTATGGTTAATCTATCTACTTCTGTTTGAGATATATCTTCTTGATTTTCAAAAAATTTCTTGACATATCCGTAAGCAGTCTTGTATGCAACTTTACCAATTGTTCCTGCTCTAAAAACATAGCCCTTTCCAAAAAGTTCCTCTGTGTATTTATGAGCATTTGGTTGATATTCTCCAGCAAAATTCAGATCTATATCAGGTTCTTTATCACCATAAAAACCAAGAAAAACTTCAAAAGGAATATTATGACCATTTTTATTTAATTTATGACCACACTTAGGACAATTTTTATCTGCTAAGTCTACCCCTGAACCAATTGTAGGATCTTCCATAAATTCACTATATTTACATTGTGGACATATATAGTGAGCCGGTAATGGATTAACTTCAGTTATATCAGCCATATGTGCAGCAAAAGAAGAACCAACTGAACCTCTTGAGCCAACTAAATAACCATCATCATTAGATTTTTTAACAAGTTTTTGGGCGATTATATATAAAACTGCATATCCGTTTGAAATTATTGAGTCAAGTTCTTTTTTTAATCTAGCTTCAACTATTTGAGGCAAAGGATCCCCATATATTTCATGCGCCTTTTTGTAAGTAATATTTTTTAGAGTTTCTTCCGAGCCTTCAATTACTGGTGGATATTTACCATCAGGTATTGGTTTTACATTGTCAATGGAATCATTTATTAAGTTTGTATTTGTAACAACCACTTCCATCGCTTTATCTGCACCCAAATATGAAAATTCTTCAAGCATAAGATCTGTAGATTTAAAATATAACTTTTGCTTGATTTTTGCATTGTAATCAGGAACTCCAACTTTTCCATTTAAAATGATTCTTCTAACCAAATCATCTTTTTCATCTAAATAAAAGCAATTGGAAGTTGCTATAACTGGAATACCTAAATTTTCACCAACTTTGCAAATTTTTTTGTTAATTTCAATAATATCTTCTCTTGTAAGCTTATTACGTAATAAAGATGGAATAAAATTATCAATAGGTTGAATTTCTAAATAATCATAGAAACTAGCAATTTTTTCTACTTCATCTATTTCTAAATTTCTAAAAAATGCATTAAATATCTCGCCGCTTTCATCACCAGAACCTATCAGAAGACCTTTTCTATATTTATTAATCAGACTTCTAGGGACCTTTGCAACCCTGTTGAAGTAATTCATATGACTATCTGAAACTAATTTATATAAATTTTTTAACCCTTCTTCATTTTTTGTAAGTATTGAAAGAGAAGATTCAAATAAGATTTCTGGTTCAATCTGAGACTTTAAAGAATTTAATTTATTAAAATCTATATGCTTAGGATCAAAAATTTTATTTATAAGCTTTATAAATAGGTGTGCTGTTGCTTCAGCATCATTAACAGCCCTATGGGCTCCCACCAAAGATACACCAAATTTTTTACACAATGTAGCTAAGTTAAATTTTTTAGTATCTTTAACTGTTGCTCTTGCAAAGCTTAAGGTATCTAAGATTGGATTAATAAAATCTAAATCATTTTCTTTAAATACTCTTCTTATAAAAGCAGTATCAAATTTTGCGTTATGTGCAACAAGAACGCTATCTTTAATGAAATCATAAAATTTTGGGGCAACTTCTTCTATAGTTGGTTCATTTTCAACTAGAGCATTTGTTATTCTGGTAAGTTCTTGGACTTTTTCCGGAATTAGCATTTGTGGATTGATCAATTGTGAAAATCTTTCTGTAATTATACCATCAACTATTTTTACAGCACCAATTTCAGTAATTTTATCTCTTATGGGAGATAGACCTGTTGTTTCTATATCAAATACCACGTAAGCATTGTAGGATTTATTTTCATTATAATTTATAACAACATCTTCTTCATCATCAACAAAATTTGCATCAAGACCATAGATTACTTTAATATCAAAGTCTTTACTTGCATCCATAGCTTCAGGGAAACCTTGTACATCACTTACATCAGTGATTGCTATTGCTTTGTGACCAAAACTTTTAGCACGTTTTGCAAAATCCGAAAAACTTGTGACTCCATTCATTTGGCTCATTTTAGTGTGAACCCTGAGTTCGACTCTTTTTTCTTGTGCAGTATCTTTAGGCATTTCTTTTTCTGTTTTTTCCATGTATCTTATCATAAGGGTATCACATTTTGAAAAGGTATCATAAGATAATTGACCACCAATTAAGACATGATCACCATTGTTAAATTCATTTTGAAATTTTTCTATTTCTTTATCTTTTAAGAAAGCCTTACATAATAAAGAATATGAATAATCTGTAACAGAAAAACTAGCTAGTATGCAATTTTTCAATTCCCTATATTCAATTTTAAATATATCTGCTTCAAAGGTCATATTAGGATTATTAATCGACATATCTATAAGTTTTGTATAATCACCAAGTTTAAATCTGCCGGATTTATAAATATATTTATTATCATCACTTTTTATATTATCAATTTTTTTACTTTGTTCAGTTGGTTTAAGTTCAGTTAACTTACAGATATTTTTTTCTTCTTCTTCAAATTTATTTATAAATAATTCTTTGTCTGGTTCTTTATTGATATTCTTAACAAAATTGATTTTATAGTCATCAAATAAAATTAGTTTATCTTGTAAAATTTTTGATAGCCCATTAGAAATCAATGAGTGATAAACTTCCTCACTTGGACACAAAATATCCACTTGTAAATGTTCTTTATCAATCTTTATACTCATATCATTTAACCAGCTAGAAGAAGAAGGATTGTAATTTGTAATTTCCTTAGTTATTAAGTCATATTCATCTATGTAAGGATTAGAAATTTTATTATATGACAAATGAATGGTAGATGAATCGAAATATTCTCTCAACGCTTGTTCAATTTGATTATTCAGATAACTTTCTAAATCTTCATTTGAGTCAATTTCAATAAAAATTTCTTTGCTGGATTTTTTATATTTTACACTTTTTATTTTTGCTGATAAATTTTCATCATACTTTACATTTAATTTATCTAAAATTATTTTTAAATCCAAAATCTCACCTCAAAAAAACAAAAAAATAAAGCTATTTATATAATTATAACAAAAAATAGCCTTATTTTTTAGAAAATTAATCTTTCATTTTATCAATTTCTATAAACAATTGGTTTAAAAGCTCATCTTCAGGACATTTTTTTATTATTTTCCCTTTTTTAAAAATTAAACCACTTTTATTACCACAAGCAATTCCTATATCAGCTTCTCTTGCTTCACCAGGTCCATTAACAGCACATCCCATCATAGCAACTTTTAAATTCATATCTAAAGAATCAAGTCTTTTTTGAGCTTTATTCACAATATCTATTAAATTAACTTTTGTTCTTGCACAAGTTGGACAAGAAATTAAATCTATTCCTTCATTCCTAAGTCCGAGAGATTTTAAAATTTCTTTACCAACTTTAACTTCATAAATAGGATCAGCAGTCAATGATACTCTTATAGTATCGCCAATGCCCTCTGCTAAAAGGCTTCCTATTCCTATAGAAGATTTTATAATACCAATTGGTGGAGGACCTGCTTCTGTAATCCCAAGATGTAGAGGGTAATCAGAAATTTCTGAAAATTTTCTGTAAGAGTCCAATGATAAATTTACATTTGATGCCTTTAAAGAAACTTTAATATCAGTAAAGTTTAATGATTCCAAAGTTTCTATTTCATCTAAAGCACTATAAACTATAGAGTTTTCATTTACACCTTTGTATTTATCTAAAAATTCTTGTTTAATTGAACCTGAATTTACTCCTATTCTTATGGAAATTCCCTTATCTTTACAAGCTTCAACTACTTCTCTTACTTTCCATTTAACTCCAATATTTCCAGGATTAATTCTCATTCCATCAATATTGTTTTCGCATGCTGCTAAGGCAAGTTTATAGTCATATTGAATATCTGAAATAGTAGGAATATTGATCCTTTCTTTAATAGGGCCAATAGCTTTGGCATCATCTAAATCATTTACTGCAAAACGAATTATATCGCAACCTGCATCCTCTAATTTTTTAATTTGTTTAACTGTACTATCTATATCTTTTGTTATTGTATTTGTCATAGATTGAACAGATATGGGTGCATCCCCACCTATATAAACATTGCCCACTTTTACCTGTCTTGTTTTTTTTCTATTTATTGTCATTTAAATAGCCTTCCTAAATCATTAAAAATTGTAACATAAATCATCAATGTTAATAAAATCCCATAGCCTATCATAGTTAATTTCATTTCAAGTTTTTCGCTTATTGCCTTACCTCTAATTGATTCAATAATTAATAAAAAAAACTTTCCACCATCTAGCCCAGGTATTGGAATTAAGTTCATAACACCTAAATTTGCAGAAATGATTGCAAGAATTTGAACTAAATACAGAAATCCTTTTGAAGTTTCTTGACCTATAATTGAAATTACCCCAATAGGTCCAGAAATCATATCAGATGTGAATTTTCCATCCCTAATTAAAGAAAATACAGAAAAAATTGCTTTTACAACATCACATGTTTGTTTAAAAGCTAAAGAAAAAGAGCCAAGGAAGGATCTTTGTCTAGTGGAAGAAAAGCCAATTATATATCTATTTTCTTCTTTAGAAAATTTTGGCATAATTTTTTTATTTATACTTTCATTATTTCGTAAAATATTAAGATTTAATTCTTTACCATTGTTTTTTGAAATTTCTTCGACTATATCATTCAAATTGTCAGTTCTGACATAATTTACTCCAACAATTTTATCTCCCTTAGTTAAGCCTGCTGCATCAGCAGGAGAGTCCTTAATTACAGTGTCTATAACATTTGAACCAAAGCCAATAAAATAAAAGAGTATGAAAAAACAAAAAATGGCAAGAATAAAATTCATTGTTACACCAGCTAGGACCACTGCCATTCTTTTAAATACAGAAACATTATTAAATGATCTAGGGTCAAAAGATTCTTCATCCTCGCCTTCCATTGCAACATATCCTCCTATAGGTAAAGCTCTTAGAGAATACTTTGTTTCTCCCTTTGTTTTTTGAAATATTTTTGGACCCATTCCGACAGAAAATTCGTTAACCTTAATTCCTACTAATTTTGCAACTGAAAAGTGACCAAATTCATGTAATAATACAACTAAAAGGAAAACAATAATTGAACCTATAAGTGCTGACATAAAACCTCCTTAAGATATAAAATAGTATAAGAAATATACGAAAGGACAAACAAATATTAATGAGTCAAATCTGTCTAAAAATCCTCCGTGCCCTGGTAATATTTGAGAAAAATCTTTAATACCTGTTTCTCTTTTAATTTTTGAAGCAAATAAATCTCCAAATTGTCCAGAGATAGATGCTAATAAAATTATAATAAGAACTGAAATATCAATATCAAAATTAATATAATGAGTCTTCACAAAATAAAAATAAAACCCTGTAACTATTACAGAAAATGTACTTCCTCCTATTGCTCCCTCTACTGATTTATGAGGGCTTATTCTTTCAATTAGTTTATGTTTTCCAAATTTCGACCCAATAATATAAGCGAAAGTATCAGTTGAAAATGCAATTATAAAAGCAGAAATTAAAAAAGAAATTTCATTAACATAAGCTAAGAGATTAATAAAAAATACTCCGTAAAAATAAGAAAAAATGGTATATACCATATCCCTTGTTGAATATTTAATTAATATAATAGAGAAAAATCCGTTTATAAGAAAAGTTATAATCAAAGGAAATATAATATTATAATTAAAATAAGAAAATAAAAAAGTTATCAGGGATGATAAATATAAAATTGGAAGACTAATTCTTATTTCTAATTTATAAAAAGCATTATAAAGCTCTCTTATAATCTCTAAAGTTACAATAAAAACAGCTACTTTAACAGCTTTTATTCCAAGTAATAAAACTCCAATAAGGATAATTACTCCTATTATTGCTGTTATTAGTCTTTTTGTTAAATCTTTCATCAAAGTCCACCATACCTTCTATCCCTATTTTGATAAGAGTAAATCGCTTTATAAAGTTCCTCTTTTGTAAAATCGGGCCATAAAATATTTGAAAAATAAAATTCAGCATAAGCCAACTGCCAAAGCATAAAGTTGGAAACCCTTAATTCACCGCTAGGTCTAATTAATAAGTCAAGACTATCTTGTCCTTTACTATAAAGATAAGATTCAAAAATCTCTTTATTTATATCATCAGTAGTAATTTTACCATCCAAAACATCTTTTGAAATATTTTTGCAAGCTCTTAAAATCTCATCTTGCCCACCGTAGTTTAGGCAAATATTTAGGTTCATTTTATCATTAGTTTTAGTTTTTTCGACGGCCATAAGAATTTCATTTTTTACAGATTCTGGTAAAGGTTCAATATCACCAAAAACATTAATCCTAACATTATTTTTGTTAATTTTTGCTAATTGAGTCCTGATATAATATTTAATAAGTTCCATCAATTTTGATATTTCATCTCTTGGCCTTTTCCAATTTTCCGTGGAAAAAGCGTATAGACTCAAAGATTTAACACCAAGCTCATAGGACGCTTCAACTATATCAATTACTCTATCACTTCCAGCCTTATGACCAAAAGATCGTGGTAAATTTTTTGATTTTGCCCATCTGCCATTACCATCCATAATAATTCCTATATGTTTGGGAATATTATCTAAATTAATCACATCATAAAAACTCATAATACCTCTTCGAATAAAATAAAAAAGGGCTGACTAAACAGCCCCTTATTTATTAAATTTCCATTAATTCGATTTCTTTTGCCTTAGTTATTTTATCAATTTCTTCAATATATTTATCAGTTAATTTTTGTATTTCTTCTTCATTACTCTTTCTATCATCTTCAGTTATCTCTTTAGATTTTTCAGCCTTTTTGATTTCATCCATTGCATCTCTTCTAATATTTCTGATAGCAATTTTAGCAGCTTCTGAATTTTTTCCTACAACTTTTGTAAGGTCTTTTCTTCTTTCCTCAGTAAGTTGTGGAATAATTAATCTGATAACTTTTCCATCGTTAGAAGGAGTTATACCTAAATCTGATTTTAAAATAGATTTTTCAATTTCAGGAATTAATTTTGGGTCCCAAGGTGAAATCATAAGCATTCTCGGTTCAGGAGCTGATAGACCGGCTACTTGATTTATGGGGCTTTGTTGTCCGTAATAATCAACTGTAATTTTATCAAGAAGTGATGTATTAGCACGACCAGCCCTTATACTTTGAAAATCTTCTTTTAAAGAACTTATGGTCTTTTTCATCTTTTCTTCGCTGGATTTTTTCAAATCGTTAATCATAATTTCCTCCTAAGAAACAACTGTACCTAAAAATTTACCACAAACAACATCATACATTGAATCTTCCTTATCAATACCAAAGACTATCAAAGGAATTTTGTTATCCATACATAAAGAGGTTGCAGTTGCATCCATTATTTTTAAATTTTTATTTAGAATTTCTTGATAACTTAGGCTATCATATTTCTTCGCATCTTTATTAAATTTAGGGTCAGAATCATATATGCCATCTACTCCTTTTTTTGCAAGAAGTATTACATCGGCATCTATTTCAGCCGCTCTTAGGGCTGCAGCAGTATCTGTTGAAAAGAATGGATTTCCGACTCCAGCAGAAAATATTACCACTCTACCTTTTTCCAAATGTCTAATGGCACGTCTTCTAATATATGGTTCTGCAACAGCTTTCATTTCAATTGCAGTTTGACATCTTGTGTTTACATCTAATTTTTCCAAAGCATCTTGCAATGCTAAAGCGTTCATAATAGTTCCAAGCATTCCCATATAATCGGAAGTGGCTCTGTCTATAGTTTGTGCATCTCTACCACGCCAGAAGTTTCCACCACCTACAACAATACCTGTTTCTACTCCTAAATCATGAATTTTCTTGACCTGATTAGCTATCTTATTAATAACATCTAAATCTATTCCGACGCCTTGCTTTCCAGCCATGGCTTCGCCTGATAATTTTAAAACTATTCTATTATACTGAGGCAAGATACCACCTAGTTTTGACCCATTTGTTTTGCTACTTCTTCAGCAAAATCTTCATTTTTCTTTTCTAATCCTTCTCCAACTTCAAATCTAACAAATCTTCTAATTTTAATGTTTTCTCCTATTTTAGCTATAAGATCATTTAAAATATCTTTTACTTTTTTGTCTGAATCTTTGATAAACTTTTGATCTAAAAGAACAATTTCTTCATAGAATTTTTCAAGTCTACCTTCAACCATCTTTTCAATAATTTTTTCAGGTTTTCCTTCTTGACGAGCTTGTTCAGTAAGAACTTCCTTTTCATGTGCAAGTTCTTCTTCAGGAACTTCCTCACGGCTGATATATTTAGGGTTTACAGCAGCTACTTGCATAGCCATATCTCTAACGAATCTCTTAAATTCATCATTTTTAGCAACGAAATCTGTTTCTGAATTTACTTCAATTAACACGCCAATTCTTCCACCATGAATGTATGAATCCACTAAACCTTCAGATGTAATTCTTGAAGATTTTTTAGCAACTGAAGAAAGTCCTTTTTCTCTCAAATAATCAAATGCTTTATCCATATTACCATCAGTTTCCGCTAAGGCTTTCTTACAATCCATCATTCCAGCACCAGTTTTTTCTCTAAGTTCTTTAATTAAAGAGGCACTTATTTTCATATTATTCACTCCTTTATACTTTAAAAAAGGAAGTTCCAAAATATGCTTTAGAACTTCCTAAATATTATTCTTCTTCTTGTTTTTCAGCTGATTCATCTTCAGCTTGTGGCACATCTGTATCTAAAGCTTCTTCTATATTAACTTCTTCACTAGGAACATTTTCTTCTGTGTCCAAATTTTCTTCGTCATTTTCTACAACATTTTGAGTGCCTTGTTTTCCTTCTAACACTGCATTTGCAATAGTTTCAGTTATTAGCTTAACAGCTCTTATTGCATCATCATTACCTGGTATTGGGAAATCAAGTTCATCTGGATCACAATTTGTATCAACGATACCAATTACAGGGATGCCTAGAATATGAGCTTCTTTTACAGCTATTTTTTCTTTCTTAGGATCAACTATATAAAGAGCATCTGGCATTTTATCCATATCTTTAATTCCACCTAAGAATTTTTCAAGTCTTTCTCTTTCATGGATAAGTTGAATAACTTCTTTCTTTGGAAGAACATCAAAAGTACCATCATCTTCCATTTCAATTAATTTGAAGAGTCTATCAATTCTTTTTCTGATAGTTTTATAGTTTGTTAATAAGCCTCCTAACCATCTTTGGTTGATAAAAGGCATTTCACACTTTTTAGCTTCTTTTTCAATAGCATCTTGTGCTTGTTTTTTTGTACCTACAAACAAAATTTTGCCACCATTTGCAGAAATTTCTCTTGCAAAATCATAAGCTTCTTCGATTTTCTTAACTGTTTTTTGTAAATCTATAATATAGATTCCATTTCTTTCTGTGAAGATGAATTTGCTCATCTTTGGGTTCCATCTTCTAGTTTGATGACCGAAGTGAACCCCAGCTTCTAATAAACTTTTCATTGATATAACTGACATTTTTACCTCCGTTTAATCCTCCATTCTCATCTTGTGGCAAAAGGACATAATGCAACTCTTCAACCATCAGAGAATGTGTGTTATTATTATCGTTTAAAAGTATATCATAAGTAGTGAAATTTAGCAATTATATATTTTATGAAAAAATTTTTAATATTTTAAGTATTAGTAAAATTTTCATATTAATTTCAATTGTTAATTTAATTACAACAAATAGTTGATTATATTAAAATAGGACAAAACTTTATATATTTGTATTACTAAATTTGAATTTCAAATAAAAAAGCATGGCTTTTAACCATGCTAATATTTCTCATTAAAATATCTTAATTTGCTTCTTCAATTTTAATAACTTCCTTACCATCATAGTATCCACATTCTGGACAAATTCTATGAGGCAATTTCATTTCGTGACAGTTAGGACATTCAACAAAAGTAGCTTTGTTTAAAACATAAGAAGATGCTCTTCTCTTATTTTTTCTTTGTTTTGAAGTTTTTCTCTTTGGTACAGCCATTATCACACCTCCTCATTTTTAAATAAATCCTTGAGTTTTGCAAAACGAGGGTCTATACTTTGCTCTGTTATTTTTTTTGAACATTCACAAGTATTTTCATTAATATTTGTCCCACATATAGGACACAGTCCCTTACAATCTTCTTTGCACAAAACTTTATAGGGTTTTGACATAATAACTAGTGAAATAATAATTTCATCTAAATTAATTGCTTGTTCTTGTATTTGGAAATAATCTTCAACACTATCTTTATCATAAAGACTTTTGTCTTTATAATAATATCCCTTATAAGGAGTTTGAATTTCAGCAACTATTTCCTTTAAACACCTATCACAATGTGTCTTAAATTTATAAGTAATTTGTAAATTTAATTCATATCCTGATATAAGATTTGTTATTTTTCCCTTGTAATAAATTGGAAAGATTAAATTTAAATCATCGACTTCAAAAGAAGAATCGGTTGACTCTAAATTTCCGCTAAAGGAATATTCGTCAAGCTCTTCCGATAGAAAGTTAGATAAATCTAATAGCATATTTCTCACCTCAAAATTACATGCAAGTTATTATATAAAATATAATATAAATTGTCAAGTTTTAATAGCAGTTTTACTAATTATTTTACTAATTTTAAAGTATCTCTTGCAATCATTAATTCTTCATTAGTAGGAATAACAAGTACCTTAACTTTTGAATCATCCGCAGAAATTACAGTATCTTTTCCTCTGACGTTATTTTTTTGTGTATCTATTTTAATTCCTAAAATTTCAAGACCTTTACAAATTGATTCTCTCATTTCAGGAGAATTTTCACCAAGACCTGCTGTAAATACAATACCATCAACATGGTCAAGTTCTGTAAAATATGCACCTATATATTTTCTTACTCTGTGAGCATAAGCTCTAAGTGCAAGGTCTGCTCTTTTATTTCCTTTTTCTTGAGCTTCTTCAATATCCCTAAAATCTGAAGATACGCCAGAAATACCATATACTCCTGAGTTCTTATTTAAAACATTATTCATTTCGTCAGAATTTAGATTTTCTTTTTGCATTATATAAGGTAGAATTGCTGGATCTAAATCTCCACTTCTAGTTCCCATAATTAATCCTTCAAGTGGAGTGAATCCCATTGAAGTATCTATACTTTTACCGCCCTTAATGGCTGTAAGGCTGGCTCCATTTCCTAAATGGCAAGTTATTAAATTAACTTTATCAAAGTCAATATCTAACATTTCTGCAGCTCTATGTGCAACGTAGGCATGACTTGTTCCGTGGAATCCATAACGTCTAACCTTATATTTTTCATAGTATTCATAAGGAAGAGCATAAATATAAGATTCATCTGGCATAGTTTGATGGTATGCTGTATCAAAAACTACTACCTGTTTAATGTTAGGCAATAACTTTTGACATGCTCTTATACCCATTATATTCGGTGGGTTATGAAGTGGCGCTATTTCAACATTTTCTTCAATAGCTTTCATAACATCTTCATCTATTATAACTGATTTAGAGAAACTTTCTCCTCCATGGACAACTCTATGACCAACTGCGGCAATTTCATCTAAAGATTTTATTGCACCATATTCTGCATCAATTAAAGAGTCCATAACTAATTTTAACGCTTTTTTGTGATCCTCTATTGGACACTGAGTAACTTTTTTTTCTTTGCCTATAGTTTCATGCTTAATTCTTGCACCTTCAATGCCGATTCTTTCAACAAGACCTTTTGCCATTATTGATTCATCAGTCATATCAATTAGCTGATACTTTAAAGATGAAGAACCGCAATTAATAACTAATATCTTCATGCTTCCTCCTAATTTTAATTTTATAAAAAATTATTGTATAATTAACATAATTATATTATATCATTTGAAATCTTAAGTCAATAAATTGGAGGTAAAAATGCAAATAGCAGGCTTAATTTGTGAATATAACCCTTTTCATTGGGGCCATCTTTTTCAAATAAATGAGATAAAAAAAACCTTCTCTCCATATATTGTTGCAATTATGTCATCAAATTTTACACAAAGAGGAGAACCCTCTGTTATTTCAAAATTTTCTAGAGCTAGAATTGCTGTTGATATGGGTGTAAGTCTTGTATTAGAACTGCCTACAATTTATTCATCTTCAAGTGCTAAAAATTTTTCGTTAGGTGGTATATCAATATTAAAGTCCTTAGGTATTATTGATAAACTATATTTTGGCTGTGAAAATGACTATAGGTTTTTGGAAGAAATAAATAATAAAATTATAGATAATTTCGACAAATCAAAATTAGAATCAAATATTAAAAAGGGTCATTCATATTTGAAGGCAATGGAAATGTCCTTTGATTTTTTGAATGAAGAAGAAAAAAATGTTTTAAATAAACCTAATAATAAATTAGCTATAGAATATATAAGGGCAATTGAAAAATTAAGGGCAGATTTTTCTTTTTGCGGTATATTGAGAAAAAAAACTTATCATAATGATTTATCTTACTCTGGTAAATTTTCTTCATCTTCTTTTATTAGAAAGCTTTTATATGACAAAAAAGATATTTCAACTTTTATACCATACGGTTCAAATAATTTTAAAGACTTGCATTTTTTAGATGATTTATATGATTTATTTAAATTTAAGATTTTAACTTATAGGATAGATTATGATTCTTATATGGACTATGAAGAGGGCCTTGAAAATAGAATTTTAAACAATTTGAACGCTTGTAATGTTTACGATTTTATCAATAAGGTGAATTCTAAGAGATATACATCTTCTAGGATAAAAAGACTTATGATAGAAATATTGCTGGATATTAGAAGGGGTCTAGTAAAAAAAGCACTAAATGTAGATTATATTAGAGTTTTAGCTATGGATGACAGAGGAAGAGAAATTTTAAATTTAATTGAAAATGAGAAAATAATAAAATTTAAAGAAAATTACGATAAATCTAGTGGGGTTTTAAAAGAGCTTATGAATATTGAATGTAAAGCTACTAATATTTATAATTTAAAAAATTCAATTATGAATGAGGATTTTACAAAAAGTCCTTATGTCAAAAAAAATTAAGAGGATAAATTATCCTCTTAATTCTTGTCTATTTTCGTTTAATTTTTTTATAATTTCTGCCAAGTTAGATTGGGTATTTTCCAATAAACTATCTGCATAATCTCTAACTCTTTCTCTAATTTCATTAGATTCATTATTAGCTTGAGTTAAAATTTGTTCTGCCTTATCTTTAGCTTGTATTACCAATTCATTTTCATCAATGACTTTTTCTGCATGAGAGCGTGCTGCTGATAAAATTTTATCAGCTTCGTCATGTGCTCCATTTATAATATTATCTTTGTCTTGATAAATCTTTTGTGCTTGAGATATTTCTCCAGGCATCTGTGCCTTTATGTCATTTAATATTTCCATAAATTCTTGCCTATCTACCATAACTTTTCCTGTTAGTGGTATTTGACTTGCAGTTTCTACAAGATCTTCTAATTCATCAACTAAATTTGTTAAAGTCATAATTTACCTCCTAAGTAATTTATCTTTCATCGCTTTTCCAACAATATCCGGTACGAATAAAGTTAAATCTCCATCAAATGTTGCAACTTCTTTTGCAAGAGATGAACTTACAAATAATTTTTCATTTGACCCTAATAAAAATACTGTCTCTACCCCATCTTTATAATGCATATTTGCCATGGCAAGAGTGTATTCACTTAAATAATCAGAAGCTGATCTCAAGCCTCTAACTATAACTTTACAATTTTTCTTTTTTGCATAATCTACAAGAAGTCCACTAAATGAATCAATTTCAATATTTTCATCATCTTTTAAAACTTCTTTAAGTAAGTATAGCCTTTCCTCCGTTGTAAATAATGATTTTTTGCTGACATTGTCAAGTACAGCTACAATTACGTGACCAAAAATAGATTTTGCCCTTTCAATAATATCTAAGTGACCATTAGTTACAGGATCAAAACTACCCGCATATATTACTTTCATTTACAAAACTCCATATTGATAGGCTTGTGTTTCCATATTTTTTGTTTTTTATTTCTGAGAAACCCTCAGGTAATTCAAAAGTATCATCAGTCTTATGTTCTATTATTAAAAGACCATCTTTTTTTAACAATCTATTTTCTTTTATTAAATTAATTGAATCTATATAATAATCTCTTTTCATAAATGGAGGGTCCATATATATATAAGAAAAAGTTTCAGATAAAAAAGATTCTAAAGCTTTTTTATAATCCATTTTTAATACTTTTGACTTATCTTTAAGCCTACACTTTTCTATATTTGAAGTAATTACATTATAGCTTTGAGATGAATTATCCACAAAATAGGAAAAATCAACACCTCTTGATAAAAATTCAAGACCATTACAACCGCTACCAGCAAATAAATCTAGAACGGTTCCTCCATTAAAATATTGACCTAAAATGTTAAAAAGGCTTTCTCTTATTCTATCAAGAGTAGGTCTTGTATTTAATCCCAAAGGGGCTGAAAGTTTTATACCTCTACAATCTCCACCTATAATTCTCATAAGTCCTCCAATTAAGTATTATTTTAACATAATACTTTAAAATTAAAAAGTCTTTGATGGGATATTTATGAGTTTATTAGAAGAATATTCTACATATTTTCTTGGAACTCATCAACAAATTTTTTGAGATTTTTATATTTACCTGTTAGATCTATATCTTCTTTTAAAATATTTTTCGCATCAGTTGACGCATAAGAAAGTATTTTTTGATCTTTTAATGGATTTGCAAGTCTTAGATTTGGAATACCAGATTGTCTTACACCCAAAATATCTCCAAAACCTCTCAATTCCAAATCTTTATTAGCAATAAAAAACCCATCTGTTGAATCGGTCATTATTTTCATTCTTCTCCAAGATATTTCGCTTTTTGAATTATTAAATAATATACAGTAACTTTGAGCATCTCCTCTACCAACTCTGCCTCTAAGTTGATGCAAGGTTGATAATCCAAATCTTTCAGCATTATAAATCATCATTACAGTAGCATTAGCCACATTTATCCCAACTTCAATTACTGTAGTGGAAACGATTAAATCAATTTTTCTATTTTTAAAATCCTCCATAACTTTGTTTTTTTCATCAGTTAAAAGTCTGCCATGAAGTAAGGCAAGTTTATAATTTTTAAAAAATTTCTTTAAATCTTTAAAAACTTTTTCAACTGACTCTAAATTTTCAAAATCTTCATTATCCTCGATCAATGAGCATATTACATATGCTTGGTGACCAGCATTTAATTCTTTTTCTATAAAAGTTAAGGCTTCATTTACTTGTGAACTATTAATAGCTAGAGTTTTAATATTTTTTCTGCCTCCTGGCATTGTATCAATAATTGATATATCAAGGTCTGCATAAAGTATTAGCGATAGGGTTCTCGGTATTGGAGTAGCACTCATAATTATATTACATGCCTTATCATTTTTATATCTTAATTTACTTCTTTGAATTACTCCAAATCTATGTTGTTCATCAATAACATTGAGTCCTAAATTAAAAAATTTTACATCATCTTCTATTAAAGAATGTGTGCCTATTAAAATATCAATCATGCCATTTGCTGTATTTGTCAAAATTTCTTTCTTAACTTTACTTGAAGTTGAACCTACAAGTAATTTAATTCTAACTCCATAAGCTTCTAATAAACTGTTAAAATTTTCAAAATGTTGCTTTGCTAAAATTTCAGTTGGTGCCATAATAGCACATTGATATCCGTTTAAAACAGCTACCAGGGATAAAATTATAGATACAATAGTTTTTCCACTTCCTACATCTCCTTGAATAAGCCTATTAACAGATTTTCCATTTTGCATATCACCTGTTATATCTTTAAGAACTTTCTCCTGACCGGATGTTAATTTGTAGGGTAGGTTATTTATAAATTCATAAATTTTATTAGGAATGTTAAATTTTATACCATGTGATGAATTATTCTTATTTTGCATACTTAATATTGAAAGTTCAAAAAATAATAATTCTTCATAGACAAGCCTTTGTTTTGATAGAGCGTAGGATTTTCTATTTTCAGGTCTGTGAATATTTTTTATAGCTTTATTTTTATCAATTAAGGAGTATTTTTTTATCAAGTAATTAGGAATGCATTCTTCAAATAAATTTTTATCTATTACTTGGTCTATTAAATAATCTATATTATTATTTGTTAATCCCTTTGTTTGATTATAAATACCTCTAATCCTTCCAAGGTTTCTTATATTATCAACCTTTTCAATTTCAGGACTTGTGAGTTGAATTCTTCCTCTAAATCTTTCATATTTACCATAAATCAAATAGGTTTCACCAAAATCTATTGTATTTTTTATAAATCTATTGTTAAAAAAAATTAGCTTAGCTTCAGCACTATCATCTTCTATAAGAAAAGATGTTATGCTTAATCCTCTTTTGATATTCCTATTATCAAGTAAAGATAATATTCTACATCTAAAAGTAGCTTTTTCTCCTATGATACCTTCTGATAATTTTAATATTTTAGAAGAGTCTTCATACCTTCTTGGATAAAAATAAAGTAAATCTTTAATTGAAAAAATTCCAATATTATTAAGTAGTTTTAATCTTTTTGGTCCTACTGATTTTAAATTTTTAATATTATCATCAATATTCATGATTCACCTTCTAAAAAAAGGAGCCTCAGGCTCCTTTAATATTTAATCAAGAGAAATTATATAATAGTAAATTGGCTGTTCGGCCTTTATTAACTCAGTATCACAGTCAGGATATTTCTCCCTTAATTTCTTATCAAGGTTTTGAGCATCTTCATCCTTTATGTCAACGCCATAATATAAAGTAATAAGGGTTTTATCTTCATCCATCATTTTATCAATTGTATCAAGTACTACATCATCAAGAATTTTTCCAGAAGCTTGTAATTTTTTGTTGGAAATACTGATAAAATCACCTTTATTTACTTCTTTACCATCCATAGTTGTGTCACGAACGGCATAAGTTACCTGAGCATCGACAACACTTTGTAATGCTTGAATCATATTCTCTTTATTTTCATCATTAGATTTTAACTCATTAAATGCGAGCATAGCCGCAACGCCTTGTGGAATTGATTTAGAAGGAATTACAACTATATCCTTAGTAGAAATATCACGAGCAGCTTCTGCTGCTAAAATAATATTAGAATTATTTGGAAGAATATAAATTCTATCAGCGTTAATTTCTTCAATACCTTTTAAAATATCCTCAGTAGATGGATTCATAGTTTGTCCTCCACTTACTATAAAATCAATTCCTAAGGATTTAAAAAGCTCGCTTATTCCATTACCCATAGAAACAGCTAAAAATCCATTAGCTTTAGGTTTTTTTGAGATTTTTTCTTCTCTTTCTCTTGCCTTTTTAACTTCACTATCATCAAAAAGAATTTCTCTGTGTTGATACCTCATATTATCAATCTTTATATCCTGTAATAAACCTAATTCGCAAGCATATTCTAGAGCTTTTCCAGGATGATTTGTGTGGACATGAACTTTTATTATTCCACTTCCACCACCTCCAACTACTAGAAGGCAATCACCTATAGGTGAAAGCTTTGAGCGTAAGTCAGCAATATCTTCTGAGTCAGTATGGATGACAAATTCAGTACAGTATCCATATTTTAATGATGTATCAGCTTGACCAAAGTCAATTTCTTTTTGAGCTTTTTTCTTTAGTATTTCATCTTCAGTTAAGTTGCTAATTTTTTCACCTTTAATAACCAGTAAAGCTCCCTCTAATAAAACAACAAGACCCTTACCTCCAGCATCAACAACTTCAGCTTCTTTTAAAACTTCAAGTTTTTCAGGTGTTTTGTCTAAAGAAATGTTAGCAGCTTCTATTACATTTGTTAAAAATTCTTCAAAATTATCGTATCTATTTTGTGCTTTTAAAGCGAAATCGGCTGTTTCTCTACCAACAGTTAAAATTGTACCTTCAACTGGTTTCATAACTGCTTTATAAGTAGTATCAGAGGCTTTTTTGAAAGCAAGAGCCATCTCTGAAATACTAGCTTCATCCTTATCTTTTAATCCTTCAGAAAGGCCTCTTAAAAATTGGGATAAAATTACGCCTGAATTACCTCTAGCTCCCATAAGTGCACCTCTAGCACCCAACAAAGCAACATCAGAAACACTTGGATTATAACCTAAGCTTTCAATTTGTTTTAAGGCTGATTTCCCAGTAAGACTCATATTTGTACCTGTATCTCCATCTGGTACCGGAAAAACATTTAATGCGTTAACTTCTTCTTTTTTAGAAATAAGATAATTAACCGCTCCCTTAAAAATTTCTCTTAATAAATTACCATTTATAACTTTAGTTTCCAATTTACCCTCCACTATTTCAATCTTATTCCTTCAACAAGGACTTCAATATTATCAATAGTAAGGCCAGTAAGATTTTCTATATTAAATTTAACTCTTTCTATAATATTTTGTCCTACTACGGAAATTTTAACTCCATATTCCAATACCACATGAAGTTCTATATTAATTTGATTATTTTCAGTATTAACTTTTATTCCCTTGGAAAGATTTTCAAATTTTAATAATTCAAAAATACCATCAGCTGCATTTTTTGATGCCATTCCCACTATTCCATACGATTCCATAGCGGAAATTCCTGCAATATTTGCTATTACACTATTATCTATTACAATACTACCAAGTTCAGAATTAATAATTGCCGGCATTTGGGCACCTCCTCATATCTCTATTTATTATAGCAGAAAATTGAAATTAATAACACTATCTATTATTTACAATTGAATTTCATTAGATATAAAAAAGTTATTAGTATGAAATGAATTTAAAAAATGTAAATATATTATAAATATAATACAAATAAAAAAGGGACCTAACCAGCCCCTTTTTAGATTGCACGTTCAACTTTTTTTGATCTCAAACATCTTGTACAAATATTAATTCTTTTTGTACTTCCATTAACTATAGCTTTAACTCTTCTAATATTTGGAGCCCAGCTTCTATTGCTTTTATGGTGAGAGAATGAGACCTTATTTCCGAATACTTTTTGTTTTCCACAAATATCACATCTTTTAGCCATAAGACACCTCCCAATAAATTATTAATTTAAATGCAAAAACTATTATAACAACTTTTGATACATAATGCAAGTTTATTTTATTAATCTTTTGATTTAACTAATAAAACTTTGCCTTTTTCGATTATTATTTTACCAATTTCATCTTTTATTTCATTGCTAACTCCGAGTCCTGGCTTATTGCGACAAATGGTAAAATTTTTAACTTCATACTCCAAACCTTCGCTTGTAAAAACAGTTTGATTACTTAAAGATATTAATGAAATATATTTCTTATCATCTTTTTTAAAATAATAAGTTCCCTTTTCTAAGTAAAAAATTTCGTTATTATCATCTACTATTTTTGCTATAATATTTTTTTTGTATAGATCTATAAGTAAGAATGTATTTGCAATTTCATGGTCAAAACGACTTCCTAAAGCACCAGTAATTACTATATCTTCATAAGCTAAATCTACTAATCTTTCTAAACAAATTTCTGTATCGGTCAAATTTTTATGACTTGGATAAATTTCTCTTTTTATATTATTTTTTTCTATAAAATTAAGAGCCTTATCATCTATAGAGTCCATATCTCCGATTATTAGATTAGGTAATATATCATAATCTCTTAGCATTTTCATGCCACCGTCAGCGACTATAATGAATCTGTTTAAATACTTATCAAGTAGTTTCTTTGAAACCCTATTTCCTCCTGAAATTAATAATGCTTTTTTCATGACATTAATTCTTTGAATTTCTTAATATTATTTCTAATATCGCCTTTAAAAACTCCTGAACCTGAAACTAAAATATCTGCTCCTGCATCAAGAATTTTTTGAGCATTATCAATTTTCACTCCTCCATCAACTTCTATTAAAGTATCATAGGAATTATTTTTTATAATATTTCTTAAATCCTTAATCTTTAACAGCGAATTTTCAATGAAAGATTGTCCACCAAAACCAGGATTGACGCTCATTATTAAAACTAAGTATAAATCTTTTAAAATATATTTTAAACACGTTAAATCATCTGATGGATTTAGTGCTATACCACATTTCAAACCATAAGACTTAATTAAATTTAAAGTTCTATCTAGATGCTTAGTTGTTGAAGGATGAATTGTAATGATATCACTACCACTTTGGGCAAAATCTTTAATGTAATTCTCAGGATTTTCAATCATTAAATGTGTATCAAATTTTATATCTGTAAGTGTCCTTAATTGTTTAACAATTCCAGGACCAAAGGATATATTTGGCACGTAGTTTCCATCCATAATGTCCACATGAATGAAATCGCATTTTTCTTCATTCATAATTTTAAAATCTTCTCTAATATTTGTGAAATCAGCTGATAATATTGAAGGTGCTAACACTAATATTCCTCCTTATTTTTTAATTCTTGATATAAATATTTATAGTTCTCGTACCTTGAGATTGGAATTTCTCCATCTTGAACTTTTCTTTTTATCATACAATCAGGTTCATTAATATGATTGCAATTTAAAAATTTACATTGACCCAAATAATTTTCAAATTCCCTGAAATAATGACAAAGGTCTTTTTTATCAAGTTTTATATCTAATGAAGAAAATCCGGGTGTATCAAATATAAAATAATCGCTATTGTAATGTAGCTCTGTATGTCTTGTTGTGTGCTTTCCTCTGCCTGTTTTTTGAGAAACCTCGCCGCTTTCAATTTTTTTATCTAAAATCAATGATGAAATTGTAGACTTACCAGCACCGCTTACTCCTGCAAAAGCTACTGTTTTTCCTTTTAATTTTTCTTTTAGGATATCAATATTTAATCCAGTTTTTCCTGAAATTAGAATTGTATTAAAACCACAAATATTATATATTTTTTGTAAATTTTCAGCCTTATTAATATCTATATCCGCTTTATTTATGGCAATAAGTATGTCTATATTTGACATTTCTATTTGAACTATTGTTTTATCAATAAGTGTTAAATTATAGTCAGGATTTTTTAGAGGAATAAATAATACAATTAAATCAACATTTGCAACCTTTGGTCTTGTTAGTATATTTTTTCTGGGATATATTTTTTGAATATATCCCAGTGTATTATCATCATAATTAAATTCAACATTATCTCCAACTATAGGACTCTCTTTTACATATCTAAAAGTTCCTCTAGCCCTAGTTTCAATAAGTTTATCGCCACTTTTAATATAATAAAATCCGCCTAAAAGTTTTACAATTTTTCCCTGCATTACTTCACTACTTCTTGTCCAACATATTGGTCATCTATATAAATTTCATATACACCCTTGCCAATAAGTTTTATATTATCTGTAGAACCGGGATCTCTATTGTAATTCCAAATTGGGTCTTGGTTAACTTCTTCGCCCTTAGAATTTTTAACTCTATAAGCCTTTATATTATGAGTTTTTCCATCGTCAGGAACTTTAATCTTATAAGAATAAGTTTTTACATCAGAATTTGAAGAATTATTTTCACTATCTTGTTCTTCCCTATTACCTTTATTAGAATCACTTTCTTCTGATTCATCAACTATATCTTCTGTTTGTGGTCCCTTAGATACATAAAGAGTTACAGTAGAACCTTTTGCAAGCTCTGTTCCTTGTTCAGGATCAATTTTATAAATTTCACCCTTTCCAACATCGCCTGAATATCCTTCTTCTATCTTTACAATAAGTCCGAGTTTTTCAAGAGCTGCCTTAGGGGCTTCAGGTGACAAACCTTTATATGAAGAAGGTATTTTTACTGGTTCATCATCTTTTCCCTTAGAAATGAAGATCTTAACTTTAGCTCCTCTCGCCACTTTCTCTCCAGCTTGAGGTTCGGTGTAAATAATCTTTTCATTTTCTATTTCTTCATCAAATATATATTCCACTTCACCAACTGCTAAACCTAAATTATTAAGTTTATCCTCAGCTAGTTCCAAAGTATAATTTTTCATTTGAGGTATTTCAACATCATCGGGTAAAGAATTAATTACAAGATTAATGGTAGAACCCTTTTCAACTATAGTTCCAGCCGCTGGGTCTTGAGAAATAACTTCTTCTGATTTTTTTGATGAATCTTCAGTAGTCGTTATTTTATATTTTAGACCTTGGCTATCAAGTTTAGCTTCAGCTTCTCCTTTTAAAGCTCCAACAACATCTACAAGTTCAACTTCTTGTACCTTATCTCTATTATTCAAACCTGCTATAGCCTTTGGTGCAACTTTTGCCAAAAGGAAAATAATTATAATGGCACAAAAAACACCTAAAATGGCTGGTGCAGCAGAATTCTTCTTCTTACGTTCTTTTTTTATAACTTCTTTATCTTTAGGAAAATCTCTGCTACTTCTATTTATATATCTTTTCTCATTAGATGGTTTGTAAATAGGATTTTCAATAACAGTAGCATCTAAATCTTCTTTTTGATAATTAGATAAAGGTTCTATAACTCTTCCGTTTACTAGAATAGATTTTATATCCTTAATTAAATCATAAACGTCTTTATATCTTTTGTTTGGATCTTTTCTAGTCATTTTTAAAACTAAATCATCAACACCTGGAGAAAGGCTTTTAACTTTATCGGAGGGTCTTGGCATATTAGTTTGAACCTGCATAAGGGCAACTGAAACAGGATTATCTGCATCAAAAGGTAGTGTTCCAGTAAGCATTTCATATAGAACTATACCCATAGAATAAATATCACTTCTATTATCAACCTTTGCTCCTCTTGCCTGTTCAGGTGAAAAATAATGAACACTTCCCATTACAGCATTAGTTGCAGTAACTGTCGTATTGTCCGCAACTCTTGCAATACCAAAGTCTGTTACTTTTACCCTATCATCTTTAGTCACCATAATATTTTGAGATTTTATATCTCTGTGGACTATATGTTTAGAATGTGCCATTTTCAAAGCTTCGGCAATCTGTAAGGCATAGTTTAAAGCTCTTTTTTCCGGTAGTTTACCATCTTCATTAATCAACTCTTTTAGAGTTTTACCATCGATATATTCCATAACAATATAATGAACAACATCATCATCAATTGTTTCACTGCCTACATCAAATATACTTACAATATTAGGGTGTGAAATACTTGCAGCGGCTAAAGATTCCCTCTTAAATTTTCTGATGAAATTACTATCATCATTATATTCAAGCTTTAATATCTTTATTGCTACTATTCTATCAAGTCTTCTATCATGAGCTTTATATACATTGCCCATACCACCGGTGCCAATTTTTTCTAAAATTTCATATCTTTTTCCTAAAACTTTACTAATCATTTAAACACCTACTCATTATATACCAAGATTAAAGTTACATTATCTATTCCGCCATTTTTTAAAGCTTCATCAATAAGAATTTCATGAACCTTTGTGGGTTCATTTTTAATAATTAAATTCAAAATATCATCATTAGATACCATATTTGTTAGACCATCCGAACAAAGCAATATTATATCAGACTTTTCTAGCTTAATTTTAGAAATTTCAAAGTCAATTTTTTCATTTGTACCTAATGCTTTTGTGAGTATATTTTTTTTAGGATGAACTTTTGCTTCTTCTTCAGTAATTTCTCCAATTTCCATTAAATAATTTACATAAGAATCATCTCTTGTTAATTGTTCTATTTTTTTATAAGCTTTATTAATCTTATAAATTCTAGAATCTCCAATATTTGCAAAGAACAATTCATCATTATTAATATATGCTAAAGTCAAGGTTGTACCCATACCTCTATATTGTTCAATATCTTTAGATTCATTAAAAATTTCTTCATTTGCATTTTTTATTGATTTTTTAATTTCTTCTATTATATCAGAATCTTTTGGATTTTCACCCAATCTACTTAAATTCTTGCTGAGGATTTGGGTTGCTAAACCTGAAGCAGTTTCACCTGCCAAGTGACCTCCCATACCATCAGCTAAGATAAAAAATTTCTTATTTTCGTCAACATAGTAAGAATCTTCATTATTCTTTCTATGTTTACCCACATTAGTCGCAGCTACAACAATCATTGAATTCACCTCTTAATAAACTGGCTCTCAATTGACCACAGGAAGCATCAATATCTGAACCCAGCTCTCTTCTAACTGTTACATTAAATGAAGCATCCTCTAAAAGCCTTTTAAATTTATTTATATCTTGTCTATTGGGTCTTTGTTCATTATATTCCTCAATAGGATTTAATGGTATAAGATTTATATGACAAAATAAATTTTGAAACATATCTTTAAGTTCATTTACATTTTTCAAAGTGTCATTTTTACCCTTGATCAGGGTATATTCAAAAGTAATTCTATTTTTAGTTTTTAAATTATAATCTTCTAAAGCTTTCTTAAGCTTGTTCAGATTATATTTTCTATTGATAGGCATTATTTTTGACCTTTCCAAATCGTTAGTTTGATGCAAAGACACAGCAAGATTAATAGGTAAAGCCGAATCAATCAATTTATATATACCATCAACTACACCACAAGTCGATATTGTGATATTTCTATATGAAGTGTTATGACCTTCTTTTGAATGTAAAATCTTTAAAAACTTAATAACATTATCAAAATTGTCTAAGGGCTCACCCGAACCCATCAAAATAAAATTCTTAACATTTATTCCAAAATAATTTTCAACTATATATACTTGGTTTAGCATTTCTGCTGGTGTCAAGTTTCTAAAAAGTCCATCTTTTGTTGAAGCACAGAAAGCACACCCCATTCTACAACCAACTTGAGTAGAAATACATTGACTATAACCAAAATTATACTTCATTAAAACTCCTTCAATTACGTTTGAATCATCTAAAGTAAAAAGAAATTTTTTAGTGGTGTCTAATTTTGAATGAAAAATTTTTAGAATTTTAATAGTATTAATTTCATCATTTTGTAAAATTTTTAAGGTGTTTTTAGATAAATTCGAATTTTCTATATCCCATCTTTTATTTTTATGAAAAAAAGTATAAAGTTGATTTGCCCTAAAAGATTTTTCACCTTTAGAACTTAGATAATCTTTTAGTTCATCTAAATACATTGAATTTAATATCACTACATCACCTGTAAATAGTATTATAGCAAATTCATCTGATAAGAAAAAGATAAATTTTATAAATGCTAATATAATCTCTGTAATTTGCAAATTGAAAAGCCATCATAATTATCAAAGGGAAATAATTTTAAAATATCCTTACCCTCTATAGTTAGAATTTTATAGTTTTTGTTTCTATCTAAAAATTCTTTAATAACACCTTCATTTTCACTATAAGATAAAGAGCAAGTTGAGTAGATAAGTACTCCCCCTTTTTTTACATATCTCCCAGCATTATTAATAATTATTTTTTGTATTTGGGCTAAATTTTTGATATCATCAAGACTTCTGTTCCATTTAATATCTGGTTTTTTTCTATATAATCCTATTGCAGAACAAGGAGCATCAACTAAGCAATAATCAAATTTATCTTCAAAATCATTATTATACTTACTTGCATCATTTATAGATACTTTTATGTTACTTACTCCTAATCTTTTTGCATTTTCCCTTATTAAATCTAATTTATACCAAGATTTGTCACAAGCTAAAATTTGACCTGTATTTTCTAAAATAGCTCCAAGATGTGTACTTTTTCCGCCTGGTGCTGCACATAAATCCAAAATCTTGGAATATTTCCTAGGATTTAAAATTTGTGATACTTTAATTGAAGAAAAATCTTGAGCATAAAAAAATCCTTCTCTAAACGCTTGTGTATCAAAAATATTTTTTGGATTTTCAATTATAATAGAATCTGGTACGAGTCCATCTCTTACATTGAAATTTTCATATTTTAATAATTTAGACAGATTATCTTTTTTTGTTTTTAAAGTGTTTACCCTAATTACAAAATCCGACTCTTGATTATTTGCCTTTAATAAATTTTTAGTAAGTTCTACACCGTAATTCTCATAAAAATATTTAGTATAAAATTTTGGATGAGAGTAATAAACACTTAAGTTTTCTATGGAATCCTCAATTTTTACTACTACTTTATCTTTACTTACTATATTTCTTAAAATTGCATTTACAAAGGATGATGAGCCTTTATTCCCATATAACTTAGCAAGCTTTACCGATTCATCGACTATTGAATAATTCGGTATTTTGTCTAAAAAATAGCATTGATATATCGCCATTTCTAAAATTATTGCAATTATTTTATGAATCTTTTTAAATCTGATTTTTGAGTTGATTTTAATGACATAATCTAAGTAAGTCCTATTTCTAATAACACCTGTGGTAATATTTTTAACAAAGGTAAAATCCCTATCAGATATATTAGATTGCTTAAATATATTCAGTTGTTCTTCTAAAAAAGCACCTTTATTATAAACATTGTCTATGATAAAGAGTGCTTTTTGTCTAATGTTATTCATCTTCGTCTTCTGCCACCATTAGTTAAAGCAAGTAATCTTAAAAATTGACCAATAGCTGTTAGTGTTGCGCCTACGTAAGTTAAAGCCGCAGCACTTAAAACTTCTTTTGTACCTTTCATTTCTTCCTGATCTAGAAAACCAGCATCTTCAATTGCAAGCTTTGCCCTTCTAGATGCATCAAATTCTACAGGTAATGTAACTATTTGAAACAATACGGCAAAAAAGAATAGAGCCACGCCAATCTGAGTTAAAAAGTATGAAAAAAAACAGCCTATTATTATAAACCAAACAGATAGATTAGAACCTAAATTTGCCATAGGCACAATAGATTCTCTAAATCTTAAAGGTTTATAATCAATCTTATCCTGAATTGCATGACCAACTTCATGAGCTGCAATTGAAATTGAAGCTATAGAGGTATTTTCATAAACGTCTTTAGATAAGCTTAAAACTTTGTTACTAGGATTATAATTATCTGTTAATCTACCGCCAATCATTTTAATTTCAACATCATAAAGATCACTAGCATCAAGTATTTTTCTTGCAGCTTGAGCCCCACTAATATTAATTTTTGAATTAATACTACCGTACTTCTCATAGGCAGATGAAATTTTAGCTTGTGCATAAAGTGCAAGTAAAATACCGGGAACTAGATAAATAAAATATTCAAAACCATAATAGTACATAATTATCCTAACCTTTCGTTTTTATCAAAATTGTGGCCTAAAAGAAATGATTTTATATCCATCCTTTTTTTGCCAGGAATTTGTAACTCTTCAACAGAAATTGCTCCATCACCTGTTTTAATTATCAATTTTTTATTATTATCTAAAATTGTTCCAGGCACTTCTCTTCCAATGTAGTCATAATTATAAGCTTTAAATATTTTAATAATTTCGTCTTTATATTTAGCTCTAGCTCCATAATAAGGATCAAGTCCTCTAATTAAATTTAAAATTTCCTCACTAGTCTTAGAAAAATCTATATTAAAAGTTGATTTAGTGATTTTTTTTGCATATGTCATTTTAGAATGGTCTTGTTCCTTAAACTGAATTGTTCCTTTATCTAAATTAATTAAGAACTCTTCAATCAACTCAGCTCCCATTTTAGCCAGAGCATTTTCAAGCTCATAGGCATTTTTATCCTTTATTGCTAGGCTTTTTTGCAAGGCTACATCACCACTATCAAGTCCCTCTTCCATTTTCATAATTGAAACACCACTTTCTTCAAAGCCATCAATAATAGCTCTATTAATGGGGGCAGCACCTCTCAAATAAGGTAAAAGTGAAGCGTGAACATTAATACAATAAAGTTTTGGTATTTGAAGAACTTCTTTGCTTAAAATTTGCCCATAGGCAACAACAACAAATATATCTGCTTGGATATTTTTTAATTTTTCTATAGATGTTGGTGAATTAATATTTTCAGGTTGAAAAACTTCTATTCCAAGTTTAATGGCTACTTCCTTTACAGGAGGAGGTAAAAGTTTTTTTCCTCTGCCCCTTTTTTTATCTACCTGACTTACTACCAGACTTACATCAGAAATTTCATTTAATTTTTCTAGTGTAGGAATTGCAAAATCAGGTGTTCCCATAAAAACTATTTTCATATTTCTAACTCTTCTAAATTATCGTCTTTTTGAACTATTCTATACATTTTTTCTGCCCTGTCTGTGTATAGTATTCCATCTAAGTGATCAATTTCATGTTGTATAATTCTTGCTAAAAAATCTTTGCAATTTATTTTTTCTTCTTTACCATCAAGAGTATTGTAAGTTACGTCAATATCTGTAGCTCTTTTAACGTCGCCTTGTTTTCCTGGGATTGAAAGACAACCTTCTCGACAAACTTCACTACCTTCTTTTCTTGTAATGACAGGATTGATTAAATAAAACCTATGTTGATTTTCTTCATCTCTATCATCAACCACTATAAGCCTTTTTAACATACCTACTTGAGGAGCTGCAAGACCAA
Source organism: Peptoniphilus lacrimalis DSM 7455 (assembly GCF_000378725.1). GTDB lineage: Bacteria > Bacillota > Clostridia > Tissierellales > Peptoniphilaceae > Peptoniphilus_A > Peptoniphilus_A lacrimalis. The sequence continues at coordinate 85,382 of NZ_KB900369.1, read as the reverse complement.
CTCCATCAGCAGAATCCATTGTTTCAAACATATCATCGACTAAAACCTTTAATCTATCATTGAAATTTTCAACTGTTTTAGATTTTTTTCTTAATATTGTATCTTCATCTGTTCTAATATTTCTAATTGCCAATTTATATCACCTTAAAATTTAATATTTAAATCTATATCCTTTTTATCATTAATCTTACTGATATTTATTACCCTTCTTAATACTTTTAATAACATTTGCTCATCTTGTGGACAAACTTTCAAAGAAAAATGAATTCTATACACATTTTTTATTTTTGGAAGTTTAATAATTTTTGTTGCTTGAACATCTAAATTTCCAATAATTTTTCCAATATTATATAAATATGCATTTGCCCATTTTATAGCTAATTTTTCATAGGTTGATGAAAATTCAAGGTTAATTATTTTAGAAAAAGGAGGATAAAGAAAAGTCCTTCTCTCCTCTAACTCTTCCTTATAAAAACCTTCATATGAATTGTCTGCTGCATACATTATTGCATAATGTTTGGGATTATATGACTGAATAATTACATCTCCTTTTTTATAAGATCTTCCAGCCCTGCCAGAAACTTGTGTAATAAGTTGGAATGTATCCTCGCTTGATTTATAAGAAGATATATATAAAGATATGTCAGAAGCAATCACTCCAACTAAGGTAACATCAGGAAAATCAAAACCCTTAGATATCATCTGAGTACCTATAATAACATCAACTTCTTTATTTTTAATCATGTGGTAATAATTCTCATAAGAATCTTTCTTAGATGTTGTATCCTTATCCATTCTTAATATTCTAGCATTTGGGAATAATTTTTTTACTTCTTCTTCAACCTTTTGTGTTCCTAATCCAAATTGTTTAATATATTTTGAACCGCAAGAAGGACAAATTTTTGGAAGACTTTTTGTATAACCACAATAATGACATATCAGTCTATTATTTGTTTTGTGATAAGTCATAGATATATCACAATTATCACATTTTATAACATGTCCGCAAGTTCTGCAAGATACAAAATTGGAAAAACCCCTTCTATTCAAAAATAAAATTATTTGTTCATTTTTCTCAAGCTTTTCCTTTATCTTGTCTTTTAAAGCCCTTGAAAAAATAGATAAATTACCCATCAATAGTTCTTTTCTCATATCTATTATTTTTGTATCAGGCAGTCTAGAACCATGAAAAGCTCTGTTTCTTAAACAGCTAAGGTTATATTTTCCTTGTTGTGCCAAATAAAAATGTGAAATATCTGGTGTTGCTGAACCTAAAACAACTTTCCCCTTATTCTCCATTCTTTTTATGGCAACTTCTATAGTGTCATATTTTAATGAATCATGAAAAGTATATGATGAATCATGAAACTCATCTACTATTATAAGACTACAATTAGAAAAAGGAACAAAAACTGCACTTCTAACTCCCACAACTATATGCACATCTCCATTAAGTATTTTTCTGTATTCTTCATATCTTTGACCTTTTGATAGTTTTGAGTGGATAATTGCTACATCATCTTGAAATTTATTCCTAAATCTTTCAATCATTTGAGATGTTAGTCCTATTTCAGGCACAAGAACTATAACATCTTCACCTCTATCTAAAGCTATTTTTGACAAATTTAAATATACTTCAGTTTTTCCGCTTCCTGTTAGACCATATAATATAGAAACTTCCTTTTTTGTACTTTCTATACTTTTAATAGCATCTTTTTGTTCTTCGTTTAATGTATGATTAGTTCCAACTTTACCTATATATTTTTTATCGCTTTTTACTTCCATATCAAATTCTGTAACTAAGTCTTTTTTTATCAGAGCTTCGATAGGAGTTGAAGACATTTTTAATTCTTTCATCAAAAGTTTTTTTGAAACATCCTTTTTTTCTATTATATAATTCACGGCTTGACTTTGTCTTTTTGTTAATCCTTGAAGTTTTTCCATAGAAAAATTATTGGATTTTTTCAAAAATTTTTCAGTTTTTATTTTAATACTAGTGATAGGGAGATATGAAAACTTTAAAATTCCTTTTTTATAAAGTTTATTGCACAGATTCTTCATATTTGAATCCATATCTTCATATAATTTATCTAAATTTATTTTCTTTAAATCTTCAAGATCCTGACCGTAGGGATATTTTTTTATATTTACAGATTTTTTTATTTTCTTTAAGTCACCAGGAGGAAGTAAGGGTGCAAAAGCCTTGGAGTAACCTAAAAGGTATCTATCCTTCATCCAAAGACCAAGCTTGATTAAATCTTCAGAAATAATAGGTTCTGCATCAAGGACATCTATGATATTTTTTAATTTACTTAAATATGGACCATTATAAGTTGAATAAATTTTCATAACTATTCCAACTCTAGTACCTTTTCCAAAGGAAACCATAACTCTCATGCCAGCTTTTAAATAAATATCAGGGTCTACTATATAGGTATATAAATTATCAATTTTATTATAATTATTTTCTATAAAAATATCGCAGTACATTTTTTCACCTACTAAAATAGCTAGGATAACCTAGCTAAATAATTTACTTATTCTGTTTAAAATCTTATCTGCAAGCTCTATTTTTGTCATGATGTTAAAGTCTTCAATCTTTAAATTTTTATCAATAATACTAGCAATATTAGTATCTGTTGAGAAACCAGCACCTTCTCTAACAATATTATTAACAACAATCATATCTAAATTTTTCGAATTTAATTTTTCCTTAGCATACTCATAAATATTAGTAGATTCTGCAGCAAAACCTACTATAATTTGTTTAGATTTTTTACTTCCATAATATTTAGCTATATCAGGATTTTTTTCTAACTCAATGTTATTTAAATCATAAGAAGAATTTTTCTTGATTTTCTCTTTGCTATAATATTTAGGTTTGTAATCTGCTGGAGCAGCGGCCTTAATTAAAACATCAGCATTATCAAAATACTTGCCAACTTGGTCAAACATATCCTGAGTGGTCTTTATTCTTACAAAATTGTCCACTTTTGGTATTTCTATATTTGTTGGACCTGAAATTAAAGTTACATTAGCTCCTCTTTTTTTAGCTCTTCTAGCTATGGCATAACCCATTTTACCAGAAGAATGATTAGATAAAAACCTAACTGGATCTATAGGTTCTATAGTTGGACCAGCAGTAATTACAAAATTTTTACCTTCAAAATCTTTTGCAGTTAAACATGTATCAATTTCATCAACAATTTCTTTAGGAGATAGCATTTTACCTTCGCCCACATCTTTACAAGCTAATAAATCTTTTTCTGTGTCTAAAACAATAATGCCTCTATCTTTAAGAGTCTTCATATTTTTTTGATTAGCAGGAGAATTTAACATATAAGTATTCATAGCTGGAGCAATAATAACTTTAGACCTTGATGCCATAAAAACAGTTGACAGCAAGTCATCTGAAATTCCGTTTGCAAATTTTCCTATAATATTTGCAGTCGCTGGAGCTACTACAATTATATCAGCCCATTTTGCTAAAGATATATGCCCCACATCCATGTTAGTTAATTGATTAAACATTTGATCATAACAAATATTGCCTGACATAGTTTGCATAGTTAATGGACTTATAAATTTCTTTGCAGCTTCTGTCATTATAACTTTAACCTCTGCTCCTTGTTTTCTTAAAATCGAACAAATGGATGGAGATTTATAAGCTGCAATCCCTCCTGTAACACCTAGAAGAATCTTTTTATTTCTTAGCATATTATTCCTCTTCTTGTGGTGAATTCTTTATTTCATTTCTAAGTTTTTCTTCTAATTCTAATCTTTCTACTGCAATTTTTTCTTCATATTCTTTGTCGCTCATTTCTTGACCAAAAATTATTTTCCCTTCCATCACTTCTTCTAAAGCGACAGAAACAGGTTTTTTCATATCAGTATCAACTAAAGCTTTTTGACCGTCTACTAATTTTCTGGACCTTTTTGAAACTAACATACAAAGTTCATATCTTGAATCAGATTTTTCCATTAATTCTTTAAATGAAGGTATATTCATTAAATCTTCTCCTTTTCTTTTAGAACTTCACTTTTAATATCCTTATGTCTTTTTACTCTTAATTTTTCAGCAGCTATAATATTTTCAATATCTATTACAGCCTGACTTACTTTATCGTTAATAACAAAATAGTCATATTCACCTACAAAATCAAGTTCTCTAAAGGCATTTTTAAATCTTGTATTAATCTCTTCCTCAGACTCTGTATCTCTTTTTACTAATCTGTTTCTTAATTCTTCCATAGTTGGTGGAATTAAGAATATAAAAACAGCTTCCTTATATTTCTTTTTTATCTGTAATGCACCTTGAACGTCAATTTCAAGTAGTACAATTTCCCCATTTTCAATCTGGTCAAAAACAAATTGTTTGGGTGTTCCATAGTAATTGGTATGAACAAAAGCATGCTCTAATAATTCATCTTTTTCAACCATTTGTTCAAATTTAGTTTTACTAACAAAAAAGTAATTTTCTCCGTTAACTTCTCCAGGTCTTGGAGTTCTTGTAGTAACAGAAGTTGAAAATACAATTTCTTTATTTTCTTTCATTATTGCTTGACTTACAGTTCCCTTACCACTTCCAGATGGGCCTGATAGTACCAATAAAAATCCGCCGCTCAAATTACACCTCTATACTTATCTACTCAATATTTTGGACTTGTTCTCTAATTCTTTCTACTTCAGATTTAACAAGAACAACATTATTTAAGATATCAATATTATTGGATTTCGACCCAATAGTATTTATTTCTCTATTTATTTCTTGCAATAAAAAGTCCAATTTTCTACCAATACTTTCTTCTAAATTCATTATATGATTAAATCTATCTAGATGAATTTTTAGCCTAGTTATTTCCTCATCAATAGAGAGTTTATCTACTAGCAAAAAACATTCTGTTGCTATTCTTTGTCTATCAATTTCGCTTTCATCTAAATAATTATTTAATTTGTTCTTTAATTTTTCTTCATTTTCCTTTAAGGAAATTGGTGAAAGTTCTTCAACTTTTGCAACTATATCTTTTATACTTGATAGTTTAGTTTTAAAATCTTCCTTAATGGCTTGACCTTCACTTAATCTTGAAGTAATAAAAGATTCTAAAGTCTTTGTTAAAGTTGTAAATAATAAATCTTCAAGCTCCTTAGAAACCTCATTATCTTCACTTTCAACTAATACTCCAGGCTTAGTAATAATATCTTTTATAGATAAATTATTATTAAGACCTAAATAATTTGAAATATCCCTTGAGGCATTATAATAATTTTTTGCCAGAGGTAAATCTACGTCAAAGGAATTATCGTCTTTACTTAATTTGTTAAGTTTAATAAAAACCTCAACTTTACCCCTTCTAACATCTTTTTTAATGAATCTTTTTATTTTGTCTTCATAGGAAAAAAGTAAGGCAGGCAATTTAATAAATATATCACAATACCTGTTGTTTACAGATTTCATATCAATTTTTAAATGATAATTATCGCTTTGAGATTCATAGGAACCATAACCTGTCATACTTTTCATAAAATCACCTACTACTTAACAACTATATTATAAATTTTTCCAGGTACAAAAATTTCTTTAATAACTTTCTTATCTTTTATATTTTTAGCATAAGCTTCATTTTTCATTGCAATTTCACGAGCTTGGTCCACATTAGAATCTTTAGAAACTTCGATTGTGAATCTTAGCTTTCCGTTAAATTGTACGGGCATCTCAACTATATTATCAATAGTTTTTTCTTCATCATAAACTGGCCATGAAGATTCGTTTAAATATCCGCCTAAATTATTTTGTTCCCACAATTCTTCAGTAATATGTGGAGCAACTGGGTTTAATAGCATAAGAAATGTCCTAAAATCAGCTTTAGTTATATTTTTATTAGCTACAAATTCATTCAATAAACTCATAAGAGCTGCAATAGCAGTATTAGCCTTTAAATTTTCATAATCATAGGATACTTTTTTGATTGTCTTATGAATTGATTTTTCTAAACTTTCAGAATATTTATCTCCATCAACTAAAATATCTGATAAGTTCCAAACTCTATCCAAAAACCTTCTGCAACCACGCACACCAGTTTCCATCCAAGGTACAGGTTTTTCGAAATCTCCAATAAACATTTCATAAGTTCTCAAGGTATCTGCACCATAATCATGAACAATATCATCAGGATTAACAACATTACCACGAGATTTGCTCATTTTTTCGTTATTTTCACCTAAAATCATACCATGAGATGTTCTTTTTACATAAGGTTCTTTTGTTGGAACAACTCCAATGTCATATAAAAATTTATGCCAAAATCTAGAGTATAATAAATGAAGTGTTGTATGTTCCATACCTCCATTATACCAATCTACAGGAGTCCAATAATTTAGGGCATCTTTTGAAGCCAAAGCATCTTTATTATGAGGATCTGCATATCTTAAGAAATACCAAGATGAACCTGCCCATTGAGGCATTGTATCTGTTTCTCTATGTGCGGAACAACCACATTTAGGACAAGTAGTTTCTACAAATTCTTTAATATTTGCTAAAGGTGATTCTCCATCGTCTGTTGGCTCATAATTTTCAACTTCTGGTAAAAGCAATGGAAGTTGGTCTTCAGGTACAGGTACAAAACCGCACTTTGGACAATGTACTATAGGTATTGGTTCTCCCCAATATCTTTGTCTAGAAAAAACCCAATCTCTTAATTTAAAATTAATTTTTTTATTACCAAGATTGTTTTCTAGCAAATATTTAATCATTTTTTCCTTAGCATCCTTAACTTCAAGACCATTTAAAAATTCTGAGTTTACTAATATACCATTATTTGTATCTGTATAGGCTTCTTTTGATATATCTCCGCCTTTAATAACTTCTACAATATCTAATCCAAATTTCTTAGCAAAATCATAATCTCTTGTATCATGAGCAGGAACAGCCATAATTGCTCCAGTACCGTAAGACATTAAAACATAATCTGATATCCAAACAGGAATTTCTTTTTTACTTATTGGATTTATTGCTTTTAATCCCTTAATTTCAACACCAGTTTTATCTTTAGCAAGTTCTGTTCTTTCAAAATCAGATTTTTTTGCAACTTCTTCTTTATATGCATTAATTTCATCAAGGTTTATAATACAATCCTTATATTTTTCAAGTAAAGGATGTTCAGGTGCAATTACCATGTAAGTTGCACCAAATATTGTATCTGGTCTAGTAGTAAAAACTTCAAGTTTTTCATCAGAATCTTTGATGGGGAAAAGTATACTTGCCCCTTCACTTCTTCCAATCCAATTTTTTTGTTGAGTCTTTACCCTTTCAATGTAATCCACATCGTCAAGATCATCAATAAGTCTATCTGCATAGGCAGTAATTTTAAGCATCCATTGACTTTTTACACGTCTTACCACTTCTGTGTTACATCTTTCACATTTACCGCCAATAACTTCTTCATTTGCTAAGCCAGTTTTACATGATGGACACCAGTTTATTGGACTTTCCTTTTTGTATGCTAAGCCATGTTTATATAATTGTAAAAATATCCATTGGGTCCATTTATAATATTCAGGATCAGTTGTATTAATTTCTCTTGACCAATCAAAGGAAAAGCCTATTGATTTAAGCTGTTCTTTAAAATGTTTAATGTTTTGTTTTGTTACAATTGCTGGATGAATTTTATTTTTTATAGCATAATTTTCCGTTGGTAGTCCAAAAGCATCCCATCCCATTGGAAATAAAACATTATATCCTTGATAACGTCTTTTTCTCGCAACTATATCAAGTGCTGTGTAAGGGCGAGGATGGCCAACATGAAGTCCTTGACCTGATGGATAAGGAAATTCAACTAAAAGATATATTTTTTCCCTATCATCATCATTTAAAGCCTTATATGTTTGGTGTTCATCCCAATAATCTTGCCATTTTTTTTCAATAACTTCTGGTTTATAATCTTTCATCTATTCTCCTTAATAATTAGCATTCCCTACTGTTCTTGGAAATGGTATAACATCTCTAATATTTTTCATTCCTGTAATATACATAACGGCTCTTTCAAATCCAAGTCCATATCCTGAGTGAATACATGTACCAAATCTTCTCAAATCAAGATACCAATCATATTCATCCATATTCATATTTAAATCTTTCATTTTCTTTTCTAAGATTTCATTTCTATGTTCTCTTTGAGAACCACCTATTATTTCTCCAACCCCAGGAACAAGTAAATCCATAGCTGCTACTGTCTTCTTATCATCGTTTTCTGTCATATAAAAAGCTTTTATTTCCTTTGGATAATTTGTTACAAAAACAGGTTTTTTGAAAACTTCTTCTGTGATATATCTTTCATGTTCAGTTTGTAAGTCTATTCCCCATTTAACTGGGAATTTAAATTCTTTATTTGCCTTTTCTAATATTTCAATGGCTTGAGTATAGGTAATTCTTTCAAATTCATTTGAAACCACATTGTCAAGTCGTGCTAAAAGGTCTTTATCAATAAACTTATTAAAGAATTTCATTTCCTCTTTGGCATTTTCAAGCACATATCTGATGATATATTTTAACATAGCTTCTGCCACATCCATGTTAACATTTAAATCTGCAAATGCCATTTCAGGCTCTATCATCCAAAATTCTGCTGCATGCCTTGGTGTATTAGAATTTTCTGCTCTAAATGTTGGTCCAAAAGTATAAACATTGCCAAAAGCAAGAGCAAAAGCTTCATCTTCTAATTGACCTGAAACAGTTAAGTTAGTTTCTTTACCAAAAAAGTCTTTTTTGTAATCTACTTTTCCCTCATCATTTTTAGGTACATCTTCTAAAGGTAATGTTGTTACTTGAAACATTTCTCCAGCACCTTCTGCATCAGAAGCAGTTATAATTGGTGCATGAAAATAAACGAAACCTCTTTCTTGGAAAAATTTATGAATTGCATAAGCAATTAATGATCTGACCCTAAATACTGCATTAAAAGTATTTGTACGCGGGCGAAGATGACTTACCGTTCTAAGATATTCCATTGTGTGTCTTTTCTTTTGTAGAGGATAAGTATTATCTGCAGCGCCTATAAGTTTAATTTCCTTAGCCTGAAGTTCAAATGACTGATTAGCCCCAGGGGATTCTACTAATTTTCCCTTAATTATAAGAGAAGAGCTCAATGTATATTTTTCAATTTCAGAAAAATTTCCAAGCTCCTTTCCATATACGACTTGTAATGAATTAAAATTAGTGCCATCAGTAAGCTCAATAAAACCAAAATTTTTTGAACCTCTGTTAGTTTTAATCCATCCACAAATTTCAATCTCTTTGTCTATATAATTTTCTGTATTTTTAAATATTTCTCTGATACTAATCATAGACCCTCCATAATTATCTTATAATATTTTAGTATATGATTATCTTTCACTTTTGTCAAATATTAGAACATTATTTTGGCTTAAAATAATAAAAAGCTGACTTCAGTAATTTTGAAATCAGCATGTTTTTTATTTTAATATATTATTTAATTCATCAAGTTTTTCCCTTGCAATATTCATGGCTTTTTGTAAATCGTCTTTCTTTGTCATATCAACACCAGCTCTTTTTAAAATTTCAAGGGGATAAGCAATGTTGCCTGCTTTTAAGAAGTCTAGGTAATTAATTGTATCTTTTTTACTTCCGTGGAGAATATTATTAGATAAAGTTACTGCACTTGAAAATCCTGTTGCATATTGATATACATAATAGAACATATAAAAATGAGGAATTCTTGTCCACTCACAAGAAATGTACTCATCTATTTTTATATCTTTTCCATAATATTTAATATTTAAGTCCTTATATATTTCATCTAATATTTGTCCATTTATAGGTTTTGACTGACCAACTAAAAGATTTGCTTTATGTTCAAATTCTGCAAACATTGCTTGCCTAAAAATAGTAGATTTAAAAGAATTAACATAATGATTTAAAAGATATGCTTTTTCCTTTTTATTTTCAGTATTATCCAACATATAATTTAAAAGAAGAAGTTCATTAGTGGTGGAAGCAATTTCTGCAAGAAAAATTGAATATGAACTATAAATATAAGGTTGTGATGTATTTGTATAATAAGAATGCATTGAATGACCTAACTCATGGACTGTCGTAAATAAGGAATCAAGAGTATTGTTGTAATTTAGAAGTATATAAGGCTCAGTATCATATGAACCGGACGAATAAGCTCCCGACCTCTTACCTTCATTTGGGCATACATCAAACCATCTTGACTCGAAACCACGCCTTGCATTATTAATATAATCATTACCAAGGGGCTTTAATGCTTCAAGAATAATTTCTTTTGCTTCTTCGAAAGAATATTTTAAATTATAATCAGATACTAATGGCATATAAATATCGTAAAAAGCTAAATCATTTAAATTTAAAATTTCTTTTCTAAGAGAAATATAGTCTTTATTTATATCCAAATTGTCATTAATTACATCAATAAGATTATCATAAACATCTTCTGAAATATTATTAGTAAAAAGTGCCATTTGCCTACTTGATTCAAAATTTCTAAGTTTTGCTTGTGTGTAGTGATTTATAAGCTCTCCATTTAATAAGCTAGCAGATGTTTCTTGGAATTGTTTATAGGTGGAATAGAACTTTTCATAGACTTCTTTTCTAAAATTTCTATCCTTATCTTCTTGCAAATGCGTAAAATTAGCGTTTGTAATTTCAATTTTCTTATCACCTTTCAAAACATATGGAAACTTCAAGTCTGCATTAGTAAAAAGCATATAAGTATTTTCTGGAACTTTACCTAATTTATTATAGGAAGCTATAATTTTTTCTTCCTTGTCTGAAAGTATATGATTTTTATTTCTGAATAAATCTTTGAAATAATGCTTGTAAATTTTTAAATTTTCGTTCTCTTCTAAGTATTTTTCAATAAGTTTATAATCTTCTTTAAGTATCTGCGACTTTACAAAAGATAACTTTCCTATAAATTCAGAATATAAATTCATAGCCTCTTGTTTTAATTCTTGATTTGCTGTTTCTCTTGTATTTTCATCAGATTTTAAAGAAGCATAAACATAAAGCTTTTCTATTTTTCTTTCAACCTTTTCATCTAATTTTAAAAATTCTTCTAGACTTTTTGCTGATTGGCAGATTTTTCCATTAAATTTACAAAGCTTTTCAATACCTTTTTTTATTTCTTCATAATCTTTTTTAAATTCATTGAGATTTTTATAAATTTTTTCTAAATCCCACTTATATTTTTCGTCAATATCATATCTTAACATAACAATCTCCTAAAATTATTTCATTAATCCATATCTAACACTAAGGTTTCCGTACAAAATACAAAGAATAGATATTATAATAAATGCACAAATATTAATAACTACTTTATTTTTTGGCATTTTTTTATTTAAAACGGGAAAAATTCCTGAACAAAGATATCCACCTAATAAGCCTCCAAAATGACCCAATACCCCAATAGAAGGATTTAGAAAAGAATAAAAAATGTTAACGACAATTATAAATAAAAAACTTTTGCCAAAAGAACTTAAAACTTTATCATCTTTATATCTAATCATTAAGCCAATTGCAAGACCAAAAAGACCATATAAAGAAGTTGATGCTCCAGCACTAATTGTGTAGGGATTACTAAAGGCATAAGAAACAAAATTTCCCATTAATCCACAGGCAATATAAATAATTAAATATCTTAATGAACCATAAAGGTTTTCAAAAATTGAGCCAACAATATAGAGAAAATACATATTCATTAATAGATGTGCAATGCCTATATGAATAAAAATAGGACAAATTAATCTCCACCACTGACCTTGGTAGACTAAAATTTTATTCATGGCATTAAATTTAACAAGAACATCTATATTTTGACTTCCACCGCAAAGGGTCATTATCATAAAAACTATAATATTTATAGTTATTAGAATTAAGCTAACCTTTGATATTTTAAACATTTTATTAAAAAGTGATTGAATTTTATATTTTAAAGTCATACAACAAATTCCCTCTTAAGTCAGCTTTACCAATTCCAACAAAGTTACAAATTCCACTATCAATTAACTCACTTGCTTCATATAAGTTATTTATTCCAAGAGCCATAACAATGGAAAAGTTTGTTTTTTCTCTAGCTGTTTGTGGTGAATATATCTTATTATTTAATTCCATTAAAAATTATCTTTTTCCTTTCTTAGTTTTATAAATTCCTCTAAACTTTTTGCCATCATAAAGGGATTAATTTTCTTTTCTTGACCAATAGTAGATGGCAAAGTAATTTGACCTCTTTTATTTTTCTTAAGAACTTCCTCATAAGACCTAATTACTTGCTCAGTGTTCATAATTGATTTTACAAATTTTAAGTTTGAAAGTCCATACTCATGGCCGGCATAAACGTTAATATTATCATCAAGGTTAGCAAATTTTTTCATAGATTCGTAGCTTTTTTTATAATCACCGGTAAAAACTCTGCCACAACCTGCTAAAAATAGTGCATCTCCACAAAATAAGTTATCACCCATTAGATAAGAAATATGATAATCAGTATGTCCAGTTGTTTCTATAACCTTAAAATTCTCACCCAATAATTGAAAATTATCACCATCTTTTAATGTAATATCGTTTAGATCACGAGTTTCAACAGGACCATACACTTTAATATCAGGATATTTTTTCTTTATTTCAAAAACTCCTCCAACATGATCATCATGTTTGTGGGTTAGTAGAATAGCTATCGGCTCTTTATCCTTTATAAAATCCAGAACAGGTTGAGCCTGACCTGTATCTACAAAAATAAGCTTATTATTTTTTATTATAGTCCAAATGTAATTATCTGAAAATGCGGATATTGCTTTAATTTCCATAAGAGCCTCCAAAAAAATTACTATGTTAATTCTACCCATTAAAGAAACTTTTTAATAATTTATTAATAGTAGTGATTTTAAAAAGTTTCTTCTAACCCCCTATAAATATAATTAAAACGGCTTTAAAATTTTTTTTCGTTAACAAAAAAGCCTTAGCATCAAGCTAAGACAAAATTAATAAAAAATGGAGCTAACGGGGGGATTTGAACCCCCGACCTCTACATTACCAATGTAGTGCTCTACCTACTGAGCTACGATAGCAATGAAGTTATTATACATTATTTATTTATAAATATCAATTAAGAAAATTGATGAAATTTAAATTTTGCAGTCAAATTTTATAAGCTTATTTTATTGAATAAATAGTAAAGCCTAAAAATACACCTATAAATATTATTGTTGTTATTACTTTAAAATAATTTAAAGTATATCCATTTAAATATTCATCTAGTTTATTTGCCAACTTTCTGAAATAAGTAGATAAGAAAAGTGGAAGTATTGTTAAAATTACTTTTAAAAAATCAATATAAAAACTTCTGCTATAAATTAATTCCATAATTGAAGGATCTGTAGGAAAATTATTATGGAAAAAACCTTTAACAATTTGACCTATAAATTGAGGAACAAAAAATATAAAAGGCAAATATAAAATATTGTGTAAAAGTCTGCATATTGTATACCAGTTTTCCACAAGCTTTTTATTATCTGATATTTTTTCTATATATAGATAAATTTCCTTATTTAAATTTCTAAAATAATTCATAATAGCCTCCTGATTGGTATATAAATTATTTACCCTTATCTATATTTTCTAATTTTTTAATTTGGTCGGCTGCTGTTAATGCATCTATTAATTCATCAAGTTCTCCGTCATTAATAGAATCAATCTGATGGGTAGTATAATTTATCCTGTGGTCTGTAACTCTTCCTTGTGGATAATTATAGGTTCTTATACGTTCTGACCTATCTCCTGTTCCTACTTGTGAAAGTCTTTGGGCGGAATTTTTCTCATTTTGTTCTTGAATTTTTAAATCATAAAGTTTAGCCCTTAAAAGTTTCATGGCTTTTTCTTTATTCATCAACTGTGACTTTTCATCTTGACATGATATTACAATTCCTGTAGGAATATGGGTAAGTCTTACAGCGGAGTCAGTAGTATTTACGCATTGACCCCCATTTCCTGATGCCCTAAAAACATCAAATTTTATTTCTGTTGGGTCAATTTCAACTTCAACATCTTCAACTTCAGGCAATACGGCAACTGTTGCTGTTGAAGTATGAATTCTTCCACCACTTTCAGTTTCGGGAACTCTTTGCACTCTGTGAACTCCAGATTCATATTTTAATCTAGAGTATGCCCCCCTACCTATTATCATAAATACAACTTCTTTGTAACCACCAATTCCAATTTCATTTGTGGATATAATATCTACTTTCCATCCGCATCTTTCAGCGTATCGAACATATTGTCTAAATAAGGTCCCAGCAAACAATGCAGCTTCATCCCCACCAGCTCCAGCTCTAATTTCAACCATAACATTTTTCTTGTCGTTAGGGTCTTTTGGAATCAATAATATTTTTAAATCTTCTTCAATTTTTTCTAAGTTTTTTTCGTTAGTAGAAATATCGTCTTTAACTAAGTCTTTCATATCATCATCTAATTTTTCTGCCAACAATGCCTTAGAATCGTTTAAATTTTCCTTAGTTTTTTTATATTCCCTATATTTACTTACTATGGGTTGAAGTTCTGCATGCTCAATTGCTGTCTTTTGATATAAGCTTGAATTATTTATAACATTTATATCCATCAAACTTTTTTCAAGTTCATTATATCTATCTTCAAATACAGATAATTTTTCGTACATATTAACACCTTCTTTTACCTACAGCTACTCTGTAATATCCCTGTAGGTCTTTTTTAAAATATATATTAAAATCTTTAATCATTAAATTTTCAATTGAATCTTTTTGGTCGTAACCAATTTCAAATATGAGAAAACCATTATCATTCAAATAATTTGTTGATTGTTTTATTATTTTTTTGTAAAATTCAAGTCCACTCTCTCCACCGTCTAGGGCGCTGATGGGTTCAAAATTTTTAACTTCATCCTGTAAATTTTTAATTTCACCTGTTTTTATATAGGGTGGATTTGAATATATTATATCAAATTTTCCTTCGACATTTTCAAATAAATTGCTATTGAATACTTGGACCTTAGCCCCTAAATTTTTAATATTAGTTTTAGTATTTTCTATAGCTAAGTCAGAAATATCAAGACAGCCACAATTTATATTAGTCAATAAATTTACCATTATTGTAACTATGCCACTACCACAACCAATTTCTAAAAAACTTTTACACTTGTTTTTTTTAATAATATCTGTAATTACTTCCACAGAAATTTCTGTTTCTTTTCTGGGTATAAGAACTCCTCTATTTATCTTAAATTTCTTACCCATGAAATAAGTTTCTTCAAGTATATATTGGAGAGGTTGTCCAGATTGTCGCATTTTTAGGATTTGGAAAAATTTTTCTTCATCTTTAGGTTCAAGTTCCAAATCTAAATAGGCATAAATAAATGAAATATCTTTTTCTAATATTAGTGAAAGAATAAGTCGTGATTCATAAAGAGGGTCTGTAAATTTTCTTTCGTTAAGATATACAATGGCTTTAGATAGGGCTTCTTTAATTTTCATATTTGTATTAAAAAAGGCTAGCGCCTGCTAACCTCTTAATTATTCCTCTTATATTTTTTGTTGAATTTTTCAATTCTTCCACCAGTATCAGTAAATTTTTGCTTACCAGTAAAGAATGGATGACATTCTGAGCAAACTTCAACTTTAAGATTTTCTTTTACAGAACCAGTTTTAAAAGTGTTACCACAAGCACATGTTACTGTTGCTTCTTTGTATTCTGGGTGAATTTCTTTTTTCATTTCTAAGCCCCCTATCTATTAACGATTGTGTATTATATCATATGAACGTTTGAAATTCAAATAAATTACCTTAGTATTATATAATAATTTTACAAAAAATACAAGTCTAAGATAAATTCTTAATTATTTTTGAATCCCTAACAAAAGTTTTATTATTTATTGTTTTTGTCATTTCATCAAGTAAGACTTCCGTAACTTCATTTGATGAATTATAGGACATAGCATTTCTTATATTAAATGCAAAATTAAGTTCATCTTGATTTAGTAAAAGTTCTTCTTTTCTAGTTCCAGACTTGTAAATATCTATTGCAGGGAAAATTCTTTTTTCTGACAATTTTCTATCTAGATGAAGTTCCATATTGCCAGTTCCTTTAAATTCTTCAAAAATAATATCATCCATGCGTGATCCTGTTTCAACTAAAGCTGTAGCAAGTATGGTTAGAGAACCTCCCTCTTCGATATTTCTAGCGGCTCCAAAAAATCTTTTTGGCTTGTGTAAAGATAAGGGATCAAGACCACCTGATAATGTTTTTCCTGACGATGGAGTTATCAAATTATAAGCTCTTGAAAGTCTTGTTAATGAATCTAAAAGTATAACAACATCTTTTCCTTGTTCAACTAATCTTTTTGCCCTATCAAGCACCATTTCCGCAACTCTTGTGTGATTTTTAGGAGTTTCATCAAAAGTCGAATAAACGACTTGTCCCTTAACAGATCTTTGCATATCTGTGACCTCTTCAGGTCTTTCATCTATTAACAAAACAAATAATTCTATTTCAGGGTAATTTTTTTCTATAGACTTAGCTATTTTTTTTAATAATGTTGTTTTTCCTGATTTTGGTGGAGAAACAATAAGACCTCTCTGCCCTTTACCTACTGGGCAAATCAAATCAATAACTCTTGTTGCAATGTCTTTAGGATCAAACTCCATTTTTATTTTTTCTCTTGGATAGATTGGTGTCAAATTTTCAAAATATGGTCTATTTGTAGCAAGATTCGGTTTTTTGTCATTAACTTCATTGATATAAATTAAACCATTATAAGATTCTCCATCTTTTGAGGGTCTTACAATACCAAGAATTTTATCTCCATTTCTAAGTCTAAATCTTCTAATTTGAGATGGGGAAACATAAATATCGCCTTCTGATGGTAAAAAGTTACTAACTCTCAAAAAACCATATCCATCTTGATGAAGTTCGAGAATGCCGCATACATACTTAGCGTCATCCATCTTGCCAACTGCCTCAGTCGCATTATTAGAGATTTCATCTAATTCAATACCGAATTTTTTAGCATGAGATTCTTCAATTTTATCTATTTCATCTTCTAGTTCATTATCTTCTATATCTTCTTCTAAATTTTCATCTGGAGTATAAAGTTCTTTATCCTTATCATCTTGGTCTTCAGAATAAATATCATCTTTATATTCTAAATTTTCTTCATATTTTTCTTCAATAACTTTAATTAATTGGTCTTTTTTATATAAGTATGGTTTTGATATGTTAAGTTCTTTTGCAATCTCTCTTAATTCAACTGTTGTTTTGCTAGTTAAATCTGAATCAGTATCAAGATCTGAATTTTTATATTTTTCAACAATAAGCTCAATTAAAGGGTCTTTTTTATATTTATATGATGAAGCTATATCTAGCTCATTTGCAATTTCTCTCAAATCTTTGATACTAAGATTTATTAGATCTTTTTTTGTATAAGACTTAATTTTAGGCTTAGTTCCGTAAACAATATAATTATAATAGTCAGTGCGGTTAAAAGATTCGTCATCCTTTAACCCCATTGACAAAGCAATATTTTTTAAATCATTTATTGGTTTATTTTTTAAGGTAATTGAATTTTTGTTTTCATTCGCCATAAAATTCCACTCTATTTTGCATAATCAGGTTTTAAATCTAGTCTATGAGTTGACTTAATAAATCTTTGAGTGCCACTTGGTAATCTTAATACCAAAGATTCAGTTGTAGCAATGTTATTTTCATAATATTTTACTCCATCTAATATTTCACCCTTGGAAATTCCTGTTACAGAAAATATAACTTCATTTCCCTTTACCAAATCATCTATTTCATAAACCTTATTTAAGTCAGAATGCAAATCTCTACATCTTGCTTCTTGTTTTTCATCAGTTGGATGAAGTCTGCCTTGGAAATCTCCACCTAAACATTTTAACGCAGCAGCAGCGATTACTCCTTCTGGGGCACCACCTCTACCCATAATTAAATCTACACCTGATTCTTCAAAACAACATTCAATAGCAGTAACAATATCACCATCAGAAACTTTTTTGATTCTTGCTCCTAATTTTCTTATTTCTTTGATAATTTTTTCGTGTCTTGGTCTATCAAGAATCGCCACTGTGATTTCATCAATATTTTTATTTAATTTTTCAGCAACTCTTTTGATATTTTCGGTTGGGGAATCATCAAGTTTTATTGCCCCCTTTGCCTTAGGTCCGCAAGCTATTTTATCCATATATATATCTGGTGCATTTAGAAGACATCCCTTTGGAGCAACTGCAAGAACTGCAATAGAATTTGTGCCACCAGCAGCTACAGAATTTGTGCCATCAATTGGGTCAACAGCAATATCTACTTGTTCTTCACCACTTTTAGTGCCAATCTTTTCGCCTATGTATAGCATAGGTGCTTCGTCAATTTCCCCTTCTCCTATAACAACAGTTCCGTCAATTTCAACTGTATCAAACATTCTTCTCATTGCATCAACTGCTGCTCCGTCGGCACCATTTTTATCGCCTTTTCCAAGCCATTTGCCGGCACTTAAAGCTGCAGCTTCTGTAACTCTTGCTAAATTAAGTGCTAAATTTCTATCCATTTTTACTCTCCTTTTTTATATACTTTATTATAATCTTCTTTAAATTTAGTAATACCTTTATCTGTTAAATCATGTACTATCATTTCTTTAAAAATTTTATATGGAACAGTAGAGATATCTGCTCCAACTAATGCTGCTTTTTTAACATGGTCGACTGATCTAATACTAGCAGCAATTATTTGTGTTGTAATTTGATGTTCTTTAAATATTGTTGCAATATCCCTTATTAAAGAAATACCATCTTGTCCAATATCATCTAGCCTGCCAACAAAAGGGCTTACAAATGAAGCTCCGCTTCTTGCAGCTAAAAGTGCTTGACTTGCAGAAAATACAAGAGTTATATTAACCCTTATTTTTTCTTTAGAAAGAATAGAGCACGCCTTAAGTCCTTCTTCAGTAATGGGTATTTTTATTACAACATTTTTACCCAGCTTAGAAAGATCTCTCGCCTCTTCTATCATAGATTTATAATCATCACTATTAACCTCTAATGATACAGGTCCTTGAACAATAGATAATATTTCCTTATACACTTCTTTTACAATACCACCATTTTTTGCAATGAGGGATGGATTAGTCGTAACTCCGTCCACCACACCCCAAGAATTAATCTCTCTTATTTCTTCTAAATTTGCAGTATCAATAAATAATTTCAACTTTATTTCTCCTTTTCAATTAAAGCAACTGCTTGTGCCGATATTCCTAATTCCTCACCGACATAACCTAAGCCTTCAGTTGTTGTAGCCTTAATAGATATGTTTTCTATTTGTGTATTTAAAATTTCAGCAATAACTTTTCTCATACTATCAATATATGGTGCAAGTTTAGGTTTTTGTGCTGAAACTACACAATCTATATTTATAATTTTATAATTTTCTTCTACCATTAAATCATAAACTTTAGAAAGTAAAATTTTTGAGTCTATATTTTTAAATTTATTGTCAGTGTCTGGGAAATGGTATCCTATATCTCTTTTTGCCATAGCGCCTAATATAGAATCCATTATAGCGTGTATAAGAACATCAGCATCAGAATGACCCAAAAGTCCAAGTTTATGAGGTATTTTAATACCACCAATAATTAAATCTCTATCATTTACTAATTTATGAACATCAAAACCGAGTCCTACTCTCATAAATCCTTCTTTCTTAAAATTGCTTTTGCAAAAATTAAATCTTCTTTTGTTGTAATCTTTATATTATCATATGAATTGTCAATCAGTTTAATTTTTCTGCCAGTTTTTTCAACAAGTGAACAGTCATCAGTTCCATAATATCCCTCGCTGTAGGCTTGCTTATAAGCACTTTTTAAAACATCAGCCAAAAAAACTTGAGGAGTTTGGACTTGCCATAAAAGTGCCCTATTCGGTGTATAATCAGCATTTTTACCATCATATGATACCTTTATAGTGTCCTTGACTTTATTTGCTAAGGTGCAAGCCCCAGTTTCAAAAACACTCTCTATTGCCTGATCAATTTTTTCCACACAAACAAAAGGTCTGGCACCATCATGGGTTAGGATTATATCTGTTGACTTTGGCATATTCATTAAACCATTATTTATAGAGTCTTGCCTTTCATTTCCTCCATAGCATATCTTGTAATTCGTATTGATTTTGTATTTTGAAATTATTTGACTTAAATAATTTAAATCGGAGCTTTTTATAATAAGCAAAATGAAATCAACGTATTTTGAAGCTTCTATTTTTTTTATAGTTTGAGCTAAAATCGGAACTCCTTCAATAGACAGAAATTGTTTATTAATTGGAGCATTCATTCTTTTTCCCATTCCGGCAGCAGCTATAAAGGCTGTTACAAAATTACCATTAATCATAAATACCTCACTGATCAAAATCAATATTATCAAGAGCAAATTTTATTAATTTTCTAGCTATTGGTGCTGCTACTTCTCCACCATAATCTGAAACATTTGGAATTACAACGGCAATGGCAATCTTAGGGTCATTTGCAGGAGCAAAACCAACAAACCAAGCGTTATTTGTTCCTTCTTGAATATTTAGTTGAGCCGTACCTGTTTTTCCTGCGACTTGATAACCCTTTACATAAGCTTCTGTACCAGTACCATTATTAACAACATTAACCATCATATTTTTAATAATGTTAGCATTTTCTTTAGAGGTACATTCTGATAATACTTCAGGATTATTTATTAAAATATTTTTACCATCGCTGCCATTTATAGCCTTAACTAAATGAGGTTTCATCATAACTCCATCATTTGCAATGGCAGAAGTTATCATACACATTTCAAGAGGTGTTACCAATATATTATCGTGACCTATACCTGCAGATCCTAGAGCTGTTTTATCAAAACCCTGGCGATTATAATCCCATGTTGAAGTTTCTAAAGGCAAGTCAAAGTCAACCTTTTTATTAATCATAAATTTTTGACAAACATTTGAATATATATCCAAACCTACATCAACAGTTTTTCTTACAAAGTAAGTATTAACTGAATGTGTAAAAGCTGTTTTTAAATTAATCCTTCCATATGCTTTTCCAGTTGAATTTTTAAACTCACGACCATTATCAATTTTTTCTGTACCCTTATCATTATAGTTTTGGCTGATACCTGATTCAAGAATAGCATCAGCACTTACAATTTTAAAAACAGAACCAGGTGCAAATTTTCCTAATGTTGAATTGTTAAACAAAGCTCCGTTGTTATTTTTATTTATTTGTGCCATATCTTGAGCAATATTTTGAGAGTTAAAATCTGGAAGAGAAACCATGGATAATATTTCACCGTTTTTTGGATTCATTATTACAACTGAACCTTTTTCATTATTTTCCCCTAATACTGACCTTGTTTTCTTTTGAAGCTCTGTGTTTGTTGTAAGTATTAAAGAATCGCCCATATTTAAATCTAATTTTTTATTGAAAATTGACTTAAAGGTTTTTAATAATTTAGACCCTTCTTTTCCGAGAAGGTAACTATTGTATTCTTTTTCAATGCCATATTTTGAAACAATTTTATTTGAATATCCCACAATATGAGAGTATATTACAGGGTAATTGTAAACTCTTTGATATTGAAATTTTTCGCCCGTAGAATAAGCTAAGACATTACCATCTCTATCATAAATATTTCCTCTTTTTACTGCATTTTCAGCCATCATAGGTCTTTTGTTGGCAGGATTTTTTATAGCATCTTGAGCTTTAAAAATTGTAAAATATGTTAAATATACAATTGGTGCTAATAAAAGAATTATTAAAAAAATTAAAAGCACAAGTATTCTTTTATTTTCACTTGCTTTCATTATTTGAACTCCTAGAATATAAATAAGAAATATCTTCTCCGGTAAACTGCAAAATACCCAAAGCTACAAAACTAGAAATCATAGCACTACCTCCATATGATACAAAGGGCAAGGTTAAACCTGTCATTGGTATTAATTTTATAACCCCTCCTATATTTAAAAAAGCATGAATGGCAAAAAGTATTGCTACTGCCAATGCTAAAATTCTATAGAAAATAAATTCTTGATTAAGGGCAATTTTTACGGCTCTATATATTAAGAGCATAAATAGCATAATTATACCTATTCCCATAAATACACCCATTTCTTCACATATAACCGAAAAAATAAAATCTGATTCATTAACGCCAACTAGAGATGGATAACCTAAACCAATGCCAGAGCCAAAGAATCCTCCCTCACCTATGGCAAACAAAGCTTCTGTTACCTGACCTGCTCTTCCCTTTATAGCTCCAAGTGGACTTAACCAAATAGTTACCCTTGTTCTTACATGTGAAAATAAGAAATAGGATACAATAGCCCCAAAAATCATAAGGCAAATATTAACTATAAGTGAAGTTCTATCTTTATCATATACGAATTGCAAGCAAGTATAAATGCCCATAAATACAACTGCAGTACCTAAATCTTTTTGTAGGAACAAAAATCCTATAAATACATACATTACAATCATCAAATAATATGATGAATGTTTAAAACCATTTCTTTCCAATTTATCTTGAAATTTTGTATAAAAAGATGCAATTAAAAACATTACAAGTATTTTTGTTATTTCCGAAAGTTGGATTGAAAACGCATCATTGCCAAATACAATCCAGTTTTTTGAACCATGTAATTCCTTACCAAAAATTAATGTTAAAAGAAAAAATAAAATTGAAAAGCCTAAATAAAGAGTTGTTAAATTTTCAAGTCGTCTCATTACCCTAATAACAAAGTATGTTAAGTAAAAAGTTAAAATACCTATAAGAGCCCACACTAATTGTCTTAACCCTAAAGTTGGTGATATTCTATATATAGTTACAATACCTATAGTCATAAGCATTGATACTATTAAAAATATATAATTATCTCCAGTAGAAACCCTACTTAAAACTAAATTTGAAATGTATATAATTAAAACTAAACCAACAAATAAAATTGCAATATACCTATCTATATGTTTATTATTATAAAAGAATAATAGAAATATAGATAAGAGTTCAAAAATAAGAAGAAGATTTCCTGGTCTTCTATTTTTAAGCAAAAAATTTATCATATTTCACCTTTTTACCTATTTTCAACAAATATAAATTGAATAAACCCAACACCTATTTTGTCACCATTTTGAAGCTCGATCAAAGTTCCAGCATCAACTTTTTCTCCATTTAAATAGGTTCCATTAGCTGAATTTAAATCTTCTAAATAAAAAATTCCATTTCTTTCAGTTATATTCAGATGATTTTTACTCACAAATTTATCTTTAATAACTATATCATTTTTAGATGACCTTCCTAAAGTTACGCTACCACCTAATAAATAATACTCCTGCATTTTGAAAGAAAGTGAATCTAGTCTATTCACAACTTTTAAATAAGAATTCTCAAGGGACGTGCCTCTTGTACCCATTTGCCTAATATCAAGATACATCAGTCTTAAAATACTGAAAATAAAAAGATAAATAATAATTATAAATACGTATTTCAAAACTTGTGAAATTAATTCAAACATATTCCAACTCCTAATAAAACTAACTATATTATATACTTTTTAGGCAATTATTACCATTTTTAAATTATTTAAGTGAATTTTAACCATTCTGATTATATTTAATTTTTACATAATTTTCAAGACTTATGACTATTCTTAGTTTTTTTAATCTTAATTTTCTGTTAAACTAATATATAGTTATGATTATTAATAAAATTATTTATAAGAAAAATGAATTTATAGTTGAATTTAATAATGGCAAAAGCGTAAGTATTGTTGAGGATAGTCTGGTTAAATTTAATTTATATAAGGGTCTTGAAGTTTCTGATGACTTCGATAATAGTTTATATGAACAAGACCAACTTACTCGAGCCTTTATTTTAGCCTGCAGATATCTTTCTAATATAAAAAGTTCTAAGCAGATTAAAGATTATTTATATAGAAAAAAAATATCTAATGATAACATAGAAAAAACAATTGATTTACTCACAGAAAAAGGATTTTTAGATGACTATTCTTACGCTGTATCCTATATACATGACGCTCAAATATTAAAAAAGCATGGAAGTAAAAAAATCAAATATAGCCTATTTGAAAAGGGAATATCAAAAAATATCATTGAAAAAGCATCTGCTGAAATTGATGATGAACTTGAATACAATAATGCTCATGAGTTATTTTTAAAAAAAGCTAATAATGATTATTCTTTCGAAAATCTAAATAAGGTTATTAAATTTTTATTAGCTAGAGGATTTGATTATTCTATTATCAAGGAAGTTATAAATTATGAAAAAGAACGATAGCTATTATTTATATATTTTAGAGTGTGCAGATAAAAGTTTATACACTGGGATTACAAATAATCTAGAAAAAAGACTTGAAAAGCATAATAAGGGGTTAGCATCTAAATATACTAGAGCTCGCCTACCAGTAAAGTTTTTATATACCTATAAACTTAAAGATAAATCTCAGGCTTTAAAATATGAAATATTAGTTAAAAGTCAATCTAGAGCTAAAAAGCTTAAAATTATTGGCGGGCAGATAGACATAACAAGTCTAATGAAAGAAAAAGAGAAATGACTATCTCCTGTCATTTCTCCTATATCTATTTTTGCTTGATGAACAGATGCCAATTATCAAAGCAAATATCAAAGATATCAAGCCTGATGAAACTCCTGTCACAAAAATAATTAAATTATCTAGACTAGATTTTTCAAATAATTTATCTGTAACTAAAAATATTGAAAACATACCAATAAAAAATAGTACCAAACCTGGAATATATTTTACAAACTTTAATTCTTTAGCCATAAAATTTGCTATAAAAGTAAATATTACACCTAAAATTATTGTCCCTATAGTAAGCGCTAAATAATCACTGTTTGATATAATCAGTTCTTTAATTTGTCCCACTTCACACCTCTTAATTTTTTCTAGTTATTTCTTTTTGCCATAATTTAGAATATCTACCCATTGACCATTGACTCATGATGACACTTGTGTCTTGACCAATCTCTCTTTCAAAAATAGCATTAGAAATTATATTTCCATTTCCTATATTATATATCTTTAACATTGTATTTTCCAATGTAATTAAATATTTATTATCTGGAGAAATAAAAGCATCTTTTATTTTAGAATTAAATTTTTTTAAATCAGTCATAGGAATATTTAAAACATTATACTTATTTATTGAATTAGGCAAAACAATATTTAAGTCAAAATCCTTAATAAAATATCCATTAGATGCGTTATCTCTTCCCATCAACTTCCAATAACCATTTTCTCTATATATTCCAATATTATCATTATCTTTTAATTTATCATTAGTTTCTTTTATTAATGCTTTATTGTCATCAGAACTAATAAAGTAAGCAATTTGTAGAGGCTCTTTCTTTTCAATGTTATTAATGTCATATATCCTTAATTTTCTTAAATTTTTTTCAAAACTTATATTTTCAATATTAATAATATCTTCAGAAATAAAATTTATATTTTTTAAAATATTATTATCTTCAATTTGATAGATTTTTTCCTTTGCTTGCCTATCATTTAGAGGATCTACTCTCTTTTTAATCAAAAGATTATCAGAAATTTCATCTTTTTTTGAAACTCTCTGAATTTCAACTTGATAAAATCCATCTTTTCTAGGTAATAAAATATTTGGACTTTCATAGACATTTTCTACTCCTTCAGGAGAAAACTTAATATATAAAGTTTTATAGTTGAAAGATGGTAGTTTTGATTGATTTGGTTCTTTAAGGCCAAGCATTAAACCAATGTCAGCTTTATCGCTTAAATTTTCAATAGTTAGTCCTGAGCTATCCTCCCTATTTCTACTTATATCAACTTTTAGCTGATCTTCAGTTAAATCATCATCTGTTTTAGAGATTTGAAAGATGAAGTTGTTTCTTATAATAAAGGCAGTATCATCTGAAACCTTTATAATTTCATAATTAGAAATATCTTTTTGTTTTAAAGAAATAGCAAAAGCATCTTTATTTTCAATATTTAAATTTTTATAGTTTAGATTATATTTTTTATATAAATATTCATCAACATTAACCCTTTTTGTCCTATAAGAAGGATTAATAATGTAATCACCACTAACCATAGCTTCATCACTAGCGAAAAGAACATCACTACCAATAATATCTTTATATTGAAAATTATCATCATTTGTCTTGTAGGTATTAATATATTTACTTATAGTCCATTTCCCGTAAATAGGAGGCTTTGCCACCTCGGGAGTCTGAATACTTGTACGATCAGTATTGATAATTGAACAAGCACTTAAGAGGAGTAAAATAAAAATTAAAAATAACTTTTTCATTCTGCTTTTTCCTCCTTAATTATTGGTATAGTAATTTTCACAGTTGTCCCTATATTTAATTCAGAAAAAATATCAAGGCTTCCGTTGTGCAATTTAACTATTTCATCAGATATGGAAAGTCCAAGTCCTGAATGACTCTTAGAATGTTTGCCCTTATAGAATTTTTCCTTAACATGTTCTAAATCTTTTTTGTTCATGCCACAACCATTATCAGAAACAAGAATTACAAAATTGTTATTCTCATCAAATGATTGAACCTTTACCCAACCATTTTCTGAAGTGAATTTTATCGCATTATCTACAATATTAATTAATAACTGTTTAATTCTATTTTCATCACCTATTGTTACACATGGAGTTTCTAAAAGTTCAGTTTGAAAATCAATTTTATTTGAATTGGCTCTAGGCTTCATTTGTTTACAAACATCTCTGACTGTTTGTCCAATATCAAATAATTCTTTTTCTAAAGACATTCTGCCTGAAATAAACCTTGAAAAATCAAGGAGTTCCTCAACCATTTTTGATAATCTATCACTCTCATTTTCGATTATAGTTAAGCCTTCTGACATAATATCTTCCTGACCTTTAGAATCTTTTAAAACTACAGCCCAACCCTTTATTGAAGTCAATGGAGTTCTCAACTCATGAGATATGGAAGAAATAAAGTCGTTTTTTATTTGCTCTTTCTTAAGAATTTCCTCTGACATAGTATTTAAAGTTTTGGCAAGTTCGCCAATCTCATCATCTTCCCAATTTCTAGCCTTAATCTTATACTGCCCATCTGCCATCTTTCTAGCAACTTCAGTTAAATCTGTTATTGGTCTAACTATGGAACGGGATATCAAAATTGAAACAATAGCTGTAATAATAGAAAGCACAATGGAAAATACTACAAGTGTTAACATAGTTTTTAATATAGCTAAGTTAGCTTCTTCCATAGAAGCGATAAATCTTAAGTATCCAATAGTTTTTCCAGAATTATTAATAATAGGTCCTGTTATAGCCATTACAAGACCTTTAGTTGTGGGGCATTTCCCAACCCAGGCTTTCATAGTTCCAGATTTTGCGAGTAAAAAATCCTGAGAATTAATAGGTTCTTTTGAGATTGCACCTATTGAATCTATTATAATATTTCCTTTTGGTGTTAAAACTTGTACTTCTGCATTCGTATATGTCCATAAAATATCATTATCTTCTAAAATTATATCCTCTAAATTTTTATCCGAATAATTCCTGTTGTAAAAGTTAAGAGAAAAAGATAACCTACTTTTTAATTCATTTTCTACACTTGTGTAATAGAATGTTTTAAAACCTATCAGCAAAAATATATCTAATATAACAATTGTTGTAATAATCAATAATAAGTAACTTTTTACAAGTCTCTTACCAATTCTATTTTTCAATTATTCACCTTGCCATCTATAACCTAGACCCCATACCGTTTCTATATATTCAGGTTTTGCGGGATTTTCTTCAATTTTTGCCCTCAATCTTCTAATATTTACATCAACAATTTTTGAATCGCCAATAAAATCATTGCCCCAAACTATTTTTAAAATTTCATCTCTATTCATAGCCTTTTTTGGATTTTCCATAAATATCTTCATAATTTGGTATTCAGTTGGGGTAAGCTCAATTTCCTCATCATTCTTATAAAATTTTCTTTGATAGTAATCTAGCTTAAAAGGTTCTTGTATAATGTAATTTTCATCGATTTCTTCTTCCGGTTCAAGCCTTCTCTCTAAAGATTTTATCCTTAAAGTTAGCTCTGTAGGGTTAAAAGGTTTAGTTAAATAATCATCAGTCCCATATTGAAGGCCCATTATTTTATCATAATCTTCAGCCTTAGCAGTAAGCATTATTATTCCCAAGTTTGGGAATTCTTTTCTTAAAACTTTACAAACTGCAAAACCATCAACTCCCGGCAACATTATATCCAGTACAACTATTTGAGGTTGCTTACTCCTAGCTATGTCAATACCTTCTTCTCCACTTCCAGCTTCAAAGACTGTATATCCTTCTCTTTCTAAATTTATTTTAACGAACTTTCTAATAGGTTCTTCATCTTCTACTAATAATATTTTAACAGCCATTTATCTCACCTTCTCAATTTTATTATAAAGAAAAAAACTCATAAATTCAATAATTAGAACTTATGAGTTATATAAATAAAAAAATTAAATTCAAAATTATATTATTTAAAAATACTTTAAAACATCATTTATAAAAGTTTTAAATATTTAATAAATAAGTGAAATTTCTTTTATTATTTTACACTATAGTTAGGTGCTTCTCTAGTTATTGTAATATTATGAGGATGATTTTCTTGTAATGAAGCTTGAGTAACTTTAACAAATTGAGTATTTTCTCTTAAAGCTTCTAAGTTAGCAGCTCCACAATAACCCATACCTGATTTAACACCACCAATTAATTGGTAAATTATGTCTCCAACTTTACCTTTAAAAGGTACACGACCTTCAACACCTTCAGGAACATATTTTTTTGTTTCTGATTGGAAATATCTATCAGAGGATCCAGAAGACATTGCACCTAGTGAGCCCATGCCTCTATATGTTTTAAATTTTCTACCTTCAACATATAATTCTTCTCCTGGTGATTCTTCAGTACCAGCAAATAATGAGCCCATCATAACAGCATTACCGCCAGCGGCAAGAGCCTTAGTTACATCACCAGAATATTTTATACCACCATCAGCTATAATAGGAATATCATATTCCTTAGCGGCTTTTGCTGCTTCCATAATTGCTGTTACTTGAGGAACACCAATACCTGTTACAACTCTTGTTGTGCAAATTGAACCAGGTCCTATACCTATCTTAACACAATCCGCACCAGCTTTTATTAAATCAACAGTACCTTGATATGTTGCAACATTACCAGCTATTAATTGAATATCAGGAAAAGCAGATTTAATTTCTCTAATTGTATCAAGAACACCTGTAGATTGACCATGAGCAGTATCAATAACAATTACATCAGCCCTAGATTTATTTAAAGCTTCAACTCTTTCGAGTACATCTTTTGTTACACCAACTGCTGCACCTGCAAGGAGTCTTCCAGATTCATCTCTTGCTGAATGTGGATATTGTTCATGTTTTTCTATATCTTTAATAGTTATTAATCCCTTTAAGATATTATTTTTATCCACTAAAGGCAATTTTTCAATTTTATGTCCCTTTAGAATTTTCAAAGCTTCTTCTAAAGAAATTCCTGGGGTGCCTGTAATGAGATTTTCAGAAGTCATAACTTCCTTAATTTTCCTCTTATTATCAGTTTCAAACCTTATATCCCTATTGGTTATTATTCCTTCTAATCTACCTTTGTCATCAATAATTGGAACTCCAGAAATTTTATATCTTTCCATTAATTCAGAAGCATCGCCAATAGTATGGTTTTTAGATAAAGAAAATGGGTCAGTAATTACGCCATGCTCACTTCTTTTAACCTTATCAACTTCAAGAGCTTGCTCTTGAATGGACATATTTTTGTGTATAATACCTATGCCGCCTTCTCTTGCCATAGCAATAGACATTCTATATTCTGTAACTGTATCCATACCAGCAGACATCAAAGGAATATTTAATTTAATCTTTCTTGTTAAATTTGTAGTTAAATCTACTTGGTTAGGCAGAACACTAGATTTTGCCGGCATTAATAAAATATCATCAAAAGTTAATCCTTCTCCAAAAAATTTCATATACCCTCCTACTTATTTTTCTTTTATATCAATGTGTACGACTTTGGGATTTATACTGACTAAATTGAAACCTTGCGGTAAAACATAATTTAATGGATATTCTCCAGAATTCTTAGCATCCTTTAAATCAACATTTAAATTAAGTTCATCAGTTGTTAAATCTCTATCAGTTTGTCCGTTATATTTTAATATAATATCACTATCTAAAGAGATATTATAGGAAAATTTTGCATCAGTGTTTAACAAATTAATATTATCTTTTTTTATGACTAAATTTTTACCATTATTACCAAGCTGATTATCACCGTCTATAACCTTAAAAGTAAGTTTTGGATCAACAAGTGATATATTTTTTGGTAGGATTAGACTTATTGTGTTAGAACCTTCTCTGATTTGATCTAAAGTTATTTCTTTAGATTCGATTTGATCTATACTATCAATTAAATCAGAATTACCAATTATGGTGACTGTTTCAGGCTCAACGAAAAATTTGTCTAAATTAACATTCTTTGGAATATCACCAACAATATTAAGCTTTATAGGTACTGACTTAGATTTTAAAATAGGTACTTCAACTTGAATTGTTGAGGGTTCAATAGTTAAATTATCAATTTCACGACCATCAGCATCAAATGCTTTCACATCAGCTTTCACATAATCAGTCTTTTTTAAATTTCCGACATTAACAATAGCTTCGACTTTTTCTATTTGACTGACATAAGTTGATGCTCCAGAAATAGTCACTCTCTCAGAATCTGCTATTTTACCTAAAGAATAATCATCAGCAGGTTTTCCTAAGGCTTTTATATTTGCATAAAAAGTTTGACTTGACCTTTTGTCAATTTTAAATGGAATAGTAGTTTGGTCAAATCTTTTAATTTTTACATCCGACTGAATAGAACTTACACTAATTGGAAGAGAAAATTCTCCATCCTTATAATCTTTTAAATCCACTTTAGCTGATATAGAATCTTTTACATAAGGCATAGTGTTAGAATAAGCTTCCACAGTAACATTTATTTTTGTTTCTTTAGGAGAGATAATTATATATCCTCTATCCTTCAAATCATCCATACCTTCATAAGTTACCGGAACATTTCTTATAGTTTTAATTTCTAAGACATTAGATTCATTTCTAACATATGCCCAAAGAAGTATTGCAAAAAGCAAAGATAAAATTCTAAACATCCATTCTCTTCTGTTGTTACTTTTCATTACCTTCGCTCCATTTCCTTAACTTCTTTAATAAGGGACTTTCGTTTTCTAATTGTGGGCTATAAATTTCTAATAGCTTTGATTCCAGTGTATCTATATCCAAATACCTTGAAATAGCTCCATCTTCAGCTGTAGAAATTGAACCCGTTTCTTCAGAAACCATAATTGATAAACAGTCACTTTTTTCAGAAATACCAATGCCAGCTCTGTGTCTTGTACCTAATTCTTTAGAAATTGACTTATTATCGCTTAAAGGCAAAAAACAAGCAGCAGCCAAAATTATGTTTCCCTTAATAATAACGGCACCATCATGAAGTGGTGTGTTAGGAATAAATATATTTATCAAAAGACCACTTGAAACATTTCCATTAATAGCAGTTCCAGTTTCTATAATTTCAGTAAGACCGACTTTTTTTTCAATTATTATTAAGGCACCAATTTTTTGCCTTGAAAGAGATGCAACCGCCTTACATATTTCAGAAACTGTTGCTGGAATTTTATCTGATTCTGGACCAAAATTATTTTTTATTGTGGACGTTCTACCTAAAAATTCCAAACCTCTTCTTAATTCAGGTTGAAAAACTATAATTAGTGCCAAAAGTCCACCTGTAATTAATTTAGAAAAAATCCAATTTACTGTGTAGAGTTGAAAGAATTGAGAAACTAGCATAAAAGCAAGTAAAATAATTATACCTTTAAAAACTTGCTCTGCCCTTGTATTTCTTATTAAATTCAAGATAAAGTAAATTAAAATTGCAACAATTGCTATATCAATAATATCTCTCAAATTTAAAAAAGCTAAATAATTATTTAAATTGTGCATATTACCTCCTTGATATTTTATATAAAGAAAGAATTACTCCAATAGAAACAATAAAATCGCCAATACTTAATACTTTACCTTGCCCAAAAATAGGATTTATCGGGAATATATCGGATAAAATATAAAGTTTTGGATTTTCAAAAACTCCATGACTTAAAGATAATCCTTCTGATATTATACGAAAAACTTTATCATTATTAATTTTAGACAATGCACTCAATGAAACTGGCATCTTACCATTAAAGATAATCGGAAGGGTGTTACAAAAAAGTCCAAAAGCTATAACAATCATTCCTCGAACCTTATAATTAAATAATAAAGAAATAATGATAAAAAATAAAGCCAAAATAGTAAAATAAAAATATTTTTTTACAAAAAAATCACTTATAGATGAAAAATCATATATAGTAAAAAAATTAATTAAAAAAATTATCAAAATTCCACATAGAGCAACTTCTACTTTTTGATAATTAAAATTTAAAATATTTTTAAATGACCCCTTGGACAAATAAATTAATATTATTGAAAATATTAAGGCAGAAAAAATCATTGTATCACCTTAAATAATAATATCACAAAATTGAGATAAAATTTATAATTATTAATTATTTTATAAAAATAGATGCTGCGACTTAGCGTAGCATCTACTTCTATAATAAATTATTCTTCAGAATTATTATCTTCTTCTTTTACTTCTACTTGTTCATTTTCATTTGTGGTGGATTCTTCACTTTCAGTTGTTTCTTCTACATCAGAAGATTCTTCTTTATTTTCTTCTTCGCTAGCAACAACATCAAAAGATGAATCTCCAATAGAGAATCCTAGTAAATCACCTATAGTTGTATTAAATTCATCTTCCTTAGGTTCTTGAATTTGTTTTTTAACTCTATTTTCCTTAGGTCTTCTTGGTCTTTCTTTTTTAACCTTTGGTTTTTCAGTCTTTTCTTTATTTTCGTCATCTTCTATAGGTTCTAGTAAAGCCTTAATAGATAAAGAAATTTTCTTATTTTCTTGGTCAATTTCAATTACCTTAACTTCAACTTCTTGACCTATTTCAAGTCTATCTTGTGGCTTTTCAATATGTTCTCTACAAATTTGAGAAACATGAAGTAATCCATCAACACCTTCTTCAAGTCTTACAAAAGCACCAAAATCAAGAATATTTACAACTTTACCCTTTACAACATCTCCAACTTTAACAGCGTTTATAAATTTATCCCAAGGCTTTTCAGTAGTTTGTTTTAATCCTAAAGCAATTCTGTCTTTTTCTTCATCAAGACTTAAAACTTGAACTTTTACTTTATCGCCAGCACTAACAACTTCTGAAGGATGCTTAACTCTATTCCAAGATAATTCAGAAATATGAACTAAACCGTCAATGCCTCCGATATCAACGAATGCTCCAAAATTTGTAAGTCTTTGTACAGTTCCTTCAATTACATCTCCAATGTGTAGAGATTCAAAAATTTGACTTCTCTTTTCTTCAAGTTCACGCATTAATACATTTTTTCTTGAAAGAACAATTCTTCTTTTTCTTTTGTCAAAATCAATGATTTCACATTGAAAATCATCTCCGACAAACTTGCTTAAATCTCTTTGGAACTTTACAGTCACATGAGATGCAGGAATAAATGCAGAGATACCATCTAAACTAGCAGTTAAACCACCTTTTACTTGGTTAATTACCTTGGCAGTAACTATTTCATGATTATTGTATGATTCTTCAATTTCATCCCAAACTTTCATGTCTTCAACTCTTCTTGCTGAAAGCACAACATTTCCATCTCCGTCATCCATTTTTAAAACGAAAACTTCGATTTCATCGCCTTGCTTATACAAATCAGAAGGTTTTGCATCAGTATTCTTAGATAACTCTTCTTTTGAGATAATTCCATCTGACCTATATCCTAGATTTACCATGACTTCATTATCAGTTACATACAATACTTCTCCTGTTACGATTTCGCCTTTCTTAATTCTTTTGAAAGAATTATCTATGGCTTCCATCATCTCACCTTTGTCAAAATTTTCCATACTACTAACAGCCTCCTTGATTACCTTATCCGGTGTGGATGCCCCGGCGGTAATACCAATTTTATTAAATTTTTTTAATATATTTATATCAATATCTTTTATTGACTGAATTAAAAAAACATTTTTGCAACTTTCCTTAGCTACTTCTGCTAATTTTTTTGTATTTGAAGATTTTTTTCCTCCCAATACAATAACAGCATCTACAATTTTTGCAAGCTTTCTAATGCTATTTTGCCTATTAAAAGTTGCATCACATATAGTATTATAAACTAAAATTTCAGATTTTGAAATGTTTTTTATAAGATTTGTTAAATAATCAAAGACTTTTTCATTACTTGTAGATTGAGCAACCACTATTGTTTTACCTACAGGTACTTTCAAATCTTCTTCTTTATTAAATATTATAGCTTCGTTATTGCAATAAGAATTTATTCCCTTAACTTCAGGGTGATTTTCATCACCTACAATTATAATATTATAACCTTTTTTAAAATATTTTTCCACTATATTATATATTTTCTTAACTTTTGGACAAACACAATCAATTATTTCATTATTATTATATCTTAATTTTTCTAAATCTTCTTTGGGTACACCATGGCTTCTAATAATTACCTTAGAATTATATACCTGTGTATTTTCAATTGTCTTAACTTTTTTTTCTTTTAGATCATTTATTACGACTTCGTTATGGACTATATCTCCAAGACAGTAAACACCATCATCAGCTGCAGCAAAAGCAAGTTTACATGCTCTTTTAACACCGCCACAAAATCCAGCATAATCAGCTAGGTAAATTTCCAATTTCTTTATCACCATAAACCCTTCTCATAATATCTTTTGATATTAATTCATATTCTTCATTTTTTATTTTTCCTAGTGAAGATAAATCAACAGGTTTTCTATATATTAGTTTCATTTTCTTAAATGGAATATAATTGCCTTCAATATATAAAGGAAGAATTAAAGCCTTAGATTTGTGTGCTATCAAAGCAGTCCCCTGTTTAATGATATCTAAATTTTTTTTCTTTACTCTTGTACCCTCAGGAAAAATACCTAAAACTTGACCGTTTTTTATATGCCTAAGGCTAGTTTTAATTGCTTTAATATCTACTTCTTCCCTGGCAACGGGAAAAGCTCCGAGTTTTTTTAAAAATGCTCCAAATAATTTATTATTAAATAATTCTTTCTTTGCCATCCAATATATATGTCTTTTAAAAAATACGGAAACAAAAACTGGATCTAAATTGCTCTTGTGATTGCCTGCTACTATTAAATTATTTTCTTTGGGTATATTTTCTATTCCAACTATTTCAACTCTATAAAGAAGTTTAAATACAACATATAAAATAATTTTTAAAAACCTATACATATTTCACCTTATGTAAGATAATATTTTTTCTATGGATTCTTCCGCAGTTAAATTTGAAGAGTCTATTACAATTGCATCATCTGCAACTTTTAAGGGAGAATTTTCCCTTTTAATATCATTATTATCGCGTTTTTTTATATCTCTTATAATTTCCTTATAATCAGCATTTAACCCTTTTTCTTTTAATTGTAGAGTCCTTCTCTTTGCTCTAATTTCAGGACTGGCATTTAAATAAAATTTATAATCTGCATCAGGAAGAACTACAGTAGTTATATCTCTTCCTTCCATAACTACAGAATTTTTATCAGCAATTTCTTTTTGGATTGAAACAAGTTTTTTTCTAACAAAATCAATTTTTGAAATGTCTGATGTTAATTTTGAAATTTCTTCACTTCTAATTTGTGAACTTACATCCTTACCATCTAAAAATATTTTATTGTTAATAAATTCAATATTTGTATTGTTACAGGCTTCTTCATAGAATTTTTTGTCAATATCCTTTAATTTTAATGTTATAGCCCTATACATAGCACCTGTGTCTATATAAATAATATTTAATTTTTCAGCTATTTTTTTTGCTACAGTTGATTTACCACTGCCCGCAGGTCCATCTATGGCAATTTGCATCATATTCCTCCAATTATTAATTTGAAAATTTTAGTGTGAAAATCTAAAGACAAATTTTACTTATATATTCGAACCGCACAGATAGGCAGTTGAATTTGCAAGTTGAATATTAAACCCCCCTGTCAAGGCATCTATATCTAAAACTTCTCCAACAAAGTAAAGTCCCTCAACTTTTTTAGATTCCATTGTATGAGGATTAATTTCATCAACAGATATTCCCCCACTTGTAATTATAGCCCTATTTATATCTTCAAGACATTTGTAATCAAGGTCAAATTTTTTTATTGAACTTTTTAGCCTGTCCCTCTCTTGTCCTGTAATTTGGTTTACTTTTTTATATGATGAGATATTCGACTTTTTCAAAACATAAAAAATTAAATCTCTTGGAAGTAAATTTATCAAGGCATTTCTTATATCTTTATTGGGGAATTTATCAAAATCTCTCAGTATTCTTTTATCCAATTCATCGTAAGTTAAACCAGGTTTTAGGTCTAAATATAATTTTACCTTTGACAATCTATTTATTTTTGAAGATAAAGTTAATATAATTGGACCTGAAACACCTATATGAGTAAATAACATCTCACCGAACTCTTTAGCAATTAATTTTCCTTCAGAAAAAGCCAAGACTTCAACATTTTTTAATGATAAACCACTTAAATCCAAAGGTTCATTTGTTAAAGCTCCACACAGTGCTTGTTTCCTTTGCTTTGATTTAATATTAAATTTTTCTGCAAAGATATATCCATCACCTGTTGAACCAGTTTCTTTATAAGATATTCCACCAGTAGCTATAATAACTTTATCAAAAATATACCTACCATTAATAATAAATTTATCTTTTTTATCTATTGTTTTGCATAAAGTGTTTAAGAAAATTTTTACATTTCTTTCTTTTAACATTTTTTCATAGGTTTTTATAACATCAGAAGCTTTATCAGACATTGGAAAAACTCTATTACCTCTCTCGACTTTTAATTGTAAACCATAAGAGTTAAAAAGATCCATGGTCATAAAAGGGTCGAAAGAATAGATTGATGAATATACAAATTTTTTATTAGAAATAACATTTTTAAAAAAATCAGACGCATCGACATAATTTGTCAAATTGCATCTTCCTTTTCCTGTTATATATAATTTTTTACCAAGTTTTTCATTTTTTTCAAAAATAGTAACATCATGATTTGAAGCTGCTGCAAAAGCAGCCATCATCCCAGAAGGTCCTGCTCCTATTACTGCTATTTTCATTATTTTTTCTCCAAAACATAGACTATAGGTGGATTATTAATTTGATTGAAAAATTCTCTTTTTTCAACAATAAACTTTTTTTGATCTAATGATTTTAAAAATTTTTCCAAAGAGTCCCTTTCTTCTTGTGAATTTTCATGTCCCAAGTATGAAACAACAATAATGATTCCACCCTTATTAATTAATTGTGTAGCTTTCATTAAAGAAATAACAGTAGACATCGCCATTGTTGTAACACTTTTATCAGAACCTGGTAGATAACCCAAATTATAAATTGCCAAGTCAAAATTTTCTAATATGTCAATAAACTCATGACTTATTTTTAATATTTCTAAATTACTTATATTTTTGAATTTTTCCTTACAATAATTTATCGACTGGTCTTGTACATCAAAAGCAAAAACTTTTCCCTTTTCACCTACAACTTTTAAAAGTTTTTCAGTATCATTACCCATACCCATGGTAGCATCTACTGCTGATTTACCTTTAAAATCATTTTTTAAAATTTCATCTACAATTTCGTAATACTTTTCTTTTGCTATCATTTTAATGCCTTTAAATATTTAACTTCTTCATTATTTAAATATCTATAATTTCCAATTTCCAAATTACCTAATTCAATTTTTCCAATCGAAATTCTCTTTAGTTTTTTTACTTCATGACCTATATAAGAAAACATTCTTTTTACCTGATGATTTTTTCCTTCGTGAATACTTATTTCAACAATTGAATCCTTATCAAAATTTTTTAAAATTTTTACTTTAGCTTTTGAGGTTTTTAAATCTCTTAAACTTAGCCCATTTCTCAAAAGATTAAGCTCTCTTGCATTAGGTTTACCTTCAACTGTTGCAATATAAGTTTTATATATATTGTTTTTTGGATGCATCAAAATATTTGCAAGAGCCCCATCATTAGTCAATAAAACAAGTCCAGTAGTATCTATATCGAGTCTTCCAACTGGATAAACTCTTTTAGTTTCATCCACTAAATCAACAACATTCAACCTGCCTTTTTCATCTGAACTTGTAGTTACAACTCCAATAGGTTTATTTAAAATTATATAAATATTTTCATTCTCTAAGTTAAGTCTTTTACCATCGAGATATACCCTATCTTTATTGGGATCCACAACAAGTCCCATCTCAGTAACTATATTATTATTTACCTTTACTCTGCCTTCTTTTATAAGTTCTTCAGATTTTCTTCTTGAAGCAGCTCCAGCATGAGCCATAAATTTTTGCAATCTCATTAGTCTCTCCTTAAGTCTTCAAGACTTGGTAATTCTTCTAAATTTTTTATGCCAAATTTTTTTAAGAAAAAATCAGTAGTAACATAAAGATTTGGATGACCAATTCTATCAAGTGTGCCTGAAATTTCAATTAAAGAGCTATCTAAAAGTCCTTTAATTGTTGAATCACAATTTACTCCCCTGATATCTTCAATTTCCATTTTAGTTACAGGCTGTTTATAGGCAATAATAGATAAAGTTTCTAGTGACGGCTTAGTTAAATTTTTCTCTGCAGATTCTCTGACAAAATCTTTTATAAAGTCAAAATTTTCCGGTTTTGTTGATAATTGGTAGGATTCATTAACCTCTATTAATCTTAAACCACTAGATTCAATTTCATATTCACTTTTCATCTGGTCTAATACCATTTTTAAATCTTTCTTATCAACTTTTAGACATTTCTCTATATCCTTAATTGAAATGGGATCACCCCATAAAAAAAGTAAAGATTCAATTATAGATTTCAATTTATCCTTATTCATCTAAATTCCTTAATTCAATAAAAATATCAGTAAAATTCTCAGTTTGCTTAGCAGATAAAATTCCATTTCTGATTAATTCTAAAAGTCCCAAAAATAAGCTGATTAGCTCCTCTCTTGAAGGATAATCCTCTAATAATTTTGTGAAATAGAATTTATTATTTATTAAGAGTCTTGATTTTAAAACATTTATAGCTGTTTCAACGGAAAAATTCTCTCTATAAATGCTTTTAACGACTTTATTTTTATTTCTTATTAAAATATTCATGAAGGCTTTAGAAAGATCATTTACTTGTAAATCTTTAAGCAAATTTTTATCAGAAAAATCAGGCATCTCACTTTTCTTTCTATAAAAAGCACGAGTTTCATACTCCTCATTTTTCTTTAATAAGCCCGAAAGTTGTTGATATTTTTCATATTCCAACAATTTTTCTACAAGCTCTTTCCTAGCATCTTCTTCATCTTCTTCTTCTTCATCATCATCAAATTTAATTTTAGGAAGAAGCATTTTTGACTTAATTTCTAATAAAGTTGATGCCATTAAAATAAAATCAGATGTGAGTTCTAGATTAATTTTATTTGCTTTTTCCATATAATCTAAAAATTGTTCGGTTATTTCAAATATAGGAATATCATAAATATCTATCTCATTTTTTCTTATTAAGTCCAATAATAAATCCATTGGACCTTGATATCTTTCTAAAACAATATTATATTCCATATAATAACACCTAATTTTAAAATCTCTTCCATAATAAAATCTATAATAGGACCAATTACTTTTGAAACAGTCCCATTAAAAAGTAAAACAACAAGTATCAGATAAAAATATTTTTCGTATTTATAAAAAAAATGATGATACTTATAGGGTAGAAAACTCAATAAAACTTTTGAACCATCAAGAGGTGGCAAGGGAAGAAAATTAAAAACTCCTAACATAATAGAATACCAAAAGATAGCTTCAAGTAAAGGTCTAATAAAAAGATTTTTGTAATAAACATAAACGAGAAAAATCCCTGCAATTAAACCCATTAAAAGATTCATACAAACTCCAGCTATTGAAACAAGAAAAGTGGATAATCTCTTATTTTTTGTGAAATTTGAAGTATTGATTGGGACAGGTTTAGCCCAACCAAATCTTAAAACCACCATACAAATAAGACCAATTGGGTCTATGTGCTTTAAAGGATTTAGGGATAACCTACCATCGTATTTTGCCGTGTTATCTCCACACCAATAAGCAACATAACCGTGACTTATTTCATGAGGTATAATTACTATCATTAATGCTAAGATATTAATGATTATAGAGCTAAAATTAATGTTAGAAATTTGGAATTTCATTAATTATATTCTTTACAAGTTCTTGAAAGTTTGTTTCTACTTTTTTAGCAGATTCCATTACTTCTTTATGATTTAATGGTCTATCCAATATTCCAGAAGCCATATTAGTTATACAAGAAATTCCTAAAACCTTTAATCCTAAATGTCTAGCTACAATAACTTCAGGAACTGTACTCATACCGACTGCATCTGCCCCCATAACTCTTGCCATCCTAACTTCTGCA
Organism: Peptoniphilus lacrimalis DSM 7455; assembly: GCF_000378725.1. Taxonomy (GTDB): domain Bacteria; phylum Bacillota; class Clostridia; order Tissierellales; family Peptoniphilaceae; genus Peptoniphilus_A; species Peptoniphilus_A lacrimalis. The sequence goes on along the minus strand of NZ_KB900369.1, from coordinate 44,588 downwards.
GGAGTTTCATATGTGGGCCCTGTGAAATACATATATACGCCAGATTTTAAATCAATATTTAATTTTTTTGCACAATTTTTTGCTATCTCTTGTAAATTTTTGTCATAAGTATAAGTCATATCAGGAAATCTAGGACCGTCATTGTCATCGTTTGGTCCAACTAAGGGATTAATTCCAGCGAAATTAATATGATCATTAATAAGCATCAAATCAGATGCTTTAAAAGATTTATTTACTCCGCCACTAGCATTTGTAACGATAAGATTTTTTATTCCCAGTCCCTTTAAAACCTTTGTTGGAAAAACAACCTTATCCATGCCCATTCCTTCATAATAATGTATTCTGCCTTTCATAGCTATAATATTCCTAGAAAGAATTTTCCCAAAAATAAGTTTTCCTTCATGTCCCTTAACAGTTGAACTAGCAAATCCTTTTATTTCTTTATAGGGAATTTCAGTTTTGTCTTCAATTAAATCAGCAAAATTACCCAAACCTGAACCTAATATTATTGCTATATCAGCATCGGCATCAATTTTACTTTTTATTGCATCAACTGCATCCATTACATTTTTATCCATAATTAACCTCTTAAATTTTTGTACAACAATAAACCAATTATCGTCTTAGCATCGACAATATCTCCAAATTTAATTTGCTTTAAAGCCTCATCTAAAGTAATTTCTTCTACAGCAATATTTTCAAAATCATCTAATTTTTGTTCTTTTTTTTCTAAATCTTCAGCTAAAAATAAATATATTTTTTCATTACAAAATCCTGGAGATGTAAAAAATTCACCAATATATTCACATTTTTTGGCATAGTATCCAGTTTCTTCTTCTAATTCTCTTAAAGCCGCCTTGACAGGTTCTTCATCAACCTCAACAAGTCCGGCTGGTAACTCAAAAAGTTCTTGGTCTACAGACTTTCTAAATTGCCTTACCATTAAGATTTTGCCCTCATCAGTAAGAGCTAATATACAAACAGCAGGATCATGTTCAACAATCTCTCTTTTTGTATATTTTTTCCCTTCCATTTCTACTGTGTCAACTCGTAAATTAAGAATTCTACCTTCGTAAATACTTTGGGAACTCATAGTACGCTCAATCTGGCTCATCAATGTTTCACTCCTAACATTTCTTTTGCTGCATTTATTGCAGCATCTGTTATATTTATTCCCCCAACTAATCTTGCAAGTTCCATTACTCTCTCATCTTGATTAAGCATTTTTATTTTTGATATTGTCTTTTTATTTTTAATTTCTTTTTCTATTAAGAAATGACAATTTGCTAATGATATTATTTGTGGCAAATGGCTTATTACAATAACCTGTCTATCTTTAGAAAGTTTTTTTATTTTGTTGCCAACAATTTGAGCGGTTTTACCACTTATACCAGTATCAATTTCATCAAATATCAAAGTTTCTATATTGTCCTTGTTTGCAATAATGGACTTGAATGCTAACATAATTCTAGACATTTCACCGCCTGAAGCTATTTTAGAAATGGGCTTATATTCTTCTCCTAAGTTAGAGGATATAAGAAATTCCACATTATCAATTCCATCATATGATAATTTTTTTGGACTTAACGAAACTTTAAATTTTGCATTTTTTATATTTAATTCCTCTAATTCATTAGAAATTTTTTTTCTTAAATCTTCAGCAAGCTTTCCTCTTTCTTGTGATATATTTTGTGCAAGATATAGGGCTTTTTCTTCCTTTTCTTGAATTATCTTTTTTAATTGTTCTAAATTTTTTTCTGAATTTAACAAAAAATCCAATCTTTTTTGGGTACTTTCAAGAAATATATCTATTTCATCTATACTTTTACCATATTTACTTTTAAGTCTGTTTACAAGGTCAAGTCTACTTTCAAGCTCATGTAATTTTTGTCCGTCAAAATTCAAATTATTCATGTAAGATTCTATGCTATTAATTAATTCTTTTAATCTAAACCTCACATCTTCTAGCTCATCATAATCATCTTTAAGCTCGTTATTATATTTCAGTATAGAATTAACTTCTCCGATAGCACTGTCTAAACCATCTTCCACATTAAAACCCTCATAATTTGATTTTAAAATATTTATAGTTTTTGATAGAGCTTCAGCAGTACTTGTTACATTATTTAGTTTTAAATAATCTTCTTCAAGCTCTTTATCATCATAAGAAGTTAAGTTTGCCTCATTTATCTCATTTATCTGATAATTTAAAATGTCAATTTCCCTATCTTTATTAGTTGAAGAATCAAGCTTATTTTCGTAATCTTTTTTTATTTCATTAATTTCATGTACAAGATTTTTTAATAATAGCAGATTCTCTTTGTGTTTATTGTCACAAAAATCATCTAATAAATTCCTTTGATTATCATGATTCATTAGAGATATTGACTCATGTTGAGCAAAAACATCAATAATTTTTGGAATTATTTTTAAAAGATTAGAACTTGTTATAACCCTGTTATTTATCCTTGTAATACTTGGACCATTTTTACTTATGTCTTTTGTTATAATAAGATAATCATCAACTTCAATACCCATACTTTCAAGCAGATCTTTTATATCTTTATCATATGTAGTAAATATTGCCTCAATATGGCAAAAATCTTTGCCAGCTTTTATTACATCTTTATTTGCACGTCCTCCTAAAACCATACCTAAGGCATCAATAATTATGGATTTACCACTACCTGTTTCACCAGTAATAACATTTAAACCTTTTTGGAAATTTATCTTCATATCTTCAATTATTGCATAATTTTCAATATTTAATTCCAATAACATAAAACACCTTTATTTCGTAAGTTTTACCTTTGCTTCATTTACAATAGCTTTTAAATCAAAACTCTTAATGTCTTCACTATAATTGTCCATATAAATTAAAAACTCAATATTTCCTTCTGTACCAGTAATAGGAGAATAAGATATATCCCTTATACTTAAATTTAAAGATTTTACAAATTCATAAATTTTTTCTAGTACTTGCAAATGAACTTTAGAATCTCTTATTATTCCACCCTTACCAACCTTGTCTTTACCTGCTTCAAATTGAGGTTTTATTAGAGCTACAAATTGACACTTTTCTCCAGCTAATTCCACAGCTTTAGGAAGAACGAGCTCTAAAGATATAAAAGAAACGTCTATGGAGATAAAATCAATATTATCCATGATTTTTTCTCTATCTAAAAATCTTATATTAGTTCTTTCCATGACTACAACTCTTTTATCAATCCTAATTTTATAATCGAGTTGATTATATCCCACATCAATTGCATATACTTTTTTACTTCCATTTTGTAACATACAGTCAGTAAAACCGCCCGTAGAAGAACCAATGTCCATACATATCTTATCTTTTAAATCTATATGGTGCTTTTGAATCATTTTCTTCAATTTATATCCGCCTCTTGAAACAAATTCAATTGAGTCTTTTTTTATGTGGATATTACTATCAGGGTCTAAAAGTTGACCTGCTTTATCAATCCTATTAGTGCCTACAAAAGCTTTGCCCTCCATAATGATTCTTTTAGCTTTTTCTCTTGAAGAAACCAACCCTTTTTCAACAATTAATAGGTCTGCTCTAATCTTTGACATTAATATTCCCTCTTAATTAATGCAAGGCAAAAATCCTTTAAAATATCATCTTTAAATTCAATATCTTTTATGCTTTCAAGGCCTTTATTAGTAAGAGATTTAATTTCATTTTCTATTTCTTCGGCAGAATAGAAATCAAGCATTGTTTTTTGTCCATTCTTTAAATCTTTATTCATATCTAATAGGTCATCTTTATACTGGTATGCAAGTCCAATATATTGACCAAATTCCTTTAATTTAGTTATAATTTCACCATCACACCCTGCCATTATAGCCCCTGTGACAATTGAAGCTTTCAAAAGAGCTGCAGTTTTTAAACTATACATATCCTCGCAAAGTTCTTCATTGTATTGTTCATTTAAGTAATCAATATCAAGCAGCTGCCCACCAATCATACCCAAAACTCCGGAAGAATTATAAATAAACTTTAAAGCTTTTATACACTTCTTTAATTCATCAATATCGTCAAGACTTTCCATGTACTTACTTATAACTTCCATAGACATATTTAGAAGACCGTCACCAGCTAAAATGGCCACGGCCTCAGAATATACTTTGTGATTAGTTGGTTTATCTCTTCTCAAATCATCATCATCCATCGCTGGTAGATCATCATGAATAAGAGAATAAGTATGAATCATTTCAAGGGTTGCTGCAAAGGGCAAAATCTTATCTAAAGTTGGATTTTCAGCTAGTTCATTATAAGTAATCATACAAAGAAGGGGTCTAATCCTTTTACCACCAGAAAATAAAGAATATTTCATAGATTCGTAAATTTTTGCCAATGAATCATCTACATAAGTAAAAGTATTACTTAAATAAGAATCAAGCTCTCCAATTATTGTATTTAATTCTTCTAAATTTTTCATATCAATCGCCTTCTAATACGTCTTTATTCTCTTTAATTATGGTTTTTACCTTACCTTCATATTCTTTAAGAACATTATCTAAGTATCTGTATAGTTCAATTCCTCTTTCATATTTTTTTATAGATTCTTCTAAACTGATATCCTTAGATTCCAAATCTTTAATAATAGATTCAAGTTCTTTTAATGAACTTTCATAATCTCTTTGCATAATTTTTCCCCTCAATATCTTTAATTTGAGCCTTAGCTACTCCATTTTTTAAATGAATATTTAAAAAATCTCCCTCATTAATCTGCCTTATGTCTTTTAATAAACTTCCATCTTTTAGATAAACTTTAACCTTATTAATATCATTGTATAAGGTGTTTAAATTATAAATTAAAGTATTTAACTTATTTCTTTCATTTTTGATTATATTTAAAGTGAGATTATTTAAAATATATTTTTTGTTATATAGATAATCTTTCTTATATCTAAAGTCTGTTTTAAAATCCATAACCTTAAGTCGTGATTCTAAAGCGTGTAAATATAAATTTTTTTTCAAAATCTCATCACTTACTTTATAAGTTTTCAAATAATATTTAAAATTTTTCAAACTTATAGAATTTGACCTAAGAAGTTGGAACATATTATAGTTAAGTAGCTTATAGTAATAATTAAGTTTATTGGTTTCAATATTTATTTTTTGACTTAAACCGCTAACTAAGGTCAATTTTTTATCTTCTAAGTAAACTTTTCTCTCTTCAATTTTAAAATCATAAGATTTTATGGATTTCACTCCATATTCTAATATCTTCTGATTATTAAAAACTGAAGATTTTAGCGAAATATTTAATCTATTAAACCTATCTTTTAAATTATCTTTATTGACCAATATATCCTTTAAGGGGCAAAAAATCCTCAGCAAATTCCCATAATTAGAAAGCTTTTCTCTCATATCAAAAATAATTTTATTAAGAGAACTGTTCAAAAGTTCATAATTACTTTTTAAATTTTCACTAAGCTCTTTTTTACTAATTATAGCAAGTTCAGCGGCTTTTGTAGGAGTTGCTGCTCTCATATCAGCTACAAAATCTGAAATAGAATAATCAACTTCATGACCCACAGCAGAAATTATTGGTATATTTGAATTATAAATAGCTTTTGCAAGGTTTTCATCATTAAAACAGAAGAGGTCTTCAAAACTGCCTCCCCCTCTTCCTAAAATTATTAAATCAATATCTTCTCTATCATTGAAATATTTAATACCTTCTATTAAGTCACTAGGAGCATCATCACCTTGAACCAAAGACGGAAAAATAATAATATTAGCTAAATTATTTCTCATTTTTAGCATATTTACAATATCTTTAACAGCAGCTCCAGAAGCTGATGTAATTATCCCAATGGTTTTAGGAAAAGTTGGAATCTTAAGTTTATGCCCTGGATCAAAAAGTCCTTCCTTTGAAAGTTTTTTCTTTAATCTTACAAATTCAGCATATAAATTTCCTGATGAATGGCTAATAATTTCACTAATATATAAGGTTATCTGCGAATCTTTTTCATAATAATTTACAGACCCTTTAGCAATAATTTTTAACCCATCTTCCATTTTAAAATCTAAATTTATAGCGTTTTTATAGAAAATAATTGCATTTATACGGCTAAAATCGTCTTTTAATGAAAAATATAGATTGCCATTTTCATGTGCCTTAAAATTAGAAATTTCCCCTTCCACCGCAATATTTGAAAGAAGAAAATCCATAGATACAATTTTTTTTAGGTAGGAATTTAATTCCTTAACTTTTATCGCTTTCATCTTTTAAGTTTTTAAGTATAGAAGCTAATATACCATTTACAAACTTTGGCGATTCTTCCGAAGAATATTTTTTAGCAATTTCGACAGCCTCGTTTATGGAAACCTCAACTGGAATATCTTTTCTGTATAAAAATTCAAATATGGCAACTCTCAATATTTCCCTATCAACTATAGCTAGTCTTGGTATAGTCCAACCCTGTAAATTATCAGACAAAACCTTATCAACAGAATCAAGATTATTGACAAGTTCAGAAATCACACTATTTATATAACTTTGTTCACTTTCTGAAAAATCATAATTTTCAAAAAATTTTTCTATGTTTTCTTGTGAAAAATCCTTATTTAATTCCATTGAATAGAGTAACTGCATTGCCCCTACTCTAGCGTTTTTTCTTCCCATTATGTTACGCCCTTAATTTCTCCTCTTTTTCTACAGCAATTCCTGAAACATGAACATTTACTTCAACAACTGAAAGATCAGTCATATTTTCAATCGCTTGTTTAACAACTCTTTGAACTTCCTTGCATATATCTACAATTTTTTTACCATATTCTACGGTCACATATATATCAACAAGAGCTTCTTTTTCTCCCAAATTAACTTTGGCACCTTTATTTAGGTTTTTTGCAGAAAAAATATCAGAAACTTGTGATTTTAAATTTGATTGCATTTTAACAACACCGTCAACTTTTTCGGCTGCAACAGATGCTATTGTTGCAATTACTTGATCAGAAATCTTTACATTTCCTTCAACGGAGCTTTCATCAATTAGATATTTATTGTCCATAAGCCCACCTCCATTTTTTCTATATTATATCAAATTTGCTTATCAATATCAATTTTAGACCTTTCAATAAAAAATACCCTGCATAAGAGGGTATAAAAAATTCATATTAAAATTTATATTTTTCTGGAAGAATGTTTAAATATTCTTCTGGAGATTTTCTTATATAATAGGGATCTTTAAAGAAATCTTTTGTCATAAGTAAAACAACTTTTGAAAGCATTATTAATCCAATTAAGTTTGGTAGCGCCATCAAACCATTTAGAGTATCAGATAAATTCCAAATTATTTGAAGACTTCCTGTAGCTCCTAAATAACAAGTTAATACATAAGCATATTTGTAATATTTGCCAATTTTTTCTCCAACTAGAAATGAAAAACATTTCTCTCCATAAAAAGCCCAACCTAAAATTGTTGAAAAAGCAAATAAAACAAGACCAATTGAAACAATATATTTCCCACCTGTAAATCCACTTTCAAAGGCGGCTGCTGTCAAATCTACACCTTGAAGTCCACTATCCCAAAGTCCTGAAACAATAATTGTTAAAGCAGTAATTGAACAAACAACAATTGTTACTGTAAAAACTTCAAAAATTCCCCATAATCCTTGCCTTGCCGGATGGTCAGTATTTGATGCTGCGTGAGCTATTGGAGCTGAACCCAGCCCTGCTTCATTTGTGAAAAGTCCCCTTGCAATTCCCATTTTTACAGTTTCTTTTAAACCAACACCAACTGCCCCACCAAAAGCAGCTTTTGGTGAAAAAGCAGACCTAAAAATTAAGGAAAAGGCAGCAGGAATTTTATCAGCTTCTATAATTAAAATAATAATTCCACCTAAAATATAAAACAGTGACATGAAGGGTACGAGTTTTTCAGTAACTTGAGAAATTCTTTGAATACCACCTATAACAACAATTCCTATAATCAAAACCAAGACAATACCAGTTAATTTTTCATTTACATTAAAAGTTGTATGCAAAGTTTGAGAAATTGCATTAGATTGAGTCATATTTCCAGTACCAAAGGACGTGCAAGCTGCAAATAAAGCAAAAGCACAGGCAAGCCACTTATTTTTTAGACCATTTTTAATATAATACATGGGTCCACCAGAATATTGACCCTTAGAATTAACTTCCCTGTAAGTAACTGCTAAAACTACTTCTGAAAATTTAGTGCACATGCCGAATATTGCAGAAAACCACATCCAAAAAATAGCACCTGGACCTCCAGTAGCTATAGCAAGTGAAACTCCAGAAATATTTCCAGTTCCAACAGTTGCCGCTAAGGCAGTTGATACTGCTTGAAAAGCAGTTATATCTCCCTCTTTTTTATTATTATCCTTAACAAATACTTTTAGCAAAGTATTTTTCATTGTAAAATTAAACTTTCTTATTTGAATAAAATTCAATTTTATAGTGAGAAATACTCCACAACCCACTAAAAGTATGATCATGGGCCAACCCCATACTATGCTGCTTAAAAAACTATTAATAGTGTCTAGCATCTTCTAATCTCCCTTTATTATTTTATATTTTCCAATTGTAATTTTAAAAATTTGCCCATAAAAAATATCCACTTAAAAAAATGGATATTTTTTAAGGCTTTTATAAGTCTATGATGTTTTATATTTTTCAGGCAATATATCAAGATATTCACTTGGATTATTGCGAATATAATCCGGATTTTTAAAGAAATCTTTAGTTAATATAACTACTACCTTAGATAATAAAATTAGTCCTACCAAGTTTGGAATAGCCATAAGACCATTTAAAGTATCTGAAATATTCCACAATAATTGTAAACTTCCAGTAGCTCCTAAATAACAAGTCGGCACATATAAATATTTATAGTACTTACCTATTTTAGAACCAACTAAAAATGTAAAACACTTCTCTCCATAATATGCCCAACCTAAAATTGTTGAAAAAGCAAATAACAACAAACCGATAGAAACAATATATCTTCCACCTGTAAAACCACTTTCAAATGCAGCAGCAGTTAAATCTGCTCCTTCAAGACCACTGTTCCAAAGCCCTGATGTCATTATCGTTAAAGCTGTTATTGAACATACTAAAATTGTATCGGTAAATACTTCAAATATTCCCCACAATCCTTGTCTAACTGGATGGTCTGTGTTTGAAGCCGCATGAGCAATTGGTGCAGAACCTAGACCAGCTTCATTTGTAAATACACCTCTAGCAATACCCATCTTCATTGTCAGTTTAAGTGAAGTACCTACTGCCCCACCAAAAGCAGCCTTTGGATTAAAAGCAGAATTAAAAATAAGACAAATTGCTGAAGGCACTTTGTTAGCTTCAAGTATTAAAATTATTAAACCACCAATAATGTAAAAAATAGACATGAAAGGAACTAATCTTTCAGTGACAAGTGCTATCCTTTTGATACCACCAATAACAACAATTCCTGTTAATATTACAAGAATAATACCTGTAATCTTGGTATCAATATGAAATGTTGTAGACATAGCTTGAGAAATTGCATTTGCTTGTGTCATGTTTCCTATACCAAAGGAAGCAAATGCACCAAAAAAAGCAAATAATATAGCAAGCCAATTCATTTTCAGACCATTTTTAATGTAATACATAGGTCCGCCAGAATATTCTCCGTTAGAGTGTTTTTCTCTATAGGTAACGGCTAAGATTACTTCTGCAAATTTAGTACACATTCCAAAAAATGCAGATATCCACATCCAAAATACAGCTCCTGGGCCTCCAGTTGCAATAGCTAAGGCTACACCAGCTATGTTTCCTGTTCCAACAGTTGCTGCTAAGGCAGTTGATACTGCTTGAAATGCAGTGAGCTCTCCTTTTTTTGCACTTGTATCCTTCCTAAATACCTTAAACATTGTATTTTTCATTGTGAAATTGAATTTTCTCAGTTGAATAAAACGCAACCTAAAAGATAATATTATTCCACATCCAACTAAGAGAATCAGCATAGGCCATCCCCATACAATTCCATTTACAAAGCCATTAAGTTTCTCTAACATTAATTGCACCCCCTAATTATGCAATTATTACACTAACAAAATTTTTTATAAAATTAAAAATTTAATAATGTTATCGAGTAATAATATTGAGTGAAAATTAAACATTTACTTTACTTTATTATATTTTATCTAACAAAGCGAGATAATATGTCCTATCTTCAATTATTATAGCATAATTAAAATAATAATAAAAGATATTTTTAAAAAAAGCCAAGTTATTTAAATAACATTGGCTAATATACTTAAAAAATATCCTTTGAAATCTCTGTAAATCTGTCTAAATCCTTTATAATCTGCATTAAAGCACTTCTAATAATTAGAGTATCATAATCTTCAGAAAAAGATAAATTTTCCATATTTTCCTTTATTGATTTAATATTTTTTCTAATCTCTTTTATTGCATCAGATTCTGTTAATTGGATAGATGTAGTTTTAAGCACATGGCTCATTATATTTCCCTCCTTAAATTCAGGTGGGATGTCTAAAATATTATTATACATATCTGACAAGATAAAAGCTTGATCATTTCTGAGCTTTAACTTTAATAAAATCTCCAAGGATCCAATTACTATATTATCTCTTTCTATGCTTGCTATTTTTATAGCCTCTTCTATATCTAATTTTAATCTTTGAAAATGCTGGTCATAAAATCTAATATTTAACTCTTCTGTTAATACTCTTCCAAATAAATTTAAAATAAATTTCATTTGGTCATCAATATCTTTAATAAGTTTGTTTAACCTTTTTCTTTCACTTGGTGCATATATATTTGTTAAAATAGCAAATGAAGTCCCTATAACCATAAGAGCAATTTCATTCGTTATTATTTGAGCATCTATATGTCCATGTGCTAATAAATGTGTAACAAGAACACTTGACGGACCTATGCCAAGTTCTAATTTCAACAAAAATGAAACTGGTACGAAAAGTAATAAATATAAGGCAAATACCCACGTATTATAAGCAAAAACTTCAAAACATATAGCAGAGATTGTTAATGCAATTGCGGCAGATAAAGTTCTTTTTAAACCACCTATAAGGGTTTCTTTTCTAGTCGCAAAAACATTTAATATGGCAATAATTCCAGCAGCTGCTGAATATTCAAGTCCTATTTCTTGTGCCAAGATAATTGAAAATAATGCTGCAAAGGCAGTTTTTAAAGTTCTGATAAGCACTATCTTATTCATAAATCCACTCCTTACTATAAATATATCCTAAATTAAAAAAAAATATCCTAAAATTATCTTCAAAATTTAATTTTAGGATATTAGTATAATATATTCATTAGGTATAGTCCGCAGGATGGAGCTGTTGGACCTGCATATTTTCTATTTTGTTTCTCTAGAACTTCTTTCATGAAAATTGGATCTTTTTTACCCCTGCCAATTTCAATGGCAGTCCCCATTATTATCCTTATCATATTTTTTAAAAAAGATTTACCTTGAAAATCAAAATAAATAAACTTATTGTCTTTTTTTACTTTTATAGAGTATATAGTTCTTATTGTATCCTTAACAATCGCATCCCTGCCCATGAAAGACTTAAAATCTTTTTGACCTATTAAATACTTAAAAGATTCATTCATCAAAGATAAGTCTAAAGAGAATGGATATTGATAAGCTCTATTGTGATATATTGCATTTCTGTATTTATTATTATAAACCACATACCTGTAGATTTTTTCTCTAGCAGAAAATCTTGCGTGAAAATCAAAGGGAACTTCTTTGGCAGATATTACAGATATATCATCAGGCAGGTGAAAATTTATTACTCTTGGTAAGTTTCCAAGATCAATTGTCGTGTCAGTATAAAAATTGACGTATTGACCTAGGGCATGAACTCCCCTATCAGTCCTACCTGCAGAATAAATTTTTGTTTCCTTTTTTAAGGTGTCATTTATAGCTTTAGAAAGTTCACCTTCTATGGTTTTCAATTTATTTTGTATTTGGTAACCATGATAATTAGTTCCATCATAGGTAACTTTTATTAATATATTCATAATCTTGCTGCAAGAATTAAAATTAGGAAAAACACAATATTCCCTAAGAAAATTGCATAATCATATTTTTCTAAAACTAAAACTTTCATTTTAGTTCTTCCTACTCCACCTCTGTAACATCTTGCTTCCATGGCTGTTGCAAGTTCATCTGCACGCCTGAAAGAATTTACAAATAAAGGCACAAGTAAAGGAACTAAATTTTTAGATCTCTTTATAATATTTCCAGACTCAAAATCTGCTCCTCTTGCCATTTGAGCCTTCATAATCTTGTCAGTTTCTTCAATTAGAGTTGGTATAAATCTAAGAGCAATTGTCATCATCATTGCAATTTCATGACTTGGCACACCTATCTTCTTCATTGGTTTTAAGAGGGCTTCTATACCGTCTGTAAGTTCAATTGGAGAAGTTGTATAAGTTAGTAAACTTGTACCCAATACCAAAAACATAAGCCTTATTGCCATTAAACAAGCTGTTTTTAAGCCTTCCTTAGATATTGTTAGAAAACCTAATTTAAATAAGGGTTCGCCAGGTAAAAAGAATATATTAATAACAAAAGTAATTAATAAAATCCATCTCAATGGTTTTAAACCCTTTAATACTACTTTTAAAGGCAAATTTCCAATTTTTATAATTATGAATAAATATATAGCAACAAATATATAAGGAATAAATGTATTTATAAAAAATAATGAAATTATAAAGAAAATCATTGTAATGATTTTTAATCTAGGGTCAAATCTGTGAACTATACTTTCTCCTGGAAAATATTGTCCTATTGTTATATCTTTAAACATCTTTACTCCTTAAATATTCTACTAAAGCAATATTAGCTTCTTCAACGGTTATGCAATCAGTATTTACGTCAAGTCCCTTTCTTTTAAGAGATCTCATAAATGAGGTTATTTGAGGTATTCCCAATCCAGCTTTTTTTAACTCTTCTTCTCGTGTGAAAATTTTTCTAGGCACATCATCCATCAAAACATGTCCCTTGTCCATAACTATTAATCTTGTTGCAATTTTTGCCACATCTTCCATAGAATGAGATACTAAAATAATAGTTATATTTCCTTGGGCATGAATATTCTTAATTTCCTCTAAAATTTCATCACGTCCTCTAGGGTCAAGACCTGCTGTTGGTTCGTCTAAAATCAATACCTTTGGTTGCATAGAAAGAACTCCGGCTATAGCTACTCTTCTTTTTAAACCTCCTGAAAGCTCAAAAGGTGATCTATTTTTATATTTTTCATAATCTAGACCAACGGAATTCATAGCTTTCCTTACTCTTTTGTCAATCTCAGCATCATCAAGTCCCAAATTTCGAGGACCAAATTCAATATCTTTAACTACCGTTTCTTCAAAAAGTTGATATTCAGGATATTGAAAAACTAATCCAATTTTTCTCCTCAAATCAGTAAGATTTTGAGATTTACTTGTAATAGTTATATCATCAACTTTAATAGAACCTCTTGAGGGCATTAATAAACCATTGAGATGTTGAATAAAAGTAGATTTACCTGAACCTGTATGACCGATTAAGCCTATAAACTCCCCTAATTCTATATCAAGATTTATATCATCAATTGCTAGCTTTTCAAAAGGAGTATTAGGTGAATATAAATGTTGTAAATTTCTAACTTCTATAAATGACATACTTGTTCCACTAACTCCTCTACTGTTAAAACATCATTTCTAATATTAAATCCTTGCTTTTTTAAATCAAAAGCCAATTCAGTGACCTGTGGCACATCAAGACCAATATTTTTAATCTCATCTACATGAGAAAATACTTCTCTAGGCTTGCCTTGAAGAATTATGCTTCCCTCTTCCATAATAATCAACCTATCTGCCATAGCTGCTTCATCCATATAGTGAGTGATTAAAATTATAGTTTTTCCCTGCTCTTTATTTAACTTTAAGACTGTGTCCATAACTTCTTTTCTGCCACTTGGGTCAAGCATGGCTGTAGGTTCGTCTAAAATTATATAAGTGGGACTCATTGCCAAAATTCCAGCAATTGCTACTCTTTGTTTTTGACCACCCGAAAGCAAGTGAGGTGAATTTTTTTTGAAATCTTCCATATTGACTGATTCTAGTGCCTTGTCTACTCTTTTTCTTATTTCAGAAGATTCAATTCCCAAATTTTCTGGTCCAAAAGCGACATCATCTTCAACTACAGTTGCAACTAATTGATTATCGGGGTTTTGAAATACCATTCCAGCTCTAGACCTGATATCCCATACAGATTTATCATCTTTTGTATCAAAACCATCTACAAGCACTTGACCTTTTTTAGGAATAAAAAGTGCATTAATAAGTTTAGCTAAAGTAGATTTTCCTGAGCCGTTATGTCCTAATAAGGCAACAAATTCTCCCTCTTTTATATTAAGATTAACACCATTTATTACATTTCTTGGATTTTTATTTTCTCCCTCATTCTCATAAGAGAAATACAAGTCCTTAATTTCTATCATGTTTGTTCCTTTCTATACTCTGGGTCTTATTATAAAATAAAAGTTATTAATTATCTACATATTTTAAAATTTTGTTTACAATTTTTAGAAACATAAGGATTATCTATATAAAGTCTGTAGGGATAGTCCCTTGCCTCCCTGGCTTAATCAATACCAATACACTCGCAAGAAAAAATTACCGGCATAATTTCTTTTAAGATATTTACCCGGTAATTCTCTAGCTATTGTGCTGAATCTTTATTAAAGAAATCACTATTAAAAATTTTACAATTATAATATTTAATAATTTCTTTTTTAACACTTAATACATCCAGGATGGATCGCTTGGATTGATTTTAAATTTTTGTAATTTCTTTAAATCTTCTTCCTTTATATATGCTCTTTCAAGTGCAATAGATAATAACTCATCGTAATCAGTAAGAGAAGACTTTTTCAAATCATAATTTTGAAAATTTTCCTGGCAGGATTTTAAATTATAGGTGAAAATTGAAACAATTCCTATAACATCAAATCCACTTTCTTTTAAGGCTAAAGCCGCATCTATTGAAGACTTACCCGTAGAAAATAAATCCTCAATAACGAGAGTTTTTGCTCCCTTAACTATCTTACCCTCAATTTGATTTTTCTTACCGTGGTCCTTTCCTTTAGATCTTACATATCCCATGGGTAATTTCATTATATCACTGACAATAGCAGCATGACCTATACCAGCACTTGCTGTACCCATGATATATTCAGTTTGAGGAAATTTTTCTCTAATTAGTTCAACTAATGAATTCTCAACAATAGTTCTTTCTTTAGGATAAGAAAAAATTAACCTGTTGTCACAATAGATCGGACTTTTTATTCCACTAGCCCAGGTATATGGCTTTTGTGGGCTTAAAGTTACGGCATTTATATCTAGAAGTATTTTAGCTATTTCTTTCAATTTTACTCTCCTAAAAATTCTTTTTTTATTTTTCTATAAGCATCTAAAGGATTTTCTGACTTAGTGATAGGTCTACCGACAACTATATAATCACTTCCCAAATTTCTTGCATCACTTGGACTCACTACCCTTTTTTGATCATCACTTTGAGAAGACTTGGCTCTTATTCCTGGTGTAACTGTTACAAAATTATCTCCCAAATTTTCCTTAATTTTTGGAACTTCTAAAGCTGAGCAAACAATACCTTGTAAACCTGCATTTTTCGCTAAATTAGCATAAGATAAAATTACATCGTTTAAAGATAAATTATTGTCAATTTTTATTTCCTTATGCATAATATTTTCATCATTAGAAGTGAGCATAGTAACTCCCAAGGCAATAATATTTTTATTTGAATTTATAATTACCTCATTTGCTTCTTTTAACATATTGAATCCACCTGAAATATGAAAATTAATCATATCTACATCTAGATCAATAAGAGATTTAGTAGCTGATTTAACTGTATTTGGTATATCGTGTAATTTTAAATCCAAGAAAATTTTATGACCTAATTTCTTATATTCTTTAACTATTTGAGGACCTTCCTTATAAAAAAGTTCCATACCAATTTTTAAAAATAATTTTTGTCCTTTAAAATTAACAAGGAATTCATCAGCTTTTTCTTTGGATGGAAAATCCATAGCAATTATTAAATCTTTCAATTTTTACTCCTTAGTAGCATTAGATTGCAGATAAGCATTAATAAAGGGATCTAAGTCCCCGTCCATAACTTTATTAACATCTCCAACTTCACAATTAGTTCTGTGGTCTTTAACAAGAGTGTATGGTTGAAAAACATAAGACCTTATTTGAGAACCCCAAGCAATCTGTGAATAGTTACCTTGAAGGTCATCAATTTTTTCTTTTCTTTCTTCTTCAGCCAAGGCAAGAAGCTTAGCCTTTAAAGTTTGCATAGCTCTTTCTCTATTTTGAATTTGACTTCTTTCATTTTGACATTGAACAACTATACCTGTAGGAATATGAGTGATCCTTACAGCAGAATCAGTTGTGTTAACGTGTTGACCACCTGCACCACTTGATCTATAAGTATCAATCTTTAAGTCCTCATCCTTTATTTCTATATCAATATCGCCATCAATATCTGGGAATACATCTACAGATGAAAATGAAGTATGTCGTCTTTTATTTGCATCAAAAGGAGAAATCCTTACAAGTCTGTGAACTCCTTTTTCTCCCTTTAAAAAACCATAGGCATGTTCACCTGATATTTTTAAAGTAACTGATTTTATTCCCGCCTCATCTTCTTTTAAAATATCTAAAGTTTCTACCTTAAATCCCTTGTTAGTAGCATATCTTACATACATTCTTAAAAGCATTGATGCCCAGTCTTGAGCTTCAGTGCCACCAGCACCCGCATGAATAGATAAAATTGCATCATTTTCATCAAATTCACCATTTAATAGGGTTTCTAATTTATATTCAGAAACTTTTTTCTCTATATTTAAAATTAACTTCTTAAACTCATCATAAGAAGAATAATCATCTTCCATTTCCATAAGCAGTAAAATATCATTGGCATCTTCTATAAGGTCTGAAATTTCATCATAAGGATTAACTTTTCTTTGGTAAGAGTTGAGTTCTTTAATGATTATTTGGGCTTTTTCGTTGTCATCCCAAAAATTCTGTTCCATTTGTTTTTTATTAAGTTCTTTAATTTTATCTCTTAAACCATTTACGTCTAAAGATAAAGCAAGTTCATCAAGGCTTGAAATTGCATTTTCAAGTTTTTCTTTATCTAAATAAATATTTTGCTCCATAAATCCTCCTTATCTTTTTTATTATAACATATAAGGACTTAATATATAAAATATAAAAATTAAGGAATATGTAAAAACTACACTTAAAGAGGCTTTTTTAATATTTTTATATTACAAAATATAAAAATAAACACTTAGTAATACTAAATGCTTTAAAGTAAAAATAAAATTTATAAAATTTTAATAAAATTTTAAATTTATAGTTTCTAAAATAAAATAATTATTGTATAATATTGCTTTAAAAAATTTCTTATACATTTTGTATATAGAACTGTTTATATCAATAAAATATTTAAGGAGATGAATTGAATTTGAAAAATTATTTAAAAAGAACTGCAACACTTTTACTATCAGCATTTATGGTTTTAACTATTCCCTTGCAAGCTTTTGCATATAGTGCAGATTTAATTCTACTATCAAATAAAAGTGATCCTATTAATACTTTAGCTGTTACACCTTATAAACTTAAGGATAATCAAAAGGCAGCAGACTTATTAATAGAAAAAGGTCAACCTGACATTTACACATTTCGCACAAATTATAAGGTACAAAAGGACGATAAATATAAGAAAAATTACCAGCCTTATGTTGCAAGTGTTGGTGCAGATATAAGCGAAGAAGATAAGGCTAAGGTAAATAAAGAAATTAAACTACCTGATCTTAAAGGTTATATAAAACCGCAAGATACATTTTCAATTAGTTATGATGAAATAAAAAGTAAAGCAGAAAAAGGAACCACAATAAAAAAAGATGATGTGAATAATCACCAAGCGGAACAAGACTTTGAATACAAGGCTAAAAAAGCAAAAGTTAAAGTTAAGCATTTATTCCAACAATTAAAAGATTTTAATAAATATGGAGACAAAGATGGTAAAGAAAATTATTTTATAGGAGAACAAACTGGTGACACAGGTTCTATAATGAGGGTTCAACCTTTGGATAAGGAACATACAATTGGATTTGAACCAGAGACAGACTTTATTATGACACAAGTTCCTGAAGATACAGACGATTTTGAACTGGAGTATCGTTACAATCGTGCATACTTTGATCTTGTGTTCGACTGTGGTGATGGTACACCAATACCTGCAAGAAACCTATATTACGAACAAAAAATTCCAAAGATTGCTGATGGGGATATTCCAACTAAGGCTGGAATGATTCTCAAAGGATGGAAGCCTTCTGTTGATTTAAAGAGAAATATAAATGGCGTAGATACTATTTTCAAAAAAGATGAAATTATAAAGGATTCATCGGGTAATCCAAGTTTAAATCTAGACCTCAATTTAGAGATGCCTGCTGAAAAAGTAACCTTTATTGCAGTTTGGGAAAGAAAAAAACAAGCAGACTATACTGTTTTATTTTGGGCAGAAAAGTCGGATTACCCAAAAAATGCTAAGCTTTTGGATAGGTATGACTTTGTGGGAACCCATGTATATAAGGATCAGTTAGTAGGTATGCGTCCAGAACTCGAAAAAGAACCTGTAAAAGGCGTAGAGTTTACAGATTTGGATAGTGCTAGATTAAAAAAGATTTACGACGGAGAAAAAGTAAAGGTCAATGATCCGAAAAACACAGAAAAAATGGAAATCCCCTACCTTAATAAGTTTTTTGTCTACAATAAAGAACTTACCAATAAAGAGAATGCCGATTTAAAGAATCCTAGCCTTGTAAAGGAAGTGTCTGCTACAGGAGAAACTGTTTATAACATCTACTATGACAGGCAGGTCTACAATCTTTGGTTTACTAAAGGTTCATTTCAGGACAGTTTTTATCCGACACTTACAAGAAATGGAGAAGTGCTGGGAAAACCGGGAGCTCCTTATCACTTTAAGGCTCGCTTTAACCAAAGCCTTGTGGGCATGTGGCCCAATGATATCTTGGAAGTCAGTGGTTTTAAAGATGGCTACAACTCTTTAGGATGGTCTATCTTGCAAGATGTAAATAAACGAAACTATCGTGATACCCCTCCTTATAGGCTTACTGCCAACGAATTTGTGGATTACCCAGATCTTAGTAAAAATGGATTAGCAAAGGAAATTCCTATGGGTCAAGGAGTGCCTGCAAAAAAAGCTGGTCCCTTTGATATAGCCTTTGGCATTGACCAACATTATCAAGTTTTTCCAATTCACGTTGACTTTTTGCTGGACGGTTTTGAAGAAGGTCAACAAAACTATGACTATGACCTCTATATGGTAAAGTCTGATACAAATAATAGCGATTATGATTTTACACCGCCAGACCTTCAAGGTTTTAGGGGCAAGGGGAAAAAGAAAGCTGAAAGATTCGATGAACCTGACCTGCAAGATGACAAGAATGAAGAAAGAAATGAAAAAACGCCATTTCCTAAGGTTTACTACAGATTCAATGGTAAGAAAAGACAAAAGGGCAAGATGTATTTTATGTGGGCCTTTCCTAAAATAAACTCGCTAAATGAAGATGATAAGGAAGATCCAAAGAAGCCTATTGAGGACCTAGAGGATGATGAAAACGGTGATAGTGGTGACGAAAGTGAAGATTTCGATGAAAATGGTTATATAGCCTTTGAATACTCAAGAAATAAGTATGAAATAAAACTTAACAATGACCCATCAAAAGAAAAGGATGATGCAGCCTATAAAGATAAGGATAAAATTAAGGTTTACTACCAATACCCTCTAAAGAAATTGAATCTCGATAAAGTTCATAAGCCTGAAAAACCAAAAGGAATCCCTGAGCAATGGGAATTTAAAGGTTGGGCATTGGATACTAAAGGACAAAAGCTTATATGGAAAAACAATGAAACCATGCCAGCGAGAAATTTAGTCTTATATGCTCAATGGGGCGAACCTGATTACAAATGGAAAGTTACCTTTGATGCTAATGGTGGTACCTTACCAAATATCGACACTGATAATCTAAGCCTTGAGAAAAAAACAATTGTAGAAGGAGATATTGGACAGGAAAAAGAAGTAACTTATCCCTTAGGTGGAGAAAAAGATGGCGACAAAGAAGTATTTACAGTAGTCCAACATCAAAAATTAAGATTGCCAGAAAAGCCAAGACGAAAGGGATATGAATTTCGAGGTTGGGAACTTATCCGTTATAAAAAAGATAATGACGGTAATTATACTGATGTTTTGGACAAAGATTACAGCAAAAAATACCGTAATATTTCAGGAGCTCCTGAACTCTATGCCTTTGGAAATGATGTTGTAAGTCCAATTTATTTAAGAGCCATTTGGCTGCCAACTGACACCGTTGATGTGAAGATTAAACATTATTTCTTAGATGAAGATTTTAATCTTGATAAGTCTATTTTGAGGAATCCTTTAGAGGAAGAGCTTGAAAACAAGCGTGTCAACTATTTAGCAGCAACAATAGGTGACCAACAAAACGAAGAATGGATTTTAGCAACTGATGAAGAGTTTAAGCAACATAGCAATTCTGATATTTACAAGGAATACAAGGATTATAACGATAGGGTTAAATTCAACAACACCTACTTCCAAACTTTCCGTGTAGAACCTGAAAATATTGTTGATCAAAAAACTGGCATATCAAGTAAAAATCCAAAATTTGAAAATAATATTTTTAAATTTTTCTACAGAAGATATAAGACACGTAAATATAAGGTTAATTATGTTGATGTAAGGGCAAAAAAAGATATTGAAACAGCTACAGAACCTAGTCAAAAAGGAAGGCTTATTAGAGAAAATAGCATCATTGGACAAGAAAAAGTTATTAGTCCATGCCGTGATTTTGATGTCAGAAATTACAGACCTATACCAGGTTGGGTTTTGGCAAAGGATGAAAAGCCACAGAAAGAACTTTTTTATGATATTGACGAAAATACAAATAAACTCTTAGGTATTAACGGAAGTGGTTCCGATGAAATCAACTTCTACTACCAAGATGCTCGTGTAATTGAATGTCAAAATCCTAATGACCCTGTACCAGATGGATATGTAAGAGTAACATTTAAGGCTTCTGATGGAGGTTGTTTCGGTAAGGATGTTCAAGGTAAAGAAATTAAGGAAATTAATTACGACGTTATAAAGGGTCTTAAATTTGGTCTATTATCAGTGCCTGACTTATTAAAAGATGGTGAAGATATATCTGATAAGCACCATATAAGACCAGACCTTGGAAGAGAATTTATCAAATGGGACTCTCCCCTATTAGACAAGAATACACCAATTGATAAAAATTATACATTTACTGCAAAATTTGATTGGTCTGAAATTGATGCAAATAGTTTAACTACAACAGAATCCTTTATGGATCCTAATAGTAAATGGACTAATAGCTTTGCACCGAAAATTTCTGATATTATGAGTCTTGTTACTTGGTCAGGAAAAGATAGTGGAACTATTGCAAATTTAGAGTTTGTAGATGAAAATGGAACTAGCTTAACTGATGAAAAACTTTTTAACCTCTGCAGCGAAAAAAATACATCTGATAAGGATGAACTTGTCCGTACAGTAAAGATTAGGGCATTGGTGCAATTTGGTACTAGCGAAGATAAAAAAGTACTTGAAATACCAATTAAGGTATACAAAAATATTTATGAAGCAAATACATCAGGAGAAAAGCCATTATTTTTAACTGAGGCTGAAAAAAATGACCTAAATAATATCAACTATGTAAAAGTTACAGTTGATCCAACGGGAAAGGCAAATAATAAAGATAGTAAAATTTACTATGTAAATCCAAATGCTTGGGTTAATATTCCTGAAATTGGCATAAATAATAGCGAAGAAGAACCTAAATTAGTTAAGTGGTTAAGTGATAGCCAAGCTGGTGAAGATTTTGATTTTAATAAACGTCATAAATTTACAAAAGACACAAATATTACTGCTCAGTTTGATGACCAAAAGCCGAAAAAGAAAAATAAAATAGAAAATCCACTTACACCGGACAAACCTATAGTGCCAGATATTCCATCTATTCCAGATACACCGGATAAACCAGAAAATCCAGGAACAAAAGAAAAACCAGAATTACCGGAACAACCTGATAAGCCAAGTGATAAACCAAAGCCAAATGAATCAGATGATAATAAACAAAATCCCTCAAATAGACAAAAACCTGAAGACTCAGATGATTCAGAACCTAAATTTCCACTAACTCCTGGTGATGACAAGCCAAATTATCCAGAAGATTTAGAACCAGAAATTCAATTTACTCCAAAAGATAATGATCCTAATTATCCTGTGATTGATAAAGATAATAATTTTGAATACTCTGTTATTGCGGATAGTTTTAATAATCAAAAATATGCAGAAGTAAATAAAGAAGCAAATTTTCAAAATAAAGTCGAAAAAAATCCTACAGATAATTCTTATTTCAAAGAAGTTGGATATATTCAAGGTTTCAATGGTAATTTTAGACCTAAGGATGGTCTTACTCGTGCAGAAGCTGCACAAATACTTGCAAATGTCTTAATTGAAGATGGCTACAAGTACCATAATGATTTCAAAATTTCTTATAAGGACATTGGAGAAGCTTGGTACACCAAAGCTATTAAAATTGTAAGCCAAGCAAAAGTATTTTCAGGTTATAATGATGGAAATTTCAAACCACAAAATAAGATTACAAGAAATGAATGGATTTCAACTCTAAAGAGATTTCAAGAACTTGGAAATTCAAATGGCAACCATATGAATTTAAAGACTGGACACTGGGCAATTAGTGATGTGGAAGCCGCATACAAGGAAGGCTGGCTAGAGATTTATGAAGAAGGAAAGGTTAAGTATGAGGGTGATAAATTTATAACAAGAGAAGAAGTTGTATCTATTTCTAACAAGGCCTTTAAAAGATTTGTTGATAAGGACTACATTGCAAAGAATAGTAAGAACCTAATAAACTTCAAAGATGTCAATGAAAATATGTGGTCTTATGCTGATATTATTTGTGCAAGCAATACTTTCTTGTACCAAGGCAATGCTATAAAGGCACACGCGAATAAGGATAGCAAAAACTCATTTAATATTGATACTAATGATTTTGAAATCAAGCAAAAAAAATTCGAAAGAGTGCTTAGGTAAAATTTAATATGCTAAAAAATAAAGGAGGCTCAATTTATAAGCCCCCTTTATTTTTATTTATTCAAAACTAAAATTTTTAATAGTTTGTGATAAGGTTTAACAAAAGCTAAATTTCCATCTTTACTTAAATCAGCAAAAATTTTTAAATATTTTTATTCTAGTTCTTTTAAATCTTGAACCATATCAATTTTAAGCTTTTTATGGAAAATCACCCTTGCAAAAAATTCTCTTTTTTCAAATTTATCTTGGTTAAGTTACATATAATAATTATCACATAGAAAGATTTGCGATGACTATTGTTACCACCAAAGATATATAGAGTGTTCTTAAAAGTTTTTTCCAATACGCTTACATCAAATGTTGACCTTAACCTATAACCATTAAATTATAATTTTTCTATTAAAAATTAATCTTATTTTTTATTTTTCCCCTTTACCTTGTTCAAGTTTTGCATGGAGTTCTCTTAAATTTTTCATTGATTCTAAGATAGCATTAGCCATAGTATCAATATCATTTAATTGAACGGCATTTAATGAAGTGTTAAGAGTAATTCTTTCTGGAAGAACATCCATCAACTTGCAATTTTCATCAAGGAATTCTTCAAGTTTATCTCCAACAGTACAAGCCCAAGAACCATTTTCAATTATACCAACGGTTCTATTTTGTAAGTTTAAGGCAGCCATATCCATTATAAAATTCTTCATGTTAGGGTAAATTCCCAAGTTATAAGTTGGACTAGCCAAAACAATATGAGAATATTTGAATGCTTCACTTATTAAATAAGAATAGTGAGTTTTTGAAACATCATAGCACTTAACATTAGTCATTCCTTTTTCACAAAGTGCTGTAGCTAAAGATTGTGCAGCAAATTCAGTATTTCCGTACATTGAACCATAACAGATTAGTACACCTTCAACTTCAGGAGTATATGATGCCCATGTTGCATATTTGTTGATGAACCATCCCAAATCTTTTCTCCATACTAGACCGTGAAGTGGACAAATAACTTTAATATCAACAGTTGCAGCTTTTTTCAAAACATTTGTTATGAAAGGACCATATTTGCCAACAATATTTGTTAAATATCTTCTTGCGTCATCAAGCCAATCTCTTTCAAAGTCAACTTCATCAGCAAATATTTGTCCGTCTAATGCTCCAAATGAACCAAAAGCATCGGCTGAGAATAACACTCCGTTTGTTGTATCAAGTGACATAATTACTTCTGGCCAGTGAACCATAGGTGCTTCTATAAAGAACAATTCGTGTCTACCAAAGGAAATTGTGTCGCCTTCTTCAACAACTATACAATTTTCTTCCTTTACGTGGTAACCGATTTGTCTCATAATTTGGAAACCTTGTTCAGAAGAGATAATCTTTAGATTAGGATATCTTAAAATCATTTCATCAATAGTTCCGCAGTGGTCAGGTTCCATATGGTGTATTACTAGATAATCTAGTGGACGACCATCTAATACTCTTACAACATTATCGATATATTGACGTGCTATAGACCAGTCAACTGCATCTAAAAGCACTGTTTTTTCGTCTAACAATAGGTAGGAATTATAAGCAATTCCTCTAGGAATCGGGAATAAATTTTCAAAAAGTTCAAGTCTTCTGTCGCTTCCGCCTACATAATATAAATCATCTACAACTTTTCTTACAGTAAACATAACTCCTCCTTACTTTCTATCTTCAGTAAATTCAGCTTCTATAAAGTTTTCTTTAGGTTCTAGGCAATCTGGGCAAGACCAATCATCTGGAAGTCTTTCAAATTCAGTACCAGGATCAATTTCACCATTTGGGTCACCAAGATCAGGATCATATTCATATCCACAACCTGGACAAACCATTACTGAATAGTTTGGTGCAAGTTTTCTCGGTTTAGACCTTCTAACTTTTTTCATTGGTGGAGCTTCCTTTTTATCTTCTGTTCCTAAAGCTTCAGTTAATAGAGGCATAATTTCAAACATATCTCCAACGATACCGTAGTCACAATTCTTAAATATTGGAGCACCTGCATTAGTATTAATAGCAACAATAGTTGATGCATTTTTGATACCTTTTAAGTGTTGAATAGCACCTGAAATACCACATGCAATATATAAGTTACCATTAAATTTTTGTCCAGACATACCAACATATCTTTCAAGTGGTAAAATTTTCAATGTTTCTGCAGTTGGTCTTGAACAACCTATAGCAGCACCGGCAGCTTTAGCTAATTGTTCAGCCATTGGAAGATTTTCCTTAGAACCTATTCCCTTACCGATTGAAACAACTCTTTCAGCATCATAAATTGGTGTATCCATTGGAATACCAACTGAAAAATCATAACCATCTTTCTTAAGATTTTGTACTAAAACATCAACCGCTTCTTTTGGTGAATCTGCAGTAATTATTTCTCTTTTTCTAACACCTGTAATTGGTTCTTGTGATTTTTGAATTACTGCAGCTTTACCCTTTTTTCTCTTTGTTTTCCCGATGATATTATTAGCAACTACTACTCTTTGAACTTCACTTGTACCTTCATATATAGTTGTAATCTTTGCATCTCTATAGAATCTTTCAACTTCCATGCCCTTCATATAGCCTGAACCACCGTGAATTTGTAGTGCTTCATTTGCACAGAATAGTGCAGTTTCAGAGGCATAAGTCTTAGCCATAGCAGCTTCCATAGAATATTTTTCATGATTTGTTTTCATTTCAGCAGCAGAATAAATCAATAGTCTAGCTGCACGAATTTTAGTAGCCATATCTGCAATCTTAAATGCGACTGCTTGTTGTTGAGCTATAGGTCTACCAAATTGGATTCTTTCCTTAGCATATTTAAGTGCTGCTTCATAAGCACCTTGTGCAATACCTAAAGCTTGAGAAGCGATACCTATTCTACCACCATCAAGAGTTTGCATAGCAATTCTGAATCCTTGACCTTCTTGACCAAGTAAGTTTTCTTTAGGAACTTTAACCTTATTAAAAGTAAGTTCGGCAGTAGAAGATGACCTGATACCCATTTTGTCATAATGGTCTCCAAATGTAAATCCGTCCCATCCTTTCTCTACAATAAAAGCAGAAATTCCATGAGTTCCAATTCCTGGTGTAGTTACAGCGAAAACTACATAGAAATCAGCCTTAGGAGCATTTGTGATAAAGATTTTTCCACCATTTAAAATGTAATAATCTCCATCAAGTTCAGCAGTTGTTTGAGTCCCACCTGCATCACTACCTGCATTTGGTTCAGTCAAACCAAAAGCACCCAATTTTTCACCTTTAGCAAGAGGTACTAAATATTTTTTCTTTTGTTCTTCAGTACCAAAAGCTTCTATTGGATAAGATCCTAATGAAGTATGTGCAGAAAGTATAACCCCACAACCAGCATCTACTCTTGATAACTCTTCTACAGCTATTGCATAGGAAATTGCATCAAGACCTGCACCACCATACTCTTTGCTATAAGGAATACCCATCCAACCGTTTTCACCCATTTTCTTTACAATTTCATCAGGAAATTCATTTGCTTGATCCATTGCAAAGGCATTAGGCTTAATTTCCGCTTCAGCAAATTCTCTAATAGATTTACGAAGGGCTTCATGTTCATCTGTTGTCTTATACATTATTTGCCTCCTTAAAATTAAAATGTTTGAAAAATATCATTTTAAAAAATAAACTATACCAGCTCGGTATACTATGTGCATAATATACCACAACTAACATCATTCGTCAAAGTTTTTTTACATTATCTAAATAATATTTTATAAAGACCTAAAATTAAAAATATTGTCTTTCAAAAATTCTTATACCCATAATATTTCTTTATAAATAATTATTTTTACAAATTAAATTTTAATAAAAAAATTAATAATATTTAACTTATTACTTATTAAGTGATATAATTGTAAACGTGTATTTAAATATAGGAGGTAGAAAAATTATGATATCCTTTCTAAGGAGAAAGAATGTTTCACTTTCTCCAAAGACATATTTCGTGGATGCCTTGGGTGCTATGGCCTTTGGTCTATTTGCTACTCTTTTAGTTGGAACTATTCTTAATTCCATCGGCACTTCACTAAATATTAAATTTTTATCAGAAACTATTTGGCCTTTAGCTAAAGAAGCAACCGGCCCTGCTATTGCAGTTTCAATAGCTTATGCTCTTGGAGCTCCAAACCTCGTTATTTTTGCTTCTACAGTTGTAGGAATAGCTGCTAATGAGTTGGGTGGACCAATGGGAGTTTACATAGCAACTTTATTTGCTGTTGAATTTGGTAAAATTGTATCAAAAGAAACAAAAATTGATATTGTTATTACTCCAGTCGTAACAGTTCTTGTTGGTGTTTTCCTGGCGAATTTAATTGGCCCGACAATAAATGCAATAATGACAGGTATTGGAAATATAATAATGATTGCTACTGAACAACAACCCTTTATTATGGGTATTGTGGTTTCTGTTATAGTTGGTATTGTTTTAACATTACCAATTTCATCAGCCGCACTTTGCATGATGTTATCACTTTCAGGTCTTGCTGGTGGTGCCGCAACAATTGGCTGTTGTTGTCAAATGATTGGGTTTGCAGTAATATCATTCAGAGATAACGGCTTTGAAGGGCTTGTAGCTCAAGGTTTAGGCACTAGTATGTTACAAATGCCTAACATAGTGAGAAATCCAAAAATTGCAATTCCACCAACTTTAGCCTCTGCCATTTTGGGACCTTTAGCCACTGTTGTATTTAAAATGACAAATATTCCAATAGGTGCAGGTATGGGTACTTGTGGACTTGTTGGTCAAATTGCAACTTTCACTTCCATGCCTGAAGTTCCCTTTTTTAATTTATTATTCTTAATAATATTACTTCACATTTTATTGCCAGCTTTAGTTTCTTATATAATTTATATACCATTAAGAAAAATTAACTGGATAAAAGAAGGAGATTTAAAATTAGAACTTTAATATAATTAAATAAGCTGTAGTGGAAATTAATCTGCTACAGCTTTTATTTATCATATCAAGTGATATTTATTTAGTTTTTTATTTATTTAACTTATATATCTTTATTAAAGACTTCGCTTTTTATTGTATCCACGTAATAAAACAAAAATATATCAATAAAAAGATAAGACTTTAATTTTAGTTATGCCTCATGAATTATATAAAAATTAGAATTTAGTCATAAAGTGCGATTTAAGTAAATCTAATGTTTGAATCAAAAAAAAGCAAGACAAAAGTCTTACTTTTTAGCTATTTCTCTCAATGAACTTTTTAAATTTTCTTCAATTTTTGCAAGTTCTTCTTCTGCTTGAATTCTTCTCTCGTGTCCTTGTTCTTGAATTTTTCTCACTTCTGTTAAGGCTGAAATTAACTGGTCATTTGTGTATTTTATTGTTTCAATATCAACTATTCCTCGCTCGGAAAGATTTGCCGTTTCAATGGATTGTTGATTTAGGCTCTGTGCATTTTTTCTTAATAGTTTATTTGTCAGATCGGTTACTTCTTTTGTAGTCTTAGCAGCTTCTTTAGAGTGATTAGCTCCCATAGCTATAACCATTTGTGATTTCCATAGGGGAATTGTATTAACCATAATAGATTGAATTTTTTCGACCATTATAGTGTTTGAAGATTGAACCATCCTTATTTGGGGTGCCATTTGTATTGAAACCATTCTTGTTAAATCAAGATCATGAAGTTTCTTTTCAAATCTATTAATTAAATTAACATAGTCATTAGCTTTTTGTGCATCTATGGGTAGGTTAGAATTTTGTGCTTCTTTTTGCAATTTCGGAAGTTCAAGCTCTCTAGCTTCTTCAAGTTTTTTCTTACCAGCCAATATATACATTGAAAGTTCCTTGTAATATGATTCGTTCAAATCATACATTTGGTCCAAGGTTGCAATATCTTTCATAAGAATCATTTGATGATTTTCCAAAGCTTTAATAATGTTATCTACATTTTTTTCAGCATTATCATATTTTACTCTTATTGAATTAGCTTTATTAACTTGTTTTTTAAAAAAAGATACTAATTTATTATCCTCTTCATCAATTTCAAAATTTTTAAGCTCAGTAACAACATTTCCTAAGAGTTCTCCAATCTCTCCTAAATCCTTAGTTTTTACAGAATCTAAAGTTTTTTCAGAAAAATTAGCAATCTTTTTTTGAGCTCCTGCACCATATTGTAAAACTAAATTGGAGTTTGAAATATCAATTTGTTTTGCAAATTCTTCAACTTGTTTTGCTTCTTCAGGACTTAAATTCACTTTTCTTTTTGCTACTTCCTTTTCCGGTATTATTTCAAGCTTATCTTCTTCATTATTTTCTAAACCATCTAAGGATAGCTTAATTTCTCTTTGCATTATTTCCTCCTAACATAAAATCATCATCGAGTAGACCTTCCTGTTTCAACATAGTTTTTAAAACAGAAATATCTGAGGATATATCAATCACTTTATCTTCATACATATTATCTAAAAGCTTTAAAAAAGCTTCGTTAATAATATCCATTGTTTTGTCAATTTCTTTTAGGGAAACTTCAACTGATTGTGTCGGTGAATCCTGCATCTCTTTATAAGTTTCTACAAGTTTAGTTGTTGTTGGTAAATAATAATCAATGAACTTTGAAAGATCTTTTAAATCAACATCATTTTCTTTAACGATGGAAAATATCCTTCTTAAAGTTCCTAGAAGTTTTGTTATCTTAAATTTCATAGGCTCTTTTAAAGCATCTACAGAATTTGCTAACTTTGTTATTTGAATTTTTGCTTTTGAAAGTATTTCTTCCCTATCTGATGCTTTAAAATCATTAACTTTTAGATCTTCATTTTCTTCATTAAAATTATTAAGTTTTTCTTTTTTATATAATTTGTAAGTTTTTGAATCGAGAATCAACAATTCTCCATTTTCAACAATTCTAGCTTGTCTAAAGAAATCCTTATCTATTAAATCTAATAAATCACTTATAGTAAAGTCTTTTGCCTTAGATGTAGCTACAGCAAGATCCATTACAGGTATAACTGTATTGTTTCCTATTTCTCGTTTATATTTTCTAAATCTTATAATTTGCTTTTTTAATTTATCTGTTCTATACAAAATATATAAAGAAAATATAATAGCCGGTACAAAATATAAAGCAAAAACCATTAATGAATCTAAATCAAAACTAGATACTCCATCTATTAAGATTGCAATTGCTCCAATACCATGAAAGATTAAAGATAGTTTTGCTAAATTTGACCAAGCACGAACTTTTTTTTCAGCTTTAGGCTTTTGGTTTATAATATTATCATCCTCACATACTCTATATGGTCTGTTATCATTGGTCTTATTAAAAAGCTTGTTGATAGATGATTTGGTTATATTTACAGCCGAATTTAAGCTTTGTGATATAAATTCATTGATTTCTTTAAAATTTTCTTCTTTTATAGCATGGTCTATTAAATTTTCAAAATCTTCTA
Source organism: Peptoniphilus lacrimalis DSM 7455 (assembly GCF_000378725.1). Taxonomy (GTDB): domain Bacteria; phylum Bacillota; class Clostridia; order Tissierellales; family Peptoniphilaceae; genus Peptoniphilus_A; species Peptoniphilus_A lacrimalis. Next base: position 13,848 of record NZ_KB900369.1, on the reverse strand, counting down.
TGTGATTATTATTGTGATTATTATTTTTTGCCATAAATCTCCTTAAAAAGCTATTACAATTCCTCCAATATCTGCATAGCCAGCTGATAATCCGTTTGTTTGACGTACAACTATATCTTTAAACTTATAAAGTTCCCTGGCTTTTTGAGCAAAGCTTTCTGCCCTTTCTTTTGCATTTACATGGGAAATAGATAAAACACCATTTTCTGTATTTTTATTCAACTTTCCTATTGCTAACATCAGCTTATCGAGGGATTTTTTCATTCCCCTGTTCATTTCATAAAGCTCAATTTCGCCATCATTTGACATCATAATGGGTCTGATATTTAAAACATTTGCTATTAAGCCTGCTGACTTTTTAATTCTTCCATTTTTTATTAAATTTTGCATTGATTCCAAAACAAACATTGTAATTTGCGAATCAATATATTTTGTAATTTTATCCATTGTTTCTTCAAAAGAATTATTCTCTTTCAAATATTCAAGCAATTTTAAGACAAGTCTAGTCTGTCCAGCAGAGGCTGATTTTGAATCAATAAGTCCTATATTAATATCAGGATATTTTTCCTTTGCCTCTTTTGCTGCAACCTGAGCAGCGTTGAATGAACCTGAAAGTTTTGAAGATATTGTTACAAGATATATATCCCTATCCTTATTTTTTTCTATCTCTTCCATATAATCAAAAGGTGACGGACAGGATGTAGTAATCGGGTTTTTCGTATTTTCCATATCAGTAAGAAAATCATTCAGATTAAAATCATAATCGTCAATAAATTCTTTTCCATCTATTGTTATCTTAAATGGTACATAAGAAACATCGAGGTCATTAATTTCTTCTTTTGTTAAATCACAGCTTGAATCACTTATTATCTTAAACATATTTACTCCTAATTAAGTTTCTCTTCAATAAAATTTTTTAATTCTATAGCATCTTTTCCTATAGAAACTATATCTTCACCTTCTATCATAACACGAACCAAAGGTTCTGTGCCTGATGGTCTTATTACTATTCTACCATTACCTTTATATTTTTCCTCAATTTTATTAATTTTTTCTTTAATTTCAGGAACTTCTAAAACTTTTCTCTTAAGTTCGTCTGGAACTTTTGCATTTTCTAGAACTTGTGGGTAAGATGTCATAAGTTCATTTAAAGTGGAAAGTTTTTTACCAGTATCTTCCATAATATTTAAAAGATTGATACCTGTTGCAAGACCATCTCCTGTTGTATTATGTTCTAAAAATATAACATGACCTGATTGTTCAGCTCCAACTATATAATCACTTTTACGCATTTCTTCAATAATATATCGGTCGCCAACTTTAGTTGCGACAAAATTTACACCTATTGATTTTAAATATTTTTCAAGTCCCATATTAGACATAATTGTACCGACACAAGCATTATTTTTTAACTTGTTTTTTTCTTTTAAATAGCTAGCACATATGGCTAATATATGATCACCATCGACAATGCTTCCCTTTTCATCAACTGCAATTATCCTATCTGCATCTCCATCAAAGGACATACCCATTAGAGCTTTTTCTTTTATTACTAATTCTTTTATGAGGTTCGGATTGGTTGAGCCGCAATTATCATTAATATTTTTACCATTGGGTTTGTCATTAATAACAATTACCTCTGCCCCATAAGATTCTAAAACTTCTTTAGCTATATCATAAAGAGCACCGTTACCTATATCAAGAGCAATTTTTTTGCCCTTTAAATCCATTTTGACTAAATTCTTTAAATAATTTTTGTATATGTTTACAAATTTATCGCTCCTATTAATTCTACCAATTTTATCACCAGTTAAATCTTTATAAAGTTTTATATCATCTAAAATAATAGATTCAATTTCATTTTCCACTTCATCAGGAAGTTTAAAACCTTGGCTGGAGAAAAATTTTATACCATTGTATTCATAGGGATTGTGAGATGCCGAAATTTCTACTCCCAATAAATAATCATAAGTTTTAGTTAAATATGCAATACCAGGAGTTGGAATAACTCCTGCAATATCAACATCAAATCCTATACTTAAAAGTCCTGCTACTAAGGATGATTCTATCAAATCTCCTGAATACCTTGTATCTCTACCTACAATAACTTTACCTTTTTTTTCTTTTGAAAGAACAAATCCGGCTGATCTTCCCAACTCAAAACATAAATCAGGAGAGAGGAATTTATTTGCTATACCTCTAACACCATCTGTACCAAAAAGTTTACCCATTTCTATCACCGCTTATAAAATTATTTTTAATCTTTTCTAAAAGTATTTCTTTTTTATTTAAACTTGTATCGCTGAGAACTAAATTTTCAGCATATTTTAAAATTTGACCTATTATTTTTCCATGAAAACCAAGTTCAATTAAATCATATCCATTAATTTCGAGAAACTTTTCTTTTTTCATTTCTTTTTCATCTAAAAGTTCCTCTATTCTTTTTTTTCTATTTAAAATAAAGCTTCCATCTCGATCATATCTTGTGCATACACAATCTGCATATAAGAGTTCGTATAGGTCTAAAATATTTTCTCTTCCTACTCTTTTAATCTGTCGTCTTAGGGCTTTATCTGTCATTACTTCTTGAACTTTCATATGTTCCTTAATTAAAATAGAAACTTTTTCAATTAATGCCTTAGGTGCCTTGTAATATTTTAAAATATCTTCAGCCATTGTAGCTCCTAGTGCATCATGACCTAAAAAATGTCCTGTGCCGTCACCATCTATTTTAAGAGTTAGAGGTTTAGCGATATCATGAAATATGGCAGCAAATCTTAAAGATAAATCATTAGGAACATTATCCATTACGCACAGAAGATGATCAAAAAGATTTCTATCGTGCCATGGAGTTTTTTGATCAAAGCCGACAGTTTTTCTTAGACTTGGAAATAATATATCAAGGATTCCTGTTTCCTCCATTAGCAAAAATCCATAAGAAGGATTATCATAAGTAATTATTTTACAAATTTCACTAAATATTCTTTCCCTAGCTATGTTTTTTAATAAATTTCTGTTCAAGCTTATGGCATCAAATAATTCTTCGTCAAGATAAAATTTAAACCTAGTGGCAAATCTTATTGCCCTTAAAATTCTTAATGCATCCTCTTCAATACGTTTGTTAGCATCTCCACAAGCTCTGATTATTTTATTTTTTAAATCCCTTATACCATTGAAAGGGTCATAGATATTATAAGACTTATCCATTGCCATAGCATTAATTGTAAAATCTCGTCTAGCTAAGTCATCATCAATAGAATCTAAAAATAAAACCCTATCAGGTCTTCTGTTATCACTATAAGTTCCTTCTGATCTAAAAGTTGTTATTTCATACAATCTATCTCTATATTCTACTGTAATCGTTCCGTATTTTATGCCATAATCAAATATTTTATATTCTCTGAACACTTCTTTTACTTGACTCGGTCTAGCATTTGTTGTTATATCAAAATCATTAGGTCTTATTCCCAGAAGTATATCTCTAAGACAACCTCCAACAATATATGACTTATAACCATGATTATCTAATTTTTCTAATAAATCAAATACATCCTTATCCATAATAACAGTTTTATTATATCATGTAGACACGATAAATAAAATAATTTACTGTATTCATACAAGTAAATCAGAAATTTTAAAAGTATTTAAAATAAGAGGTTTATATGATAAAATGAAAAAAAGGAGGTCTATATGAAAGGCAAATTATTAATCTCTGTTTTGGCTTTATCTTTATTTTTGAGTGCTTGTGGCAAAAAAAACGAAAGTAAAGATTCAAATGTTAAAATTGGTAGCTCCACCAATAAAGTTGTTGTAAATAGCAACGCATCCTCAAACAAAGAAAGTGAAGATTCTAAAGAATCAGCAAATACTCCTATAACATCAGCTTTTGATAAGGAATTTGTTGATAATCTGATTGAAAACTCAAATTATATTTCAAGAGTTAGAATACAAAATTCCTCTACAAATGGTCTTGAATCAAACTTCTTAACAGATTATGTAGGAGATTTATCAAACGTTGAAATTGAATTACCAAAATCACTAATACCCAATAAAGAATATATAATTTTTTATAAGGATGGAGATAATGGAAAAATTGAACCAACTAGAGGAAATGATTCTTTTATTGAAATAAAAGATGAAAATGATAGCAATTTAATATATTTAAATGAAAAGTTTGTAACAACAGGAAGTAATTAGGAGGTAAATATGAAAAAAATAATAACTTTAGTTCTTGCTTCATTGCTACTTATAAGTACTACGGTATTTGCAAAAGCACCTTCAATAGAAATTGATGGTAAAATTATTAAAACTGATGCCGCACCCTTTATAGAAAAAGATAGGACTTTTGTTCCCATCAGATTTATTGGTGAAGCCCTAAATTATAAGGTGGATTGGAATAAGGATAAGAAGCTTGTTACTATAAAAAATAATGATAGACAAATCCTTATGACAATTGGCGATACAAATATCACAGTGAATAATGAAAAAATTAAAAATGACGTTGCCCCATTAATAAGAAAGGACAGAACCTATGTGCCTCTGAGATTTGTTGCAGAAAATATGAATCTTAAAGTTAATTGGGATGGAAAAGAAAAAAAGGTCATTATAAACTCACAAAAAGATAATATCACCGATGGAATTACTGGTTTAAGTGGTGACGAAAAAGAATTTTTAAATAAATTTCAAAGTAAACAAAAAATAATTGAAGACAATATGACTTCTTTAAAAAAATCATTCTTTGAAAAAGCTAGCACTTTATCAAAAGAAGATTTAGAAAAAGAATACAATAGGGCTAACAAAGAAATTTCAGATGCAATTTCAGAGCTTAAAAATATAAATGTTTCTGATAAATTTAGAGATACTTATAATAAAGCTATGGAAGCCAATGAAAGAGCCTTAACAATGCTTCCCGATTTAAAAGAAGCTATTATAAATAAAGATGAAGATGTCGCAAAAAAAGTAGTCAATTTATTTACAGATTTTCAAATAAAAATGACTGAACTTCAAGATGCCTATAACGCTAACCTTAAGGGTGAAAATTATAAGGCAAGAGAAGATATCAAAGCCTATACTGATAATGCTGATAAAACAATAGAAAATCTTATGAAACAAATTGGTAAATAAAAAATTAATATAAAAGGACGCTCCCATTAAATATGTAATTCACTTAATATTTTCGCTAAATCATATTTAAGGAGCGTCTTTTTTTATACAAATTTTAAATTTACTCTTTTTTTGCCTTGTTACCAATAATCCAGAAATCACAAATATCATCACCCTGTGCAATAGTATGCTCTCTTATAAGAATACCATTACTTTGAGCAATTTTGATATAATCTAAATTGCAAAAAAGCTCAGTGTACTCTTCATAATTATTATCCTTAAAAAACTTTGCAATAGGACACTTAGTAAAATAATAAGCACAGCCTTCTCTTGGCTTATCATAAAAATTAAATTCCCATGTTTGTGGATACTTATCTTTATTTTTCTCTGCCCATAAAGCCGATTTTTTAATTTTTTTATTAATCATATTCATTGTCTTATCATTATTAAGGTCACATTTAGTGAAAAATAAAATAAATGGATGGTTCAAAACATAATTCATTAAATCTTTAAACATATCTAGTGAAATATTAGCTTTATTTGGCAAAAAGAATGAAAATAGCAATAAAGCAAAATAGAGATTACTAGCCATGGGATTTTTTTCACCAATGTCATCAGCCTTTGCCAACAAATCTTTATAAAAGCTTTTGGCTTTTTTAGTAAATTCTTTAGTTTGACTTTTACTAAAATGTATATTCAAATATGATTTTATAAATGGTGAAAGGATAAACCAATAAATAGCTTTGTATTTCATATATAACCTCCACTGTCCTAATATCAATATGTAAATTTTAATAATTTTGTTATTATTATCAACTATCTACTTTTTTCATTTTATAACAATTATTTTTTACAATTTTTAAAAAATTACATATATATTATTAAAAATGAGACTAATTTAAAATTAGTCTCACTTAAAAATTCTTATAAATCAATATATTTTAGCACCTGCTGGTATCTTAGAATCAAGCATAATAAGATTTAAAAGCTCTTCACCTTCATATTCACATACTGCTGATAAAAGCATACCACAAGATTCTAATCCCATCATTTGTCTTGGGGCTAGGTTTGTGATGGCAAGAAGTGTCTTTCCTACTAATTCTTCAGCATTATAAAAATTCTTTATTCCTGATAAAATAATCCTTTCTTTTCCACTACCATCATCTAATGTAAATTTTAAAAGTTTTTTTGACTTTGGAACTTCTTCGCAGTTTAAAACTTTTACAACTCTAAAATCAGATTTTGAGAATGTATCAAAATCAACCATATCTTCAAATAATGGTTCTACTTTTACTTTTGAAAAGTCGATTTTTTCTATTTTAGGTTTATTATCAGTTTCTTTTGAAAAATCTTCATTTTCTGATTTTTCCTTACCTATTGGCTTCATTGTTGGGAAAATCCCCTCTACCTTAGATAATTGTCTAAATCTCTATAAAAGTCTATTTTTAGGTACTTCTACATATATATCCATTGTTGTACTAATATCAGAATGACCTAGAATAGACTGCATTGCTTTTGTATTTATATTTTGTTCATTAAGCCTTGTAGTAAAGGTGTGTCTAAAAATGTGATTGCTTAAATGTGGAACTAATAAAATATCATTAGATTTAGATTTGTTTTTCATTATTCTCAAATTTTTTTATAATTTTCTAGCTAAAAATACTATATGCTCTTTCTCGTCTAGATGGTATTCGCATTTAAATCCTATCTTATTTAATGTTTCTGTTAGATATTTGGGGGAATACACTTCAAATTCTAACATATCCGCCCATTTTTTTATGTTTTTATGCTCTCTATACGCTCCTTCGTTGCATATTAGAAACTGACCGTCCTTAACTAGAACACGATGGATTTCCCTAAAAGATACTTCTATATTCTTCCAAAAATAAATGGTTTCAAAGGCAGTTACTATATTTATGGATTCATCTTCAAAAGGTAGTTTAGCCACGTCTGCTTCAATAATTTTACACCTGCCATCTCTTATAGCTTCGCTATTTACTGAACTTGCGATATCTACACTTGTTTTAGAATAGTCCATTCCATATACTTTTTTAGCCTTTGTTAAGAAGTATTGAACATTACGTCCACCGCCACATCCTAGATCTAAAACCACATCCGAGCTTTTAATATTCAGAAAAGATCTGCCCCATTTCGCCAATTTTTCGTGACCAATATTCATTCCTTTCACCATGAAGCGACCGCCGAAATTATTTTTCGGATTTTTTACATTTTCAAAAAATTTTTTTAACATTTTTATCTCCTATTGATAAATATTATCAGTATAATTTTATCATAAATTTTATGTTTATTCAATTTTATATCCTATCCACCTTGATATTTTCCAGATTTTCGATAATCGAAATTCTTGATTTCCGCTTTTCGGAAGTCTTTTTTTATGGTTATTTAAGAGTGTAACTTTTCGTTACTCCCTTAGATTTCTCAGGTCATATCTTTTTTATATTTTGAACTTCTAACATCTTCCATCTCTTTCATAAATAATATTAATCATTAACAGCAATTGGCTTTGCATAATAAACAAAGATCATTGCGTCATATAAATCTTTTGGAACTTCCTTTACCCTATAAGTCCTTGGCATGAATTTCATAAGAGGAGAATATCCTTCACCCAGACTTATCATGTTGATTTCTTTATTTATAAGGTCAAAAGTTTCTCCATCTTTAACTTTTGTAAAATCTAAATAATATTTTCCTTTAAATTTTCTCGCACTGTAAGCTAAAGGATCAGCAGATACAAAGACATGGTTTGACCTCTTGTTATCTGGACCAGCCACATTGATATTAACAATTCCCTTATAAAAGTCTGTTCCAATAATAAAATATTTTTCTCCAAAAATTTTCTTTAAGTGAGACCCCATTGGCTCATAAAATTTTTCACTTTTTGCAATGTGACCGTTGTGTCCAGAAATTAAAAGCATCTTATTTCCCTTTGATTTTTCAAAATCACTTATCCATTTAACATTCTCAGCCATAAGCTCATCTCTAACATTATTTACTTTTACATAGTCATTAAAATCTAATTCGTAATATTTTATGCTATTTAATATATTTGTAAGAGCTCTTGAAGCTATTTTTGCATCTGAAGAGGATAGGGCGTCTGCATAAGCTTTTATCTCTAACAACAAAGCTTCCTTATCTTTTATCTGTGAAATCTTAATTTTTTCATCTTTTATAAAAGAAAGCTCCTTTTTCAAGTCTTTTTCTTGTAATATATTATTTTCCTTACAAAAATCTAATATTAAATCAATAGATTTTTCTGGATTTTGCATGTCAAAGCCGTAAAAAGAAAGTTTGTCCTCATCCTTGGCTTTTTGATTGTAGTCAAACATATAATTTATAAGATCGCTCATATTCTTTGTGTGATAAATATTAAAAGAAAAAATTCTTGAAATATTTTCATCTCTCTTGTTTCCGTGAATGTAATTGTTGATTATCATTCCTTCGCCAAAATCAGCTTCAATAGCAAAGCTCTTTAAATTATTTTTTTCAACTAAAGTCTTTAAAACTTCTAATTTTAAATCTTGAAAATCAGAATTCCCGTGAGCCGCTTCCCCAAGTCCAACGACTTGTATATTGTCATCTAAGTTTATTTGGCTTACAGCTTTGCCATAGTCTTCTATATCAGAAATATTTTTTCTGGCATTTAACTTCGGAAGATTAATCCATAAAAAATCTCCAATCCCTATAAGAATAATAAGGGATACTAAAAAAATTAAAATTCCTTTAAATATTTTCTTTATCATTTTCTCACCTCTTACTACATTTTTTTAATATTTTATCATACTGTTGCTTCTTCTTTTGCCGCTTCTTTTTCTGCTTCCATTTTCGCTTTTGCTGCCTTTATTGTGTATGTTATTATGGTTTGTGCTGCTTGACCTGCTTCTTTACTTATTTCTTCGTTTATCATGTTTTTCTCTCTTTGCTTGTTTTTATTTGGTTGTTGGTAGTGGTGGAATGCCTTATTTTGATGTTTATATAGCTTTCTTAGGTATTTGTACCTTTTATACTTTAAAATAGCTTACAATGCCTTTCCACCTTTAGTAGTTTATGTGTGTTCTTTTGTCTGATAGATAATTTTTCATGTTGGAATATATAATCTGCACTTCTTCATTGTTGATTGCTTTTATTTCTTCTGTGCTTTTATATGTTTTGTATGTTCCATCTTGATCTGCTTTTATGAGTTCATCTATTAGCTCTTGCCTTTTATTCATCTCTATTACCTCCTAGATCTGCCTTTATTTTCTTGGTTATATTATAGCTTGGATAAGATATATTTACCATGTCTTATCTTTCTTGATCCATTTTCTTATTTTTCATCATTTCTCTGTATTCATTATCTTTATTAACTTGGTCTTGGAATTTTTTAATCTGTGCTATTACACTTGGTTTTTCGCCTTGTTTTATAAGCTTATCTATTTCTATGGATAAATCTATACCTAATTCTTTGTTTACAAAATTTACTGCATATTTGATATGATTAATTTCCTGGTATTCATCTTTTATCTTGTCTTTTTCTTTATTTATTTCTTCAAGATTTGCCATTAAAAGATTTTTTTCTTCATTCCATTTTTTAGGACTTAGTTTTTCCTTATCTGATAGGAGTTTTTTTAATTTCTCTCTTACTACCTTATATTGGTCTATATCTTTCTTATGTTTATTATAAAATGCTTCTTTTGTGAATATATTTTTCTTTTGATATTCTTCATAAACTTCTTTTTTGGCTTTGTAGATTTCATAGTATAAAATTTTCTTTTCTACATCTTCCATTTCTTTATGGATTGTCTTTGCTTTTTTATTTAGAGTATAACTATTAGACTTTAAAGTTTCTATTTTTGTTTGCAACTGACCTATGGTTTCTATGTCATTTTTACTTAAATAACTATATGCACTTGTTAGCTTTTTGAAGTCATATTTTTCTTTATTAGTTTTGGCATATCCTTTTAGATATTTACTTTTTTCTTTTTGAATTTCTGAATAAGTTAATAGATAATTTGTTAGATTGAAAAGTTTAGGATTGTCTATTACCTTATCTCTTTCTATATCCTTAAATTTTTCATAAGCAGTAGATAAGTTATCTAATAAATTTCCTATCCAACACTTTAATGTTTTTATCTCTTCTTTTATTGTTTTTACAAGGTTATTATATTTTCTTATTTCTCTATTATAGTTTCCTTTGTCAGTTTCTATTCCCTTTCTTTCCATTGCACTTGCTGCTGATCCTAAATGGATTGTCGGTAGATAATCTGAATTTTGTCTTTTAAAACTCCTATGGTCTACTCTTTTTTCTATCTTGTTTTTTGCTAGATATTCATTGCAAAGGTCTGAAAAATTTTCTCTCCATTTTTCTACATTGCCCTTATCATTCCAAGTTGTTAGTTCTACTTTTCTTGTCTTTGGTTTTCCATTTTTGTTTAAAATCTTTTCTCCTTTTTCATCTAGGATATATTCTTTTTTTGACTTTGCTAAGAACTCTCCTTTTTCGTTTATGGGTCGCATTATGGTCATTATATGACAATGGATATTTCCATTTTTATCTTGACTCTCATCATGAATTGCATAATCTACTATCATTCCTTGTGATGTTAGATTTTCTTTTATAAATCTTTCAACTAGGTTTTTATTTTCAATTAAAGATAATTCTTTTGGTTGTCCAATTATGAATTGTCTTGCTAGTTGTGCATTAGAATTTTTTTCTGCCATTTCTACTTTATTACATAAGGTAGACCTATCATTAAATTCTTTTGGTATATGATCAGGCAATATTATATTTTTTACTAATACTTTTTCTTTTCTTGTATAATCATGGGTTACTCCGTCCCATTCATTTTTTATTTTTTCTCCACTTATATGCTGCACTTGCTACTGCACTTTTTCCTTTTCCTCTTGATATTATGTTTACTGAAAAATGAAAACTGTCTGCCATTTTTTATCACTTCCTTATCAAACACTTACTGCAAACTCCTTATGTACTTTTGATTTTGATAATATAAAAGATGACTTTCTGTTTTTATTACACGAGAATTCAAATTATCTTTCTGTTTCTATAGGCTTTAAAAAAGAGCTTTTGGAAAACCACCTATCAGCCATTAATATTGATCCGGAATCATTTTATAGGGCTTTACTTCAAACTAATCAAATAATACTTACAAAGTCTTTAGAAAAAGTGGCAATGGAAATATTAAATTGTAAGATGGATGCTCCTGCTGCTGATTTTTTCTTTAAAGCCAAAGCAAATGAGTGGATAAGTATAGTGATTGACACATACTTAAATAGAAAAAAATATAAAATTGAGTCTGATGATAATAAAGCACTTGAAGATGTAGCAAGATTCTTAGATGATCATTTCGCCATGAATATAAATCAAGGTACACTTGAAAAAATATCTAAAATGAGCGGAACAAAATTAAAAAATTTGTTTAAAGAAAAATATGGTCAAAGCATTACAGAATATACTCAAAGAAAAAGAATGAACGTGGCTGAGACTCTTCTCTTAAATACCAAACTTCCTATAAAGGAAATAGCTCAATCTGTTGGATACGCATCCCATAGCAAATTTTCTATTTGTTACAAAAGATACAAAGGGAAACTTCCTAGTGAAGTCCGTAGTTTAGCTTGCGAACATCACAATTTAAATTGTGATTGCTGTGATTAAACTAATTTTTTTATACGCCTTTATCTTATATGAATTTGCATGTATAGATATTTGTATAGGAATGGTTCTTGTCTTGTTTTTAAGATATGCTCACATTCATTAGATTGAAGTTTCTTTCGATTATATTTCACTCTAACCCATCTTCATATAACTGTTCATGGCTTATATCTATTTCTGATAATTGGTTTTTTTAAGCTACAGCCCCTTAAAACAAATAGCCAAGAAGTCGAATTGAACATTATAAGTTATGAATTTCTAGTTAAACCAAAACGGTCAGTAAATATGCCAAAATTAGGCTCACGAAAAAGAAGATTATAATTTTTGCAATCTGACTTTTCCCATTAAAACCAAAATTATCATAACCCTTAGCACCAACCGTTTCTGGGTAAACTTTAGTCGGCAATTTTAACTTGGTAAGCATGTGATAATCAAAAAAGATAATATCAAAAAGCTTATATCCTTCAAATAGTATTAAAAATCTAACAAATGCTTGCTGAAAAGTTAAACTAAATTTTACTGTATCAACAATTGCCCAGCCTAGAACGGCTGCAATGGCTAGCAATCCAAGTATCATGATAAGTCCGCCGATTATATTGACCCAAATCGGTTTATCTGGCAACTTACTCATCATAACTTTGATATCATCAGGTGCGCCGAAATGCTTCGAGCCAAATTTCGGTATAATAAGTATAAAATTCATCATCATAATTGATGCTGTTAAGCAGATGATTGTTAACATACCAAGTGTTTTCATCAATTTAGTTTACCTCCTCTCTTGAAGTATAAACCATTTCGTAAATGGGAGCAATTTTTCTTAGTTGTGTCAACTAAATTCGTATAAATTTTCTTGCTAGTATTAGTGCTATACTTTTTTACAATTTATATGGTTGTTTAAAATCTATAATCACAGATGTCTTATTGTCAATGTCATTATACGCATACAGGTCATGTATTAAGAAGTTTTGTAAATTCTCAAATAAATTACTCACAAAACTTTGGATTCCAATCTAAAAGATATTTACAAAATCATTGACAAGATATAAAAACACCCTATATAAAGATTACAATTCTAAAATTGTAAGTAAGCTATCACAAATTATACATTATTTCAATAAAATTTTAGAAACCTTTATTAAGATTTTCTTTGATCCCTTGTAAATCAAGTGTAAAGAACTATAAGAATTTAAATCTCTTTTTCAAATTCATCTTCAAAACTAATAATATCATTAGGAGTGCAAGATAGAGCCTTACATATTCTTTCTAAATTCTTAAATGTAATTGGTTTATCCTTACCCATTTGTGCCATAACATTTGTTGTTAGTCCTGCCATAGCTATTACATCTGTTTTCTTTAATCCTTTTTTTGCCAACTGTATCCATAATGGTTTATAGTTAAGTGCCATAATATCCCTCTTTTTTTCTTCATTAGTTTTATTTAATTATAGCATAAATATTGATTACATTCAATCTTACATTGATTTAGTGATTTGTTTTAGAGTGTTTGTTGTGTTATTCCGTCCTTATTTTTAGTATAAAAAGACGATAGAGGTTTTAATTTCTATCGTCTGAGATTATCTAATATTTATTTTTCTTTAAATTGATTTTGTTTTATAGCTTAATAATTCTAATAACCCAATTATAAAAATGAAACTGGGATTCATTACAAACCCCAGTTTCATAATTAGCGTGTTCTTTAATATAATTTTGATCCTGCTGGAATATTATTATCCAACATTATTAAGTTAAGTTTTTCTTCTCCGTCATACTCACAAATTGCAGATATAATCATACCTTCTGAGTCGATTCCCATCATCTTTCTTGGCGGAAGGTTGCAAATTGCTAACAAAGTTTTTCCAATAAGTTCTTCTGCTGAGTAGTACTCCTTAATTCCACTTAAGATGGTTCTTTCTTTTCCACTACCATCATCTAATGTAAATTTCAATAGTTTTTTTGACTTTGGAACTTCTTCGCAGTTATTAACTTTTACAACTCTAAAATCAGATTTTGAGAATGTATCAAAATCAACCATATCTTCAAATAATGGTTCTACTTTTACTTTTGAAAAGTCGATTT
>NZ_KB900368.1 GCF_000378725.1 Peptoniphilus lacrimalis DSM 7455 | reverse complement strand
TAAAACTAATGGAAGAAGTAGACGAATACATTCCAACACCAGCAAGAGATGTAGACCATCCATTCCTAATGCCAGTAGAAGACATCTTCTCCATCACAGGAAGAGGAACAGTAGCAACAGGAAGAGTAGAAAGAGGAACAGTAAAAGTAGGCGACACAGTAGAAATCGTAGGACTAACAAACGAAAAGAGATCCGTAGTAGTAACCGGAGTAGAAATGTTCAAAAAACAACTAGACCAAGCAGAAGCCGGAGACAACATCGGAGCGCTACTAAGAGGAGTACAAAGAAACGAAATCGAAAGAGGACAAGTATTAGCAGCACCAAACTCAATACATCCCCACACAAAATTCGAAGCAGAAGTATACGTACTAACAAAGGAAGAAGGCGGAAGACACACACCATTCTTTAACGGCTACAGACCACAATTCTACTTCAGAACAACAGACGTAACAGGAGATATCCAATTACCAGAAGGAACAGAAATGGTAATGCCAGGAGATAATGCAACATTCACAGTAACCCTAATAACACCAATAGCAATGGATGAAGGATTAAGATTTGCAATACGTGAAGGCGGAAGAACAGTTGCATCAGGCGTTGTTTCTAAAATCTTAGAATAATAATTAAAAATTTTAGCGGTCATTTATGACCGCTATTTTTTGTTTCTATGTCAGATATTGGGGAGGCTCGTTAAGACAAGCATCCATCTTTTTAACAGAAGATAGACAAAAAAATTATTATCCTAAAAAGAGCTATCAAAAATTACATCCTTAAAACCCAATAAATTCATGTTATTATTACTTTGCACTTATATGCACCTCCAAACTTTATTTTTGGTTATTTTAAGTTTAGGACTAAATGCGTATAAGTGCAATTTTTCACATAAAAAAATCTGTTAGAGATCTACTCCCCAACAGATATTATAGAGCCATTTTAGAGCTGTTTATTTTTATAAAAAATTCCAATTGTACTGATAATAATAGGCAATACTTGACTAATTAGTATTTTTTAAGTATATTAAAAAAATGAAGTGAGGTGTACTATGAGAGAGTTTAAAAGGAACATTAAAAAACTTGTTATAAAAGTCGGTTCTTCTTCTATAACCCATGAGGACGGAGCGGCTAATTTAGAAAAGATAGATGATTTATGTTTTGAACTTGCAAATTTAAAAAATCATGGTATTGATGTGGTGTTAGTTTCTTCTGGAGCGATTGCTGTAGGTAGAAAAAAGTTAAATTTGAAAGAAAGGCCTAAAGAAACTTCTGTAAAGCAAGCAGCGGCAGCGGTAGGGCAGGTATCTTTGATTAATATTTATGATAGGACTCTTAATCACTATGGATATTCTACGGCTCAAATTTTACTTACAAGACAGATTGAAACAGATAGGACAATGTATGAAAATGCTGTAAATACTTTTGATAATTTGGCACATCTCCCTGCTATTCCCATAGTTAACGAAAATGACACTATATCGACTTTTGAAATTAAGTTTGGGGACAATGATACGCTTTCTGCTATAATTGCAAAGATTGTAAATGCGGATCTTTTGATTATGCTTTCAGATATTGATGGACTTTATACTGATGATCCAAGGACTAATAGTGGTGCTAAACTCATTAAAACTGTTGATAATATAGAAAGTGTTATAGATTTTGCTAAAGAAACTAATTCTGAACGTGGTGTTGGTGGAATGTCAACAAAAATTAATGCGGCAAGAATGTGTTTGGAGAAAAATATTGATGTTGTTATCGCTAATGCCAAGGATTTTAAGATAATTAGACAAATTATGAAGGGTGATGAAGTTGGAACTTACTTTACAAGATAAAATTTTACAAATTGGGAAAAATGCTAAAGTTTCATCTAGAGATTTGGCACGATTAAATGCTAAGGAAAAGAATGAGATTTTATTTCAAATAAAAAAGAATTTAATAAGTAATTGTGAGTATATATTGGAAGAAAATAAAAAAGACATGGCTCATGGTAGAGAAATAGGAATGAGCCAAGGTCTTTTAGATAGGCTTCTTCTCAATAGACAAAGAATTGAAAATATGGCAGATTCTTTAGACACAATAATTTCATTAAATGACCCTGTTGGCAAAACCTTGTCGGCTTTTATAAATTCTGATGGTTTAAATATTGCAAAAAGGACTGTGCCAATGGGGGTTATTGCAATTATATACGAAGCAAGACCTAATGTAACTTTAGATGCGGCTGCACTTTCACTAAAGGCAGGTTCTTCTATCATTTTGAGGGGTGGCAAGGAGGCAATAAATTCTAATATTGCTATTGCTTCATCTATAAGAGAAGCTATTAAAAGTTTATCTTATAATGAAAATATGGTACAAATAATTGAAGATACAAAGAGAGATTCTGCTTTATATTTGATGCAGCTTAAAGGTTATGTAGATTTGCTTGTGCCTAGGGGTTCTGCTTCTTTAATAAATTCAGTTGTGGAAAATGCAAAGGTTCCAACTCTACAAACAGGTGTGGGGAATTGTCATGTTTATGTAGATTCTTCTGCTAAAGTTGATATGGCGATAAAAATTATTGAAAATGCAAAAACTCAAAGAGTTGGAGTTTGTAATGCCATGGAGAGCCTTCTAGTTCATAAGGATGTTGATAAGAAATTTTTTGCAGAACTTCAAAAATTAATTGATAAATGTACTATAAAAGTTTATGCGGGAAAAAATTCCAAAGAGTATTTAAAAAATGTAGATGATGCCAAAGAAGATGATTATGGCAAGGAATATTTAGATATGGCTTTTTCTATGAAAATAGTAGATTCTTTAGATGAGGCTATTGATCATATTTATAAATATTCAACAGGACACAGTGAAGTTATAGTAACTGAAAGTTATGAAAATGCCATGGAATTTACTAAAAGAGTTGATTCAGCGGCTGTATATGTAAATGCCTCTTCAAGATTTACAGATGGTGGTGTATTCGGATTCGGTGCTGAGCTGGGTATATCAACTCAAAAACTTCATGCAAGAGGACCTGTTGGACTTGATGAACTTGTCAGCAGTAAATTTGTAATTTTAGGTAATGGTCAAGTGAGGGAGTAATGAAATATATTTCAACTAGGGGTAAGGATAAGCTTTCATCATCTTTTGAAGCTATAGTCAAAGGTATTGCTTCAGATGGTGGCTTATTTATGCCAGAAAAATTTAATAAAGTAAATTTAAGTCAAGATATCAAAGATAGGATGGATTATAGGGACTTTGCTGAAGTCATTATCTCAACTATTTTTGATGATATAGATAAAAAAATTCTTAGAGAAATTATTGATAAGGCTTACAGCAAAGAAAATTTTTCTGTGGATAATTCCTTAAAGGTAGAGGAGGTTAATTCTCTATATATAATGGAACTTTTCCATGGAAGGACAAGTGCCTTTAAAGATTTTGCCCTTTCAATTCTTCCTTATTTTATATTATTGGCTAAGGATAAAGATAAGAAAATAGGAATTTTAACTGCCACTTCCGGTGATACAGGAAAAGCTGCTCTTGAAGGTTTCAAGAATCTTAAGGATACTTTTATAATTGTTTTTTATCCTACTGATGGAGTTAGTCCTATACAAAAATATCAAATGCTTACACAAGAAGGCACAAACGTCTATGCCATTGGTATAAAAGGGAATTTTGACCAAGCTCAAAGTGCTCTGAAAGATGCCTTTAATGACAAAGAATTGAGAGATTTTTTGGAATCAAAAAATATTTTATTATCATCAGCAAATTCAATAAATATAGGTAGACTTGTTCCACAAATTGTGTATTATTTTTATGCTTACTATGATTTGGTAAAAAAATCCAAAATCAAAGATGGGGAAGAGATAAATGTGGCAGTGCCAACAGGTAATTTTGGTAATATTTTGGCTGCATATTTGGCTAAAGTTATGGGTCTAAATATAGGGAATTTTATTGTAGCATCTAATAAAAATAATGTTTTGACAGATTTCTTCAATAGCGGAATTTATAATGCAAATAGAGAATTTTATAAAACTAATTCTCCTTCCATGGATATTTTAATTTCTTCAAACTTAGAAAGATTATTATATCTAAAAGCTCCTGAAGAATTAAATTCCTACATGGAATCTTTAAAGAATAATGGAACTTATAAAATTTCTGATGAATGTAAGAAATCTCTTAAAGAATTTAAGGGATATTACGCTGAGGATGATGAGGCTTTACAAATAATTAAAAAATATTATAAAAATTTCAATTATCTTTGCGACACTCATACAGCAGTATGTATTAAGGCTGTAGAAGATTATCTCAAGGAAAATGATGATAATAGAAAAATTTTACTTGCTTCAACTGCTTCTTTTTATAAATTCCCAGCATCTATAGGAAAAGCTTTAAATATTAGTGGAAGTGATGATTTTAATATAATTGAAAAAATCAATAAAATAACAAATATTCCTATACCTGAGAATTTAAAAAATTTAGATAAGAAAGATATTCTACAAAATATTGTTATTGATAAAGAATATATTAAAAAAGAAATAATGAAAATTTTAGGTGATAATGATGAAAATTAGAGTCCCAGCTACCAGTGCAAATTTAGGAGCTGGTTATGATACAATGGGTATGAGTTTATCTTTATCAAATGAATTTATTTTTAGTCCCAGCCAAGAAGATTTTGATAATAGTAATTTGATTTATAAGTCTTTTAAGTATTTATTTGATAAAGAAAAAAAAGAGTGTCCAAAAGTAAAAATTGAAGTTTCTGAAAATGTTCCTATAGCAAGAGGTTTAGGATCATCTGCTACCTGTATTGTTGGCGGGCTAATGGGTGCTAATGTTCTTTTAGGAGATAAGTATTCAAAAAAGGAAATTTTAAGCTTTGCAACAGAAATTGAAGGTCATCCTGATAATGTTGCACCAGCTATATATGGGGGACTTGTAATTTCTACAAAAGTGGATGATGAAGTTTTATTTTATAAAGTGGAGCCGTCAGAAAACCTATCCTATATTGTTATTGTTCCTGATTATCCTTTGAAAACTGCACTTGCTAGATCTCTTGTAAAGACTGAAGTTAAACTTGAAGATGCAATTTATAATATTTCACACTCAAATTTAATTTCAAGAGCTATAGAAAAAGGCGACATTGATATGCTATGTAAGATATATGGAGATAGGCTACACGAACCTTATAGAAAAAAATTAATAGTGGATTTTGATAAATATAAAGAAATTGCTGACAGGAGAAATGCTGCTATTTTTATTTCTGGAGCAGGACCTACAATACTAATTATTTCTTCTAAGGATAATAAAGATATCTATAGAGATTTAAAAAATGTATGTCCGTCAACATATAAAATTTTAGAATTAGGTGCTGGAGAAGGCGTTAAGATAATTGGAAAAGATTTTTAAAAACAAGAATACTTCTGCCTTGATGGCTCTTTTCGCTATGTTTTTGTGGGGAAGTGCCATACCTATGATAAAAACAACTTACAAGGTCTTAGGAATAACGAGTAAAGATCCTGGCTCTATGATTTTAGTGGCAGGTTATAGATTTTTTCTAGCGGGTTTTTTTGTTATATTTTATAAATTTTTATTTGAAGAAAAATCTGACAGAAAAAAAGGCTTTTCTCTTATGTTTTATATAATTTCTACAGTTGTTCAAATAACTGTTGCATATATTTTTTATTATAACGGTTTGGCTTTGATTTCTGGTGTCCATTCCTCAATAATTCAATCAACTAATTTTCTTATGGTCTTGATTTTTGCTCATATATTGATTAGAGATGACAAATTCAATTTAAAAAAAGTTATATGTGTAATCTTAGGAATAATTGCTACCTTATTATCAAATGTTGGGGGAAAAGTTGATGGAGTTGTTTCCCTAAGAGGTGAAGTATTTATTATAATGTCGACAGCCCTAAATGCTTTGGGTACAGTTATTATGAAGAAATGGGGTTCAAAGGAAAATACCTATAATATTTCTATTTTCCAATTTATTTTTGGAGGTTTTTTATTAATTATTATGGGTTTATTTACTCATCAACATCCTCTAATCTTTAATTTTAAAGCTATTGTTTTATTAATTTATGGTTCTTTTATATCTTCCACAGCTTTTGTTATTTGGTATATGCTTTTGAGATATCAAAAAGCATCAAATGTAGGGGCATATAAGATGTTTATACCAATTTTTGGGGCATTTCTTTCGGTTATAATCTTAAAAGATAAATTTAATATCTATTTATTTGTAGCTTTATTTTTGACAAGTTTTGCTACAAATTTTTTACATTCAGATTTGATGGAAGGTAAGAATTAATATTTTTAGGGGGAAACATGGATTTAGATATAAATACACTATTAGAAATGAAAAATAAAGTTGAAAAAGATTTGGCCGACAGTGGTGAATTTTTTTATGAGGATAGACCTCCAAAGGATGAAATAAGAATAAAGGGTAAAAATGATTTTGTTACAGAAGTCGATGTGAAGGTTCAGGAATATTTAAAAGCTAAACTTTTAAATATTTTGCCCCATGCACAATTTATTGCTGAAGAAAAAAATAATGATGATATAGATATTAATAAATTAACTTGGATTTTAGACCCTTGCGATGGAACAACCAATTTAGTACACGGTTATAAACATTCTTCAATAAGCTTAGGTCTTGCCAAAGATGGGAAGATTTTACTTGGCATGATATATGATCCCCATACTAAAGAACTTTTTTGGGCAATAAAAGAATATGGTGCTTTTTTAGGTGAAAAATCTATAAGAGTTTCAAATATTAATAATTTAAAAGATGCTCTTTGTGCCATTGGAGCTGGTGGATTTAGAATAAACAGAACTGAAGAAACTTTTGATATGATAAAGGGGCTTTTTTTAAATAGTCAGGGCATAAGAAGAGTTGGATCGGCAGCACTTGAAATGTGTTATGTTGCTTCTGGAAGAACAGACGCATTTTTGGAAGAAGATTTAAATATTTGGGATTTTGCTGCAGGTTTACTGATTTTAAAAGAAGCGGGAGCCGTGATTAAAGATTTTCATGGTAATGACCTGATCCTAAAAAGAAAAAGTGGGGTAATTTGTGCCAACCCTTCATTATTGAGAGAATTGGAAATTTATTATTATTAGGTGAGAGATGTTAAAAAAATTAGAAAAAAATTTTGAAGAAATAATTTTGATGACTCTGTTAGTCCTTATGAGTATAGTTTTAGGTCTTCAAATAGTTGCTAGATATGTATTCAATAATTCTTTATCTTGGTCAGAAGAGTTGGTAAGATATTTATTCATATGGTCCACATTTTTGGGAATTCCCTATTCAATAAAAAAGGGGATTTCGATTAGAGTGGATTTTTTGTCTTATAGGATGTCTTACAAAAATCAAAAAAGATTAAAAATATTAAATTGCATCTTTATAATTATTTTATTTGTAATAATTTCTTTATTTTCTTTTGATGTTTTGAATAAATCAATTCTTTCGGCTCAAAAATCTCCTGCAATAGGCATACCGACATGGACTTTGCAGTTTTCTGTTTTTATTTCAAGTCTTTTGAGTATTTATAGAGCAGTAGAGAATTTATTTAAAATTAGGAGGGAAAAATGATAATAAGTCTTTTACTTTTAGCCTTTATAATTTTAGTTATTTTTGGCTTTCCCATTGCAATGGTTTTACTATTTTTAGCAGTTCTTCCCAACCTAATAAACCCATGGTTTCCTGCAGATCCACAATATATCATTAGGGCGATGATAAGTGGAGTAAATTCCTTTCCGTTAATGGCTGTTCCAATGTTTATCCTATCAGGTCATATAATGGCAAAGGGAAAAATTTCAGATAAAATTTTTAACTTTTTTTCTTATTTTATTGCCGAGAAAAAAGCTGGAATTCCAATAACTTGTGTTGTTACCTGTCTTTTTTATGGTGCAATATCAGGTTCAGGCCCTGCAACAGTAGCTGCAGTAGGTTCTATGACAATACCCCTTATGGAAAAAATAGGCTATGAAAAAAATTATGCAGCGGCATTAGTAGCGTGTGCAGGAGGTTTAGGTGTAATTATTCCACCTTCTATTCCTCTAATTTTTTATGGTCAATCATCAGGACTTTCAGTTTCTGATCTATTTATTGGAGGTATATTGCCTGGATTACTTCTTGGTTTTCTTTTGATAATTTATGCGTATTTTTATGATTTAAAAAAAGGTCAAGATAGGAAAAAACTAATAATTTATAGTCAAGAAATTAAAAACAGAGGTCTTAAAAATTTATTTAAGGATTCTTTTTTTTCACTTTTGTTACCTATAATTATACTTGGCTCAATTTATAGGGGAGTTGCATCTCCAACAGAAGCTGCGGTAATTTCTGTATTTTATTCCTTATTTATTTCTATGTTTATCTATAAGACTATAAATTTAAGAGATATGAAGGAGGTATTAATTTCTTCAGTTTCAAGTTATTGTAATGTTTTATTTATAATTGCAGCAGCGACGGGTTTTGCTAGAATCTTAACTTTCTTAAAAGCCACGGAAATTGTAGGAAATGTTATCGCAAGTTCTATAACATCAAAAGTTGCCCTTTTAATTTTCATAAATATATTTTTATTATTAGTGGGCATGGTTATGGATACGACACCGGCAATATTAATACTTACACCCCTGTTTTTACCCATTATAAAAACTTTTTCCATCGACCCTATTTATTTTGGGGTAATGATGGTTGTAAATTTAGCTATTGGATTTGTTACACCACCTTTAGGAGTAAATCTTTTTGTAGCATCCTCGCTTGCAGAAGTTTCTCTAGACCAGCTAATAAAAAGGGTTATACCTTTTATTGGAGTATTTTTATTTGGACTTTTACTTATTACGGCATTTCCTCAAATCTCTTTACTTTTTTTAGGTGATTGATATGAAAAAAATTATTATAAATTGTATTGTTTTAATGTTACTATTAAGCCAAACTTCATGTTTACAAACTGGCAATAGGAGAAAAAACCATAAAGTGGATGTCTATAACCTATATATAGCTTGTGATTCTCAAGAAGATACAGTAACAGGAATTTTTATGA
Organism: Peptoniphilus lacrimalis DSM 7455; assembly: GCF_000378725.1. Lineage (GTDB taxonomy): Bacteria > Bacillota > Clostridia > Tissierellales > Peptoniphilaceae > Peptoniphilus_A > Peptoniphilus_A lacrimalis. Next base: position 260,384 of record NZ_KB900368.1, on the reverse strand, counting down.
ATGAATTTGCCCGTATTTTGGAAGAAGATTCTAAGGGAAGGATAAAAATGAACACCTATCCAAATTCCCAACTAGGCTCTGATTCAGAACTTATTGAAGCAGTCCAAAACGGAAATATAAGTTTTTGTGTGGGAACAAGTGCCCCTCAAGTATCTTTTGTGCCTCAAGCTGCAATTTTTGATGCGCCAATGGCTTTTAAAAATCTTAAAATTGCAAGAAAAGTTCTCGATGGTCCTCTTTACGATAAGCTCAAAAGCTATTATAAGGACAAGAATTTGAGATTATTAGCTATAGCAGATCAGGGATTTAGATTGATGTCTTCAAATAAAAATATAAATAGCATTAAGGATTTTAAGGGTATAAAAATTAGGACCATGGAAAATAAAAATCATATAGCTTTTTGGAAAGCAATAGGTGCAAATCCCACACCTATGGCATGGCCTGAAGTTTATATTGGTCTTGAACAGGGCTTTATAGATGCACAAGAAAATCCACTTGAACTTATAGTAGCATCAAAAATTTACGAAAAACAAAAATATATTATAAATACGAATCATATACTACATTCTTTAATGCTTATAGGTTCAGAAAAAGTACTTAACGATTTACCCGAAGATTTGCAAAAAACAATAGACGAATCAGCTCAAAAAGCAAAACAAATAGCAAGGGCAAAAACAGATTTACGATATGAAGGTAGATTAAAAATAATCAAAGATTATGGTTGTATTAATAAAGATTTATCTCCACAACTTTATAAAGATATGAAAGAAGCATCAAAATCTATATGGCTTGATATGGAAAATCAAGTGGATAAAGATTTAATTAATTTATTTAAAAGTGAAATAGAAAGGTCTGAAAAAAATGAATATTAGTGGAAATACAAAACTTATAGGTCTTTTGGGTGATCCCATCAGTCACTCCCTTTCTCCCTTTATGCATAATCTAAGTTTTAATAAAGTAAAAAAGGATTATGTATATTTATGTTTACCAACAGGTAAGAAAGACTTAGGAAAAGTTTTAGAAACTCTTAAAATTGTCGGTGCAAAAGGGGCAAATATAACCTACCCCAACAAAATAGAAATAGTAAAATATTTAGATGAAGCCTCTGATGAGGTACAAATAATTGGATCTTGCAATACAATATTAATTGACGAAAATAAAAAAATAAAGGGATATAATACAGATGGGCGTGGATTTGTAAAATCATTAAAAAATAACTCAATTGATATAAAAGGGAAAACTTTTGGAATAATGGGCCTTGGAGGAGCAGGCTCTGCTATAGCAACTTGTTTAGGTTTAGAGGGATTAAAAAGGCTTTATGTTAAGGAAATAGATTTTTATAAGGCAAAAAATGTAAAAAAAAGATTAGAAGAAAAAATAAAAGGATTTGAAATAATTTTAACAAAAGATCAACAAGACTTCGCCAAAAATTTAGACAAAATGAGCCTAGTAATAAATGCAACGCCTATAGGCATGGGAAGGTCAAAAGATGATAGCCCAATGGATCCGGAATATTTGAGAGGTTTTCCTGTAATTATCTATGACATAATATATTCACCATTAGAAACAACCCTACTTAGAAAAGCAAAATCCTATGGGTTAAAGGTTTTCAATGGGATTGACATGATGATAAATCAAGGTGCTATTTCTTTTAATATCTGGACTGGTGAGGAAATGGATACCAAACTGATTAAAGAACGAATAGTAAAATTATTAAAATGACAAGAAATCAAATAAGCTCTGTAAGTTGAGCTTATTTTTTATGGAGATTTTATTTATTTTTTTAAAAAAATTACAGATTATTAGGCAAATATCAAATTTAACAAGGTAATTTTAGCAACTTAGTTTGGCAAAAAGAATAATATGTAAATAAAAAATTATATAATCATAGGGGGAAATTTAACTCATAGTAAATTTAATAATAAATAAATTAAAAAAATGCAAAAAAATTTACTTTGTTATATCTTTAACATAAAAAATTGACTTGAAATAATTTAAAATAAGTTATAGAATATTAAACAAGAAGTGAAGTAATAAAAATTTACTTCTGAAAAATTTTATAGGTAGAAAGGAGCTACAATATTAATGATTAAATATTCAGTTGTAGGAGCAGCTGCTTATGCTTGCGGCGAATTCCTAAGATTAATGGTAAATTATCCAGATGCTGAACTTCAAATGGTTGCAGATGGATTCGCAAAAGGTGACTTAATTCAAAACGTTCACCCACAATTACAAGGATTCCATGACATGGAAATCTTGGATACTTCTGATGAATCTCTTCGTAAACTTATTGAAGCTAGTGATGTAGTTTTAGCAGCAGTTGATGCAGGTACTACTTGTGAACTTGCTGATAAGGTTCTCAAAGGTGGAAAGAAATTTATAGACTTTGGTGCAGATTTACGTTTCCGTGATCCAGCAGTTTATGAAAAATGGTACAAAATTAAACATACATATCCTGAAATGACAAGGAACTGTGTATATTGTATCCCAGAAATGAATAGAAAAGATGCAAAGGGTCAAAATCTTATTTCTAACCCAGGATGTTATCCAACAGCTTCAACTCTTGGATTAATGCCAATTCTTAAGGAAGGATTTGTAGTTGAAAATACTATCATTATTGATGCTAAGAGCGGATACACTGGAGCTGGTAGAAGACCAATGTTAAACAAAATGATTACAGAATCTGAAAACAGTTTCAGAGCTTATTCATTAGGTGGTGGACACCGTCACACTCCAGAAATCGAACAAAACATCGAGTACATTACTGGTAAACATCAAATGATTAATTTCCAACCACACTTGTCTCCACAAATTCGTGGTATTGAAGCAACTATTTATGCAACTTCAAATCATGACATTTCAAATGAAGACCTTTATGAATTATATCAAAAACATTATAAAGATGAACCATTTGTTCATGTTTATCCTGCTTCAAAACCAGTTGAAACAAAATGGACAGCTGGAACTAACTTCTGTTGTATAAGCCCATCTTATGATGCAAGAACTAAGAGATTCATAATTTCTTCTGTTATTGATAATATAGGCAAGGGAGCAGCAGGACAAGCTATCCAAAATATGAATATCATTTTTGGAAAACCTGAAACTACAGGACTATTACGTCCACCAATGTATCCATAATTAATAATTTATTATTAATATATTTATATAACCTATCGAAAGGAGAAATATATGGATTACAAAAAAATTGAAGGTGGAGGAATAACTTCACCTAAAGGATTTTTAGCGGGTGCCACTTATTGTGGATTCAAAAGCAAAAATCCTGAAAAGCCTGATTTAGCAGTTATCTATTCTGAAAAAGAAGCAACTTGTGCGGCTGTATTTACAACTAATGTTTTCTGCGCAGCTCCAGTAATTCTTGATAGAGAAATCTTAAAGAAGGGAAAAGCTAGAGCAGTTGTTATCAATTCAGGTATTGCTAATGCAGCTACTGGTCAAAAAGGTATTGATAATGCAAAAGCTGTTGAAAAGAAAGCTGAAGAACTTTTAGGACTAGGCGAAGATCAAGTATTTGTTTCTTCAACAGGTGTTATTGGTCAACAATTACCAGTAGAAAAAGCTCTTAAAGGTCTTGAAAAGATTGTACCAACTCTAAGTAGAGAACAAGGTACTGATGCAGCTTATGCAATCATGACTACAGATACAGTTAAAAAAGAATCTGCCATGGAAGTAGAATTTTCTGGTGGTAAAGTTACTATCGGAGCTATGGCAAAAGGTAGTGGTATGATTCATCCAAACATGGCAACAATGCTAGTTTATATAACTACTGATGCTAAGATTGAACAAGCTGAACTTCAAAAGTATTTATCAGCAAGCGTAGACGATACTTTCAATATGCTTTCTGTTGATGGAGATACTTCTACTAATGACTCTTTATTCTTAATAGCTAATGGAGCTAGTGGAGTAGAAATAAAAACTAAAGAAGATAAAGAAAAATTTGCAAAACTTATAAAAGAAATTTGCTTAGATATTACTTTAAGAATAGCTAGAGATGGCGAAGGTGCTACTCATATGATAGTTTCACATGCTAACAACCTTCCAACTGATAAAGATGCAAGACTTGTTGCTAAGTCAATAGTATGTTCATCTCTTGTAAAAACTGCTATTTATGGTAAAGATGCCAACTGGGGACGTATTATGGCTGCAGCTGGTTATTCTGGAGCAAAATTTGATGTATCAAAGGCAGATTGCTTCCTAGAAAGTAAAGCTGGTAAAATCGCAGTTATGGAAGGCGGATTCGGTACTGACTTTGACGAAGATAAGGCTAAAGAAATTTTATCTGAAGAAGAAATTTACATTACTGTTGATTTACATGACGGAGATGCTTGCGCAACAGCTTACGGATGCGACTTGACATATGATTATGTAAAAATCAATGGGGATTATCGTTCTTAATAAGGAGGATAATTTGATAAATATAGAAGAAAAAGTTAATGCTTTAATTGAAGCTATGCCCTTTATAAACCAATATAAAGGAAAAACTGTAGTAGTTAAATTTGGCGGAAATGCCATGATTAACGAAGAAGTTAAAAATGCAGTTATCGAAGATGCTGTACTTTTACAAGCACTTGGTGTTAATGTTGTTCTTTCCCATGGTGGCGGACCAGCTATCAATAGAATGCTTGAAAGACTAAACATTGAAAGCGAGTTTGTAAACGGTTTGAGAGTAACCACTAAAGAAATTATTGAAGTTGTTGAGATGGTTCTTTCAGGTTCTGTAAGTGCAGATTTGGTTAAAAAGGTAAGTGCTTTAGGTGGTAAGGCTGTAAGCTTATCAGGTTCTGATGGAAGAATTTATTTCTGCAAGAAAAATCAATCAGACTATGATTATGGTTATGTAGGAGAAGTTGTTTCAGTGAATGCTGAACCTATAGATGCTCTTATTAAAGCAGGATATATTCCAATCATTTCTCCAATAGGTGCAGATGATAAAGGAAATTCCTACAATATTAATGGAGATACTGCAGCTGGAGCTTTGGCATCAGCTTTAAAGGCAGAAAAGTTGATTTTATTAACTGATATTGAAGGACTTTGCAATGATATTAAAGTCAAAGATGTCATCAGTTATTTAAATATTAAAGATGTTACTAAACTTAAGGAAATTGGAACTATAGCTGGAGGAATGATTCCAAAGGTTGATAGTTGTGTTGAAGCTATCAATAATGGTGTAAACCAAGTCCATATTATGGATGGTAGAAAACCACACAGTATCTTATATGAAGCTTTCGTTGCAGAAGGCGGACATGGAACTGTTGTTGGTGAAGCTAAAGATAGCGTTGGAATTAAGTGGTAATTAAAGGAGGTAATACCAATGAATAAAAAATTTACAAATAATAAGGACATAGTTGCTGCTGGTAAAAAGTACACTATGGATACTTATGGTCAATATGAAGTTGGCATGGTAAAAGGTGAAGGTTCTTACCTTTGGGATGCTGATGGAAAGAAATATATTGACTTATTACAAGGTGTTGCAGTTAATGCATTAGGACATTGCTATCCAGATGTAGTTAAAGCTACTCAAGAACAAGCAGCTACACTAACTCAATGTGCAAACTATTTCTACATTGAACCAGGTGTTAGACTAGCAAAAATTATTATTGAAAATTCTTGCATGGATAAAGTTTTCTTCAGTAACTCAGGTGCTGAATCAAATGAAGGAGCAATGAAACTTGCTCGTAAATATCAAAAAATGCAAGGACATCCAGAAAGATATGAAGTTATAAGCTTCAAACAATCTTTCCATGGAAGAACTTTAGCTACATTAACAGCTACTGGACAAGATAAATCTCACTTAGGTTTTGAACCACTTCCAGCAGGATTTAGATATGCTCTTCTAAATGACATGGAATCTGTTAAGCAAGAATATAATGCAAACACAGCTGCAGTAATCATCGAACCTGTACAAGGTGAAGGTGGAGTTATTCCATGTACTGAAGAATTCTTAAAAGAACTTCGTGCATTCTGTACTGAAAAAGATATTGTTTTAATCTTTGATGAAGTTCAAGTTGGATGCGGAAGAACTGGATATCTATTTGCTCACCAAGGATATGGCGTTGAACCAGACGTTATGACACTTGCAAAAGCTTTAGGTAATGGTATTCCAATTGGTGCATTCTGTGCTAGAGGAAAATTCGCAGATGTATTAAAACCAGGTAACCACGGAACTACTTACGGTGGTAACCCAATAGCTACAGCTACTGCAGCAGCAGCTTTAACAGCTATTATTGAAAACAAACTTCCTGAAAGAGCTCAAGAAATGGGTGCTTACCTTCAAGAAAGATTAAATGAAATGAAGAAAAAACATCCAGTTATTAAGGAAGTTAGAGGTAGAGGTTTAATAGTTGGTGCAGTTCTTGATGTGGAAGATGCTCACGTAGTAACAAATCCATGTTTTGAAAAAGGTCTTATCCTTAACTGTACAGCAGGAAATGTATTAAGATTTGTTCCAGCTTTAAATATACCAAAAGAAACATTAGACGATGCACTAGAAATTCTTGAACAAGTGCTAACTGAAATTGGTAAATAATTAATTTAATTAGATTTTGCTTGGCAGATTTGCTGCCAAGCAAAACAAAAATAAATCTTAGGATTTAAATTTTTTTAAATAACTTAAGAAAACGATTTATTAAAAGGCGGTTTTTATATTATGGAAAATAACAAAAAACAACAAGAGATAAAAGAAGGCAGAATGCCTCATCTTTGGGAAGCATTATTATCATTAGCTATCTTAATTGGCGTATTAGCAGTAGGTATTATAGTTTATCATGTTGACCCACACGTTCCAATGTTTGTTGGTGCTTGCGCAGCAGCATTAATGGCATTAAAACTTGGATATAAGTGGGATAGAATTGAAAAAATGATGATGGACGGTATTTATAAAGCCCTTCAATCAGTAATTATTTTGATTATCATAGGTATATTAGTTGGTATTTGGGTAGATGCAGGTGTTGTACCAGCAATGATTTATTATGGATTAAAGATTATTCACCCAAGTATCTTCTTAATAGCTGCATTAATTATTTGTTCAATTACATCCCTAGCAACAGGTACTTCTTGGGGAACAGTTGGTACAATGGGTATCGCTCTTATGGGTATTTCATTAGGACTTGGAATTAACCCAGCAGCAACAGCAGGTGCTTGTCTTTCAGGAGCATACTTTGGCGATAAAATGTCTCCATTATCAGACACAACAAACTTAGCACCAGCTATGGCAGGTACTGACGTTATAACTCACGTTAAGTTCATGATTTTACCAACAGTTGTTGCGTATACACTATCAATTATATTTTTCGGAGCATTAGGATTCCATTATTATCAAGGTGGTGGAGCTGACTTAAGTTCAGTTGCTGAAATTTCAAATGCTCTTAAAGCTTCATTTACAATCAACCCATTCCTATTAATTCCACCTGTCGTAGTTATTGTTTGTGTAGCTATGAAAATGCCAGCTATTCCTGGTATAGCTATAGGAGCTTTTGTTGGTGCAGTAATGGGTGCTTTATTTGGAAATTCAAATTTAGGTACAATACTTGACTGTGGTATGAACGGATTTGTTTCTGAAACAGGACTTGAATCAGTAGATAATCTACTTTCAACTGGTGGTCTAATGAACATGATGAATTCAGTTTCCATGACTTTAATAGCTATGATGTTCGGTGGTATCATGGAAGATACAAAACAACTTCAAGTTATTGTTAATAAGTTAAAACCACTTGCTAACACACCAGCAAAACTTGTTATTCTTACAGAAGTAACTTGTTTCGCATCTAATGCTACAATGCCAGAACAATACATTTCAATCGTAGTTCCTGGTCGTATGTATGCAGAAGAATATCACAACATGGGTCTACATCCAAAAACTTTATCAAATGCTCTTGAAGGTGCAGGTACAGTTTCAGGTGCAATGATTCCATGGAACACTTGTGGTGTTTATATGTCAACAACATTAAAGATGAGTGTAGGACAATACTTACCTTACCTATTCTTCAACTACACTATGCCTATAGTAGTTGCTATTATGGCACTTGCAGGTTTAACATGTGCTGATATGGAAGGTAATAGATTAAATGCTAAACAAGCAAATTCTAAGGTAGTAACATGGCCAACAAAACCAATAGACGGAACAGTTCGTATTTAACTTATCCTTATATTGTTTGCAATTTAAATAAACTTAGAGATAATTTGGCAGCGCTTACTAAGCGTTGCCAAATTTATAATGTATCAATAGTTGGAGTTATAAAAGGCTTTAACGGCATTGCTGAAATTGCTAAAGTTTATGATGGAAAGGTTGATTTTATTGCTTCGTCAAGATTAGAACAGCTAAACGTGATCAAAGAATTAAATTTGCAAACACCTCTGATGTGCATAAGAATTTCTATGCCTTCTGAAGTAGATGAACTTGTGAGAATTTGCCAAATTTCTTTGCAGTCAGACCCTAGTGTAATTAAATTAATAAATGAAGCTGCAAAAAAACAAGGACTTATTCATAAAATTGTTTTAATGGCAGATATAGGGGATCTGAGAGAAGGCTTCTGGAATAAAGATCATCTATTTGAAGAAGCTTTAAAAATTGAAAATGAATACGATAATTTATATTTAGCAGGAGTAGGAACTAATTTAGGATGTTATGGCTCTATTGTTGCAACTCCGGAAAAACTTCAAGAACTTGTAGATATTAAAGATGAAATTGAAAAAAGAATTAATAGAAAAATTGATATAGTTTCTGGCGGAGGTTCTTCTTCATTATTAACCTTGTTAGATAAAAAAATCCCTGAAGGTATTAATGAATTAAGGCTGGGTGAGTCAGTGTTAATGGGTCTTGGTACTTGGGGACTTGACCTTGACTATTTGCATGATGATGTTTTTGAATTATGGACTCAAGTAGTAGAGGTGGAAACAAAGCCTTCTTTTCCTGTAGGTCAAAGAGGTGTAGATGCCTTTGGAAATGTTGTTGAATATGAAGATATAGGTATTCATACAAGGGCAATTGTTTCTATTGGTAAACTAGATTATGGTAATGACCCCTTCGCTCTTAAAGCATTCGATAAGAATATTAAGGTACTTGGAGCATCATCTGACCATACAATTTTAGATGTTACTAATGCAAAAGAGCCAACAAAAGTTGGAGATATAATAAAGTTTAAAATTTCATATTCAAACTTGATATATCTTACTAACACAAATACAGTAAGATTAATAGTTAGAGATTAAAAAAAGGACTTCAATGCAGAAGTCCTTTTAAAATTAAATTAATATTATTCACTTGCAAAATTGTCGAAATAACCTTGGATTAAAATAACTGGAGTTCCCTTATCACCACTACCACTGGTCAAGTCGCATAGTGAACCAAGAAGGTCTGTAATTCTTCTTGGAGTGGTTCCTAGTGTTTCATTAGTTCCAACTAAATTTGCATTTTTGTGAGAAATCTTATCTTTCATAGCTTTAGTAGCTTCTTCGGTATTCATATCTTTAAGGTCTGTGTCAGCAATATATTTTATTTTTAATTCATTTGGTTGACCAACAAGTCCTTTTGTATGAGCAGGAGAAACAACTGGGTCAGCAAGTTCCCAAATTTTTCCAACTGGGTCTTTGAAAGCACCATCTCCGTAAATCATAACTTCTATTTCTTTTCCATATAAGTCTTTTAGTGATTTTTGTAAATTATCTACAAAATCTTGACCATTTCTAGGGAATAACTTTAGTCTTGAGTCTGATGCATAGTTTGAACCAAGTAGACCAAATTGTTCGTTAAAGCCACTACCATCAATACTTTCAGTCATGATATCATCAAGAGCAAGACAAACTTTAGCACCTGCATCCTTCAAAATTCTTTTAATATTAAAACGTGTGTGAGTGGAGCAAATTAATGCTTCGTCAGTATATTTTAAAATTGTGACAGGGTTATTAGAAAAATGAATTTCGCAGTCATTATCCTTGCATATATCCTTATATAAACTTACATAGTCAATACCTGTAAATTGATGTTTAACTACAGGTCCAAAAATTCTTCTGTAGTCTTTTTCTTCTAATACATCTGAATAGGGATTAATCTTTTTGTCGATTAAAAGATCAGGACTCATAAGAGCATTACCAACTTCGTCTGAAGGGTAAGAGAAAAGAATATGAATTTTCTTTCCAGTCTTTGCAATAGCTCTTAAAATAGTTGAAAATCTGTTACGACTTAGAATAGGAAAAACAATACCTATTTCTTTATCAAATTTAGCATTCAAATCTTTAGCTATTTGGTCAACATTAACATAATTATTTTGAGCTCTAGCTACTAAAGATTCTGTAACAGCAACAACATCCCTATCACGGATTTGAATATTTTCAGCATCAGTTGCGAGTTTTAATGAATCTCTAACTATAGAAACCAATTCGTCACCACTTTTTACAATAGGTGTACGAATACCACGAACAACTGTACCAACATATCTTGTCATATACTAACCTCCCAAGGTTTAAAAAAATTATCTTTTTACTTGAAGATTATACTCCATCTTTTTTTAAAAGTAAAACAAAAATTTAAATATTTTTTAAATTTTTATAAAATTCTTTGCAAAAAGATTAGAATATAGTATAAATCATAATTTCAATAATAAAATTATAATCTATATCCATTCTAAATTACCCTTATTAGATTTTTTTAATCAAATTTTGAATATCTGATTTGTTACTAAGTGATTTGGCAATCTTAAAATTGACTTAAATTATTAGTAATAAAAATTAAATTAGAGAAAAGTATCAATTAAGACTTGAAAATCTGATAAAAAATAAAAAAACACTTGAAGATAAAATCAACAAGTGTTTGGTCAGTATTTTTAGAAAATAACATAAACTAAAAATACAAATAAAATGGTGCACCTTCAGGGACTCGAACCCTGGGCCCACTGATTAAGAGTCAGTTGCTCTACCATCTGAGCTAAAGGTGCACAAGTAAAAAATAATTTATTTTTCATTTAGCGACAAGGTATATTATAAAGGATTTTTTATATTTTTGTCAAGTTTTTTTTACAAAAAAAGTAATTTATTCATGAAATTATATCTAATTTTATGGGAGTTTTTAGAATTTTTCTTAATGTATTATAAAGTATTGATTAGATTAACAAATTGCAATATTTAATCTTATAGAAATTACCTATTGACTAAAGTTTTTTTAATCCGTAAAATGTAATGTTATAGGGGGAGATAGGATGAAAATAATAGTTTCTAAATTTGGCGGCTCATCATTAGGAGATTCCAATACATTTAAAAAAGTTTTTCAGATAGTAAAAGCTGATGAAAATAGAAAATTTATTGTTGCATCGGCGCCTGGAAAGGCAAATGCATCAGATAGTAAAATTACAGACCTTCTTTACTTATCCTATGATTTAGCAAGTAATAAGATTAATTATAGTGAGATTTTAGATTCAATTAATATGAAATATAGAGAAATTGTAAATAATCTTGATATTACTTTTGATATAGATTCAGCTTTGAGTAATTTGGATAAAGACTTGAGAGAAGGAAAATCTCGTGAATATATAGCCAGTCGTGGTGAATTTATTAATGCACAAATATTAGCTAACTTTTTGGGATATGAGTTTGTTGATGCAAAAAATTTAATCTTATTTGATGATAAGGGATTTTTTCTTGAAGAAAAATCTTATGATGAAATTTATAAATTAAGAGAAAGCGGAAAATCTTATGTAATTCCTGGTTTTTATGGCAGTGATAATGATGGTAATATCAGAACTTTTTCTAGAGGCGGAGGAGATTTGACAGGCTCAATTATTGCCGCAGGTTTAAAGAGCGATTTATACGAAAATTGGACTGATGTTTCAGGTTTTATGACTTGCGATCCAAAAATCGTTAAAAACCCAAGACATATTGATGTCTTAACATATAGGGAATTGAGGGAGCTTTCTTATGCTGGTGCAAGTATTCTTCATGAAGAAGCAATACTTCCAGTTTCTAAGGCTGGAATTCCTGTTATAATAAAGAATACCTTTAAACCAGATGATAAGGGAACTATGATAGTTCCAGATGAAAAAGCTAGCCTTGATAAGAACACAAGTGGCGTTACAGGAATTGCAGGCAGAAAAAATTTTACAGTAATAAATATTGAAAAAACAAAGATGAATAACGAAAAAGGCTTCCATAGGAAATTAATGTCAGTTATGGAGGTTAATAATGTTATTATCGAGCATATGCCTTCAAGTATTGATTCAGTATCATTAATAATTTCTGATAAATATTTAACAGGCGGAATAGATTCAATCATATCTGAAATCAAAACATTTTTAAGACCTGATAAAGTTAAAGTTACAAAGGGAATTGCTTTGATTTCTGTTGTTGGTAGGGGAATGATTAAGCATATAGGCGTTTCAGCAAAACTATTCAATGCCTTAGCCAAGGAAAATATTAATATACAAATGATAATCCAAGGTTCGTCAGAAATGAATATAATTGTGGGTATAGATGAAAAAGATTTTGAAAATGCCATAAAATCAATTTATCATGCCTTTCTAGACTAGGAGAAATATTATGAAAAAGATAATTGGATTAGCTTTATCCCTTATTTTATTGAGTGCATGTGCCAAAAATGTGACAAATACTAATACCAACAAAAATATAAATAATACAAATAATAAGATGGATGCTAGCCAAGATAAGGAATTAAAAAACAATAACAATAGAAATAATAAGACGGATAATATAAATAATGAATCTGTAAGTGATAAAAATTTAACTAAAGATGTAAATGTAAATTTAACTAAGGAAGATGCTTTTAAAAAGTTTAATGACTTGCATCCAAACACAAATATTAATGAATTTTCATTTTCTAAAGATTTATATAAAAAATTAGCTAAATATGAAATTGAAGCTTATGATCAAGAAAGAGAATACGAAGTAGAAATTAATGCTACGGACAGTTCAATAATAAGAGATAAATCAAAAAAGGAAAAGACATCTTCAACTGCTATAATACTTGCAGATATGCTTGGTGGAATTGATGATTTGGTTAATAAATCTATTGCTAAAGCAGGTCAAGATTATTTATTGAAAGATTATTCCTTATATTTTGATGATGGAATAAGTAAATTTGATGTTGAACTGGAAAATTCTCAAGGTAAGGAAGCTGAATTCACTTATAATTTAGAAAGTGGAGAACTTTTAGAAAAAGATCTATCTGAGTAGAATTTTAATTAAGACCTTCGTGTGTGGAGGGTCTTTTTTTCTATTAAATAATAAAAAATTATTAAAGTTATTTACAAATATGGAATTGACAATTGTTTTCCTTTAAGTTAAAATAATATTGACAGATAAACAAATACTCTATTTAGTTTATTTGGAAAATTTAATAAGGAGGATTATTATGACTAAAAAAAGACTATTCGCATTAGTTATGACATTGGTCATGGTGGCTCTTTCTTTCACAGCTTGTGGAGGCACAAATAAGGCTGACAATAAAGCTAACAAAGAAAACGCTACCGCTACAGAAAACGCAGCAGCATCAAGTGATGCAACAATTAAAGCTGAAGGAACACAAGAAACAGAAGGTGGCTATATATCTATAGCAACGGGTGGTACAGGAGGTACATATTATCCTCTTGGGGGAGCTCTTTCTAATATTTTAAATGGAGCAAACCTAGGATATACAGCAACTGCTCAAGCAACTGGAGCTTCTGTTGAAAACTTGGAATTAATTAACAAGGGAGATGCAGAAATTGCCCTAGTACAAAATGATGTTTCTTACTATGCTGTAAATGGTAAAGAACATTTTGAAGGAAATAAACTTGAAAATATCAGAGGACTTTGTACTTTATATCCTGAAATTGTTCAAATAATTGCTTCTAATGATTCAGGTATAGAATCAGTAGCAGACATGAAGGGTAAGAAAGTTGCAGTTGGCGACCCTGGTTCAGGTGTTGAAGTTAACGCAAAACAAATTCTTGAACTTTACGGATTAACTTATGATGATTTAGGAAAATGTGACCACTTATCATTCACAGAATCTGCAGATCAAATTAAGAGTGGACAAATTGATGCAGCATTTGTTGTTGCAGCTATTCCATCTTCAGCAGTTACTGAACTTGCTACAACTTATGATGTACATTTAGTACCAATAGCAGCAGATAAGGCTGATGAATTAATCAAAAAATATCCTTACTATGTTCACATGGATGTTAATCCAAAAGAATATAAAAACCAAAAGGACAGCGTTTCTGTAGTTGCAGTTCAATCAATGTTAGTAGTAAGCTCTGAAATGGCAGATGCAGATGCTTATAACATTTGTAAGTTATTATTTGATAACCTTGATGTAATGAAAGAATCTCACGCAAGAGGTGGAGATATTTCTCTTGATACAGCATTAGATGGTATGAGTATCGACCTACATCCAGGTGCTCAAAAATTCTTTGATGAAGTTAAAAAATAATGAAATTAAATAATAAGAAAATTGGAAGAAAGATTTTTCTTCCAATTCTCTTTATTCTTATTGCTATAATTCTCTGTCTTTCTTTAATAAAGATTAATGTTCTATTCATAAGGGACAATTTCACAAAAGACTTAAAAAAAGTTGAATATATTAAAAAAGATAGCTTATTTGGAATTATTTATACCCATTCGGTTATGCTTACAGAAACAAGTGAGTGGTATAAGGCAAAGGGAGATAAGCTTATTCTGATGGAAGAAAGGTATAACTCTCAAGGTGCCGGATTGCCGGTAAACTTGATTTATAAGTTTAAGCATGAAAAAGGTGGAGATTTTGTTCTTTATGATATGAATGAACCTTTTGATTCTTTTATCTATAGGACAGGGGCAGTAAGAGCTAACCACAGACTTAAAATTGGTAATAAGTTAGAATATTTTCTTGAATTTTCTGAGCCTCGTGAAGCTTTAGAATTTTCAACAAAAAGGATTTCTATTTTTAACTATTTATTAAGGAGGTGCCAAGTTGGTAGATAAAAATTTAGAAAACAAAAATGAAAATCTTAATGAAGAAATAAAAACTGATAATGCTAATGAAAAAGACAAAGGCATAAATGAGATAAATAATAATGTAGATCATGGTGAATTGGGTGATTTAACTGATACAAAAAAGGCAACAAAAAATGTCGATGAACTTTTGGAAAAGTATGACCTAGATTCAAGCAAGCTTCGTAAATTATCAGGAAAAACTGCACTACTTGTTACTGTTGTAGCAATTCTTATGTCAGCTTTCCATTTATTTACAGCAGCAAGGGGAACACTACTTGCTATGCAACAAAGGTCTTTACATTTAATCTTTGCTTTTTCACTAGGATTTGCCTTATATCCAGGTTTTAAAAAATCAAGTAAAAATAAAATTGATATACCTGATTGGATATTAATAATTTTATCCATAGTTGTATGGGGATATATATTTACAAACATAGAATACATAGCTTTGAAGGGCGGTAAAATGAGTACCATAGATGAAGTTTTCGGTATACTTGCAATTTTACTTACCCTTGAAGTAACAAGAAGAGTTGTAGGACCGGAACTTCCTATAGTAACAATAGTATTTCTATTATTTGCATATTTTGGTAGACATATGCCGGGAATCTTAAATCACAGAGGATTCGGAATTACAAGAATTGTTTCTCATATGTATATGACTACAGAAGGTATTATGGGTACTCCATTAGGAGTTTCATCAACTTTCGTATTTATGTTTATATTGTTTGGTTCATTCTTGGATAAGACAGGTGTAGGTCAATTCTTCATTGATTTTGCTTACGCATTGACAGGTTCAACAAGATCAGGTCCAGCCATGACTTCAGTAGTATCTTCTGGACTTATGGGTTCAATCTCAGGTTCATCAGTTGCTAATACTGTAACTACAGGTGCTTTTACAATTCCACTTATGAAAAAAGTAGGATATGCTCCTTATTATGCTGGAGCCGTTGAAGCAACTTCATCAACAGGTGGACAAATTATGCCACCAGTTATGGGTGCCGCTGCATTTATTATGGCTGACTTCACAGGATTCCAATATATAGAAATTGTTAAGGCTGCAGTTATACCTGCTGTATTATATTATATTGCAGTTGGTACTATGGTTCACTTGGAAGCTTGTAAAATAGGTCTTAAAGGTCTACCTAGAGAACAGTTGCCAAAAATTTCTAATATAATTTTAAAGCAAGGCTATTTACTATTTCCATTAATTGCTATAGTATATATGTTAGTGAAACAACAACCACCTATGAACGCAGCTCTTGCTGGTATAGTTGTAGGTGTTGTAGTAGCATTTATCGCTGCATTAGTTAAAAAAGACGGATCATTCACATATAAATCAGTTCTGCAAGCAATGGAATCAGGTGCTAAAGGTGCTCTAGGAGTTGCTTGTGCCTGTGCTTGTGCCGGTATGATTGTAGGCGTAGTTACATTAACAGGATTTGGATTAAAGATAGCTGAAGTAATAGTAAAAATAGCTCAAGGAAGATTGATTCCAACCCTAATATTAACAATGGTTTCTTCAATTATTTTAGGTATGGGACTTCCAACAACAGCAAAATATATTGTACTTGCGACAATGGCTGTTCCAGCTATAACAAAACTTGGTGTAAACTTGATGTGTGCTCACTTATTTATCCTATACTTTGGTGTAGTTGCTGACGTTACTCCACCAGTTGCCCTAGCAGCTTATGCAGGAGCTGGAATTGCGGGAGCAAACTCTATGAAGACAGGATTCCAGGCATTTAAACTGGCCCTTGGGGCATTTATAATACCATATATATTCTGTATAAATCCACATCTAGTAATGATAGATAAGGTAGTAGGAACGACAATATCGTGGTTGCCGATAACAGCAGCTCTTCCTAATATTGCAACAGCCTTAATAGGAACAATATGTCTGGCAGGTTGCGTAGAAGGGTATCTGTTTGGTAGATTAAGACCATGGCAAAGAATAATACTTATAATTGCCGCTCTAGGACTTCTTGACCCCAACACTTTAACTGATATTATAGGCTTAGGTGCCTTAGCTTTAATTTTTATTAGTCAAAAGTTATTGAATAAAAATAAAGCGCAAGCAGCATAGTTTAAAAATTTAGGTTGCAAGTATTTTATACTTGTAACCATTTTATTGTTTAATATCAAGGTTTCCCAAAGCCTAATAATAAAAAAATTTTAATTAGAGGTTCTTTTTGAGAGGTGTAAGTTAGTGGATAACAGGTCAATAGGTTTTTTTGATTCTGGAGTGGGTGGTTTAAGTGTTCTTAAAGTATCCTTAGGTGAAATTCCTAGAGAATCATATATATATTATGGGGATACGCTTAGAATGCCATATGGAGTTAGAAGCAAAGAAGATATCGAAAGATATACCTGCCAGGCAATGGAATTTTTCAGAAGCAAAAATGTAAAAATGGCTGTTATAGCTTGCAATACGGCAACGTGTTATGGAATAAAAAAAGCAAGAGAACTTTTTGATTTTCCAATTTTTGGCGTTGTTGAGCCTGCAGTCAAAGAATCTTTGCACAAGAGTAAATCAAAAAAAGTAGCTTTACTTGCAACAGAAGGTACAGTTAATAGTGGGGTATATGATAAGTTTTTTGAATCCTATTCATCAAATATTCATATAAAGGAGATAGGCTGTCCAGATCTTGTCCTTGCCATTGAAAATGGGGATTTAAGAGATGAAGTAATAGTGCCTGTCATCAATAAATATTTAGATAAATTTGAGGATTTTGAATATGATGCTTTGATTCTAGGCTGTACTCATTTTCCTATAGTTGAAAATACTTTTAAAAGAATTTTGGATAAATTCGATAGGAAGGTTCAACTTGTCGACCCTGCGGAGATTACTATAAATGAACTTAAAGAATATTTGGAAAACCACGATATGTTAGGTGACCATGATGAAGAATCAATTGATTTTTATGTTTCTTCACATAAGGAGAAATTTAAAAGTACCTTAGAAAAATTGATCAGCGTTAATGATTACAAAATCAGTTTAAGTGAAAAAGTATTAGATTAATTACAAATTTATCTTTAAAAAAAGATATAAGAGTTAGTCACATGCTAGCTCTTATATCTTTTTAATTTCTTATTAAATTCTTATTAAAATAATAAAAATAATATTTAAGTCTATTTATTTTTATTATTTTTATTAAGATTATATATAATTTTTAAGCCTTCAAATATTAAAAATTTATCTCTATGAATGTTTGAATTTTCAACATCATCTAAAAGCTCAGAGAAATCTCCTGTTAAAACAATATTAATCTTATCATTATTTAAGTCATTACTGTTTTTTATGTCGCTTATAATACCCTTACAGGCATTAATATAAGACCTGTATAGACCTGAGATCATTGCAGATCTTGTAGAGTTGCCAATAATCTTTTCTTGAGCAACAATCTCCACATTAGGAAGTTTTGCACTTTCTTTTTTTAAGACTTCTTGGCAAAGGTCTATGCCGGGAAATATAAGACCGCCAATAAATTTATTTTCTTTATTAATCATATCTATTGTTGTTACATGGGACATATTAACTATTAAAAGCGGGCTTTTCGTTGATGATAAACCAGCTACAGCCATGGTTATCCTGTCTGAACCAACTTCCTTTGGATTCTCGCATTTAATATCTAAACCCGTTTTTATACCTGTTCCTACAAAAATAACATTCTTATTAAATAAATTTTTAATAAGTTTTTCAAAAAAAATTGTAAGCTCTGGCACAACATTTGAACCGATAACATCATCAATGTCTTGTAATTTAATGTTTCTTTCCATGATTAAGTTCTTGATAAGAAAAGATAATTCATCTATAGACCTATTTATGTCAGTTTTTATTTTGAAATTACCTATTAATTTTTCATCATCAAATATTCCAAATTCAATAAATTTATTATTTATATTAGCGGCAAGTAACATGAAAAAACCTCTTAATTATTAAAATTCTTTGGATAGTTTTAAAGCTTTTACCACTGCACTTGTAATAATTACAGAGATAATAGCTTCAGGAATCCCACTTGTTATAGATACTCCAAGAATAGCAGCCTTGGCATTTTCAAGAGGCATATTCATAGCCTCCATATATCTTTTTGCATAAAATAAATAAATTCCACCAAGTACAAAAATTGTATTTGTCATAGAGCCAATAAAAGCTCCTACAACTACTGGGAAATTATCATCAATTTTTAAAAATGAATATATAGTCATAACAAGAGATGCTGCTAAAAATATCCCCATACATATTTTATTCAACTGTGACATATCAGAGAATCCATTAATGCATTGAAAAGCTAAAAAAATTGAAATGACTGACCATATAATTCTTGATAAAATTTTAATTTTGTCAGTTTTTAAGTTTTTAAGTAAAGACCAAGCGTAATATGAAGTTATACCTATTAAAACTCTTGGAAATATGGAAATTAAAGGATTATAAAAAACGAATGCAACAGGCGATGCGTTTTTTAAAAGTGCGTTTAAAAGTGAACTTATTCCGAAAATAAGACCAACTAAAGCTCCCACAATAGGGCCTTCTACAATACTAGCTATTATTACTGGGATATGCATAGTTGTCGCATTAATTACACCTAATGGTATAAATCCCAAAGGGGTCATTCCTAAAACAATGGTTATTGCCCCAAGTACAGAAACTAAAATTAGTTTCCTGGCATTTAAGCCGTCTTTTCTTAATGTATTATTCATTTATTCCTCCTGATGCAGCTCAATGATACTGCTCAATATTTAGAATCTACTTACTAATCTCTTTATAAGATATTAAGCCATAAGAGGCATGGCTACAATAAATAGCATTGGCAATTGATCTAGCTATAGATTTTGCAGCAAGCATACCTACAAGGGAAACATCTGCCTTGACCTTTCCTGTTGAACATGTAAAAATAGTATCTCCATCAAACATAGTATGAACGGGATTTATTGCTCTTGCGTATCCGTCATGAGCCATCTGTGAGGCCTTATTACAATTAGCTTTTGTTAAAAGGGCATTGGTTGTTACTAAAGAAATTGTTGTGTTAGTAGCTCTATTAAAAGCATTGTAGTCTGAATTCATATTTTTGTAAAGGTCTTCGGTAGATAAAAATTTATAGTTTTTCCTATCGTAACATCCTGCGATTTGAATTGACTTTTCGTAATCAAAAATATCGCCAAAAGCATTAAGAACCGTAATAGATGAAACTAATAAATCACCAACTTTTAAACTTGATTGACCAATACCAGATTTCATTGCATAATCATTGCCTAAAATTTTTCCAACACTTGCACCACAACCTGCACCAATATTTCCCATGCTCTTATCATTATCACTGATATTTATTGAGGCTTTGTAACCCATTTCATGAGCAGGTCTAACAAAGGGATTCCCAATCCCCAAATCAAAAATTACAGCCCCCACAACAATAGGTACTTTACAAACACTTACATCCATACCAATATTTTTTTCTTCTAAATATTTCATAATGCCACTTGCTGCAGAAAGTCCGTAGCTAGAGCCTCCGGATAAAAGAACACCATGAACTTTTTCTACAAGATTTTCAGCCTTTAATAGGTCTGTTTCTCTAGTCCCTGGTGCAGAACCTCTCACATCAACTCCACAAGTAGCACCCTCAGGAAATATTGCAACGCTTACTCCTGTAGCTGCTTTTTTATCTTGGTAATGACCAAGATTTACCCCATCGACATCTGTCAAAAATCCTTGATACATTTTTTAACCTCCTTTAATAGATAATTTAATTATAACAAAGCTTGTCGGAATTTCCATAAAGCAAAATAATTAATTAGACTGACATAAATTATGCGAAAATTTATTTTTGAGCCATTAAGCTTATATAATAAGATTTAATTTTCATTTTCTTAAAAATTAGTATGACATTTTTAAATAAAATTTACAAAAACTATGGTAAAAATTTAAACTATGTTATAATTAGTGTGGTGAGTTCATGAAAGAGATAGTTTTTGATTTTAATCCTTTGGGAAATTTTTCCTTATCTGCTGAAGTTTACGAGCTTTACTACTCAAAAAAATACAACAAGAAAATTTATTTTTACATAAGAGATGGTAGGCATTATAAGAAAGTTGAAAATATTAAATACCTTAAAAAATCTACAAATAGGGTAATTACTTTTATTGATTTGGGAGATAGGGTAGATAGAATTCCTTTTGATGAAAAAATAAGAGTTAAACCCATTGATGAGGATTATGACGAGGACCCACTTCTTATAGAAATTGTAAATGAATTGGGGCAAGAGGCTTCATGGAAAAATTCAAAAATAAAAGTAGTGGAAATTAAAGAGTAAAAAAATGGAGAAGTAGAAATACTTCTCCATAAATTTTTTAAATAGCATTCTTTTTATTTTAACTAATGTCGACTTTTAGCTTCATCATCAAGTATATCATCAACAGCAATAGTTAGTGCCACTACAAGATCTCTATAATTTTCATCATATACAGTTAATTCAAATGTATCTCCCCAAGAAAGCCAAGCTTTTTCAACTTCACCTATCAAATCATTATTGTTAAAAATTTTGAAATTTAGGGATAAATAATCTCCTTTTACATCTAAATCGAAATCAGCAGAGGAAATCTCTAAAGATTTTTTAAAAAATGCGAAATTTTCTTTAATTTCAATTAATCTTCCGTCAGTAAATTCAATATTATATTTAGGTAGCCAAGTTAAGATAACTTTATTTATGGTGAATAGTTCATTATCATTTCTGTCTGAAACATGAACAGTATTTCCAAATAGCTTAAAATCTTGGTCAACATAATAAATCTCGTTATTATTTTCATCAATTACAGCATAGTGGTCTGTAATTTTAAAAACTTTTTGCTTAATGTATAATTTTTCCATTATTTTTTAATCTCCAAAAGTACCTTATCAATTCTATTTTTAGAAGTTTTCTTGACAGTAAATTTTAAATTATCTAAAATTATAACTTCATTTTTCTTAGGGAATCTATCAATTTTTTCAATTATGAAACCGCCAATAGAATCAAATTCTGTAGATTCTAACCCCAGGCCAGTCAATTGATTTAAATCATCTAAATTCATTGCACCATCTACAAGATATTTATTTGGACCAAGTTTAATAATATCTTCGTCATCTTCATTATCGTATTCATCATTGATGGCACCAACAATTTTTTCTATTAAGTCCTCAATAGTAATCATACCCGTTGTTCCACCATATTCATCAGCAACTATTGCAACAGAAATTTTATGAGCTCTCATATCAGAAAATAATGATGAAACTTCCTTATATTCATAGGTGAAATAAGGTTTTTTAAAGAAAGATTTGTTTTCCTTTAAAGATTTATGTTTATTCATCATGAATAAATCTTTAACATTAAGAATACCAATGATATTGTCAATATTATCTTCATATACAGGCATTCTTGAAAAATTTTCTTTACATATCAAATCTATAATTTCTGAATAGGAAGACTCAATATCAATAGCAACTATATCAGTTCTTGGTGTCATAATATCCTTAGCATAAGAATCACGAAAGTCCATTACATTTTCAATCATAAGTGATTCGTTGTGGTCTAAAAGCCCCTCAGCCTTACCTCTATTCATAGCATCGTAGAGGTCTTCTTCAGTTATTAAAGGCTCATTAATATCAAAACTACCTGTTAGTTTTAAGAAAACTTGAGAAATTTTTAAAATCAAATAAGAAAGCGGTCTTAAAAAACCTATAGTAAAAGACATTAATTTTGCATTAGTTGGGCAAATTTTTCCGTAAAATTTTTTCGCATAATTTCTAGGGAAAGATTCACCGAAAGTAATAATTAATATAGTTGATATTAAAACTCCAAGGATTAATCCTATAATTTTAAAGTGCTCATAAAAAAATAAACTTGCAAAAATTGCACACAATGAATTAGAAAAATAATCAACAACTAGAGTTGTTGGGTATAATTCATCATCCTTGGCAAGTTTTTGAATAAGCTCAAAATTTTCAGTTTCTTCTTCTTCCAATTTTTTCAGTTTAATTGAATTTAAGGCTAAAAAAGCATTTTCAATTAAAGTAAATTTATAAGATAAGTATAAAAATATAAGGGAAAGAAACAAAAATATATAATCCACTAAAACAACACTCCCTTAAGTAATTATAATTACTAAAGACTTAGTTGTCAAAAAATCTCTTAAATTTGAAAAAATTTTTATTAAATATAAATTATTAATTTAAACTAAATACTGAAAAAAATTTCATAAAAAAATTTCAGGGACAATCCTCTTCATAAAATTCATCAATAAGCTTACGCTTCGGAAGGCTAATTTTGAATTTTAACATAGCAAATGGGCATGACTAAGCCCTAGCACAAAATCAAAAATTTTGAGATATGGCTTTAAAGGATAGTCCCTGAAAAAACACAGGTCTTATAAGTTATTTAATTTTTATTCAACTGTAACTGATTTTGCTAAGTTTCTTGGTTTATCAACATCATTACCTAAAAGACTTGATACATAATATGCTATTACTTGCAAAGGAATTATTGCAAGTAGCGGTGCATATAAATCAAGAGTTTCAGGAATTTCTATGAATTGAGCTGCACAAGATTCTAAAAGTTTATTACCAACAAATCCAACTGCAAAAACTTTTGCTCCTCTTGCTAGAAGTTCTTCATTATTTGATGCAGTTTTTTCCATGGTGTGTTTTTGAGTTGCTATGGAAATAACTGGAGTATCTTTTTCAATCAGTGCCAAAGGTCCGTGCTTTAATTCTCCAGTTTGGAAAGCTTCAGCATGAATATAGGAAATTTCTTTTAATTTTAATGCCCCTTCCTTGGCAGTTACATAATCAAGTCCACGTCCTGTATAAAACATTGACTTTGCATTTTTAATAGAATTAGCTATTAATTTATAGTTTTCTTCATTTTTAAGAATTTGACTAATTTTTTGTGGAATTTCTTTCAAATGATTTAAATAATTATCTAATTCATCTTTTGAAATTTTTTCCAATTTAAATGCCATATCCAGACCTAATAAAAATCCAGCAAGAAGTTGGGAAGTATAGGCTTTAGTAGATGCTACAGAAATTTCAGGTCCGCAATAGCAATACATTACCCTATCAGTTAATCTAGAAACTGTAGACCCTACAACATTAGTTATAGATAAAGTCGTGGCTCCAACAGATTTAGCCTTATTTATTGCAGAAATTGTATCGGCAGTTTCTCCTGATTGAGAAACTACTATCATTAGAGAATTTTTATCTATAAAATAATTTTCATATTTAAATTCCGATGCGACTTCGCAAATTACAGGCACTTGCAAGATTTTTTCCATGAAATATTTGATGCCTAGGCAAGCGTGATAGGCAGTTCCACAGGCAACAGCATAAATTTTATTGAAATTTTTTAGCTGGTCTAAAGAAAAATCGCCTTGTTCTAAGTTGATTTTTCCATCTTTGAGTCTTACAGATAAGACTTCTTCTAAAACTTTTGGTTGTTCATGAATTTCTTTCAAAAGAAAATGAGGATAACCTTCCTTAGATGCAGCATCCATAGACATATTAACTGTTTTTATTTCTCTATTTACTTCTTTACCATTATTATAAATTTTATAATCTTTACCATTTATATCAATTACATCTCCGTCTTGGAAATAAATGATCTTATTAGTATATGAAATTAAAGATGTAATATCAGAAGCAAGAATAATTCCATCATCAAAAATTCCACCGACAAGAGGAGAAGAATTTTTGCAGGCAATTAACCTATCTTTTTCTTTACTACAAATAATACCAAAGGCATAAGAACCTCTTATAAGAGAAAGGGTCTTATTTACAGCATCAAGTAAATTTCCTTTATAAAATTTTTCAATTAGGTTACTGACAACTTCTGTATCTGTTTGAGATTTGAAAGTGTAACCTTCTTCTAATAATGAATTTTTAAGTTCAAGATAATTTTCAATAATACCATTATGAACCAAAGAAATAGTATTATTCATAGAATTGTGAGGGTGAGCATTAATTTCATTAGGAACTCCATGAGTCGCCCATCTCACATGACCGATTCCCACATTTCCTTCAATGGGATTTTCCTTAAGAGCTTCTTTAAGGTTTGAAATTCTACCCGGTCTTTTTAAAGTAAAAATTCTCCCATCCTTAAGAATTGAAATGCCGGAAGAATCATAGCCCCTATATTCAAGGGCAGATAAACCTTTAATGATTATATCAGTTGCGTTTAATTTGCCAACATAACCAACGATTCCACACATATTAAAACCTCCAATAAAAAAAATTAGGGATTCACTATATTTAATTTGTTAGTAGATTGCTCGTACTTCTTTTTAAATATTCAGGTTGTGATACCTATGAAGCATCCGCCGATAATTTCGATAACTTCATTCCTCGTCAGCCACTTGGGCTCAGGCGCTATAACTTTTATCCCTTTGCTAAATTTTAACATAAGTTACAATAAGTGTAAACTTAATGATAAAATATAAAAAGAGGTAGGGATATGCAAAAGTATAAAAAACATTATAAAATTGAAAAAAATTTATCTCTTAGAGATTTGCTAGAGATATTTATGCAAACTTCTCTAGAGGATTCAGCAGATAAAATTATTGTAAAAAAATATTTTAAGGATAATAATTTGTCATGGATGATATATAAGTGGAAAGTTCAAATTTATGGAAACATAACAAAAACTGACTATATAAGTAAAACTTGGCCATCTTATTTTGACAAAATTTCCACATATAGGGAGTTCACTTTAGAAAGAGATGGACACATACTTGCAAAAGCCACTGCAATTTATGTGATAGTTGATATGAAAAATAAAAAATTAATAGAAATACCTCAAATTGTAAAGGACTCTTATCAGCTAATTCAAGAAAGGAATTTTGAAAAAATAGAAAAGGCTAGTATAAAAGGTGATATTTATTGTGAAAAAAATTTTTATGTAGAAAGAGAACAGATAGACTTAAATGGTCACGTTCACAATACCTCATATGTTTTTTGGTTAGAAAAATGTTTTGAAAATAATTCTCTGATTAAAAAATTAAAAGTTTTTTCAATAACATACATGAAAGAAATTCATTATCCTAATAAAGTTAATTTATTAATTTATAAAGACGGGGAAAACTACAATTTTTCAATTAAAACCAATGACTTTAATGCAAAAGGTAAGTGTATTTTTAATGATTGAAAAGTAGGACTTCCTTTGTTATGATTAAATAAGAAATAAGGAGGACTTATGGATAAAAATAAAATTTTAGCAGAAGTAAATGGCAAGAAAATTACAGGAGAAGATTATAATATTTTTATAAATTCTATAAATCCTAAACTAAGAGAACACTTAGTAAATTCAGATCAAAATAAAGAAGTTATAGAAGAATTAATTCATCATGAATTAATTTATCAAGATGCAATAGAAAATGGAAAAGATAAAGAGGAAGAATTCCAAAAAGTTTTAGACCAAGCTAAGAAAAGCTTACTACTAAATTATACTTTAGGAAAATTACTTTCAAATATTGAAGTTACAGAAAAAGAAATTGAAGATTTTTATAATAACCATAAAGAACATTTTACTAAAGATCAAACAGTAAGAGCTAGTCATATTCTTGTAGATGATTTAAAAAAGGCTGAGGAAATTTATAATAGAATTAAAGATGGAGCGGATTTTTCTAAAGAAGCTAAGAATAATTCAACTTGCCCTTCAAAAGAAAATGGAGGAGATTTAGGAATATTTTCCAGAGGTCAAATGGTTAAAGAATTTGAAGATGCTTGTTTTAATATGGAAGTTGGTGAAGTTTCTAAGCCTGTTAAGACACAATTTGGTTACCATATAATTAAGTTAGTTGAAAAAAATAAGGCACAAGAGATGACACTTGAAGAATCTAGGGACCATATAATAGAAGATATAAGAAGGCAAAAGGAACAAGAAATATATAAAGATAAAATTAGTTCATTAAGAGAAAAAAGTCAAATTAAATATATTGACTAGGAGGAAATATGAAACTAGAGCTCTTTAAATATATTGATGATGTATTAGATTTATTTGAATATCATAGGCAAGAACTGGTAAGCATCAATAAAGAGGTTAGAAATTACTTTTCTGATGTATTAAAAGATGATGAAAGAGCTTTAAACTTATCCACCAGAATAAAGACCCCGCAGTCTTTAAGGGAAAAGTTGATAAGGAGAAATTATTACATAAAGTATCCTACTCCCTTCGAAGGTTTTAAAAAAGTACCAGATTTGATAGGTTTAAGAATTGAATGTAGGTTTATAAAAGATGAAAAAGAAATTTATCAAAAAATCATTGATGAATTTAGAATATATTGTGGCAAGGGATATTATGCCTCAAATATAAATAAAAATATTCGTCTTAATTTAGAAGATATACAACCACAAGTTTTAAATAATGGTTTTAAAATATATAAACTTGACGGCTTATATAAAAATTCTAAGACTTCATATTCTTTTGAACTGCAAATAAAATCATTGGTAAATTTATTTTGGGGTGAAATAGACCATAAAATTCTTTATAAAAATTATAATTATATGATTGTTGAGGATTTTTTCAGGGACATTATGCACTCAATAATAGATAATTTATTCATGGTAGATAAGCAACTTATGATTTTATATGACCATGTAACAAACTCTGATGCTTCTGGCAAAGACCCAGCAGAAAAGCAGCTAAAAGTCTTGCTTTCAAAAATTATTCATGATGTTTTCATAAATAAAATTTATGGGGAATTGGGCTTTGTGTTTAACATTAAAGTCTCCACGGATATAATAGTGGAGTTCATATTTATGAAGCTTAAGAAGAATAAAGATAATTCTTACGGTGAAGATTTTATATCTTTAATTAATAGGATTAATGAGATTTCAACACTTGATATGAACTTGGAAGAGTACATTAATGTTGATGAAAAACCAAAATTTTATGATTCTTTCACAAGAAATATAGGAAATTTAATTCTTGCTTCTTTAAATAAAGATTTTGAATGGAATATATTTTTCAAAATAATAACAACAATTGATAAAGAATCAGATAATCAAATATTTGAAGATTTTATACACTTTGTAAGATACCAATATACTCTTTTAATCTTAAACCTATTCGAAAATTTCGACTTAAGTGAAGATGATAAAAGAGATATTGAAAACTTTATTCTAAATTTAGTTATAGATAAATTTAAAAACAATACTACTTTAGAGTTTTTAATGGTAAAATCAATTAATAAAATCAATTTTATTTTAGAAAGTCTAAAATTTTCTGAAATAGAAGGAAAAGAAGATTTAAAAGAATTATTTAAAAAAGAATATAAATTTTAAAATAAATTAATACAAAAGGAGAAAATTATGGCAGAAAATGAAAAAAACTGTGGATGCTCATGCGGATGCTCCCACGAAGAAGGACACCAAGAAGGTTATGATATCATTAATCTAAGCTTAGACGATGATAAGGAAGTAAGTTATATTATTCTTGGAATTTTTGAATGTGATGATGAAGAATATATAGCATTAATTCCTGAAGATGAAAAAGAAGGCGAAGACGTATATCTTTTCCGTTACAAGGAAAGCGGTGAAGATGAAGTTGAGCTTGATGAAATTGAAAACGAAGAAGAATTTGACAGAGTTTCTAAAAAGTTCGATCAATTATTTATAGAAGAAGATGATTTCAATGAATAATTTTTCTTTAGAATCAGTTGATGGAAAAATTAAAAATTTAGATGATTATAAGGGAAAAACCTTAGTTTTATATTTTTATCCAAAAGACAGCACTAAGGGATGCACCATTGAAGCTATGGAATTTTCAGATTTAAAAGATGAATTTGACAAGGTAGGTGCAGTGGTTGTTGGTATAAGTAAGGATAAGATAAAATCTCATAAAAACTTTATTGAAAAAGATAATTTAAAAGTTGAACTTTTATCAGACCCTGATAGAAAAGTTGCAGAATCTTTTAAAGTTTTAAAAGCTGGCAAAATGTGTGGAAGAGATGTTATAAAAACTGTAAGATCAACATTTATTTTTAATAAAGATGGTAAACTTGTTAAAGAATTTAGAGATGTAAAGCCCCAAGGTCACGCATCAGATGTTTTAATTTATCTAAAGGAAAATGACTTATAATACCTACAGCGATTTTCTAAAAAGAAAATTCGGCAAAAAAGTTTATAAGTTACCCATTAAACTGAATTTAACCTGTCCAAATAGAGATGGAACTTGTGGTTATGGCGGTTGTATATTTTGTGGAGAAGAGGGAGGATCCTTTGAAAATACTGATGGCTCCATAAAAGAACAGCTAAGTCAAGCTAAAGAAATTATGAAAAGAAAATATAAGGCGGAAAAATTTATATCGTATTTTCAAAATTTCACTAACACCTATATGGATATTGAAAGTTTTAAAAAAATAATTAATGAATCTTTAGTAGAAGATGTTGTAGGAGTCAGTATCTCAACAAGACCGGATTGTCTTTATAAAGAACATCTGGAATTTTTGGAACTAGTAAATAAAGATTATATGGTAACTTTAGAGATAGGTTTGCAGACAGTAAATTATCACACTCTAAAAATTATAAATAGGGGCCATGGACTGGCTGATTTTATTGATGGTGTTTTGAGAGCAAAAAAACATGGTCTTAGAGTTTGCGTTCACGTTCTTATTGGACTTCCATGGGATGATGATTTAGATGTTTATGAATGTGCAAAAATTCTTTCAGCTTTGTCGGTTGATGAAGTTAAGATTCACGCCCTTTATATAGTTAAAAATACTCTTATGGGTAAGCTCTATGAGGACGGAAAAATAAAAACTATTAGTTTAGAAGATTATAAAAGAAAAGTTATACTCTTTTTAAGAAGTCTAAAAAGTGATATAATTGTAGAAAGAATTATCGGTAGAGCCCCGGAGGAAAATTCCTTGTTCTGCAATTGGAATACCTCATGGTGGAAAATCCGTGATGATATTGTAAAAGAAATGAAAGAAAAAAATTTAACCCAAGGGGATATGAGGAGGATTTAATTATATGATTAAGTATATTTTAGGAGCAAAAGGCTCAGGAAAAACAAGATGGCTGATAGAAAATGCAAATGAAGATATGAAAAAGGACGATTCAAACATAGCTTTTGTAGAAGTTGATGATGACCATATTTTTAGCCTTGATTACAATGTAAGACTTATAAACGCAACAGATTACAGACTTAATAATGTTGAATCCTTTTACGGTTTTATTTGTGGACTTCTAGCAATGGACTATGACCTTCACAAAATTTATATTGACGGAATATATAAAGTTCTTCACTTAAATATCGAAGATTTGGAATATATGCTTTCTAAATTATCAAAGATTCCAGATATAGAACAAAAGGAAATTTATATAAATGTTGATTATACAATGGAAGATATGTCAGAAGTTCTAGCAAAAAATGCTTACGAAGTTAAGGCGATGTAGGTGTAAAAGGTGAATCAAAAATTTATAACAAGAGTTTTAGTAGCTATAATTGTGTTATCCATGCTGATACCAATAGCATTTTCTTTTAGATAGGATTTATTGTGAGGTTATCAGAAAGAAATGGAGTATTTGAAGATTTTTTTGAGCATAGATCTTACTTGATTATGCAGTACTCGCAAGGTGATTTAAACAAAAAAGAATTTATAAAAAGAAATTTTGATTACCTTGTGCTAAGAAATATGACGCCCTATATAAAAGTGGATTCATATGAAAAGGGAATGTATAATTACCAGTATTTCAATGTTATGGCAAAATATTATAAAGCTTTGTCAAGAGATGTCTATAATACAAAAAAACACCAAAAATACTATAATTATTATTTAAACTTGGCAAATAAATTTTATCATGAAAAAGACAAATCGGTTCTATCTATTTTAAAAATAGAAGAATTTAAAGACATGGATGCATATTACATTAAGTGTCAATCAAAAGCCTTACAAAATCTGCTTTATGAAATAGTCTTAAACAATAAAAAAGAAGCAATTTTTCATTCAAAAGCTAAGTGGCTATTAAATGTTTTAATTGAAGAAAAAATTTTCAATAATGTAACAAAAAAGTCTATAATAGACCATTATATCAATGAAAAATATTATTAATCTCGCATTTATTGCGAGATTTTTTTTTCTAAATTTACGCTAACATTTGATTAAATTAATATAAAAATTTTGTACTTTTTTCAAAATAACTATTAAGTAATAGCTAAGTTTATTAAGTTTACAGAAAAAAATAAATCTATAGTCTATCCTTTATATTTTGAATTATTATAAAATTCTCTTATTCTCTATGAATAGGGGAATTTTTCATGTTATAATATTTTTGGTGATTTAATGAGCATTTTATATAAAAATATTAATTATTTAGATTTAGAAAATGAAAAAATTATTGAAGGTGCCGATATTTTTATTGAGGGAAATTTAATAAAAAAAATCGGAAATAACCTCCAAATAAAGGCAAGCGAGGTCATTGACGGAAACTTTTTACTTATGACTCCTGGTTTTGTAAATGGTCATACTCATCTTGGTATGTCATATTTTAGAAATTATGCTGATGATTTAAAACTTATGGATTGGCTGGAAAATGAAATTTGGCCTATTGAAAATAAGCTTACTGCTGATGATATTTATTGGTCATCTCTTTTATCTATTTGTGAAAATATAAAATCAGGTGTTACAAATTTTTGTGATATGTATTATGAAATGGATAGGGTTTGTGATGCAACAATAATATCAGGCATAAGAGGAACTCTGACAAGAGGTCTAACAGATAATGATGGAAAAGGAAAAGAAAAGCTAAAATCAGTTAGAGAATTGTATAATAATTATCACAATAAGGCTAATGGAAGGATTAAGGTTGTACCTGCACCTCATGCAATTTATACTTGCAGCGAAAATTTTTTAAGAGAAATTTCTGATTTGTCTAAAGATCTTGATGGAATAATAAATATACATCTTTCTGAAACAAAAGGTGAAGTGGAAAATTCTTTAAAAGAACATGGCATGACACCAATTTCCTATGTAAATTCTTTGGGACTTTTGGATAATCATGTGATTGCCGCTCATTGTGTTCATATTACAGATGAGGAAATTTCATTGATTAAGGATAAAAAATTTTATCCCATTTACAACCCAACATCAAATTTGAAGCTTGCTAGTGGTTTTACACCTGTTGAAAAGCTACTTAAAAATAATATTATTATGGGTATTGGAACTGATGGTGATTCTTCTAATAACAGTCAAAATTTACTACAAGATATGCACATTGGGGCTATTGTAAATAAGGCTCGTGAAATGGATGAACAAGCCGTTAAAGCTATTGAAATTTTAAAAATGGCTACAATTAATGGACAAAGGGCATTGGGAATTTCAAAAGCTGGTTTAATCAAAGAAGATTATTTAGCTGATTTGACAATTTTTAATTTAAAATCATCTAATTTTACTCCCAAAAATAATTTGATTAATGCTCTTGTTTATTCTGCAACTGCTGAGGATGTTAGGGATGTACTTTGTGATGGCAAGTTTGTTATGAGAAATAGAGAGCTTGTAAATCTTGATGAAGAAAGGATTAAATTCGAAGTTAATAGACACTTTGAAGAATTGGTTAAAAGATGAGAAAAATAAATAAAAAAGGAATTTTTAGCTTTATAGGTTCTTTTATCATTATATTTGTACTGATAATTTTATTGACAAGAGTTTTTTCTTTAGTTTTTTCCTCTGCTTTTAAGCTTTTTACAAATGAAAAGATATTATTAGAAAATAAAATGATTATTTTATTGTTATCAACTCTTGGTGAGCTTTTGGCAGGCTTAATTTTTCTTAAATTTATTTGGAAAAAATCATTAGCCTATGTTTGGATAAAAAAAGAAAAATCTTTTGCTTATTTTTCCAAAGGATTTTTATTGGGCTTTATTCAGATAAGTATTTTCCTAATAATTAACTTAGCCCTAGCTAATGTATCTTTTAAATCTGTAAATAAAGATATATTAAATATTTATTTTATTTTGTATTTAATTGGATTTATTATCCAATCAACAAGTGAAGAATTTTTAGTTAGAGGACTTTTAATGAAATATCTATCAGAAAAGTTTTCTACAAAAATTGCCTTGTTTGTCCCTGCAATCTTATTTGGTCTTCTTCATTTGGCAAACCCTGGCGTAACACTTGTTTCCACTACAAACACTATGCTTGTTGGTATTTTATATGGAATAATGCTATTAAAAACTGAAAATTTGCTTTTCACCTGTGGGGCTCACAGTGCATGGAATTTTACAATGGGTATAGTTTATGGACTGCCTGTTTCGGGCCTCGGGGATATGAAGCATCTTTTTACTTTTAATTTTATAAATAAAAAGGCTCTTGGAGGAATTTATGGACCTGAAGGGACTTTTCTTGTTTGTATTATTTTGTTTGTAAGTATTTTATATTTTTATTTTTATAAGAAAAGAGGAATAGAAAATGGATAAAAAAATTGTATATAGTGGTATTCAGCCATCTGGTCAACTTACTATAGGTAATTATATTGGAGCTTTGAGAAATTTTATGGGTCTGCAAGATGATTATTTATGTCTTTATTGCATAGCCGATCTTCATGCCATAACTGTCGCCCAAGTGCCAAAGGATTTGAGAAAAAATACCTTAGATTTAATTGCTTTATATCTAGCTTGTGGACTTGACCCTGAAAAATCAATAATATATATTCAATCTCATGTTCCGGCTCATACTGAACTTGCATGGGTTTTAAATACAATGACAGGTCTTGGTCAACTTCAAAGGATGACTCAATTTAAGTCAAAATCTCAAAAAGTAAAAGAAGTTCAAGCTGGTCTTTTAAATTATCCTGTTCTTATGGCTGCTGATATTTTATTATATCAAACTTCCTATGTACCAGTAGGTGAAGACCAAAGACAACATCTTGAAATTACAAGAGATATTGCACAAAGATTTAATCACAGATATTCTGAAACTTTTACAGTTCCTGAAATACTTCCTGCAAAAGTTGGAGGTAGAATAATGTCTTTGCAAGATCCAACTTCAAAAATGTCAAAGTCTGATGCAAATAAAGATGGTTTTATACTACTAATAGAAGATGAAAATCAAACAAGAAAGAAAATTAAAAAAGCTGTAACAGATTCTCTCGGCACTTTCAGATATTGTGATGAACAAAAGGGGCTTAAAAATTTAATAGATATTTACGCATCTTTTTCTAACTTAAAAGCTGATGAAATTGTGGAAAAGTATAAAGATCAAGGTTATGGGGTATTTAAAGATGAATTAGCTGAACTTGTTGTGGATTCTTTAAGACCTATCAGACAGAGATTTAAAGATATAAGAGAAGATAAGTCATATCTTGAAAAAGTCTACAGAGAAGGAGCTGAAAAAGCCTCATATCTTGCAAATAAAACTTTGAGAAAAGTTTACAAAAAAGTTGGTTTTATAGAAAGATAAAATTTTATAATTTAGGTTAATTTTTATAAAAATATCATCTGTATTTTTATTTTTGGTGGTATTTTCAAAAAATCCAACTAGGGTAAGTGTAACTTTTTCTATGGGAATAAAAGGGATTTTTTTCTTATAGTGTATGAAAAGTTTTTTTAAATCATTATTTATTTAATTAATGTTTGACAAAAACATATATTATAATATAATATTTTTAAGTTTTTAATTTAATAAGACTATAAAAAAGAGGGTTGGAATTTTTCTTTTTTAGAGAGACATGGATGGTGAAAATTGTCAAAGAAATTTTTTAATTGTAGCTTTTTTGTCTTGATAGGTGAAATTAAGTAGTCTATCACGCATTTAGCGTTATAAATTTTGAGAGTTTATTTATATAATAAATAAAAATTAAGGTGGTACCGCGTCTTTCGTCCTTAGGGCGAAGGACTTTTTTTATTGAAAGGAGAATTATGAAAGAATTAAGTAAAGTTTACAATCCTAAGGATTTTGAAGAAAATATTTATGATTATTGGATGAAAAATGATTACTTTGTGGCTGAAGTTGATAAGGATAAAAAACCTTATTCTATTGTTATGCCACCGCCAAATGTAACAGGAAATCTTCATATGGGGCATGCTTTAAATGGAACAATTCAAGATATATTGATTCGTGCAAAAAGAATGCAAGGTTATAGTGCCCTTTGGCTTCCAGGAACAGACCACGCATCAATTTCTACTGAGGCTAAAGTTGTTGCAAAAATTAGATCAGAAGGCAAGGAAAAAGAGGATTTAGGCAGAGAAAAATTTTTAGATGAAGCTTGGGCTTGGACTCATGAATATGGCGGAAACATAAAAAAACAATTCAGAAAATTGGGTGCATCTTGCGATTGGACTCGTGAAAGATTTACTCTTGATGAAACTTTGTCTAGGGCTGTAGGTCAAGTTTTTGTTGAACTATATAATAAAGGTTTAATATATCGTGGTTCAAGAATTATTAATTGGTGTCCGTCATGCAAGACTTCTATTTCTGATGCTGAAGTTGACCATATTGAACATGATGGAGAAATTTGGTATTTCACTTATCCTTTTGAAGATGGAAAAGGCGGAATAGAAATTGCCACTACAAGACCAGAAACAATTCCTGGGGACTTGGCAATAGCTGTAAATCCCAATGATGATAGATATAAGGATTTGATTGGTAAAAAAGTAAAAATTCCAGTAATGGATGACAGGTTGATTCCAATAATAGCAGATGAATATGTTGATATGGAATTTGGTTCAGGGGCTGTAAAAATTACTCCATCCCATGACCCCAACGATTTTGAAGTTGGTAAAAGACATGAACTTGGTCAGTTAAAAATTATGACAGATGATGGTCATTTAAATGAAAATGCTGGAAAATATAGCGGCATGGAAAGATTTGCTGCTAGGGAAAAAATAATTGAAGATTTTAAAGAAAAGGGATTTTATATAGGCAAGAAAAAGCACCACAATGCAGTTGGTCATTGCTCAAGATGTAATAGTGTTATTGAACCATTAATTTCTAAGCAATGGTTTGTAAAAATGGAACCACTAGCAAAACCTGCTCTTGAAGCTTATAGAAATGGTGAATTGAATATTGTTCCTCAAAGATTTGGAAAAATTTATGAAAATTGGCTTTTAAATATTCGTGATTGGAATATTTCAAGACAACTTTGGTGGGGACACAGACTTCCTGTGTGGTATGATCAAGATGGAAATTATATAGTTTCCTTAGAAGATCCAAACGGAAAAGAAGAGTATAATAAAAAAACTTTCACTCAAGATGAAGATACACTTGATACATGGTTTTCATCTGCTTTGTGGCCATTTTCAACCCTAGGCTGGCCCCAAAAAACTGAAGATTTAGATTATTTCTTCCCAACAGATGTTTTGGTAACTGGCTACGATATTATTTTCTTCTGGGTTATAAGAATGGTATTTTCTTCTCTTGAACAAATGGGACAACTACCCTTTAAAGATGTACTTTTAAATGGTCTTGTTAGAGATGAATTGGGAAGAAAAATGTCAAAATCTTTAGGTAACGGCATAGACCCACTTGATATTATTGACGAATATGGTGCAGATGCACTTAGATTTACTTTAGTTACAGGAAATACTCCAGGAAATGACATGAGATTTTATATAAAGCGTGTTGAATCATCAAGAAATTTTGCCAACAAGCTTTGGAATGCTACAAGATTTATAATGATGAATTTATCTGATGATATTTCTGATTCTAATTTTCTTATAGATGAACTTCAAGATCAAGATAAGTGGATAATTTCTAAATTAGAAAAGACCATAAAATCAATAACTGAAAAAATTGACAAGTATGAAATTGGACTTGCTGCTGCAGATATTTATGACTTTATTTGGTCAGATTTCTGCGACTGGTATATAGAAATGGTTAAGCCTGTTTTATATTCTGAAGGTCAAAAGACAAATACACAAAAAGTTTTATTATTTGTTTTGGAAAATATTTTAAAACTTCTTCATCCTTTCATGCCTTTTATAACAGAAGAAATTTGGCAAACCCTGCCTCAAAGAAAATCTGCTTTGATTGTTGCTGATTGGCCAAAATATAAGGAAGAATTTAATTTCCAAGCTGAAGAAGATGCGATTGAATATATTGAAAAT
This sequence comes from Peptoniphilus lacrimalis DSM 7455, assembly GCF_000378725.1. Lineage (GTDB taxonomy): Bacteria > Bacillota > Clostridia > Tissierellales > Peptoniphilaceae > Peptoniphilus_A > Peptoniphilus_A lacrimalis. The sequence goes on along the minus strand of NZ_KB900368.1, from coordinate 223,347 downwards.
GCAATCAAAAATATCAGAAACACAAGGTCTAATATGAATATTGAAAATTCAAGAAAGGCTAACACTATAATTTTCACTAAGGATGAAAAGATAAGAGATATTTTCCAAAGAAATCAAGGTCAACTTATAAACCTTGCCTATGCAAAATCTATTACTGTTACAAACGATGAAAGTTTAAAAAATAAGGATCAGGTTACTATAGTACTTGACAAGGCAGAAATTTTACTACCTTTAAAAGATTTGATAGATTTTGATAAGGAGCTTCAAAGACTAGAAAAAGAATTAAAGGATGCTCAATCTGAAATGAAAAGGGCACAAGGAAAGTTAAATAATAAGGGCTTTGTTGAAAAAGCACCTCAAAAATTAGTTGATGAAGAAAAAGCTAAGATTGAAAAATATTCACAAATAATTAAGAAAATTGAGGAAAATATAGGACAGATTAAAAATAGATGATATATAAAAAGCTCATTGATAACATAGAAAATAGGGTAGGTAAATTTAAGTCTAAGGGAAACATCAGAATGATAAAAATTCTTGAGCATTTTGATAATCCTTGTGATTCTATGAAATTTATTCATATTGCAGGAACAAACGGCAAGGGTTCCACATCCTATTTTTTATATGAAATTTTAAAATCTAAGTTCAAGGTGGGGTTATATACCTCACCTGGGCTTACTTCATATAGGGATAGAATTGTTGTAGGAGATTTACGAATTTCTCAGAGTGAATTTCTAAGCATTGGTGAAGAAATCTTAGAAAAAGAAAAGTTAATACTTGACCGATATGGAGAACTTAATAAGTTTGAATTTTTGACAACAATTGCTTTTATTTACTTCAAAAGAAAAAATTGCCAACTTGTAGTTTTAGAGGTTGGAATGGGTGGACGTTGTGATTCCACAAATATTATTAAAGCTGAAAATAAATTAATATCTATAATTACATCAATCTCTTATGACCATATGCAATACTTAGGAAATACTATTGAAGAAATCTCTTCAGAAAAGGCTGGAATAATTTGCCAAAATGCTATAGTTGTAACATCAAATAAGGACAAACAAATCCTAAAAGTCTTGCAAGATGAATGTAAGAAAAAAAATGCAAGTATATATTATTCAAAAGACTTATGTGTAAAAATTTTAAAATCTGATTTGCAAGGGTCAAAATTTATTTTAAATTTAGAAAAAAAAGACTACGAAATTTCTCTAGATCAAATTGGACTATATCAGATAGAAAATGCCATCCTATGCCTTTATAGTCTTTTTATTTTAATAAAAAAAGCTCTTATTGATTTTGATTTTACCAAGGCAACAAAATTAATAAAAGATGCTAAATGGAAGGGCAGAATGGACCTTGTAAGTAAAAATCCAAGAATTTTATTAGATGGAGCTCATAATATTGGTGGCATAAAAAAACTTAGAGATAATCTTAAATTATTTTATTTTGATAAATTATATCTCGTTTCCAGCATTTTAAAGGATAAAGACCATAAAAAAATGCTAGAAGAAATAGGAGAACTTGCAGACCTTTTAATTTTAGTTGATTTAGAAAATAAGTCAAATGAAGATATAGAGATTTTAGAAAAAGAAGCACAAGCTAGTGTAAAAAAAGTAATGTCTAAGTCATCTCTTAAAGAAGCTCTAAATTATATAGGTCCCATGGCAAGACCTGATGATTTAATATTAGTAAGTGGAAGCCTTCAGCTTATAAAAGAGTTTTATATTTTAAAAGAAATGGACGAGCTTAGTTATGATTGAAAAAGAAGAAATTATAAATTACTTAAAAAAAATAGAGAAGAAATTTTCCGCAAATGATTATAACGGTAAAGATTCTAGGGAATTTGAAATTATAGAAGGAAAAGTTCCAATTATGCTATCTGCACCTCATAGTGTAAATCATTTTAGAAATGGGAAAATCAAATATTGTGATTTATTTACAGGTTCAATTTGTCTATATTTGCAAAAAGTTACGGGATGTCATTTAATATATGCACTTAACCAGTCATCATCTGATGCAAATTTTGACAGTGAGGAAAATTCATCATATAAGAGAGCCTTAAAGAAATATATAAAAGAAAATAACATAAAAATTTTATTTGATATTCATGGATGCGATAAGGAAAAAGAATGTGCTGTAGAAATAGGAACAACAGATGATAAAGATTCATCTTTAAATGATTATAAATTTATTAAGGACTTGGTTATTTATACAGTAGAGGATTTTTTTTACAATCACGAAAAAAATAAAGTTTTTGTTAATCAAGTTTTTAAAGCCTCAAATATAAATACTTTAACAAATTATATTCATAGAGAATGCAATATAAGCACCATGCAACTGGAAATAAATAATTTGTTGAGAAATTTATATGATAAAAATAATGAGGACAATGTATTTAATTTAATTGTTTCTTTGGAATATATTATTGGCACATTGGCAAAAGTAGATTGGAATGCAAAAAGTCATAAAGTTTTAAAACTCAACAGGGCAAGAATACATAAGCCACAGGACATAGCTGGACTTGATTATAAGGAATTATTTAAGGAGGAAAATCCTGAGAATTTAAATAAAATTATACCTACATATAATTATGGTATTTCAACATATAAGGGACAAATTGAATTAGTTCATATATATGACAGTAAAGAAATAAATAGTCCCAACAATAATGAAAAAAATTCTAAAAATATTTATCTGACAAATAGGTTTATAGAATTGCTATCTTATAACGGAGTTTTGCAGAAAAATTTTTCAGACTGGAAACAAAGAATTATAGGTATGCCTATTGTTGTTCACTTATATAAAAAGTATGATTTACCTATTGGTGTACCAAAGATTGATAAGATAGCAAATATTTCTTTTTCCCAAGCCTTGTATGATAAATTTCTTGCTTATTCATCGACTTATGATTTTTATGTCTATAATAAATATGTTGGTCTTAAGATGTTAATTGATTATAACAAAGCCAACTATGGAGATAAGGGTAGAATAAGTAGGGAAGGAGTAGCCTTAGAAAGAATAATGATTCCAAGGTATTATAAATTATTGTTAGCTTGTATCAATTATCCTTTTGAATACTTAAGAAAAGAAGAATATCAATTGATGCTTGCCCAGTTAGATGATGAGGTAAAAGATTTATGCTTGAAATATTATAAAAAAATCCCTGGCGACAATTATTATATTGTAAATAACAACTCTTCATTGTCTGATGAGCAGATTTCTAAAATTAGTCAAAGTCAGGAAAATATAGTTAATAATAAGATAGAACTTCTTGTTTTACCCAAGAAAATACAAACAGAAGAAATAAAATTGTCTGTATTGGAAAGTATAAAAAATAAATTTTATAGTTTTTATGTAGGCTATAGTTTTGTTTTTTTAAGGTGTAGCTGGGCAGCAGAAACTGATGATAATTATGGTATAGTCAGAGTATCTTCAAATATTATGATGATTTTAGGGACAGAGGATAATGATAAAATAGATATTTCTTATAATGAAAAAACAATTACTGCAAGAATATTAACTGATGACAATTGTCTTGACTATATTATAGAAATGCCAGCAACAATCAGAAAAAAACTTGACATGAATGGGATAGGATGTATTGTAAAAGTTAAGAGAAATATGGAATATAATTTTAAAAGGCACTCCATTAGCCAAGGGATAACTTTTTTAGGAACAGTAATAACAGTAGCAGAGCTAAATTGCTCTTTATTTATTAAGTTTTTGCTAATTATATTGATATTTCCTTTAATTTTGTGGTGGATTTTTAATGAGGAAAGAATTAAGGTAAAATGATAAAAAAACTAAGAGGATATTTAATTGCTCGATATGATAATATGTGTAATTCCTACACCTGTAAAAGATTAGAACAAGAAGCAAAAAGCCTAAATATTGAAATGAATACAATTGGAGTTTGTGACACAATAATATGTGAAAATAAAATATTACACAAAGCTCATCAATTGAATAAAGTTGATTTTTTAATAAATAGACATAAACATGGACATATAAAAGATAGGTTAAATTCATTAGCAAAAAAATCTTACAATAACCTATCTTCTTTTAATACTTATCTGGATAAATTTTCCCAGTTGGAAAATATTTCTTCACTACATTTCTTAAAACCCAAATATTTTTTGGCAAGTGCAGATAAATCTTTTGAAGAAGTATCTAAAATTTTATCAGATCCTTTTGTGATTAAAGGTTTAGATGGTTCTGAAGGCGACCAAGTTTATCTTATAAAAAGTGAGGAAGATTTAAAAAAAATAAGGACTTTTTATGGCATAGACAAAGAGTTTTTATTTGAAGAATTTATAGAGTCATCTTTTGGTAGAGATATAAGGATGTATGCAATAAAAGGTAAGATTAAGGCTGCAATGTTAAGAAAATCAAACATGGATTTTAGGGCAAACTTTGCCCTAGGTGCTAAGCTAAGCCCCTATGATATAAGCCCTAAAATGGAAAAAATTTCTGAAGATATTTACAAAATTACAGGGCTTGATTTTGTTGGGATTGATTTGTTGTTTGGTAGAGATAATTTTTATTTTTGTGAAGTCAATGTCATGGCTGGTATAAAAGGCATAGAAAAGGCGACAGGAACAAATATTGCAAGGGAAATTTTACTGTCAATAAAGGAAGATTTTAATGAATAGGAAAGAAGCTGAAGATTATATTTTTGCATCATATATGAGATCAGAAAAATTTCAATCCTATAATGACAAGGATAAAAACAAAAGACACCCTGAGCTTACAAAAGAAATTTTAGAAAATTTATCAACTGGTATAAATATTGGGATTACTGGTTCAAAGGGCAAGGGCAGTCTTGCCAATATGCTTAGCCAAATACTTATGGCTAAATTTCGGGTGGGTCTTTTTACAAGCCCTCACATTTTAAAAATTAATGAGAGATTTAAAGTTGATGGCAAAGAGATTTCAGATGAAGATTTTATAAGAATTGTTGAGGACCTAAAAATAGATTTTGATAAAATTGAAAAAAATTTGCCAAAATCTATACCCATAAGCCCTATAGGAATTGAGGCAGCTATTGGTCTAAAATACTTTAAAGAAAAAGACACCCAAATAAATATTATGGAATTTGGTAAGGGCGCTAAGTATGATGATGTCAACAATGTTATTAATAAATACTGTCTTATCAATACAATTTTTTTGGAACACACAAGAGAATTAGGGTCAAGCCTTGAAGAGATTGCAAACGATAAATGTAATATTATAAAAAAGGGACAAATTTTTGCCTACAGTGCAAGTCAAGATAGGCAAGTTCTTAAAATTTTAAAAAATAAGGCAAAAAAAGAAGGCGTAAAAATTAAAGTTTATGGAGAAGATTTTTATGGAGAAAATATTTCCTACAGCTTTGATGGAATGACCTTTGATGGAGTATTTAAGGATAGAAGAATTAAAAATATAAAAATACCTTTGATAGGTCTGCATCAGGTTAAAAACGCTGTGCTTGCACTGGCTTGTGCCATAGATATTTATGAAGGTTTACCAATAGAAGATATTAAGAAAAATCTTTTAGATTTAAAATATCCGGCAAGGTTTGAAATTATTAGTAAAAATCCCTTGATAATTTTAGATGCTTGTATAAATAAAAAAAGTCTTGAACCCATAAAAGAATCTTTGAAAGCTTTGAAAATTGAAGATATCACAAGTATTGTAGGTATTCCTGACGATAAGGATTATTTTGGAGTTGTAAGTGGCGTAAAAGATATATCAAAAAATATTATTCTAACAAAAACATCAAACTCTCATTATGTCTTTACAGATGAGCAAAGGCAAAAACTTTTAGCTAATAAAATTTTTGTTGAAACAAGTCCAGATATTAAAGAAGCACTTAACATGGCAAGAAAATATAAAAGTCCTATTATTATTTTAGGAACAACTTCACTTATAAGTGAAAGTAAAGAATTTTTTAAAACTACAGGATTATCCTAGCACTTGTAGTATCTTTTGACTTTTTTATGACTAAGCTTGTTACTTAAGTTTTTGGATGAGCTTGGAACTTTTTCTTTAGCTAAAAATTTTAAGAAAAATTTGTCAGATTAAATGCTTTAGTAAGTATAAGATAAATAATATTTTTCAAATTTTTATTTTCTTATATAATAATATTAATAATAAAAAAAGAGGTAGAAAATGATTATAAAAAACGCTAGGGTCATTGATCCTTGGCAAAATATTGATAAAATTGCAGATATTCAAATAAAAGATGGTAAGATAAATAAAATTGCAAGTGATTTAACAGATGATAAAGAAATAATTGATGCAAAAAATTTGATTGCTTGTCCTGGACTTGTAGATGTCCATGTGCATTTTAGAGATCCCGGCTTTACTTATAAGGAAGATTTATATTCAGGAACACAGGCTGCAATAGCTGGAGGATATACTTCAGTAGTTTGTATGGCAAACACAAATCCTGTCATGGATTCTCCCGAAAAAGTGAAAGAATTTTACAAGAGGGCAAAGGAATTGCCAATAAATGTTTATACGGTTTCTGCCCTAACAGAAAATTTTGAAGATAATAAACTTGTAGATATGGAGAAACTTTTACAGGAAGGAGCAGTAGGTTTTACTGATGATGGAATTCCCAACAGAAATTCAAAATTAATTTTGCAAGCTATGAAAGAAGCTAAAAGGCTTAATACTTTAATTTCTTTTCACGAGGAGGACCCAAATTTAATTGAAAATAACGGCATAAATCACGGGGAAGTATCTGAAAAATTTAATATTTATGGCTCTCCTTCTCTTTCTGAATCATCATTTATAGCAAGGGATGTTGAATATGCAATAAATACAGGAGCAAAAATTGATATTCAACATATTTCAACAAAAAGAGGTGTGGATCTTATTCGTTATGGAAAATCAAGAGGTGCAAATGTATTTGCAGAAGTTACTCCACATCATTTCACCCTGACAGATAAAGCCCTTTTAAAATATAAACAAATGGCAAAGATGAATCCCCCTCTAAGAACTGAAGAAGATAGACAAGCTATATTAGAAGGAATAAAAGATGGAACTTTAGAACTAATTGCAACAGACCATGCCCCGCATTCACAAGAGGAAAAAAATAGAGAACTAACAAAAGCTCCCTCAGGAATAATTGGACTTGAAACAGCCTTAGGTTTAGGAGTAAGAGAACTGGTTGAAAAAAATATTATAAGTATAAATAAACTTATAGAACTTATGTCAACAAATCCATGCAAAAAATATAATTTACCTGGTGGAACATTAAAAGAAGGTTCACGAGCAGATATTTTAATATTTGATCCCAAAAGAGAGTATAGTATTGAAACTTTCAAGTCAAAATCCTCAAATACACCCTTTAAGGGAGAAAAATTGATAGGAAAAGTAATATATACCATCTCAAAAGGACATATAATTTATATGAATAAAAATTGACAAAAAAGTTACAAAATGGCTAATTTATCGAAAAAACTTGTATAATTGTAGATTATGGTTTATAATTTTTTTATTGTTATAAGGAGGTTCTATGAAACTATACAGATTTATCACAAGAACTTTTATGAACTATACAGCATCAATAAAAAGATTTCCTCTTGCTATGTTGTGCTCACTCTTAGCAGCCTATAATTTAGCAAGATCATTAAATTTTAGAGATGTAGATCTTGCAAATATCAACAACAATAGATTGGGAGCATTTTTTATAGGTGGAATATTTTTATACTCAGTAATATCCCTATATTTGGAATCTGCTAAGTCAAATGTTAAAAATGCAGAGGATAATAAACAGATAAAATTTATTACAGTCTTAGTTTATATATTGTCAATCCCAATAATGTATGGATTTTATGATATTATATATATAACCAAACAGGGATTTTTCCCCTATGAAAATAAATATATATATTTTGGAATGATAGCTCTATTTGTAGTTTTAGCGTCCTATATTGCTAAAATTTTCTACCATAAAGATTATGTATCTTATGTTGCAAATATTTTTGAGGCTTTTATCATTTCCAACATATATTCAATAGTTTCCTATATAGGTATAAGTGCAATAATTTTTGCAATAAATTCCCTATTTTCTGCAAACTTTCCATCAAATATTTATCTAAAAATATTTTATTTTATTTTCATTCCCTATAATGTCGGCATATTTTTATCAGAATTTCCTAAAGCAAGCGAATCATTTATAGACTACGATTATTCAAAATCTATTAAAGTTTTATTAGTTTATGTAATTTTGCCCTTAGTGTTAGCATACACAGCAATATTATTTTTATATTTCTTAAAAATAATAATAAATTGGCAATTACCAGATGGAATAATCGTTAATCTTGTATTATGGTTTGCGGTAGTAACGGTATTTTTCCAATTTTTCTTACAAAAAATTAATAAAAAATTTGTAAATACATTTAAAAAATATTATCCCTTTGCTATCATACCCTTGCTTTGTATGATGTTTTTGTCAATAGGCTTAAGAATAAACCAATATGGACTTACAGAAAATAGATATTTTATAGTGGCAACTGGTGTTTGGGTACTGATAAGTGAAATTTACTATATTATTTATAAGAAAAATTCAAATATTACAATTCCATTTATCCTTTCCATAATAATTTTAATTTCAAGCTTAGGACCAATATCCTGCTATAAAATGTCTGAAAAATCTCAAATTGCAAGATTAACAAAAATATTAGAAAAAAATAATATGTTAAAGAGTAATAGCATAGTTAAAAATAAAGATATATCAGAAGATGATAAAGCTCAAATAACAAGTATATTGCTTTATTTAACAAATAATCATATAAAACCTGATATTCCTTATTTAGATGAAGATTTTGAATTTTCAGACCAAAAAATGTTAAACACCTTTGGCTTTAAAAGTCAAGATGAAACAAATTATGAGGACTATTATTATAACTATGACAATCCCTCATCAATAGATGTGAGTGGCTACTCTAAATTAATTAGAAATGTAGTATACAATAAAGATACAAAAGTTGATAATTTTACTTTTGCCTACAATCCATCAACAATAGAAATTTATTTGACAAGAAAAGATAAAAAAGATTTGTTGAGAGAAATTGATTTAAAAAGCCTTAGAGATAAATTAAAAACCCTAAAGACTGCTAATGGTGTAATAAATCCAGAAGATTTAGCTATAAGCGGTGAAAATGGTGGCGTAAAATATAAGATTATTTTCACAAGCATCAGTTTTTACGGTGAAGACAGCAAATTTGATAGTTATGTAAGTTTTGATTTACTAACAAGTGGGAGTGATGAATAAATGTATTATTTGACATTTGAAAATGATGTATTTATAGATACTGATCTAGACCTTAAGTATTTAAAAAAGCTATTGAAAAAATACCTTGAAAAAACTGACTTCTTCCAAGTAATTGCCTTAGGAGAAGATAAGCTCATAAAAAAATTATTAAGAGATTATGCAGCCTATGATGAAGACGGTGAATATGAAGAAATATTTCAAGGTCCAACAGATGATGACTTTAAAAAAGTTATACTGGATAATTTTTTAAATGAAAAAAATATACCAAACTTCTATAAACTAAGCCTTTATCAAGGGGATAAGTTGAAATTTGAAGTATTAAATTACGGAGAAGAAGTTTCAATATACGGTTTTGACCAAAAACAAGTTGAAGAAGCCTATAAGAAATTAGAAGAAGACTATGGTATTAAAAATATTAACATAGTAGTAGAAAAATAAAACTTAACACAAGTAGTTTTTAGACTATCCCTTGGGGTAGTCTTTTTTAAATAAAAAATTTTCTTTTTGTTAATTTTTTGTTTGTGATATGAAAAAAAGATTTAAAAATTTTATAGTCACCAATATCTGATATAAGAAAAATACCCTTTTTATTCTTTGTTGTAAAAAGGGTATTTTCATAAATTTATTTATTATTAATATAAATTCTTATCGCCATAATCTTTTTTATAATATACCAGTATTTCTTTTGCTTTTTCATAATCTTTTTCTGATACATAAATTGTTTGTTCAAAAGTTGAAAATCCTGATATTAGTCGCAAAAAATCTCCATCATCATCAGTAAGGTAGGGGATTTGTTTTTCATCAAGCATGGAGCATATTTCTTTAAATATCATTTGATCTGTGACAGAAATTAGTTCTTTGTATTTAACATCATCCATAAAAATCTCCTTAAAATTTGTTAAATAACTAAGAAAAAAGACTCCAAAAGGAGCCTTCTTCTATTACATATTCTTTGAATAGTATTCCACTATTAATTGGTCTTCAATTTCTATTGGAATATCTTCTCTATTTGGTAGACTTACTAATTTACCTTTGAAATCTTCATTCTTAGAAAGATAAGGATAAGATACAGGGAAATTTGTATTGAAATTTTCCTTGAAAAGTTCTACCTTCTTGCCCTTACGAGAAAGGGAAATTTCATCAGAAACGTCACATCTGTATGATGGTATATCAACTTTTTTACCATTAACAAGTATATGTCCGTGAAGAACCATTTGTCTTGCTTGTCTTATTGAAGAAGCAAAGCCTAATCTATAACATAAGTTATCTAGTCTTCTTTCTAGGAAAGAAACAAGGTTAGGACCTGTTTGTCCTTTTGCTTTTTGAGCTTCAATAAAAAGATTTTTGAATTGTTTTTCTAAAAGTCCATAGTAAGCTCTAAGTCTTTGTTTTTCCAATAATTGTTTACCGTATTCAGTTAACTTCTTATCACTTCTGGCACTACCTCTTTGAGCTCTTTTCATAGCTTTTGGGTGGCCACATACATTTAGTCCCAATCTTCTAGATAATTTGAATCTGGGTCCCATCATTTTTGCCATTAAATTCAACTCCTATTATATTTTGCCGCGATAATTAAGAGCCATTAGTATTATATTATTAGTTGGAAAAAAAGTAAAGGGTTAATATTGATAAATCTTTGCATTTTCTGCAATTTCTTGAGATTAAATTACTTTTTTTCTTTTCATAATTTCTAAAAATTATTGTATAATAAATATGCATAAAAAATCAAGTATTATCTAACAATAGTTTTACAAAAATATTTGTAATAGTTATAATAGGTAGAGAAATAATTTAATAGAAAAGGTGATTATATGAGTGGACACTCAAAATGGAATAATATAAAAAATAAAAAAGGTAAGGAAGACGCTAGAAAAGGTAAAGTTTTTACAAAACTTGCCAGACTTATTACTGTTGCAACTAGACAAGGTGGAGCAAATCCAGATTTTAATCCTCAATTAAAAGTTGCAATTGATAAGGCTAAGGCTGAAAATTTACCAAATGATAATATAGAAAGAGCCATAAAAAAAGGTGCAGGTGAAGATGATTCTTCAAACTTTGAAACTATAACTTATGAAGGTTACGGTCCAAGCGGTATTGCTGTTATGGTTAAATGTTTGACTGACAACAGAAACAGAACAGCTCCTGATATTCGTCACATTTTTGATAAAAATGGCGGAAATTTGGGAACTCCCGGATGTGTATCCTTTATGTTCCAAGAAAAAGGAATTATTGGTATTTTAAAATCTGATGATATGGATCTTGATGAATTTATTTTATCTGCCCTTGATTATGGTGCTGAAGATGTTGTTGATAGAGGAGATGCGGTAGAAATTGTAACAGTCCCTGAAAGTTATCACGATGTCAGAAAAAAACTTGAAGAAGATGGATATGAATTTGTAGAAAGTGATATTACTTTTGTGGCTCAAAATTATTCTAAATTATCTGATGAAGATGATATAAAGAAGATGGATAAATTAATAGATGCCCTTGAAGACAACGATGATGTTCAAGATGTCTACACTAATTGGGATCAAGAAGATTAGAAAATGACAAAGAAACTTTTGGCTCTTATGGGAAGTGAGAGGAGACATAGGAGTACAGAAAATTTTCTCGATATCTTTATTGAAGAAAAATTTAAAGATTTTGATGTAAAAAAAATTATTTTAAAAGATTTAAGTTTTTCTAATTGCATTTCTTGTTACGGCTGTGCCAAAGTTCCCAGATGCGTTGTAAAAGATGATATGACTGATATTTATCCTTTGATTGATAATAGTGATGTTGTGATTTTTGCATCACCAATTTATTTTAATTCTGTATCAGCCCTTTCTAAATCTTTTATTGACAGGATGCAACTTTATTGGTCAAGGAAATTTTTGCGTAAGGAAGTTTTACCTAAAAATAAGTTGGGATTTGGTCTTTTTGTCGGGGGTGCTCCTTTAACTGATCAACAGTTTTTGGGTGCAGAATTAGTTTTAAAACATTTTTTTATGGCAATAGGTACAAAAAAATATACTTATCTTGAGCTAAGCGATACAGATAAGAGGGAAGTCCAAAAGACCGAAGAAATTTTAACTTATATAAATAAGCATTTTGAAGAAAATTCGCTTTATGAATCTATAAGCTAAATAAATTAAAAGGGGCATATAAATATAGAAAAGACAATAGAACAATTAGGGGGATTTTATGAAACTAAATAAATATATAGACCACACGCTCTTAAAGGCAGATGCTACACAAGAATCTATTAAAGAATTGTGCAGGCAAGCAAAAGAATATGATTTTATGTCTGTGTGCATAAACTCATCAAATATTGAACTTGCAAAAGAAGAACTTAAAGGAACAGATGTAAAAATTTGCACAGTTATAGGATTTCCACTAGGGGCAACTACTACAGAATCAAAGGTTTTTGAAACTACTGATGCCATAGAAAAAGGTGCTGATGAAGTGGATATGGTTCTTAATATTGGAGCTTTAAAATCTAAGAATTTCGATATAGTTTTAAGAGATATAAGTGAAGTTGCCAAGGTTGCTCACAACAAGGGAAAAATTTTGAAAGTTATACTTGAAACTTGTTTGCTCGAAAAAGATGAAATTATAAAGGCTTGCCAACTTTCAAAAGAAGCCGGTGCAGATTTTGTTAAAACTTCAACTGGATTTTCTACTGGAGGGGCAAAGGAAGAAGATGTTGCCTTGATGAGAAAAACTGTAGGAGATCTAATGGGAGTTAAGGCAAGCGGTGGAATAAGAACTTTAGAAAAAGCAAGGCTTATGATTGAAAACGGAGCAACAAGGCTTGGAGTTTCTGCTGGAGTTCAAATTATGGAGGAATTAGAAAGTGAAAATTAATCCAGTCGCCTTTAAGCTTTTTGGATTAGAGGTGAGATGGTATGGCATTTTAATTGCCATTGGTGCCTTTCTTGCCATAAATGTAGCAGAAAAAATGGGCAAAAGATATAATTACAAAGATGGACTTTATAACTTATTTTCATCAGATTTAGGAATTTTTGTAATTTTATTAGGAGTAATCGGTGCAAGATTATATTATGTAATTTTTCAGTGGGATTATTACAGGGAAAATCCTGGAGAGATTTTAGCTATAAGAAATGGTGGTTTGGCAATTTATGGTGGTATCCTTGCAGGTCTTCTTGCAACCTATATTTTTTCTAGAGTAAAAAAGATTAAATTTATAACCATTTTAGATTGCTTGGCACCAGCAGTTCCCTTGGCACAAGCTATAGGCAGATGGGGAAATTTTATCAATGGTGAAGCTCATGGTGGACCAACAGACTTACCCTGGGCAATAATGGTTGATGGTATTAAGGTTCATCCAACTTTTTTATACGAATCTTTGCTAGATTTTTTTATCTTCATAGTATTATATTTTTTTGTCAGTAAAAGGCAAAAATTTGAAGGTCAACTTTTTACCCTATATTTGATAATTTATGGTTGTGGAAGATTTTTTATTGAAGCAATGAGGACAGATTCATTATATTTTGGTCCTTTTAGAGTTTCTCAACTTCTAAGCCTTATACTTGTAGTTATTGGTTTGATAATATATTTTTATAATATTTTGAGCTTAAAAAATAAGTCAGTCTGATTAGAATGGCTGGTCTTTATAAAAATAAATTGATTTTTTAATGTATATGTGCTAAAATTTTATTCATTAACGGGATGTAGCGCAGCCCGGTAGCGCACATGTATGGGGTGCATGGGGTCGAAGGTTCAAATCCTTTCATCCCGACCAAAGGACTGGTTTTGACCGGTCCATTTTTTTATGTTAATCTTTATTTAGGGGGTAGCTATGAATAAGATCAATTACAATTTAGAAATGGAAAAAATAATAAATAAAATTGATTTACAAAATAAGCCGACTCTACTTTTGCATTCTTGTTGCGGACCATGTTCTTCAGCCGTAATTGAAAGGCTTTATCCTTATTTTAAGCTTCAAGTCTTATATTATAATCCAAATATTGACACCTATGAGGAATATATGAAAAGAGCTAAGGAGCAAATGAGATTTATAAAAGAATTTGGCATAGCTGACCAAGTAAAAGTTCAAGTCCTTGAATATGATAAGGATGCTTTTTTAAAAGCAGTTCAAGGCTATGAGCATAGTGGTGAAGGCTCTAGCAGATGCCTCAAATGTTTTAATTTAAGACTTTCTAAAACTGCACAGCTTGCCAAAGAAGGAGATTTTGATTATTTTACCACAACTCTTAGCATATCTCCGTGGAAAGATTCTCAAGTTTTAAATAAGTTAGGAAATTATTTGGGAAATATTTATGGAGTTACTTATCTTTATTCAGATTTTAAAAAGAAAAATGGTTTTAAACGCTCCGTTGAGCTTTCCAATAAATTTAATATGTATAGGCAATGCTATTGTGGCTGCCAATTTAGTCAAGAGGAAACTTTAAACTGTGAAGAGAAAATTAATTAGCATATTTTTAATATTTTTATTAGTATTTACTTCATGCCAAAATTCAACGAATTTAAGTAAAGAAAATAAAACTAAAAAAACTCAACAAGAAAATATAAAAGAAGATAAAAAGACATATGTAGAAATTCTAGCTATGGGTGATATGATTTTTCACAGACCCTTGGTTAATGATGCAAGAGTTGGTGATTCTTACGATTTTTCAAAATATTTTAAAAATATTGAAGATGACATAAAAAGTGCCGATATTTCCTTAGCAAATTTCGAAGGAACTATAAATAAAAATAAGGCTCTGAGTGGCTTTCCTCGCTTTAATTTTCCTATTCAAACAGTTACAGGTCTAAAAAGTGTAGGTTTTGATGTCTTAACTACTGCAAATAATCACTGCCTTGACACTGGAGTTGATGGGATTTTTCAAACTATTAATGCAATTAATGATGGGGAAATGATTAATGTAGGTACATATTTGGATGAAAATCATCCACCAAAAATAATAGAAAAAAATAATATAAAAATTGGTTTTTTAGCCTATACTGATCTATTAAATGGAATGGACTCTCTTGTTAGGGGTAAGGAATATTTGATAGATACCTTTGCGACAAATGATGTAAAAAAAGATATAGAAGCTTTAAAAAATCAGGTAGATTTTATTATTGTTATCCCTCATTGGGGTAACGAATATCAATACAGTCCTTCTTTAAGACAAGAGGAGCTTAAAGATTTACTTTTTTCATCAGGGGCAGATGCAATTTTAGGATCCCATCCTCATGTTGTTCAAAAATTCCAAGATTTCAGTATTGATGGAAAGAGAAAATTTTTAGCTTATTCAATGGGAAACGCCCTTTCAAATCAAAGGCAAAGATATTTGGGGAAAAAAGGTGTCGAGTCAGGTCTTATGATAAAGCTTAAATTAGAAAAAAATCTGACCCAAAACACCACAAGGCTAATTTCAAGTCAAGTTATTCCAACTTATGTAATGGATATAAATGTTGATGGCAAAAGGACTTGCCAAATTTTTAAATACGCAGATATTCTTCCAGGTGGAAAGTTTTCTGATAAGATTAATGGCAAAGAAATTGATAGTATTAATGAAAAGTATAATTTTGTAAAAAATATTTTAGAGGATAAGAGATAATAATGCAAAGAGATAAAGTTCCCGGAACAAATTATATAATAGTTCAAGACGAAAATAATTTTAAATATACAAGTGATTCCCTTATTCTCTCTTCCTTTGTCAAGATGGGACAAAGAGCATTAGATTTAGGATGTGGTAATGGTATTATATCCTTAAGAATAGTCGATAGATTTAAAGAGCTTTATGCTATTGATTACAATAATGAGTCTTTGGAACTTTTTAAAATTGCATTAAAAGAAAATTATTTGGAGGAAAAAATAAGACTTATACAGGATGATATTTTAAATTTAGGGAATTATTTTCCTAATAATTACTTTGATCAAATCTTATTTAACCCTCCTTATTTTAACTGTTTTGAACCTAAAAGTAATATGGAAAAAGCAAGGCATTCAACGGATATAAGAAATTTTATAGAGATAGTTTCAAAACTTTTAAAGGCAAGGGGAGATTTTACAATAATATTTCCTTCTAACAGGATAAGTGAACTTATTTATTATTTAAACCTTTACAAGTTAAAGGTTAAAGATATGATTGCAGTAAAACCTAATTTAGAAAAGCCGGCACTTCATTTTATTTTGAGATGCCGAAAAGATGCCAAGTTTGGCAATTTTTATAGGGAATTTATAGTTCACGAATCTGACAATTACAGCGAACAAATGCTTAAGGTTTATAATAACGAGGTGCTTTTATGATATATTTTTGCCCAACACCCATTGGCAATTTAGGAGATATCACTCTAAGAACTCTTGAGGTTTTAAGAAGTGTCGATATAATTTATGCTGAAGATACAAGAGTTACTATTAAACTTCTGAATCACTATGACATAAATAAAAAACTAAAGACCTACCATAAATTTAATGAAGCAAAAGCAAGTCTTGAAATTATAGAATCCTTAGAAAATGGACTTGATATTGGACTTGTGACAGATGCAGGAATGCCGGGAATTTCTGATCCAGGGTATGTCTTAATAAAAAAATTAATTGAAAAAAATTTGGACTTTAGAGTTTTACCTGGACCTAATGCAGCCCTGAGCGCTCTTGTTATTTCAGGACTTGCTAACGATAACTTTTATTTTTACGGTTTCACAAATCCTAAGTCCTCATCTAGAAAAAAAGAATTTGAGAATTTGAAAAATATAAGGGCTACCTTGATTTTTTATGAATCTCCCCACAGAATTATTGAGTTTTTGAAGGATATGAGAGAAATTTTAGGTAACAGAGAAATTTCTATTTCCAGGGAGCTTACAAAAATTTATGAAGAAACTCTTCGTGGTAAGGTTGAAGATATACTAAATTCAAATTTAACTTTAAAGGGTGAGTTTGTCATTGTCGTTGAGGGCAATACCCAAAAAGAAGAAATGCCTGATATTAAAGAACTATTAATTGAAAGAATTAATAATGGGCAAAAGAAGTCCCAAGCAGTAAAAGAGATAGCACAAGAGTATAATATATCAAAAAATGTGGTTTACAAGGAGAGTTTGAATATAGATGCTTGATTTTAACCAGTTTGAAGAAAAAATAAAAACAATAAATTCAAATCTTAGACATAAATACAAGAAATATTTTTCCATATCCAATGAAGAATTTCTTAAATCTTTAGAAGAAAATGTTGGAGAAATTGAAAATTTTGAAAAATTAAGTCAAAAAGAGCTGGAAAAAATTGATGATTTAGTGGGAGTTGACGGTTCTGTAAATAGGTGTGGAGGAGCCTATCCTCACTATATAGAAATGTTTCAAGGTCTAGCCAA
Organism: Peptoniphilus lacrimalis DSM 7455; assembly: GCF_000378725.1. GTDB lineage: Bacteria > Bacillota > Clostridia > Tissierellales > Peptoniphilaceae > Peptoniphilus_A > Peptoniphilus_A lacrimalis. The sequence goes on along the minus strand of NZ_KB900368.1, from coordinate 205,772 downwards.
ATCTACAAAATATGAAGAGGTTTATGTTTCAGATATATATACTCCAACCCTAAACGATAGCTTTGAAATTGAAGAAAAAAGAGAAAAACTTCTTGCAACAATAGAAATTGAGTCTGCTCTTGAATACATAAAAAAAAGAAAACCACAAGTGCTTATGATGGATGGGGGATTTATCAGATATAAAATTAATTGCCCCGAGCATTTTAAAGACTTAAGAGAAATTTGCCAAAAACAAAATATAATTCTTTTTGGAGTAATAAAAGATATAAAAACTGGAATTTTAGCAAGAGCTTTGAGCCTTGATAGGTCTATTTATGATAGAGAACTTCTATTTAACAGGTTCAAAATTGGTCAGGCACTCCTAATTAAGAACGAAGTCAATAAAAAATATATAGAAAAGGGATTGGGCGAAGGATTTTCTTCTGCATTTATAAGAACTTCAAACTTTCCAGGAGTTGTTGGCATTGATATCTTAGATGTTCAGGAAAATTATTTAAGATTTGTTTCAAGACTTGTTTACAGTCTAACTCCAATAAATAGCAGGGGGATTCCATTGTGGCTTGATATTGTGGATAAAGACGTTAGAATAACTGATGAATTAATAAAGGCTAGTTTAGAATCTTATCTAGATAGAGATTTGTATGAAAGATTTTTTGTTTCAGAAAGAGATAAAAGGACACTTTAGGGGGATTTATGAAAGTATTAGGAATTACAACTACTCAAGAAGTATATATAGGTTCAAAGGAAAAAAATTTTAGAAATAATGAATTTTTAGTAGTGCAAGATCCAGTCCAAGGCTCTCTAATAGGAGAAATTGTTGAGGCAAAAACCTATAACAGATTTATTCCTCTTGACATGGGAGGAGATTTTGTCGATGCTGGAGTTTTATCTTCTCTTAAGTCAATGGGTTATGACATCAACAATGAAACAGTTTATGTAGGAAAGCTAAGATTTTTTGAAGAAGTTTTATACGCACCTATAACAGGCTCTGATGTAAGAATCCCAACTTTTGAAGAAATAAAAAATATACTTTTAAACATTCATACTAAAGATGCAATGGTTCTCGGAGTAATAAAAAATACTGATGACTTAACAAAAGATATGGATGAGGAATATAGGGATTTATTATTCACCTATGATAAGGATGAATTTGTAAAGCAAAAAGATATTCCATATTTATTTAATTATAGAGCCATGCACCAATATCCTCATATAGGAATTTTTGGTGGTTCAGGTTCTGGTAAATCTTTCGGACTAAGGGTAATTTTAGAGGAAATTATGGAAAAAAAGATTCCTACTATAGTTTTGGATCCTCACTTTGAAATGGATTTTTCTACAAACTCTGAAATTTCTACAAAAGATTTTAATGATAAATTTAAATGTCTGCAAATTGGCCTTGATGTAGGTATAAAATTTCAAGATTTAAATAAGGGTGATTTAAAAAATCTTTTAAATTCTGTTTCACCCCTTACAGACTCAATGAATAATGTAATTGATGTAATATTAAATAAAGGAGCAAGCTATTATTCCTTTAAAGATAAGCTGGAAATGCTAATAGAAGCTGAAGAGCTTGGAGGATTAAATAAAATTAATGGCAAAATAGGAGCCGCAACAGATCTAACAGAGATTCAAAGGCTTGAAATGCTTAGAGATAATTATGAAAAATATGGAAATTTAACAAATCCAGCCTCAACAAGAGGAGTTTTATGGAGATTAAATTCTCTCTATGGTCAAGGTATTTTTTCCTACAATATAGATATAATTTTTGAACTTATAAAAAATGGTAAGTTAGTTGTCCTACAAGGTTCAACAAAAATTATAAATGTATTTTCAACATATCTTTTAGCAAAATTATATTATATGAGAAAGGAATATAGGGATGAAATTTATAGGGAAAATACTGATGCAAAATTTTTCCCACCCTTTGTCATAGTAACAGACGAAGCTCATAACTTTGCTCCAAAAGGTTATGAAAGTGCGTCGAAATCTATATTAAGAGAAATTTCTCAAGAGGGTAGAAAATATGGGGTATTTTTAATCTTAGCCACTCAAAGACCGACCCTTCTTGATGAAACAATAACAGCTCAATTAAATACAAAAATGATTTTTAGAACTGTAAGGGCATCTGATATAGATACAATAAAAGAAGAAACTGACTTAAGAATTGAAGAATCAAAAAGATTACCTTATCTTCAAACGGGAGATGTTTTTATATCATCATCCGAAAGAGGACGCTCATCTTTTGTTCGTGTAAGGGCAGCTTACACAAAAAGTCCTCACACTTTAAATCCCTTTGATGAATTGAGCCAAAATAAAGTGGACAATTTGAATGAATTTTATAAAGTCATTGAAGACAAACTTCCTTTTTCTACAGTTTCAATTTTAAATATATTAGAAGAAGTAAATAAAGAGTCAGATACAACTTATTCTTATGATGATTTTTTAAATAATCTCAAAGACTTGTGTCAAAATAATATAATAACTAAAACAGATAATTTTATGAGTGAAAGATATGAAAAAATTGAGGAGGAATAATGTATTCTCGTGTTAAAACTTGTACTCTTTTTGGATTAAATGGTTATGAAGTTGATGTAGAAACAGACCTTTCAAGGTCATTACCAAAGGTAAGCCTTGTAGGTCTTCCAGATACTGCCATAAAAGAATCTATAGAAAGAGTTAAATCAGCCATAAATAATTCAGCTTATGATTTTCCCAATAAAAAAATTACCATAAATCTTGCACCAGCAAACCTTAGAAAAGATGGATCACAAATTGATTTAGCCATAGCTGTGGGAATTTTATTATCAGATGGACTTATAGAAAAATCACCTGATGATTTTGTTTTTTTGGGAGAACTAGCCCTTGATGGAAAAATATATCCAATATCAGGAGCCTTGCCCATGATAATATCCATGAGAGAAAAAGGCTTTAGAAAATTCATTGTGCCTTATGATAACAGAAGAGAAGCAGCCCTTGTAAGAGATGTTGAAATTTATCCAGTAAAAAATTTAAAAGATGTAGTTGAATTTTTAAGGGGAAATATAAGCCTTGAAAGAGCAGTCGGACAAATTTCAAATACCAAGGTAGAATATGACAATGATTTTTCAGATATAAAAGGGCAAGAAAATTTAAAAAGATTACTGACAATTGCTGCAGCATCAAAGGCAAACTGTCTATTCATCGGCTCACCAGGAAGTGGAAAAACCATGGCAGCAAAAAGATTTCCAACAATATTGCCACAGCTTGATTTTGAAGAAGCAATAGAAGTAACAAAAATATATTCAGTAGCTGGACTATTAAAAGAAAATGCTCTAATTTCCACACCACCCTTTAGAAGTCCACATCATACTGCATCAGCAGTAGCCTTAATAGGTGGAGGTACATATCCAAGACCTGGAGAAATTTCTTTAGCCCACAAGGGAGTATTATTTTTAGATGAATTACCGGAATTTTCAAAAAATGTCTTGGAAGTTTTAAGGCAACCCATGGAAGCAAAAATAATAAATATTGCAAGAGCCAATGGAACTGTAACATTTCCTTCAGATTTTCAATTAATAGTAGCTATGAACCCATGTCCCTGTGGTTATAGTCATTCTAAAAAGCATGAGTGTACTTGTAGTGCATATCAAATTCAAAGATACTTATCAAAAATTTCCCATCCTCTTTTAGATAGGATTGATATTCACATGGAGGTGTCAGAAGTTGATTATAAGGAAATATCTACAGAAAAAATTCCACTTTCTTCTGAACAGATGAGAGATCAAGTCCAAAATGCGAGAGATATACAAAAAGAAAGGTTCAAGGATAAGGCTTACAGTTTTAATTCACAAATTCCTGATAAAGATTTAAAAAAATATTGCAAGCTTGATGAGCAGTCCAAAAAATTAATGGAAATTGCCTTTAATAAATATAATATGTCTGCAAGAACTTATAATAAAATTTTAAAAATATCAAGAACCATAGCTGATATGGATAATTCAGCTCAAATAAAGGAAGACCATCTTTTAGAAAGTATCCAATATAGATCTATTGATTCAAAATTTTGGGGTAACTGATGGATAGAAATGCGATAATATTTTTAAGCTCCATAGGTCTTTCTTCATCAAATATAATTAAAATTTTAGATTTTTCAATTGAGAAGAATTTAGTTTTGAATGAATTTCTTAATTTAGAAGAAAACCAGTATAAGCCTCTTTTGAAAAAAGTAACTTTTGATAAAATTAAGAAATTTTATTGTAAATATGAGGAAATACTAGAAAATACATTAAATAAATCTCAGAAATTGCAGGTAAAAATATCAACAATTTTAGATGGAAATTATCCATCTTCTTTGAGAAGAATTGAAGACCCACCAGCTATTCTCTATATAAGGGGTAAAGATATAAAATTAGAAAATAATATAGCAATAGTGGGGGCGAGAAAGCACACTTCCTATGGGATTTATGCAGTAAATAAATTTGTAGACGAATTGTCCTCTTATAATTTTACCATTGTTTCAGGCATGGCATATGGAATAGATGCCCTATCCCACAAAAGAGCCTTAGAAAAAAATATGAAGGCAATAGCAGTCTTAGGTAATGGCATCGACATAATTTATCCAAAGGCAAACACAAATTTATATATGAATTTATTAGATAAGGCTACAATAGTTTCAGAATATCCCTTCGGAATGAAAGCAACGAAATTTACATTTCCACAGAGAAATAGAATAATATCAGGATTAAGTGAGGGTGTAATAGTAGTGGAAGCTAAAGAAAAAAGTGGCTCACTAATAACAGCAAGACTTGCCGCAGAACAAGGAAAAGAAGTTTTTGCCATACCAGGAAATATTAATTCAATTTATTCAAAGGGTACAAATCTTCTGATTAGAGATGGAGCAACACCTCTTTTACAAATCGAGGACATTTTACCATTTTATCCATCAATTATAAAAAAAGAAGAGGAAAAACATATAATAAAGAATTTATCAGAAGATGAAAATTTGATTTTAAATTTAATGGAAGATGGAAGTATTACCATAGAAGAAATTTGCAATAAATCAAATTTTGATGTAATTTATATAAATAGTTTGTTAACAAAATTAGAATTAAAATCAGCGATAGAAAAAATTTCTTTGACAGAATATAGAATTATTTAAAGGAGTTGAAATTTTGGCAAAAAACTTAGTTATTGTGGAATCTCCTACTAAGGCAAAGACAATCAAAAAAATGCTTGGCTCTAATTATAAGGTCATGGCATCCGTTGGTCATGTAAGAGATTTGCCAAAAAGTAAGATTGGTATTGATATAGATAAAGACTTTGAGCCCCAATATATAAATATTAGGGGTAAGGGAGAAATAATTAAAGAATTAAAAAGTGAAGCAAAAAAAGCAACAAATGTCCTTTTGGCAACTGACCCTGATAGGGAAGGAGAAGCTATCTCTTGGCATTTGGCGCATATTTTAGGAATGGATGAAGATGATGAAAATAGGGTAACTTTCAATGAAATTACAAAAGATACAGTAAAATCATCTATAAAAAAACCAAGAAAAATTGATATGGATCTTGTTGATGCTCAGCAAGCTAGACGAGAACTTGACAGGCTTGCCGGCTATAAAATTTCACCTTTACTTTGGAAGAAAGTTAAAGCTGGACTTTCAGCAGGTCGTGTTCAGTCAGCAGTTTTAAAAATTATCTGCGATAGGGAAGAAGAGATAAATAATTTCATAAGCGAAGAATATTGGACCTTAGATGCAGATTTAAGATTCAATAGAAAAAAAGTCTTGGCAAATTATCAAGGAACTTATAAAAATAATAAACTTGAAAAGGCTGACTTAAAAACTGAAGCTCATGTTGATAAGATTATAAAAAATATAGACAAAGAAAATTTCACAGTTAAAGATGTAAAAGAAGGCAAGAGATCAAGAAATCCAGCAGGCCCCTTTACAACATCAACCATGCAACAAGAAGCATCAAGAAAGATAAATTTTACAATTAGAAAAACTATGCAAGTTGCCCAATCACTTTATGAAGGTGTAAAACTGCCGGAAGAGGGTCTTGTAGGTTTGATAACTTATATGAGAACCGACTCCACAAGAATTTCTGACCAAGCCGTAAATATGACCCTAGATTTTATAGAAGAAAATTATGGCAAGGATTATGTTGGTAGGGCTAGAAAAGCTAAGAAAAAATCTGAAAATGTGCAAGATGCCCACGAATGTATAAGACCAACAGATGTGAGAAAGACTCCATATTTAATCAAGGATTCTCTAAATAAAGACCAGTTTAAATTATATGAACTTATTTGGAAGAGATTTGTAGCATCACTTATGAAACAAGCTAGCTTTGCAACAAACAACATAGAAATAATTTCAAATAATGAATCCTTCAAATTGACAGGTTCAATATTAAAATTCGACGGATTTTTAAAAGTCTATGCCTATGACAATAAAAAAGATGAAGTTATTCCACAGATGAAAGTAGGAGATAAGTTAAAGTTAAAAGAACTTAAAAAAGACCAACACTTTACCCAAGCTCCTCCAAGATATAACGAAGCATCATTAATAAAAACTTTAGAGGACTTAGGAATCGGCAGACCTTCAACATATTCACCGACAATTTCAACCCTTCAAACAAGATACTATGTTGTAAATGAAGATAAAAAATTAATTCCTACAGAACTTGGTCTGACAGTAAATAAAATTTTGTGCGAAAATTTCGAAGGTCTAGTTAATAAGGAATTTACAGCAAAAATGGAAGCAGACTTAGATAAGGTTGCAAATGGAAATCTTAAGTGGAAAGAATTAGTTAGAGTTTTTTATGATAAATTAAAAATAGCTTTAGATAAGGCATATGAAAATATAGAAAAAGTTCAAATTTCTGATCCCGTAACAGATGTAATATGTGAAAAATGTGGCAGACATATGGTGGTAAAGATGGGCAGATTTGGAAAATTTTTAGCTTGTCCAGGTTTTCCTGAATGTAGAAATGCAAAACCCTATGTAGAAAAAATTGGCGTCAAATGTCCTAAATGTAAGGATGGAGATATAGCCATAAAAATGTCTAAAAAGGGAAGAAAATTTTTCGGATGCACAAATTATCCAAAGTGTGATTTTGTGTCATGGAATAAACCAGTTGATGAATTTTGCCCCAAGTGTGGAAATATTTTAGTGGAAGTAGCAAATAGAAAAGGCAAAACTATAAGATGTTCAAATGCCACTTGCTCCTATGTTAAAAAGGAGTCCAAAGATGAATAAAGTTAGCCAAGCTTTATTAGAAATTTTAAATGAGAAATACTGCCGTAAAAATTTTATAGTACCAATCTATGAGGACAAAAAGAAAATTATTCTATATTCTGCAAATGATGACGAACTTCTAAATTACAATATAAAAGAGCTTACAGAAAAGGATATAGAATTTATAAAAAAGTCTAAAGATATAATTATTAAGGAAATAGAAAGCTTATTTGAAAAAAAGCTAGATGATAAAATTCTAGATCAGATAAAAAACTTATATAGTGAAGATATAGGTATTGATGACTTAGAAGATGAGTCTAAAGATTCACCAGTGGCTAAAGTTTTAAATTATATTTTAAATTTTTCAATAGAAAAAGATGCTTCTGATATTCATATAGAAAATCTTGAAGACTCAGTACTTGTCAGAGTTAGAATAGATGGAAGTCTGCATGAGCTTTCTAAATTTCCAAAAAATCTTTATCCATATTTAATAACTAGAATAAAAGTTATGGCAAAACTTGATATTGCAGAAAAAAGACTGCCACAAGATGGCAGATTTTCATTTAATTTTAGGGGCAGAAATATTGATATAAGAGTTGCAACAAGTCCCACAGCCTACGGCGAAAAAATTGTTTTTAGAATTCTTGATGTGGGAAGGGTGGATTACAGCCCAGAGGGGATAGGACTTAGTGGAGAAAATTTAAAAAATATTTTGAAAGTCATAAGTCAGCCACAAGGTCTAGTTCTTATAAGTGGTCCAACATCTTCAGGAAAAACTTCAACCTTATATACAATTTTAAAATATATTCAAAATTCACAAATAAATATAATGACTATAGAAGACCCCATTGAATATAAAATTGCTGGAATAAATCAGATAGAAGTAAATGAAAATACAGGGCTAAGCTTTGAGAGAGGTTTAAAATCAATTCTTAGAATGGATCCCGATAAAATTATGATAGGGGAGATAAGAAATAAAGAAACAGCCCATATTGCAATTTCTGCGTCAATTTCAGGTCATACAGTTTTTTCAACAATACATACAGAAAATTCACCAGCAGTTGTAGGTAGACTAATTGATATGGGTATAGAACCCTATCTAGTTTCAGCAGGTTTAATAGGAGTTATATCCCAAAGACTAATAAGAAAACTCTGCCCCCATTGTAAGGAAAAAGAAATATCTAATAATCCTTTTTTTAAAGACAAGGAAATTTATAAAAAAAGGGGCTGTCCCAAGTGTAATGGAGGCTACAAGGGTAGAATTGCAGTGTTTGAAATAATGATAGTAGATGAAACTTTAAAAGAAATGATAAGCGAGAAAAAATCCATAGGAAAAATAAAAAATTATGCAATAAGCCAAGGAATGAAAACTTTAGCTTCAGAAATTTTATCACTGGTAGAAAATGGTCAAACATCTATGGAAGAATATTATAGAAATATAAATACAATAGGTGAGATATGAATTTTACCTATAAAGTCCTTCATGGAAAAGAAATAAAAAAAGGTAAGATAAGTGCAAAAAATTACCAAGAAGCCTTAACAAACTTAAAAAGTCAAGGATATAGACCCATAAGCCTTGAAGAGGATATAGAAAAAAATAAAGGCATAAGCCTAAATATAAAATTTAAAAACAGAGATTATTATTTTTTATTTACTCAACTAGCTCTAATCTTAAAATCGGGTATAGTCTTAGAAGAAGCTTTAAAGATTGTAGCCGATAATTTTAATGAGAAAAAAAGAAATATTCTCTTAAAAATTTCACAAGACTTGCATAGTGGTATATCTTTAAGTCAGGCTATGGCTCAATCCAAAAAATTTACAGATTTTATAGTAAGTCTAGTGGATGTCGGAGAGAACTCATCAAACTTAGAACAAGTCTTTAGAAAATTGGCATCCTTCTACAAAAGAGAGGAAAAATTGAGAAAAAATATTTATTCCACTCTGACATATCCAATAATATTAATTATAGTTTCAGCCCTAGTTGTGAATTTTTTGATGTTAAATGTAATTCCAACATTTGCAGATATTTATGACCAAGCAGGAGAGAGTTTGCCCTTGATGACAAGACTCCTAATAGGATTTTCAAAAATATTGAGGGAAAATTTTATTATAATAAGTTTTATATTTTTAGCTATCTCTTTTTTCTTTATAATATATCTAAAGAAAAATCCCAAGATAAAAGATAAAATATTATTAAAATCAGCCTACTATAAAAGAATTTATACACTGAGATTTTCTTTTACAATTTATACAATCTTATCAGCAGGCCTCACAATAGATGAAGCAACACAAACCCTTTGTAAAATGGAGGCAAATATACTTATAAAAAAAGAATTAGGAAAAGTATCTGTAAATTTAAAAAAAGGTAGAGCCTACTGGCAAAGTCTTAGAGATATGAATATATTTCCCAAAATATTTATATCTATGGTAAGAGTCGGAGAGGAAACTTCAAGTTTTAAGGAAATATTTAAAAATTTTATCGACTATTACGAAGAAGAAACAGAAAATTATAACAAGAGATTTTTAGAACTTCTAGGTCCAATACTCATAATAATTTTATCAATAATAATAGGTTTTATAGTTTTATCAATTGCCCTACCAATATTTAATATGGTAAATGCAATTTAGATATCTGTATTTACATATAATAAAATATATGATTTAGTTTTATTATATGTAAAGAAAATCACAAGTATAAAAGACTGTTTGTAAAATCTTATATCTAGCCTGACAATTAAAAATAAATAAAAGACAGCATAAAAAAACCTGTAAGAGAATATCTTACAGGTTTAATATTGGTGCCCAAAGCCGGAATCGAACCAGCGACACGAGGATTTTCAGTCCTCTGCTCTACCGACTGAGCTATCTGGGCAAAACAGTTGTCAATATTAAATTGGCAACTTATAATGGTGGGCCTTCGGGGACTTGAACCCAGGACCTACCGGTTATGAGCCGGGCGCTCTAACCAACTGAGCTAAAGGCCCTCACCATTGGCGGAGAAAGAGGGATTTGAACCCTCGCGCCCCTATCGGGACCTACTCCCTTAGCAGGGGAGCCTCTTCAGCCTCTTGAGTATTTCTCCAAGAAAGTATATTCAAGTTGGCTACCTTTAATATTTTACAAGACCAATCTTAATATGTCAACAAATTTTTACAAAAAATTTATATAATTTTGTAAATGTTTCTTAAAGTATTATACTAAATTAAAAAATTTTTTTCAATAATTAAATTTACAAAATCTATACTTAATTAGTCCTTAAAGTCTTGACATTTATTTATACTTAGTGTTAATATCTATATATAAATTAATACATTAGTTTTTCGGGGCGAGGTGCAATTCCTCACCGGCGGTAAAGTCCGCGAGCTTTTTGGCTGAATTGGTGAAATTCCAATACCGACAGTATAGTCTGGATGAGAGAAAAATTATGCGTTTTGCGTGCGAATTTTTAAGCCCCTTGTGGGCTTATTTTTTTTTATATAAGGAGAAATTATGTTAGAATTTGTGGATTATAGGTCTTATATGTCCTTGGCTATGGAGCTTGCCGAAAAGGGCAAGGGCTTTACACTTACTAATCCTATGGTAGGGTGTGTAATTGTTAATGATGATAGAATTATCGGACGAGGCTACCATAAAAAGTTTGGTGATCTTCACGCCGAAACTATGGCAATAGAAGATTCCAAAAAAAATGGCGAGTCCCTTGAAGGTTCTACTTTATATGTAAATTTAGAACCATGTTGCCACTATGGCAAACAGCCACCTTGCACCAAGGCAATTATTGAAAATAAAATTAAAAAAGTTGTAATCGCTAATGTTGACCCCAATAAAAAAGTTTCAGGCAAGGGCATAAAAACTTTAGAAGATGCTGGAATAGAAGTTGTTGAAGGGATTATGGAAGAGGAAGGCTTAAAATTAAATGAAGAATTTTTCCACTTCATTAAAACCCAAAGACCTTTTGTTACTATGAAATCTGCCATGACTCTTGACGGCAAAATTGCATCAGTTACAGGTGATAGCAAATGGATTTCATCTCAGATTTCAAGAGATTATGTTCACAAGCTTAGGGCAGAAAATAATGCAATAATGGTAGGTATTGGAACTGTTCTTAAAGATGATCCTTCCCTTAATGTGAGAATTTATGGCAACTACAAAAACCCCACAAAAATTCTTGTGGATTCAAAACTTAGAATTCCTCTTGATGCTAAACTTTTATCATCATCTGATGCTCCAACAATAATTGCTTGTACAGAAGGCTATGACACAGAAAAGTATAATAAGTTAAAAGAAATGGCAAATGTTCATATTCTTGTTTGCAAGAAAAAAGATGAACGTGTAGATTTGTTAGATTTATTTTCTAAGTTAAAAGATTTTGACATATGCTCTGTTCTCTTAGAGGGAGGAGGAAATCTAAACTATTCTATGTTAAGGGAAAATTTAGTTGATAGAATAATATTTTTTATAGGTCCAAAAATTATTGGCGGAAGTGGTCTTAGTCCCGTTGCAGGAGAGGGCATTACTCTCATGAAGGATGCAATAAAAATAAAAGATTTTCAAGTCGAAAAGATGGGACAGGATATTTTAATTAATGCCTATGTAGATAAGGAGGAATAATATTTTTACAGGAATTATAGAAGAAGTTGGAAAAGTTAATTCAATTTCAAAGGAAAAAAATCTTTATAAAATAAATGTATCAGCTTCACTTGTCCTTAAGGGTACAAAATTAGGAGATTCCATAGCAACAAATGGAGTTTGCCTAACTGTTACTGATCTTTCTAATGATTATTTTGTAGCTGATATCATGAAAGAATCCTTAAATAAAACAACTTTTAAAGATATAAAAAAAGGAGATGCTGTAAATCTTGAAAGGGCATTATCCTTAGACAAAAGGCTTGACGGTCATATAGTTCAAGGCCACGTTGATAGCCTTGGAAAAATTATTGAAATAAAAAATATTGATAATTTTGTAGAATATAAAATCAGCATAAACGAGGATTCTTTGAAAGAAGTTGTCTATAAAGGATCAATTGCAATTGACGGCATAAGCCTAACAGTTTCTCAAGTTACTGATACTTATTTTAAAGTTTCAATAATACCCACAACCATTAATAACACAAATTTAAAATCAAAAAAAGTGGGCGACTTGGTAAATGTTGAAACTGATATTATTGGCAAATATATTTTTAAATATTTAAATAAAAGTGAAGATAAAGAAAAGATAGATATGAATTTTCTAAAAGAAAATGGATTTTATTAGGAGGTTAAAATGCAAATAAATTCTATTGAAGAAGTTACTGAAGCCCTAAAAAAAGGGGAAATAGTAATAGTTACTGATAATCCCAACAGGGAAAATGAAGGAGATATGATTTGTGCAGCCGAGTTTGCCAGCGGTGAAAATATAAATACCATGGCAAGTCTTGCCAAGGGTTTAATTTGTATGCCTATGTCAGATGAAATCGCAAGAAGGCTTGACTTAAAACAGATGGTAACAGAAAATACCGACAACCACTCAACAGCCTTCACAGTTTCTATAGACCATGTTGATACAACAACAGGTATTTCAGCTTATGAAAGATCTATAACTGCAAAAAAAGTTATTGATGAAAATTCTAGTGCCGAAGATTTTAGAAGACCAGGCCATATGTTTCCATTAGTAGCAAAAGAAGGTGGAGTATTTGTAAGAGGAGGGCACACTGAAGCCACTGTAGATTTACTTAAAATTGCAGGTTTAAAACAATGTGGTCTTTGCTGCGAAATTATGGCTGATGACGGCCACATGATGAGAGGTAAAGAAATTTTTGACCTTGCCCAAAAACTTGGCATGAAAATTACTACAGTTGACGAGCTGATTCATTACAGAAAAAGACATGAAAAAATAGTTAAAGATGTGGCAGTTGCAAAGCTACCCACAGAATTTGGAAACTTTACTGCTCATGCCTTTGTAAATACCATAAATGGTGAACACCATATAGCCCTTGTAAAAGGAGAAATTGGAGATGGAAAAAATCTTCTCACAAGAGTTCACTCAGAATGCTTGACAGGGGATGCTTTTCATTCTGCACGTTGCGACTGTGGCAGACAACTGCAAACTGCTATGATGCAAATTGAAAAAGAAGGACGTGGCATACTTTTATATATGCGTCAAGAAGGACGTGGCATAGGTCTTGTCAATAAGATTAAAGCATATGCCCTTCAAGATAAAGGTATGGATACAGTTGAAGCAAATCTAGCCCTGGGTTTTCCTGAAGATGCAAGAGATTACAGTGTAGGAGCGCAAATATTAAGAGAATTGGGAGCCAAGGAACTAAGGTTATTGACAAATAATCCAGACAAAATTTATAAGTTACAAGAATTTGGAATGGAAATAAAAAATAGAGTTCCCATAGAAATTAAGTCAACAGAATATGATGAGTTTTATTTGGAAACCAAAGCAAAGAAGATGCATCACCTATTAGAAGAATTTACAAAATAATTATATAAAATATTTGGAGGTAAAAATGAAAACATATAGTGCAAATTTATATTCACAAGGAAAAAAGTACGCAATAATTGTAGGAAGATTTAATGAATTTATCGGATCAAAACTCTTATCAGGAGCAATTGATGCCTTAAAAAGACATGGTGTTAAGGAAGAAGAAATTGAAATTGCATGGGTACCAGGAGCCTTTGAAATTCCACTAGCTGCAAAAAAGTTTGCCCTTTCTAAAAAATATGATGCAGTCATTTGTCTTGGAGCAGTAATAAGAGGAGCAACATCTCACTTTGAATATGTAGCAGGAGAAGTGGCTAAGGGAATAGCTCAAGCAAGTTTAGAAACAGGACTTCCAATAATCTTTGGAGTTCTAACAACAGAAAATCTTGAACAAGCTATCGAAAGAGCAGGAGTAAAATCAGGAAATAAGGGCTTTGATGCTGCAATAACAGCAATTGAAATGGCAAATTTATTTGATGAAATATGCTAGAAAATGTTAAATCTATAATTTTTGATTTTGACGGAACTCTTCACCAAACCACAAAAATTTATACTCCAGCCCTTGCAAAAGCAGTAAAAATTCTTCAAGATAAGGGATATATTGATAAATTTGAAGTTGATGATAATTTTTCAGGAAAATTATTAGGCTATAGTGCTGAAGATGCCTGGAAAATTATTTATCCCAATGCCACAAAAGAAATGGTCGCTCCCTTGATAAGCCTTGTAGGTCAGTCTATGGAAGAAAATATGTTGGCAAAAAAAGGCTCACTATATGAAGGCACAGTAGAAGTTTTAAAAACCTTAAAAGAAAAAGGATACGATCTGTATCTGCTTTCAAATTGCAGCAACAGATATTTAAACCTTGCTTGTGAAATATATGGTATAAAAAAATATTTTAAAAAACTAATTCCTGCCCAAACTTTTGATTATATTGATAAGGGACAAATAATAAAAATCTTAATGGATGATATGGCAAAAGAAATAATAGTAGTGGGAGATAGGTTTCATGATATTGAAGGAGCAAAGGCAAATAATTTGAAGGCAATTTTTGCAAGCTACGGATACGGGAAAAAAGAAGAGTCAGCAAAAGCCGATTACAAGATTAATAATATCATTGAACTGATAAAATAAAATTTATATTTTTATAAGCGTCACTTTTTGACGCTTATTTTTTTATTTGTCTTTAATTTAATTTTATAATTTATATTTTATAAAACTATTGACAAGAAATGAGCATATGCTATAATGAATATAGTAACATATGAACAAGTAATCAAATAATAAAAGGAGAAAAAAATGACTAAAAATATAATGAAAAATTCTTCTCAAAAAAATATATTTTATTTGAAAGGTCTAAATTGCCCAGTATGTGCAAAGAAGATAGAAGATAAAATAAATTCCCAAGCTTACATCAAATCATCAACCTTTAATTTTTCTAATCAAAAATTGGAGATTGAGAGTTTTATAAAAAATAATTTTGATTTAAAAGAGGAAATTCAAAATCTATGTGATTCTATTGAAGACGGGGTAAGGGTAGTGGAAAATATAACAGATGATGATGAAAAGAGAGATATCAAAAAAACAATTTTAATATTTTTACTTGAACTTGTGACTTTATTAGGGGTTCATTTCTTAGTTTCATCACAAATAAAAGTATTTTTGTATCTAGCCTTGTACCTATTTGTAGCAAAAGATGTTTTAAAAGAAGTTTTCACCCTAGACAAGAAAATCTCGTCATTTTTTGATGAAAATTTTTTGGTGGCTATTGCATCTATTGCAGCATTTTTTACAGGTGCCTACACAGAAGCCATTTCGGTAATGCTATTTTATAATTTTGGAGAATTTTTACAAGATATGGCAGTAGAAAGTTCAAGGTCAAATATAAGTGCAGCCTTGCAATTAAAACCAGCCTATGCAAACTTAAAAACTACCCATGGCACAAAAAAAGTAAACCCTGAAGAAGTTAAAATAGGTCAAGTTATAGTCATAAAACCTGGAGAAAAAATCCCCCTAGATGGGATTGTAGTTTCAGGCTCATCACAGTTAGATACATCAAATATAACAGGAGAATCAGTCCCAGTAAATGTTGAAGTCGATGATGAAATTCTTTCAGGAGTTTTAAATATTAACGGTCTATTAGAAATTAAAGTTACCAAAGAATACGCAAAGGGAACTATAGGCAAAATTCTTGATATGGTCGAAAATGCCTCCTCAAAAAAAGCAGGAGTAGAAAAATTTATTACAAGATTTGCCAAGTATTATACACCCATAGTAGTATTTATTGCTCTTTTCTTAGCCTTGCTTTTGCCCATAATAACAGACTATACCATAAAAGAAGCTATCTATCGCTCTTGTATATTTTTGGTAATTTCTTGCCCCTGTGCCTTAGTTATCTCAGTTCCTTTAGGAATTTTTGCTGGAATCGGTTCACTTTCAAGAAAAGCTATATTTGTTAAGGGAGGAAACTTTGTTGAAGCCCTAACAGATGTTAAAACTGTAGTCTTTGACAAGACGGGAACAATCACACAAGCAAAATTTGAAGTTTTTCAAGTTTTAGCCATAGAAGAAAGTAAAGAAGATGTAATAAAATTTGCAGCAATAGGCGAACAATATTCAACCCATCCCATAGCAAGAGCAATAGCAGGAATGGAAGAAAATTTACCCAAACCTGAAAATTTAAAAAATATTGATGGAAAGGGAATCTGCTACACCTACAATGGTAAAGAATTTTTAGTCGGAAATTTAAAACTTCTCAAAGAATTTGAAATCACCCTAGAAGAAAAATTTGATTTGCCCCTAGCAGTTCATGTATATGTCATAAGAGATAAGAAACTTTTGGGCATAATAAGTCTTCGTGATAAAGTAAAAGATGGAGTAGAAAAAGATATAAAAGACTTAAAAAACTTAGGCATAAAACCAGTTATTTTATCAGGAGATAAAAAAGAAATAGTAAGAGATGTTGCAAAAAGTGTCGGTATAGATACTTTCTACGGCGATCTGTTGCCCCTTGATAAGGTTTCAAAATTAGAAAATATTATGGAAAACTCCCAAGGAAAAGTTGCCTTTATAGGTGACGGAACAAATGATGCCCCAGTTTTAACAAGAGCAGATGTTGGAATTTCGATGGGTTCAGGTTCAGATATAGCCATAGAATCATCAGATGTAGTATTACTAAAAGACCAAATATCAAAAGTAGTAGAAACTATAAAAATATCCCTGATGACAAAAAGAATTGTTTACGAAAATATTGGACTAGCCTTGATTTTAAAAATAATTATCTTGATTTTAGGTGCATTAGGTGTTGCAACAATGTTTCTTGCAATCTTTGCAGACGTGGGAGTATCACTACTATGTATATTTAATTCACTAAGGTTAATGAAAGCATAAAAATAAGGAGAAGACCAAAACTTCTCCTTTTTTTGATATTTAATAAGGGACTGTATTTAATCAGGGACTGTCCCTATTGGGACTGTCCCTTATCCTTCCTCAATTATTATTCCTCCATCATCAAACACAAAAATCAGGGACTGTCCCTTTCTTTAAATTTTTTGAATTTCGACAGTCCAGTTATTTTAAATCGGGGGACAGTCCTAGTCGTAAAATTCAACAATCAGCCTTCGCTTCGCTTGGTTTCTTGTTACGGGGGACAGTCCTAAAGGACAGGCCCCCTCTGAAACAGGGACTGTCCATAATTAAAGTTTTTGGGCTAGGGCTTCAAAGAACAGGTCCCCTCAACGAAACACCAAAAATCAGGGACTGTCCCTCTTGGGGCTGTCCCTTATCTTTCCCAATCATTATTCCTCCATCATCAAACACAAAAATTAGGGACTGTCCCTATTGGGACTGTCCCTGTTCCCTTATCAATCATTAATTCTCCATCATCAAAATTCCAAGAATTTTTTTATAAATTATCTGTGGATTTTTCTTAAAATTTTCAGAAATAATATTTGCCATATCTTTATTTGCAACTTCAATTTTCAAATTCATAACACATATATCGCCATCATTAATGGCAAGTTTACAATAATAAGAATCATCTTCCTTAAAAATATTTATCTTTAAAGAATTTTTGTCCCTCAAATATTTAGTAAAATCATCTCTGTAAGCGTTAAGCTTATCCAAGAAATCTTGAGGAATTTCCTTTATAAAGGTATCAAGGGTATTTTTACCAATCTCTGAAAGATAATATTTTTTATTATCATCAAATAAAATAAGACCAAAAGTTTCCATATCACAAAGACATTCTTTAAAGTAAAAATAGTTGAACAGTTCCATATTGAGAACCAAAAAATTCAGTTCACTTTCTTCCAATTCATGATTAAAATTATTTATAATATACAAAATAATAAGCTTATTTTTTGCAATATCTTTGTCTAACACCCATCATCACCTTCCCTTAATTTCAATTATATATAAAATAACTACCCAAGGCAATTAGTTAATGGAAATTATCTATTCATTTGTTATAATATAAGAAATGGAGGATATATGAAAAATAACACGAGAATTCTTTTTACACAACAAGATATAAAAGAAAAAGTCCAAAGCCTTGCCAAAGATATAGCCAAGGATATAGAAGGAGAGGACTTGCTTGCAATTTCCCTTTTAAGAGGCTCATTTATTTTTGCAGCCGACCTTATAAGAGAGATTAGTAACTACACAGACAAAAAAATTGAGATAGACTTTATCACAACTTCATCCTATGGAGATGAAGAAAAATCAGCAGGTATTGTAGATATAATTTCAGATGTCCGTTCCCAAGTTCGTGGCAGAAATATATTAATCATTGATGATATTTTAGATTCGGGATACACAATGAATTATGTCCAAAACCATCTGAGAGAAAAGAATCCACTATCAATAAAAACAGTTACACTTTTAGACAAGCCATCAAGAAGAAAAGTTGATATAAAATCAGATTATGTCGGCTTTGTAATAGATGACTTATTTATAGTTGGATACGGATTAAATTACGGCAAATACTACAGAAACATACCATATATATATTGCTATGAGTGAAAAAATAAGAAAATATAAGAAAAAGTATTTGAATGTACTTTCAGTAAACACCCTAATTTTAATACTAGCCATAGTTTTTCTGACAATAGGTTTCGACATACAGAAAAAATATGACTTTTTTGGTCAGCTTATTACAGAACTATTGATTGTACTCCTACCAGCACTTTTAATTGCAAGGACAGGTTACACAAGATCAATCTTGAGATTAAATAAAATTTCTCTCAAAGATATTTTCTTTACAATAACAATAGTTATACTAGCCTATCCCATTATTTTACTTCTAAATGGACTTTTCATGTCATTATTTTCTAGTGTAATGGAATTTAAAAACAGCACCCATCAGCTTATAACCCTAGACACATCTATGTATAACTACCTTGTATTTTATTGTATAGTTCCAGCCATATGTGAAGAAGTCTTTTTCAGAGCAACAGTAATGAATGCCTATGAGATATTCGGCTCAAAATTTGCAATCCTTATGTCATCACTTGTTTTTGCCCTCTTCCACTTCGACATACAAAACTTTATGGCACCACTTTTGCTAGCCATACTTTTTGCAAATATTTTGAATTTGACAAACTCTATATATGCAGCAATTATTGCCCATTTTACAAATAATGTTATAGCAGTTTTATTTTCAAGATATGTGGGAGATGACTTTTTTAAACTTCTATGGCAGACAAAAATCGCAAGGGAAATCGGCTCACTGCAACTATTTATCATCATTCTTTTAATTCTGATATCAATAATATCATCAATATTACTTAAGTTCTTGTTTAAACATTTCAAAAAAGAAAGTTTGAAAAATAAAGAAGGCCGTTTAGTTTACAGGCAAGTTGAAGGCATAGATTTATTTAATTTTGTACCAATATTAGGTCTTGTAATTTTATATATAATATACTATTACATTGTTTTTTAAGGAGGACTAATGGATAAGATAAAACAAGCGTGCCAATTGATAAAAAATTCATCAAAAGTTATGGCACTAACAGGGGCAGGAATCTCAACCGATTCAGGCATACCCGATTTCAGAGGAAAAAACGGATATTATAAAGATATGGATCCCGTAAGGAGCTTGTCAAAAGATAGGCTATTAAATGAGCCTGAAAAATTTTATAAGGAAGGTTACAAAATTCTTCTCGACCTAAACAGTAAGAAACCAAACAAAGGTCACCTAGCCCTTGCCAAGATGGAAAAAATGGGACTGATAAAGGGAATAATAACACAAAATATAGATAACCTTCACTACAAGGCACAAAGCTCAAATATATATGAAGTTCATGGAGAAACTCGTGGCATCCACTGTATGGACTGTGGCAAAACATATCCCTTTGAATTATTAAAAGAAAAAGTAGACCAGGGTCAAATTCCTCCCAAATGCACCTGCGGAGGAACTTTAAGACCAAATGTTGTAATGTTTGGAGATATGATGCCCAAAGATTTTGAAGATGCAATAGATGAGATGGAAGACACAGATACCCTAATAGTAGTCGGCACATCCCTTACAGTATCACCAGTAAATATGCTCCCAAGATATGCAGACAATTTAATCATAATAAACCAAAGCCCAACACCCTATGATCACCATGCAGATATTGTATTTCATGAAAATTCATCAGAAGTTTTGAGCAAAATCTTAGAAGAACTTGAAAAAAATGATTTATAATGAATTTGCCCAAGTCTACGATAAATTAATGTATGATTTTCCCTACAAAGAAAATTCAGAATTTTTATTTAATATCTTAGGAGATAGGAAGATAAAAGTATTGGAGATGGCAGCAGGAACTGGTAATTTTACAAAAATCTTAGGGGAAAAATACCACCTTCACGCCTTTGACATATCTGAAAATATGTTAAGCATAGCTCAAAATAAGGTAAAAAATGTATTTTTCTTCAAGGCAGATATGGTAAATTTTGAAACCCTAAATAAATATGATGCAATTCTTTGTCTGTGCGACTCATATAATTATCTATTAAAAGAAGAAGACTTACTTTCATCATTTAAATGTGTTTACCAAGCCCTTGAAGATAATGGAATTTTCATATTCGATATGAACACCAAAGAAAAATTTTTAAACATGGATAGGGCATATGTAGATGAGATAGATGACATATTTTACTCATGGGAAAATTACTTCGATGAAAATAAGAGCATAAACCACTACTGTGTCAACTTTTTTGTAGAAGAAAAAGAAGATTTATACAGAAGATTTTATGAAGAACACTTAGAAAGAGCATATCCGAGTCCAAAAGTAAAATCATTACTAGAACAAGTCGGTTTTAAATCAATAGAAATATATAAAGACTATAAAAATTCAAAACAAATAGAAAAAGCAGACAGATTAGTCTATGTAGTAAAGAAAAGAGGTTAAATGGGATACATTTTAAAGGCAATAGATAAAGAAGAAAAAGTTAGATTTGCCCTGGCAATAACAACAGATCTAGTGGAAGAGGCAAGAAAAATTCACAACACCAGCCCCACAGCATCAGCAGCACTAGGACGAAGCCTAACAGCAACAGCAATTATGGCATCGTGGCTAAAAAATCCAAAAGACACCATAACTTTTAATATAAAATCAGATGGTCCAGCAAAAAATATCATAGTAACAGGAAAAAATGACGGATATATCAAAGCCTTCATAGCAAACCCCCAAGAAGATTTACCCCTAAATAAAAAAACAGGAAAACTTGACGTAGGGGGATTAGTGGGAAAGGGTCTATTGACAATAACAATAGATAATGGATTAAAAGAACCTTATCACGGCACAGTTCCCCTGATTTCAGGAGAAATAGGAGAAGACCTTGCCAATTATTTCTTAAAATCAGACCAAGTGCCATCAGCCGTTGGTCTTGGAGTTTTAGTCGATAAAGATATAACAATAAAAGCATCAGCAGGTTTTATAATTCAGATGATGCCAGGAGCAGGAGAGGAAGAGATAAGAAAACTAGAAGAAAACCTAAAAGCATTAAAATCAATCAGCCACCTGGTGGCACAAGGCTATGACGCTTACGATCTCTTAGAAAAAATAAGCCAAGGTTTTGATGTAAAAATATTGGAGAAAAAAGAAATATCCTACAAATGCAATTGCTCCCTAGAAAAGGTAAAAGATGCCCTTATATCAATAGGTCCAAAAGAAATAAAAGAAATAATAGAAGAAGACAAAAAAGCAAGCATAAATTGTTACTTCTGCAACAAAGACTATAAGCTTGACCTAAAAGACCTAGAAGAAATATATGATAAAGCACTACAAATAAATACTAAAGAAAAGTAAAAAACCTTAAAAATTTACAATGTCAAAGCTCATTTGAAGATGAGATTTTAACAGTGTAAATTTTTTATATTGAAAAACTAAAATAAAAAATAAAAAAGCTTATAAAAATTTGACAATAATAAAAAATTATCATATCATTTTAATGGAAAAAGGGTAGGAATGCTGGAATTGGCAGACAGGCATGTCTCAGAAGCATGTGCAATTTTGCGTGGGGGTTCAAGTCCCCTTTCCTGCACCAAAATAATCAAAATTATAAGAAAATATATCCATATAATCACAAGGGGGTCTGTCCTTTGAAGCCCTAGCCCAAAATCTTTGATTTTGTGGCAGGTCTCATGTCAGAAATTCACAAGAAGCCAAGCGAAGCGAAGGCTGATTGTTGAATTTTACGACTAGGACTGTCCCCCGAATTAAATTAAAGTAAAAATAAGGAAAAAGTCAAAAAAAGCAAAAAAAAAAGCTTAGTAAAAACTAAGCAAAAAGATGGAGGCGACAGCCGGATTTGAACCGGCGGTAAGGGTGTTGCAGACCCGTGCCTTACCACTTGGCTATGTCGCCATGACCTTATTTATTATATCATGAAAAATTATAATTTTCAAGTTCTTTACATAAAATTTATAAGAATTAAAAAATATCAAAATAAAAAATCCATATAATTTAAAAAATCCCTAAACTTTAAGAAAACTCCCATACATCATATAAAAAATAAATACAAAGGACCCCAACTTACTTTACTAATAAGTTCAATAGCTAATAAAAAATTGACATTTATAAATTCAATCTGCTATAATTCATATAACAAATACAAAAGCACTTATAAATATTAAAAATATTTCTTAAATGTTTCATACATCAAATTTTTGTAATATAAACGTAACTTTACTTTACAAAATTTAGTGTATAATAGTATTTGTAAAGAGGAAAATGACAATTAAATATTCGCAAGGACGTTTAATTGCACCTCTGTTCGGTTTATCCGAAACAAGACTTTTGTAGAGTCTACAAAAATTTTTTTAAGGAGGTCGCAAGACTATGAACAAAAAAGTAATTTCCTTAGTACTAGCACTAGTTATGGTACTTGGAACATTCACAAGTGTCTTCGCAGCCGAAAAAACAGAAGAACCAGCAAAAAAGGATGCTAAAGTTGAAGAAACTAAAAAAGAAGCTCCAAAAGCTGGCGAAAAAGTCGAAAAGATTGTTGGAAAAGATAACAAAATCCAATACATCGTTGACAAGAAATTTGTTAAAGGTTACGAAGATGGTTCTATGGGATATGACAAAAATATCACTAGAGCTGAAATCACAAGACTTTTAGTATTAGCTAACGGTAATGAAGAATTAGCTAATTCACTACAAGGTGCAATGAAACTTTACACAGATGTTGACACTAAACACTGGGCAAACGGAGTTATCTCTGTTGGTACTACTAGACCATCAGATGCTAACAAGATTGCTATGCTAGCAGGATATCCTGACAAATCTTTCAAACCAGATCAAAACGTAACATATGCAGAACTTGCAAAAATGTTAGTTGTTCTAGTTAAAAAAGATTTAACAGAAGATATGGTTAAAAATGCTAAATGGGCAACAAGTTGGTTACTATGGGCTAAAGAACTTGGAATCTTAGAAGATGTAAAAATCGAAGATTCTAACGCATTCGCAACAAGAGCTGACGCTTTCACAATGGTTTATAATGCATTATTTGCTATGAAAGAATTCAAACAAGTTCCAAATAACGAAGTTAGAGGAATCCTTTCTGATTTAAATAATAACAAATTACAACTAAACCAAGATACTTCTAAAGAATACAAAATTACTGAAAAAACAGTATTTGTAAACAGTCTTGAAAAGAGAAGCAATGTTGTACTTGTTAGATTAATGCAAAACCAAAACTATTATTTAGGTTCTCTAGTAAGAGTTTTAGTTAATGACAAGAACGAAGTAACTCACATTCTTGTACTTGGTGATCCAGAACAATTGGCAGTAAATTCTCTTGAAGGTACAAAAGCACCTAACGATGTTTGGAAGGGTGTTGCTGAAAACACTGCAGAAACTTATAATTATAAAGCTATTGGCACACTAAAGGATAAAGATACAAGGGATTTAAAATCTTATGTAACAATTGCTTTCAATTCTGACAAAACTTCTGCAAAGACTATTAAATTCCACTTCTCAAATAACACTGGTATTGATTTAGCTATTAAAGACAGCACTGAAGTTTATGTAGCTAACCCATACAACAATATTATGAAGAAGGTTTCTGGAATTAACGAAGCTCTTTCTTTAATCGGATTCCAAAATTACAATGGATACAGAATTCCAAACGTATATGCAGGTTATGACAATTCAAGCCTTAACCCAACATACGGAGAACTTAGAGTTGGAACTGAAAAACACACTGCTAAGGTTATAGTATTTAACGTTGTTTCTAAAGAACAAGGTGGAGATCTTTACAGAGTAATAAACACTACTAGATCAAATTACATTACTACAGTTGAAAATACTGATGGTAAGAGATTTGAAAGAGATAATGCTATGAATACATTCGGATTCCCATTCAATTATGATGGAGATCTTTATGATGTAATCGAAGTATTAGGTTGGAGATCAAATCAAGAAGCTACTATCAAGATTGACCACTCAGATGTTGTAAAATATCCAGTAGTTAAAGTTGTATATGCAAACGATGATGAATTAAGAATCGTTGACAGATATAATGACTATACAACTCTTGATATTAGAGATGCAGATATCTTCACTAAACTTAATAAGTTAGAAAATGGTTCTGTAATTCAATTTAGAGTTGAAAATCACAAAACAGATAAAGCTAATAACGTAGCTGAAATAATTTCTATCTTACCAAAAGATACAGCTCTTGAAGGATCTATCAAAGGCGTTCTTCCAATGGTTAACGCAAAACAAAGAGTTGGTAAAATTATTGAAGTTAGACCAGTTGACGGTTTGTATTCAAATGTTGTTATTGACGTTGAAAGAGATCTATTAGATGCTGATGCTATGAGCGGTCCAACATTATTCAGAGTAAATAAAGCTGTTGCTGAAAAATTAGCTACATTTGCTAGAAAAGCAGATATGTTTGCTTTCAAAGTAGATTATGTTTACACTGATAAGGGTGTTCAAACTGCTTATGACTTCAGATATAATGCTACTAATAAGCCAGTTGAAGTAGCTGAAGTTAATTCTGATATGACTCAAGCAGAAAAGAATGCTAGATATCAATTAAACAAATTTAAAGCTGATCCTACTGCAACTACTAAAAAATCAGTTGAAGATGAAATTGATAAAGTTGAAGATTTAGCTAAAAAAGATGCATTAACTCAAGAATTAGATGCTTATAATGCTCTTTATACTGATGCTTCTACAAAATTAGCAACATTAAATGCACTATCAGGTGCTGCTATTACTGAAAAAGCAATTAAGGATGCTGAAGAAGCTGTTGCTAAATTAGCTAATGGTAAATATAAGACAGATTCTCTAAAGGCTATTGCTGATAAGAAAGCAGAAAAAGCTGCTGCAGATAAGAATGCAGAAATTGCAACATTATTAACTCAAATTGGAGCTTTAAAACCTGAAGCTAAAAAAGATGTTAATTCAGGTAATCAAAATGATAATATTCTTAAAGCAGTAAACGATAAGCTTGCTACTTTAACACGTCCAGCTAATGTTACAATCAAAGCATTAACAACTGCTGATATTGGAGCAGTTGCAGGAACAACAGTACCAGTAACTGTTACTGTTGAAACTACAGTTTCTGGAGTAACTTCTCCACAAACTCAAGTAGTAAATGTAACTTTAAAATAATTAGTTCAAGCTAATTTAAAGATAAAACTCAAGGGAAACCTTGAGTTTTTCTTTTTACATATAAGTATTTTGCATATATAAGTTTTTTGGCATTATAGTATCAGGGACTGACCCTTGAAGCCCTAGCCCACATCAAACGAGGACTATTATCAGGGACTGTCCCTTTTGGGACTGTCCCTTTTCTTTGATTTCTTCTTGCAGTCAATTGAGGACTGTCCCATTTCTTTTGATTTTTTTGGACTGTCCCTTTTTTTAACTTTTTTTTCTTTACTTTTCTTTTTCCCTTTTTTCTTTCTCACAAAAACTTTATTTGCTATAATTAGCTTAAGGAGATGCTAACATGAGTCAAGATAATTTTAAAAACACTAAAAACAACCCAAACAAAGGGGACTGTCCCACTGAAAACACCAAAGACAACCCAAACAAAGGGGACTGTCCCTTTGGGACTGTCCCCGAAAAAGTCAATAATTGGATAAAAAATTCATTCAAAAATTGCATAATATATTCATTCATCCTATTCATTCTAAGACATTTTTTATGCTTTTTCGTTCTCCTTTTGCTTCTTATTTATCTTTTCCTTTCTTGCAAAGAAGACACAAGGACTTATTATTTTCTTTCTAACCTTAAGATAATATTACCTGCCCTTATAACAGCAGCAGGAGTTTTTGAAGGCTTTAACATCAACAGAAAAAAGTCCTTTAAAGAAATTGTCACCAAAGAGAGAATAAAGTGGCTACATAGGTTACAAAATAATTTATCAGAATACTTAAAGCTCACAAGAAATGGAAAAATAAATATAGAAGATAAGGATAAAGTTACAGAACTTTATTACAAGATTATTTTTAACATTAACCATGAATATGATAAAGATAATAAAGATGATAAAGATGATAAAGATGATAAAGATGATAAAGATGATAAAGATGATAAAGATGATAAAGATGATAAAGAAGCACTAGATGCAATAGAAAACTACAATGAATATATTTTTTCAAAAGAATTAAATAAAGATATTCTTATAAAAGATGGGATAATTGAAATAGAGTCAATAGAAACTCATGAGGTAAAGAAATATACATATTATGAATATATAAAAAATTACGTAAAATTAAGAAATGAAGTTGAAATAAGTTTCACTAAACTATTTAAAGGTGTTTGGGAAAAAATAAAGAAAGAAGCAGATTAATGTCTTTTTGACTTTTTCTTTTGACTGTACCTTTTTTTCTCTTGGGACTGTCCCTGTCGGGACTGTCCCAATAATTTCTTAATCTCTTAATTTTTTAATCAAAGACTTTCCCTTTTTTTCAATTTTTTTCTTTTTTAATTCATTCACATTCGGGGGACAGTCCTTGAAGCCCTAGCCCAAAATCTTTGATTTTGTGGCAGGTCTCATGTCAGAAATTCACAAGAAACCAAGCGAAGCGAAGGTTGATTGTTGAATTTTACGACTAAGGACAGGCCCCCTCAAATTACACAGTCAATCGGGGACTGTCCCTTTTCTTTTTTCTTTACTTTCCTTTTTTCTTTTCTCCTGCAACAAAAAAAGACTAGCAAAGAAACCCTCGCCAGTCCAAAATTATGTAAAAAAATTAATCCCTTTTAATGGAAAATTCTTCCACCGCTTTTGTGAGATTAATTATGGAGGTTTTAAGCTCCTCCATTCTGCTTTCAAGCCTTACCAAAAGATATGCCGACAAAGCTATTGGAAAACCGATGTTGGCAATATTTTGTAAAAGTTCATCCATCATTTTTTAGTCCTTAAACTAATTCAACTTCTGTACGAGTGACTATAAAAGCCTTATCAAACTTATTTAATTTGGCTTTTTTGCCCCTAACAATTGAATTGCTAACTAAAAAATCTCCAAATTCTTTGGCATCCGCTTTAGTTAAACCATCTTTAGGGTCAGTTATGGTTATAGTCGCCTTGTTTTCTTCTTGATCTTCAAATTCAAGTCTTAAAGATTTACTCATTTAATTCTCCTTTCTTATAGTTCACTTGTGATTTCTTCTTCACTAACTTTAGTTACAGACTTAACCTTTTTGTCGACAATTTTACCAATAAACTCGCCAACCTTTAAGGCATTTTCTGTTGAAACATTTTCTTCTAGTCTGTCAAGGGAAATAGTTTTATAGCTTTCTTTGCCATTCTTTCCCAAACCTGCGTTTAACTTAGTTTTTAATTTTCTTGAAACATTGACCTTTGCCATTGTTTTCACCTCCTGTATTATATATATGAAAAATAAGAAAAAGTTGTTACTCAATTTTTGAAAAAATTTAAGGGAATTAAGACTAAGGTAAGAAAAGGGACAGTCCCTGACTGTTTGTTGAATTTTACGACTCGGACTGTCCCCCGATTAAATAGAAGAAACAAAAAAATTAAGCATCTAGTGGTTTAGACGCTTAATTTTTTACTTATTATATTTATTTAAATAAATCTGAGTGTGAACCAGTTCTAACCAAGGTTAAAACTAAAATATCTTCATATTTTTCATAGATTAGTAATAAATCTGATTCAACATGACATTCTCTTGTTTTTTTATAGTTTCCGTTTAATAGATGGTCTTTGTATTTATCTTCAAGAGTTTCTCCCTTTGCAATTTTCTCAATTATATAAAATAGTTTATTTATATCTTTTCCTTGCTTTTTGAGAAGTTTTAAATCTTTTTTAAATCTATTAGTGTATTTTATTTTATATTTCAAGGGCTTTTCTCAATTCTTCTATACTGTCATAGGATTGAACATTTTTATCTTTTGCAATTTTTCTTGCTTCTTTTATTGCTTTTAAAGTTTCGTCATTTGGGACATTGAGTTTTAAATCAAAGGGGATTCCGTTTTTTCTGATACTTGCTCTTAAAAAAATATTAATTGCAGTTGTCATATTTAAACCGAGGCTTGAGTAAATTTTTTCAGCTTTTTCTTTTATTTCTTTATCTGTTCTTATGTTCAAATTTGTGCTTGTCATAGGCTCATCTCCTTTGTTTTGATTATAGGGTTTTATTCGTGTATTGTCAATATGTTGTCATTATATATTGGGAACAAAAGGGAATTATAAGAAAAGGGTCAGTCCCAATAGGGACAGTCCTTTAAAAAAATAAAATCAAGGAAGAAGGGACAGTCCCAACAGGGACAGTCCCTTATAACTTTTCAAAAAATAAATAAAGGGGGTCTGTCCTTTAGGACTGTCCCCCGAATAATTAAAAAAAAAATTATTAAATTAAGAAAAGTTTTATTATGTTATAATTTAAAAGAGGTGATGTGATGCCAACAAGTGCTATAGAGTATTCTGAAACAGACATTTATCATGTTTTTGCAAGGGCTAATAATCGTGAAAAAATTTTTTTGGATAAAAGCGATAAGGATTATTATATTAATCTTATTAAATTATCTAGGGATGAGTTAAATATTAGGGTGTTTGCTTTTGCTATTATGGATAATCATATACATATTTTATTGAAAGCAAAGAGGGAAGATCTCAGCAAAATTATGAAGTTTATTCAACAATCTTATACATTTTATTTCAATAAAAAATACAAGCATAGTGGCAGAGTATTTGGATCACGATTTAAATCTAAGGGATATAATGATGACATTTATCTTACTGAACTTGTTAAGTATATTCATCTGAATCCCAAAAAAGCTGGTCTTTCTGATTTATATATGAATATGTTTACTTCTCATAGGTTTTATATTAGTGATTGTGATTCTTTTGTTGATGTTAATTATATTTTAAATTTTTTTAGTGCTGATATTTCTAAGGCTAGAATTATGTATTTAGATTATTTGAACTTGCCCTTTAATTGTTCGGCTAAGGATATTTATTGTGATGGTGTAAAACACTAAGGGAATCTGTCCTTTTAAGCCAAGCCCGAAGAGGGGGACAGTCCCAACAGGGACAGTCCCCCGGAATAATTAAAGAAAAAAACAAAATCAAGAGAAGAAAAGGGGACAGTCCCAACAGGGACACTCCCCCGGAATAATTAAAGAAAAAAACAAAATCAGGAGAAGAAAAGGGACAGTCCCAACAGGGACACTCCCCCGAAATAATTAAAGAAAAAACAAAATCAAGAGAAGAAAAAGGGACAGTCCCAGCAGGGACAGTCCCCCGAAATAAAGAAAAACAAAATCAAGAGAAGAAAAGGGACAGTCCCAACAGGGACAGTCCCCCGAAAAAATTGAAGAAAAAAACAAAATCAAGGAAGAAAGGGACAGTCCTAACAGGGACACTCCCCTGGAATAATTAAAGAAAAACAAAATCAAGAGAAGAAAAGGGACAGTTCCAATAGGGACAGTCCCCCGAAATAAAGAAAAACAAAATCAAGAGAAGAAAAAGGGACAGTCCCTTAAAAAAATAAAATCCAAACAAAAAATAAGTCAAGGAAGAAAGGGACAGTCCCTTAAAAAATAAAAAAAATAAGGACTATTGTTTAGTCCCAGTTTTATATGTATTTAAGGTTTTATAGTTTTGCCTTAAATTCCCACCATTTTGCCCAATTATTTTCTGACATGGAGCGTGGGCAGATTTTTCTTGATGCGTCAAAGTGTCTGACTACATTTTTTATGGGGACCTTGTATGTTTTCATAAGTTCTCTTACCAGTGATAGGGTATTTTCTACGGCTTTTTTGTAATTTCCGTCTGAATTTACGCAGATTTCTACTCCTATTGAGTTATTGTTTGTTATTCCATATTTACCTCTTCCATCTCCACAGTGCCATGATGCGTAGGCGTCTTCTATTATTTCTACTATTCTTTTATCGTCTACAAAATAATGGGCTGATGCTTTTCTGTTGCCTCCTGCAAAGTATCTGTAATGGTTTATGGCATCGGCTGATATGTTTGTGTTTGCTGTGTCATGAACCACTATATATTTTATGAGATTTCCTTGTCTGTTTTGGTAGTTATATTTTATTAGTCTTTTATCTATTATCATTTATTTTACTCCTTAGTTTCTTTAATGCTTTTTTCTTGGCTGATACTACTGTCCATTTTGATATTGCCATTTTTAGACCTATTTCTTTTATACTCATATTTTCTAAATAGTATAGGACTATTATTTGTCTTTGCCTTGGTGGCAATTCTTTTATGGCTTTTGTAAGAGCAATGTTTTCTAATTTTCTTTCATATTCTTTTTCGATGTTTATATTATCTTCTATTTTTTCTAATATATCTTCTCCTTCTTTGTCTTTTGAGTCCATGTCGGGTTTTTGTGACAAATATCTGAAGGTATCTAGTAGGAAATATTTCAAATATGACTTGACATATTTGGGGAAGGACCTTTTTTGGTCGAAGTTTTCTAAACAGTTTAGGACTATTAAAACTGAATCTTGATAAAGGTCTTGGTATTCTTTATAGATGGGGCAGTACCTTTTTATTGAATATTCTATTAGGGGATTTAGCATTTCTACTACTTTTAATTTTGCTTTTCCATCTCCGAGTATTGCTAGTTTAACCTGTTCGTTTAATTTTTCGTAGTCCTCTTTTTCTTCTTGTATTTGTTTTTCTTTGTCTTTTTCTTTTGTTTTCCTTTCTAATTTCATATTTAAAAATTTATCGCGATAATTTCCTCCTTTTTATTGAGGCCTCATGTAGAATTATAGAACAAGTGTTTATTTATGTCAACAAAAATTTATTTTATTTAGAATATGAGTTTAATTTTACCCTAAATCATATATATGGAAAAAAATCCTCATTTATGGTATTATTTAAGTAATTTGGGAGGTATTTTTTGGGAAATATTATAAGGTCTATTGAAATTAATAATTCTAATTCTGAGGCTCTTCTTTTTGGCAAATTAGATGAAAATATTAAACTTATTGAGGAGTCTTTTGATGTTAAAGTTCGTGACAGACTTGGCAAGATTGAGATTAGCGGAAGTCAAGAGTGCGTTGAGAATGCTGAACTTTTAATTTATAATTTATTGGAAATTTTAAAAAAACAGGATAGTTTAACTCTTAGTGATGTTCGTTATTCTATTGAGCTTATTAAAAAAAATGAATCCAGATCTATTTCCGAGCTTTTAAATGATACTTTGGTTTATACGTCTATGGGTAAGCCCATCAAGGCTAAAACTTTGGGTCAAAAAAGATACATTGAAACTATTTTTTCTAATGATATTACTTTTGGCATAGGACCTGCCGGTACTGGCAAGACTTATCTTGCTATGGCTTTTGCCGTTCGTGCTTTTAAGGCTAAGGAAATTAATAGGATTATTTTGACAAGACCTGCTGTTGAAGCTGGCGAAAATTTGGGCTTTTTGCCTGGAGATTTACAAAATAAAGTTGATCCTTATTTAAGACCTCTTTATGACGCTCTTTTTGATATTTTGGGTGGCGATACTTACCAATCATATGTGGAAAAGGGTCTGATTGAAGTTGCTCCTCTTGCTTACATGAGAGGTAGGACTTTGGATAATGCTTTTGTTATTCTTGATGAGGCGCAAAACACTACTAACGAGCAGATGAAGATGTTTTTAACAAGACTTGGTTTTGGTTCTAGGGCTATTATTACTGGTGATATTACTCAAATTGACCTTCCTCGTGGCAAATCTTCAGGGCTTAAAACTGTTCTTAAGATTCTTGATGGTGTTAAGGGGATAGGCATCACTTATTTGACCAAGAATGATATTGTTCGTCATCCTCTTGTGGCTCGAATTATTGCAGCTTATGATAAATTTGATAAGGAAAGAAAAAAATAGATGATTGATTTTGAAAATAGACAGGATGTACTTCCTATTTCCGATGAGGATTTAGATATTATTAAGATGTCCGTTGAAGCTAGTCTTGAACTTTGTAATATTGATAAAGAATATTATGTTAGTGTTTCTTTTGTTGATGACAATGAGATTAAAAATCTAAATAAAGATTACAGAAATGTTGACAAGGTTACTGATGTACTTTCTTTTCCTATGGATGAGGAGTATGAGGATAAAATTATTCTTGGTGATATTGTAATTAATATGGCTAGGGTTTTGTCACAGGCAAAAGAGTTTGGTCATTCCAACAGACGTGAGCTTTCATATCTTTGCGTTCACTCAACCCTTCATCTTTTGGGTTATGATCATATTGAAGAGGAAGATAGGATTATCATGAGGGCTAAAGAGAAGGAAATTATGGATAAACTTAAAATCTATAGGTGATATTTTGAAAAATTTTAATTTTATTTCTTCATTTAACTATGCCATCCAAGGTATTGTTTCTGTTCTTAAAACTGAAAAAAATATGAAGTTCCACTATTTGACGGCTCTTTTAGTGGTGATTTTTTCCTTGTTTTTTAATATTTCTTCTATTGAATTTATGATTATTCTTTTTTCTATAATTCTTGTGGTTTTTGCAGAGATGGTCAACACTGCTATTGAAAGGACTGTCGATCTTGTGGTTCAAGACTACAATCCTATAGCAAAATATGTTAAGGATGTTTCTGCTGGTGCAGTTCTTATTACGGCTATTAATGCTATTGTTTGTGCATATCTTATTTTTTATGAAAAGTTTGCTTCTGTTGGCGATTTATTTCTTTTTAAAATAAAAAATTCTGACAATCATTTGGCTTTTGTCTGTTTATTTTTGGTTGTCGCTCTCACCATTGGTGGCAAATTTCTTTTAGCTAAAAAAAATGGCGGCACATATTTTCAAGGTGGGGCAGTGAGCGGTCATTGTGCAATTGCTTTTTGTGCTGCAACTATTATTTCTATGGTAGCTGAAAATTCTCTTGTTACTACTGCTTCTTTCGGTTTGGCTTTTCTTGTTGGTGAGTCTAGGGTTGAAGGAAAGATTCACACAATGGGTCAAGTAATTAGTGGGTCGATTTTGGGAATTTGTGTGGCTATTTTTATTTTTAAGGTGATTGGATAATGGATGATAAAAAATTAATTGAACTTGCTATTAAGGCAAGGGATACTATGACTTATACTCCCTATTCTCATTATAATGTGGGAGCTGCTGTTGAAATGGAAGATGGGAGCGTTTATTGTGGAGGAAATATTGAAAATGCGTCTTTAACTCCTACTAACTGTGCGGAAAGGACTGCTATTTTCAAGGCAGTAAGCGATGGAAAAAGAGAGATTAAAAAAATTGCTGTTGTTGGAGATTCACACTATACTTATCCTTGTGGGGTTTGCAGACAGGTTATAAAAGAATTTTCTAAAAATCCGAGGATTATTGTTGCAAATTCCCTAACAGATTATAGGGTTCACACAATGGATGAGATTTTACCTTTTGCTTTTGGACCAGAGGACTTGGAGGACAAATGAAAGAATTTAAATCAGGTTATGTTTCTATTGTTGGTAGGGCTAATGTAGGCAAGTCTACTATGTTAAATTCCCTTATAGGGCAAAAAATTTCTGCTATTTCCAATAAGGCTCAGACTACAAGGGAAAAGATTTCTTTTATATATACAGATAAGGATTGCCAGATAGTTTTTTTAGATACGCCGGGCATTCAAAAACCTAAAAATAAGCTTGGGAATTTCATGCTTAATGAATCTTTAAGTTCCTTGTCTGAAGCCGATATAATTACTTATATTGTAGATACTTCAAAAAAAATTGGTAAGCTTGATTCAAGTATTATTGATACTCTTAAAAAATTAAAGGATAAAAAAATTATTTTATTAATAAATAAGATTGATTTAATTGCAAAAGAGGAGCTTTTTCCTATAATTGAAGTTTATGATAAAATTGGTATTTTTTCTCATATTATTCCTATTTCTGCCATGAAAAATGATGGTGTGGATGAATACATTGAGGTTATTAAAGAAAATTTAAGTCCAGGACCTATGTTTTATCCAGAAGACTATGTTACAGATAAGAGCGAGAAATTTTTAGCAGAAGAGATTATAAGAGAAAAAGGTTTAAGATTTTTGCAGGAGGAAGTTCCTCACGGTCTTGCCGTTGGTATTGAAAAATTTAAAATGAGATCAGATAAAGAGATTTATGATATAGATGCAGTAATTTATGTGGAAAGAGATTCCCACAAGGCTATTGTAATTGGCAAGGGCGGGTCTATGCTTAAAAAAATAGGCACTTCTGCAAGACGTGAACTTGAAAATATGCTTGATTCTAAGGTTAATTTAAAGCTTTGGGTCAAGGTTTCTAAAAATTGGCGAGATAATGATAATAAGGTAAGGGGTTTTGGCTATAAATAGTGATTTTATTGAAGGTATTGTTATTTATGAAAGAAAACATGGTGAAAGCTCTAAGATTTTAAAAATTTTTACTAAAGAGCTTGGTAATATTTCTATAATGGCTAAGGGCTCATGCAGTCCTAAGTCTTCGATTTTGAGTTTAAGTCAGGTTTTTGTGGAGGGTCTATATTTGTTTAGACCTGGCAGAAATTTTTACTATATAAAAAGTGGTAGGCTTATAAATTCAAACTATGAACTGAGAAATAATTTTACCAATCTTTGCTATGCCTCTCTTATTTTAGAAATTGTAGAGAAATCAACTTTGCAATCTTCTAGCTTAAATAATATTTACCGCCTTTTGTCAAAGATTTTAAGAATTTTATGCTCTAGCAAAGATCCCTTAGCTAAAACCATGGCTTTTATTTTAAAGTTTATGTCTTTTATGGGATACAGACCGATTCTTAGTGTTTTTGAAAATAATTTTTTCTCCCTTGAAAGTGGTGTTGTTACGAAAAATTCCTACACTTCTTACAGTATTTTTAAGGAAGATATTTACTACTTACGCAATTTATTATATACTTCATTAGATAAGGACTTTATCTATGATGAAGGAAGAAAAAAGTATTTATTTTTTATTTTGACTAAATATTTAAAATATAATTTGGAAATTGGTGATTTTAACTCACTTAAATTCTTATAATAGGAGGAATATATGAATTTCCAGGAATTAATTATTAATTTACAAAAATATTGGAGTGACAAGGGTTGTATTATCATGCAGCCTTACGATATTGAAAAGGGAGCAGGTACTATGAATCCTCAAACTTTTCTTCGCGCTTTAGGCCCTGAAGAATGGAAGGTTTGTTATGTTGAGCCTTCAAGAAGACCTGCTGATGGACGTTATGGTGAAAATCCTAACAGATTATATCAACACCATCAAATGCAAGTTATTTTAAAGCCATCTCCTGCAAATGTTCAAGAGCTTTATCTTGATTCGCTTGTTACTATTGGTATTGATCCAAAAAAACATGATATAAGATTTGTGGAAGATAACTGGGAATCTCCAACTCTTGGAGCTTGGGGTCTTGGTTGGGAAGTTTGGCTTGACGGGATGGAAATAACTCAATTTACTTATTTTCAACAAGTGGGAGGAGTTAATCTCGATCTTGAAAGTGCAGAGCTTACTTATGGTCTTGAAAGAATTGCCATGTATTTACAAGATGTGGATTCTGTTTATGATATAAAGTATAACGATAAAATAACTTATGGAGATGTTTTTAAAGTTGCTGAATATGAACATTCCAAATATGCTTTTGAGGTAAGTGATGTCAAACTTCTAAGAAATTTATTTGATGTTTATGAAAAAGAAGCCATGAGAGTTATTGATGAGGGAATTGTGCTTGATGCCTATGACTATACTTTAAAATGCTCACATACTTTTAATTTATTAGATGCAAGAGGAGCAATTTCTGTTTCTGAAAGAACTACTTATATTGGAAGGGTGCGTAATTTAGCAAAACTTGTAGCTGAAGCATATTTAATACAAAGAAAAGAAATGGGTTATCCGCTTTTGAAAGGAGTTTCTAATGAATAGGTATCTTTTAGAAATAGGAGTAGAAGAATTACCATCAAGATTTGTAAATCTTGCCATGGAACAAATTAGAGAAAAAATTGAAAAATCACTTAGTGAAAATGACCTCAAGTATGATTCATTAGAAGTTTATGCTACTCCTAGAAGGCTTTCTCTATATATAAATGGAATTTTTGATAGGCAAGATGATATTAATAAGGAAGTTAAAGGTCCTTCTGTAAAAATTTCTTTTGATGAAGATGGTAATCCCACAAAACCACTAGAAGGCTTTATGAAATCTCAAAATATAAGCCTAAAGGATCTAGAACAAAGGGAAGTTAAGGGCAACAAATATGTTTTTGCCATCATTAAAAAGAGGGGTCTTGATGCTAAAGAAGTTTTAAAAAATATTATTCCTGATATGATTTATCATATTAATCTACCTCGTAACATGAAATGGGGTGGAAAAAATATTAAATTTCCAAGACCTATAAGATGGATTGTTTCTATTCTTAATGATGAAGTTGTAGAATTTCCTTTTGAAGGTATTCCGGTTTCAAATATTACTCGTGGACACAGATTTTTAGGGTCTGATAATATTGTTATTGATAATGTTGATAACTATGCAAAACTTTTAGAAGAAAATTTTGTAATTTTAGACCAAAATAGAAGAGAAGAAATTATAAGGTTTGAATCTAAAAAAATTGCCAGATCCCTTGGTGGAGAAATAAAAGAAAATAAAGATCTTTTAGAGGAACTTGTTTATATAGTTGAATATCCAACTCCTATAAAGGGAACTATAAAAAAAGAATTTTTAATTTTACCTAAGGAAGTTATCACAACTACTATGATTGACCATCTGCGTTACACTCCTATTTATGATGATAAGGGTGAACTTCTTCCATATTTTATTACTATAAGAAATGGAAATCATGATTATGAAGATATTGTAATAAAGGGAAATGAAAAGGTCTTAGGAGCTAGACTTTCTGATGCTAAGTTCTTCTATGAAGAAGATATTTCTAAACCTCTTGAAGATTATGTTGATGCCCTAAGTGGTGTAAATTTCTTAGATAAGCTTGGCAACATGAGAGAAAAAGAAGAACGTAATGAAGCTATTGCATTAGAAATAGGAAAGAATTTGGAAGTTGCTGATGAAACACTTGAGTCCTTAAAAAGAACTGCATATCTTTCTAAGGCTGATTTGACTACTCATATGGTTGTTGAATTTACAGAACTTCAAGGAATTATGGGATCTATTTATGCAAAACTTTCCGGTGAAAAAGATATTGTAAATTCTGCAATTTATGAGCAATATTTACCGAGGTTTAAGGGGGATGATCTTCCAAAAACTACTGTAGGTTCTATTTATTCTATTGCCGATAAGATAGATACAATTTCAGGACTTTTTGCTATTGACAAAGTTCCAACTGGATCTCTTGACCCCTTTGGATTAAGACGTAGTGCAATTGGTCTTATTAATATAATTAGAAATAACAACTGGGAACTTAATCTTGATTCTATTTTATCTCAAGCTCTTTATGAGTATGTTAATAAAATGGGACTTACCTTAAATTATGAAGCTGTTATGAAAAATCTTAAGGAATTTTTCAAGCAAAGAATTAAGGTTATGCTTGAAGATTTAGATTATAGATATGATGTTATTGATGCAATTTTAGAAAGTGAAGATAAAATTCATATTATCTTTAAAAAGGCACCTCAAGTTGATAAGTGGTTTAAGGAAAATGACAGGTCCAAGTTTGTTGATTCTTTTGAGAGAATTTACAACTTGACTTCTAAAGTTTCTGAATTTAAAGAAGTTGATGCTGAGCTTTTCAAGGAAGATGCTGAAAAGAAATTATTTAGTCAAATAGAAAATATCAAGGCTGAACTTGAAGCCTATAACAACGCTAATAAATTTTATGATTATTTGAACCTTTGTGATTCATTGACTCCATATATTGATGAATTTTTTGACAAGGTTATGGTAATGGATAAGGATACTTCTATTAGAGATAACAGACTTGCCCTTATCAATAGGGTAGAAAATGTTGTTTCAAGAATTTTTGCAATAGAAAAAATTGTCCTCGATTAGGGGTGTGATGATTTGGATTTAAGTAAGAGACAACTTAAAATAATTCAAATAGTTAAAGAGAAAGCTCCCATTACTGGAGATGAAATAGCCACAAGCCTCGGGGTTTCTAGGGCTACTATCAGACCTGATTTAGCAGTTTTAACTATGATAAATATTTTGGGAGCAAGACCAAATGTTGGCTATTTTTATACGGGTCGCTCTGAGTTATCTCTTGTGGTAGACCATATTAAGGAACTTAAAATAGAAGATTATATGTCTGTTCCCTTTGTTATGGAAGAAACGGCGAGTGTTTATGATGTTATTGTTGGACTTTTCTTGGAAGATGTTTCTTCAGTTTTTATCACAAACAATAGAAATTTAACAGGTGTTGTTTCAAGAAAAGATTTGATCAGAACTACTATAGGCGGCATGGATATTCACAATACTCCTATAAGTCTTGTTATGACGAGGATGCCTAATTTGGTTACTATAGGGCCTTTGGATACTGCATTTGAGGGAGCAAGACTTATTGATGAGAGAGGGGTAGATTCCCTTCCTGTTGTTGAAGAGGAAAATGGAATTTTAACAGTTGTTGGAAGATTCACAAAAACTAATGTTAACAGAATGTTTGTGGAAATGTGTAAGGGCGAAATAATTTAAGGAGATTTATGAAAGATTTAGAGAATACTTTAGTCATATATGTTATTTCAGATTCTATTGGTGAAACAGGTGAACTTATTGCCACATCAAGTGTACGTCAATTTGAATCTGAAAATTATCAAATTAGGAGATATCCATACCACAACTCCATCGAGCAAATAAAACCTCTTTTAGAGGAAGCTGCAAAAATAAAAAATTCACTGATTGTATATACCAACGTGGTTTTAGAAACTCGTAATTTTATTGAGGAAAAATCTAAGGAACTTGGTCTTTATACTGTTGATGTTATGGGTCAACCTATGAATCAGTTAGAAAATATTTTAGGATATCCTCCACTTCGTGAACCTGGTCTTATAAGAAGGCTTGACCAAAATTATTTTAAAAAAGTTGAAGCTATTGAGTTTGCTGTTAAATATGATGATGGCAAAGACCCAAGAGGAGTAAGAAAAGCTGATATTTGTCTTGTTGGAATTTCTAGAACTTCTAAGACACCACTTTCTATGTATCTTGCTAACAAATTATATAAGGTTGCAAATGTGCCTTTGGTGCCTGAAGTTCCTGTTCCTAAGGAAGTTTATGAAAAAGATGTAAATAGAGTTATAGGTCTTATTGCTAATCCAAACAAACTAATTTCTATAAGAGAAGAAAGATTAAAAAGTTTAGGTCTTGCTAGTGGTGCAAAGTATGCAAATATTGATAGAATTAAAGATGAAATTGATTATTCTAAACAGGTTATGGACGAATTGGGATGTTTTGTGATTGATGTTTCCCATAAGGCTATAGAAGAAACAGCAGAAATTATTATTGAAAGGCTTAAAAAACTTGAATTGAGGTAAAAATGAACACTAGAGAAGTATATGAAGAACTTGAAGAAAAAATTTTAAAACCTTACGCTACTTTGGCTAAGGACTCTAAGGGTAGGCAAGTTTTTGAAGAAAAATGTAATATAAGGACAGATTTTCAAAGGGATAGAGATAGAATTATTCATTCAAAATCTTTTAGAAGATTAAAACACAAAACTCAAGTATTCATAACTCCTGAAGGTGATCATTACAGAACAAGGTTAACCCATACTCTTGAAGTTGCTCAGATAGGTAGAACTATTGCAAGGGCTTTGGGATTAAATGAAGATTTAGTTGAAGCTATAGGTCTTGGTCATGACCTTGGACATACGCCTTTTGGACATTTCGGCGAAGAAATTTTAGATAAATTAAATCCAAAGGGTTTTAAACATTATAAGCAATCTCTAAGAGTTGTTGATTTTTTAGAATCTTCTGAAAAAAGGATAGGTCTTAATTTGACCTTTGAAGTTCGTGATGGTATTTTAAATCATCAAGGCGATAACAAGGCTTCGACTCTTGAAGGCACTATTATTAAATTTGCTGACAGAATTGCCTATATTAATCACGATATTGATGATGCTATTAGGGCTGGAATAATTAAAAAAGAAGATTTACCCAAGGATATACTTGATATTTTGGGATACAGCCACTCAAAGAGAATAAATACAATGATTTCTTCAATTATTAAAAAGTCTTTTGGCAAACCAATTGTAGAAATGGAAGAAGAAATTTATAGAGCTACCATGGATTTGAGAAAATTCATGTTTGATAAGGTATATTTTAACCCAACTGTAAAAAGTGAAGATAAGAAGATTACAAGACTTCTGACAGATTTATTTGATTATTATATGAATAATTTTGATATACTAGATAAAAAACATTTGGCATTATATGAGAGCATTGACCATAGTAAGGAAGATATTATTACAGATTATATTGCTGGAATGACTGATACTTTTGCAGTGAGGGAATGGAAAAATTTATTTTTACCTAAAAATTGGAGTAGAAATGAGTTTTATAATTGATGATAACTTATTGGAAGAAATTAGGGATAAGGTTGATATTTATGAACTTATATCTCAATATGTTAATTTGAAAAGAAGCGGAGCCAATTATATTGGACTTTGTCCTTTTCATAATGAGAAAACTCCATCTTTTAGCCTTTCACCATCAAAGGGAATTTTTAAGTGTTTCGGTTGTGGTGAAGGCGGAGATGTAATAAGTTTTGTTATGAAAAGGGAAGGGCTTGGCTTTCGTGAGGCTATTAAGTTTTTAGCAGACAAATATAATATTGAACTTAGGCAGGCGCATTATTCTAAAAAAGATAAGGAATTAAAGGACAAAGCTCAGAGATTTTACGAAATCAATAGACAAGCTGCCTTATTTTTTTATAATAATTTAAAAAATTCAAAATTGGGTATGAATTACCTGAGAAAGAGAGAAATTTCACCTGCTGTTATCAATAAATATGGTCTAGGCTTTGCAAATGATAGTTGGGATAATTTAAAAAATCATCTTTTATCTTTGGGATACAAGGAGGAAGAACTTGTAGAGATTAATTTACTTTCATCTTCCAAGGGTAAAACTTATGACAGATTTAGAAATAGAATAATGTTTCCAATTATAGATACCAAGGGTCGTGTTATTGCTTTTGGTGGAAGAGTTTTAGGAGATGAGAAACCAAAATACCTAAATTCTTCCGAGAATTTAATTTTTCATAAGGGGAGCAATTTATTTAATTTAAACCTTATTTCTAAGGAAGCTTCTCGAGATAAAATTATTTTAGTTGAAGGATACATGGATGTTATTTCATTATATAATAGTGGTATAAATTATAGCGTAGCAAGTCTTGGGACATCTCTAACTCAAGCTCAGGCAGGGCTTATAAAAAGGTATGCCAAGGATATTTATATCTGCTATGATGGTGACAGTGCAGGAATAAACGCAACAGTTCGTGCCATTGATATTATGCTTTCTGAGGGGATAAGCCCAAAGATTATTTCTCTTGCTGAGGGTCTTGATCCTGATGAATATATAAAAAAATATGGCAAAATTAGCTTTGAAGGTCAAGTGGCTAATGGTAAATCTTTTTTGGATTTTAAAATTGACAATTTAAAGGGAAAATTTAATCTGTCAAGCTCAG
The DNA here is from genome assembly GCF_000378725.1 of Peptoniphilus lacrimalis DSM 7455. Lineage (GTDB taxonomy): Bacteria > Bacillota > Clostridia > Tissierellales > Peptoniphilaceae > Peptoniphilus_A > Peptoniphilus_A lacrimalis. Next base: position 163,581 of record NZ_KB900368.1, on the reverse strand, counting down.
ATGGTTTATCTAAATTTACTATGGAGGCAGGAAAAATTTTATCTTCAATCAAAAATCCAATTGAAAGAGATGTGTATATGAAGAATTTTTGTAAGACTTATGGTATTTCTACCATATCTTTAAATTCTTATATAAGCCTTATAAATAAAAACAGACCTAAAAAGAAATTTGATAAACCCAAAAAAATAATAAAGCCTAAAGGAAAGCTTCAATCGGGTAACATAAAGGCTCAAAAGGGTCTTATAGCCTATTGTTTAGCTGGTCATGATTTTTACGATTATATTAAATCAAAAGTTGAACTTACTTTATTTTCTTCAGTAGAAATTAGAATAATTTTTGAAGAATTGGAAAATTATTATGACAAAAAAATAGAAAAAGATGATTTTTTTAAAGATTTAATAAATAAGGGTCTTGTAAGTTCTGAAACATATAAGGAAATAATATCTTTGATTGTTGATGAACCGGAAGGGAATAAAATAATTTCTGATTATTTATTAACTTTAAAAAGGTCTTGGCTTTTGCAAGAAAAAGAAAATCTTTTGAATCAACTTGATTCAATAGCTAAGTCAAATTCAAAAGATAAGGAGATTTTTGAAAAAGTGATAAATGATTTGCGAACAATAAATTTAGAATTAAATGATATAAATGAGGGTGTAAAAGATGAGTGAGAAAAAACAAACAGGTAATAAAGATACCACTATTAATAACTTAAAAAAAGAAGGTAAGGAAAAGGGGCATCTCACTTATGACGAAATATCCTTTGCCTTAGAAGATATTCCTATGGATTCACAAGAAATTGACTCTATCTATAAGGATTTTGAAAATGATGGAATTGAATTACTAAATGATGAAAGAGATAAGGATTTTAAGGAAGAAATTGATGTAGAAAAAGAAGACTTATCTGTTCCCAAGGGAATAAGTGTTGATGATCCTGTCAGAATGTATCTGAAAGAAATTGGAAAAATTCCTCTTTTAACTGGAGATGAGGAAGTGGAAATTGCCAAGAGAATGGAAAATGGTGATAACTCTGCAAAGAAAGAACTTGCAGAAGCTAATCTTCGTTTAGTAGTTTCTATTGCCAAAAGATATGTGGGTAGGGGAATGAGTTTTCTTGATTTAATTCAAGAAGGAAATCTAGGCCTAATGAAAGCTGTCGATAAGTTTGACTACACTAAGGGATTTAAATTTTCAACTTATGCAACATGGTGGATAAGACAAGCTATAACAAGAGCTATAGCTGACCAAGCTAGAACAATAAGAATTCCTGTTCATATGGTTGAAACAATTAATAAACTTGTAAGAGTTCAGAGACAATTGGTTCAAGAATTAGGAAGAGATCCACTTCCTGAAGAAATTGCCAAAGAAATGAGTATTGATGTTGAAAAGGTTAGAGAAATTCAAAAAATTGCTCAGGAACCCGTTTCTTTAGAAACACCAATAGGAGAAGAAGAAGATTCTCACTTAGGCGATTTTATTCCTGATGAAGAAATTTTATCTCCACAAGATGCGGCAACTTTTACCCTACTAAGGGAACAACTTTCTACGGTTTTGGAAACATTAACTGATAGAGAAAAGAAAGTTTTAACTTTGAGATTCGGTTTAGATGACGGAAGAGCGAGAACTTTAGAGGAAGTTGGTAAAGAGTTTGCAGTTACTCGTGAAAGAATAAGACAAATTGAAGCTAAGGCTATTAGAAAGCTTCGTCATCCATCAAGAAGCAAGAAATTAAAGGACTTCTTAGAATGATTAAGTTATCAAAGCGATTAAGAGCAATTGTAAATTTTTGTGATAAAAATAAAATAATTGCAGATATAGGCACAGATCATGGATTTGTGCCAAATTTTCTATATGAGGAAGATTATAATAGAAAAATAATAGCAACTGACATTTCCTTAAATTCATTAAATAAAGCCATAGAATTTTCAGAGCTTAGGGGAAATAAGGGGAAAATCGAACATATTGTTTGCAACGGTCTTGAAAAAATTCCACCAGTTGATCAGATAATCATTGCAGGTATGGGAGGAATTTTAATCTCTAAAATTTTAGATAGGGATTTTGAAAAGGCAAGGCAAGCAGAAAAACTGATTTTACAACCTATGCAACAGGTGGATTATCTCAGAAAGTTTTTATATGATAAGGGTTTTAAAATACTTGATGAAAAAATTGTTTTTGAAGATAATAAATTTTTCCATATAATAGTGGCAAATTATAAGGCAATCAAAGAAGAATATAGAGATATTGATTTGAAGGTTTCAAAGCTTTTGAGGAATAGAAAAGATAAGGACCTTATTGAATTTTTAAAATATCTGATAAATTATAATATTTTTATTATTGAAAATATTGAAGGATCAAGCACAAGAAGCATTTATAAAAAGGATAAACTCAGAGAGGAAAATATTGAGTTAAAGGAGATATTAGATGAAGTACAAAAGTAAAGAGATTTTTGATTTTATGGATATGTGGGCAAAGAAAGAGTATATGATGGGTTGGGATAATTCAGGTATGCAAATATATTTTGATACATATATTTCTAATATACTTTTGTGCCTTGATGTTGATGATAAGAGTTTAGAAATGGCAAAAAATAATAATTGCCAAGCTATAATAAGTCACCACCCCTTATTTTTTGGTGGTGAAAAAAATATAATCGAAGGAAGCTACAGGGGAGATTTAATTTTATCTTTAATTAATAATAAAATTTCTGTTTACAGTGGTCATACAACCCTTGATGTGGTTAGTGATGGGGTAAACTTTTCTTTGGCTAGATTTTTAGATTTAAAGAACCAAGAAAGTCTAGCCCTTGATGATGGTTTACCTATTGGGATTGTGGGTGAACTAAAAGAGGAAAAAAGTCTTGAAGAAATCTTAAAAGACTTTAGGGATAAGTTAAATATTAAAAATATCAGGACTTATGGTAAAGATAAAAAGATAAAAAGAGTTTCTCTATGCGGCGGTGCTGGGTCTTCCTATATGGATGAGGCAATAAAAAACGGCAGTCAGCTTTTCATTTCAGGAGATATCAAATATCATGATGGTCAATATGCCTATGAAAATAATATTATAGCTATGGATATAGGGCATTTTCACAGTGAAAAATTAATTCTTCCAAGAATAAAAGAGAAGCTTTTAGAAAAATTTTCTGAACTTAATATTTATATAAAAGAAGATTCTTCCTATGAGATGTTTTGATGTTGAATTTATAAAAAAATTTTGTTAAAATGGATGTAAGTAAGTTGGTCAACTGCACAAAATGTGAGGAAAGTCTGCGCTCCACAGAGCAAAGATGCTTGTTAACGACAAGTGGGGGCGACCCCAAGGCTAGTGCAACAGAAATATACCGCCATTATTGGTAAGGGTGGAAAGGCGAGGTAAGAGCTCACCGGATTATTAGTGATAATAATGCCATGTAAACCCCATCTGGAGCAAGACCAAATAGGAATAACAGATGCTGCTCGTATCTGCCGTAAGGTAGGTCGCTAAAGTCCTCTGGCAACAGTGGAATAAGATAGATAGTTGACAAAACAGAACGCAGCTTATAGACTTGCTTGTAATAAAGTTACAAAAATGTTAAAAATTTCTTAACAATTTTGTAACTTTTTGTTGCTTTTTTGTAACTTGTTTGCTATACTCTAATTATATTAATCTTAGGTATAGGAGTTGTTTAATTTTGTGGTCTATTAAGAATAAGTTGCCAATGGGCTTAGTTGCTCTTTGTGCAGTATCTATAGTAGGTTTAAAAGATACAGGAGTTTTCATAAATGAACATGTTCAAAGAACATACAGTGGAAATGAAATTTCTTTTGCTATAGGTGAACAAGTTAATATAGTAGAAAAGACAGGGAATTCTTATATTGTTAAGAAGGGAAAGGCTAAAGTTACTATCCCTGAAGATAAGATTTTAGTAAAGGAAGTTAATATTCCTACATATAAAGTTGTTAAGAGCTCACCGATCAAAAAAGATGGTAAAGTTGTAAGAAACTTATTTATTGGGGAATATGCTATAGAAGTTAAAAACAATAAAGATACAGTTACAATAAAATTAAATGATGGTACTGTAGGCGATGTTTCTAAATCTGTTGTTGAAAAAGTAGCAAATAAGAGAGAAAATAAAACTGAAGTTAAGGTCAAAAGTAACGCTGTTGCAAAGAGTAATAATGGTAAGTTAAAACTTAAAGCTGGCGAAAGTGTTAGTGTTGTTGACTATAACGATGGAGATTTCATTATTAAAGATGATAATGGAAAGAAATATACTTTAGAAGCTGAAAAACTTTCACTTGAAAGTGGCAAGAAGAGTAACAGTGTCCAAGCAAAAGATGAAGCAAAAAATATTATGCTTGCTATGGACAATGATTCTAAAGAAATTGAAAAGATTGCAAAACAAGCCTATAAAGACAACAGTCAAGATTTTAATGACTTTAAATACAAGAGTTCAGAAAATATTTCACCTACTGCAAGTAAGGTCATAGCTTCTGCATATGATAAGATGGGTTCAACTTATGTTTACGGTTCTACTGGAGATGGTGGATTTGATTGTTCAGGTTTAGTATATGCTATTTATAAGGATGAGTTAGGAATAAAACTTCCAAGATCATCAAGTGAGCAGTCTGGCTTTGGTAAGCAAGTTGATAGAAGCGATTTGATTGAAGGAGATTTGATTTTCTTTAACACTACCGGTTCAGGTGTAAGCCATGTTGGTATATACATAGGCGGTGGAAAATTTATTCACGCATCTTCAGGTGCTGGAAAAGTTATTGAAAGTTCACTGTCTGAAGATTATTATTCTAGCAGATATGTAAATGCAACAAGGGTATTTTAATTGAATATTATTATTAATCGTTGGGATTTTTTCCTGACGATTTTTTTTATGTTTTTTAATAAAAGAGTTTTTATTATAATTTAGTAATTTTTGCTTTAAAGTTTTACTATTTAATTTTTTTTGATATAATTTAGGTATTATAGTAAAGGAGAATTTATTTTGGATAATAAAGGGCAAAATCTTGTTGTTGAGATGCGTAATATCACAAAAAAATTTGGTGATTTTACTGCTAATGATGGGATTAATTTAGATATAAGAAAAGGAGAAGTCCACGCACTTTTAGGCGAAAATGGTGCCGGAAAGTCGACCCTTATGAATATGCTCTACGGTCTTTTTCAGCCTACAGATGGACAAATTTTTATTAACGGTGAAGAGGTAAAATTTAAAGACCCTAATGATGCAATAAAAAAAGGACTTGGAATGGTTCACCAACATTTTATGCTGATTCAGCCTTTCAATATTGTGGAAAATATTGTTTTGGGAATGGAGCCTTCTAAAGGTATATGCTTGGATATGAAAAAGGCTCGCAAAGATGTTGTTAATCTTTCAGAAAAATATGGGTTTTCAATTGATCCTGATGCAAAAATTCAGGATGTAACTGTTGGTACTCAACAGAGAGTGGAAATTTTGAAGGTTCTTTACAGGGGAGCAGACATATTAATTTTTGACGAACCTACTGCAGTTTTGACTCCACAGGAAATTGAAGAACTTGTTGGAATTATTAATAATCTTAAAAATTCTGGAAAATCTATTATACTTATAACTCACAAACTTAAGGAAATTAAGGAGATGGCTGACAGATGTACAATCATTAGACGTGGCAAAAAAATTAAAACCGTTGATGTTTGTGATGTCAGTGAAGAAGAACTTGCCGATATGATGGTCGGTAGGGCTGTGGTCTTAGATGTTGAAAAATCACCCCAATTGCCCGGTTCAGAAGTTTTAAAAATTGAAGACTTGCACGTTAAAGATGCTCGTGGTGTTTATAAGGTTAATGGTCTTAATTTATCCCTTCACTATGGAGAGATTCTTGGAATTGCTGGTGTTGATGGAAATGGACAGAGCGAATTTTTGGAAGCTTTAACTGGTCTTAGAAAAGTAGAAAAAGGAAAAATTATTTTAGATAAGAAGGATATAACTAATAAAAAGCCAAGAGAAATTCAAGAACATGGTTTAAATAATATTCCTGAAGATAGGCATAGAAGGGGGCTTGTCCTTGATTTTTCCGTAGCAGAAAATTATGTTTTGGAAAATTATTACAAGGATGAATTTTCAAATAAAGGTATTTTGAATTTTAAAAAAATCAAAGAATATGCAAATAATTTGTCGGAAAAGTTTGATGTAAGACCTAGAGATATTAATTATGCAGTTGGAGATCTATCAGGGGGTAATCAACAAAAAGTTATTCTTGCCCGTGAAATATCAAATGATCCGAGTGTACTTATCGCAGCACAACCAACCAGAGGTCTTGATGTTGGGGCTATAGAGTTTATTAGAAAGTTTTTGGTGGAACAAAGAGATAAGGGTAAGGCTGTTTTACTTGTTTCTTTTGAACTTGATGAAATTTTGGCATTATCTGATAAGATTTCTGTTATTTATGGTGGAAAAATTGTTGGAACTTTCAATAGAGAAGATACTGATGAGAAAGAATTAGGACTTTATATGGCTGGGGGTAAAAATGAAAATCAATAAAAGATTTACTTATACTATTATTGCAATAATTTTTGGTGTCCTTATAGGTTCTTTAATTCTTCTTATTAATAATATTAATCCTATAAAAGCTTATAAGGTAATTTTTTTGGGAGCTTTTGGCAAACCTAAATATGTTTCTTGGGTTATTGTAAGGTCTGTACCTTATATTTTAACAGGTCTTTCAGTTGCCTTTGCTTTTCAAACGGGTCTATTTAATATTGGGGCTGAAGGTCAATTTATTGTTGGTTCGATAGGAGCCTTAGTTAGCGGGCTTTTGTTAAATCTTCCACCTGTTCTTCATGCAATAGTTGCCCTTATTGTGGGAACACTTTGCGGAAGCTTGTGGGGAGCAATTGTTGGATATTTAAAATCTAACCACAATGTAAATGAAGTTATTTCATCTATTATGCTTAACTGGATTGGATTTTATCTTTTGAATTATTCTTTAACTTTTCCGTCTTTAAGAAGTATAGAATCTGATAATTCATATACTATTAAAGCTAGTGCTAGTATTAGGTTTTTGGGCGAATGGAAAAAATCTCAAGCTGGACGTGCATTTTTATCACATAATAAAATTTTAAGGGATGTATTAAATCCTCCTGTTAACTGGGGAATTATTATAGCTATAATTTGTGCCTTAATTATTTGGTATATTTTAAAGAAAACTACTCTGGGCTATGAGCTTAAAAGTGTTGGTTTCAATGCTGATGCTGCTGAGTATGCAGGTATAAATATTAAATCATCTATTATAAAATCAATGGCAATTTCAGGAGCTTTAGCTGGTCTTGCGGGTGCTATTATGGTATTAGGTGTTAATCATCACATTGGAAAGCTTGCTTCTATGGAAAATTATGGTTTTGACGGAATGGCTGTTGCACTTATTGCCGGTAATGCTCCCTTGGGGGTAATTCCAGCAGCCCTACTTTTTTCTGGACTTAATTATGGTGGAGCAAAGCTTACAACTATTGGAACTTATTCAGAAGTAGTAAAGATTGTCATAGGAATTATTATTATATTTATTTCAATGCCTAAACTTTTTGATATTTTAAAACAAAAATTTAAAAATAATTCCAAAGTTATGAATAAACCTCAAAAGGAGGTAGAAAAAAATGAATGATTTTTTACTTAATTTAGCAAATATTTTATCTATTACACTTTTATATTCTGCACCTTTAATCTATACAGCCTTAGGTGGAGTTATCAGTGAAAATGGAGGGGTAGTAAACATTGGCCTTGAAGGTATGATGTCTATTGGGGCTATTGTTGGGGCTACAGTTGGTTTTTATAGTGGAAATCCCTGGCTTGCATTTTTGTGTGCAGGACTTGGAGGCATGGCACTAAGTTTAATTCATGCAGTTGCTACTGTAAATTTAGCAGCCGACCATGTGGTTTCAGGTATAGCTATAAATCTTTTGGGACCAGGACTTGCTTTATATCTATGCAGATTATTTTTTGATGGAGCTGCCATGAGTAAGGCTATACCCTATCAAAATAAATTACCTATGGTTTTTAAAGGCATTTTTACTTCAGAAAGGATAGGGCGCTATCCAATATTAAAATATTTAGATATTATTTTTTCTCAATACGTTATAGTTTATATTGCATTTGCCTTAGTTTTTATAAGTTGGTTCGTTTTATATAAAACAAAACTAGGGCTTAGGATAAGAGCTGTTGGAGAACATCCAAGAGCAGCAGAAACTTTGGGTGTTAATGCTTATCTTATTAAATATATAGCTGTTTTAACTTCAGGATTTTTGGCTGGACTTGGAGGTGGAGCAATGTCTTTGGCTGTTGTATCAAACTTCAGAGAAACCTTAATTTCAGGTCAAGGTTTTATTGCTCTTGCAGCCGTAATTTTTGGAGGTTGGAGACCACAAGGGGCTCTACTTGCTTGTCTATTATTTGGAGCTGCACAAGGACTTTCAATTTTCTTAGGATCTATAGGAATTCAGATAGATACTAATTTACTTTCAATGATTCCCTACATCTTAACTCTTGTGGTTCTTGTATTATTTGTTAAAGGTTCAAAAGCACCATCTGCTGATGGCAAGCCCTATGAAAGAAATTAAAAGGAGGTTATTATGAATAATAGAATTGAAAGATTAATTAATAAGCTTAAAGAAAATAATATCAATAATATCCTTATAACGGATACTTATGCAATTTATTATTTTTGTAAAAAATGGTACCATCCAGAAGAAAGACTTGTTATGCTTAACGTATCTTCTGATGGTAGGGTGATTTTATATGTAAATAAATTATTCCCAACTGAAGAATTTGGACCAATATTGAAATGGTATCAAGATACAGATGATCCACTTTCTCTTGTTTTAGAAGATATAAAGGGAAATGTTGGAGTGGATAAAAATTTATGTGCTAAATTCTTGTTACCTCTAATGGAAAGAAGTGATTGCAAATTTATTCTAGCATCTGATCTTATAGATGATTTAAGGGCAATTAAAGATGAAGAAGAAATCAACAAGATGATTAAGTCATCTCAAGTAAATGATATGGCAATGAAAATGATGAAGGATAAGCTAAAAGAAGGAATAAGCGAAAAAGATATGGCTTTATTTTTAAAGGAATCTTATAAAGCTTTAGGTTCATCTGAATTTTCTTTTGACCCAATAGTTGCTTACGGAGCGAATGGAGCTGATCCTCACCACACTACTGATGAATCTTTACCTAAAGATGGTGATTCTATAGTTGTTGATATGGGATGTATTTTAGATGATTATTGTTCAGATATGACAAGAACATTTTTTTATAAGTCAGTAAGCCCTAAGGCAAAAGAAGTATATAATACAGTCTTAGCTGCAAATTTAGCAGGAATTGCTGCAGTTAAAGCTGGAAGACCTGTTTCTGATGTAGACAAGGCTGCAAGAGATGTAATAGAAAAAGCTGGATATGGAAAATATTTTACTCATAGAACAGGACACTTTATAGGACTTGAAACTCATGAAAAAGGTGATGTTTCTTTTACTAATGATAGGCTAATGGAAGTGGGAAATATTTTTTCTGTAGAACCTGGCATATATCTTCCTGGAGAAATTGGAGTTAGAATTGAAGATTTAGTTCTTGTAACTGAAGATGGTTGTAAGGTTTTAAATTCTTATGATAAGGATCTTACTGTAATTAAGTAAGATTAAAATACTTTTTTTAAAATAAGACAATAAAAGTGGGAGCTATATTATATAGCTCCCTAATTATTATATAGGAGTGCTGGAATCAGCATCTAATACTTTATTTATTTGTTCCATCAATAGTTTTTCATTATCATTAGCAGTTATTGGTCCTAATATTGGATTTCCCATTATTTTTCCATAAGGATCAAGAACGATTGTTGTAGGAAAGCCTGTAACTGTAAGTGCATATTTACCAGCTTCTGATGAGGAGTCAAAGTAAATATTTTTATATTTTCCACCTTTAGTTTCTAATATTTTTTTTGCTTCCTCAATAGCAGTTTTATTGCCATCAAGGGCTTCAGTGTTTACACCTATAACTTGACCGCCCTTTTCTTTTAGCTTATCATTTAATTTGTTTAAATCGCCGATTTCTCCAACGCATGGAGCACATCCATTGAACCAGAAGTTCATTACTGTAAATTTAGAATTTTCTATAAGTGTAGAATCTACATCATTTCCGTCAAAATCTTTTCCAGTAAAGCTTGGGAAAGTTTCAGCATTTCTATCAGGCATTTTCTTTGATTGAAGGCTTTGATATTCATTATTTAATCTTTGAATATCTTTTGCTAATACTTTGATTTTACTTATTCCTTCTTCTAATGTTTTTACTTCTTGATCTGTAAAATCACTCTTATTTTCTTCTAACAATTGAGTTAAAAAGTCCTCATAAGGCATATCTTTATTTTCGCCAACTTTAGACTTATCAGCTTTGAGGAATAACTTGTCCCAAAGTTCTTTATCTTTTTCAAAAATTTTATTTTGTTCTTCCATTTTAGCGTCAAGCTCTTTTTTCTTTTCTTGCATATTTTTTTCTTGATCTTTATCAAGTCTTGTTTCTTCTTTAGTTTGCACATTTGCTTCATTATTATTTGAATTATCTTTGTTACAAGCTACCATGAAAAAAACCATCATGGATAAAAGTGCAAAACTAACTATTTTTTTAATTTTCATAATTTACTCCTTTGTTATTATTTTTGTCTTTTAAATATTCTTTTCCATTGCCAAAACCATATCTAAATTCAATAGCTTCTACGGGACAGACATTTATACATAGACCACATCTGATACATTCGTTATGGTTTGGATCTTTACATACATCTACATCCATTTTACACGCTTTGTAGCATTTTTTACATCCTATACATTTATCAAAGTTTACTTTCATTTGCAAGAAAGAAAGCTTATTAAATAGACCATAAAAAGCACCAAGTGGGCATATAAATTTACAAAAAGGTCTATAAACAAATATACTTGAAAGTGTAAAGGTTATTAGTAAAAATAATTTCCATGTAAATAATTTACCAAGAGCTGCTCTTATACTTGGATTTACAATAGAAAGTGGAATCGCACCTTCTAAAACTCCTTGAGGGCAGAGATATTTGCAAAAAAATGGATTACCCATACCTATCTCATTTGTTATTAAAAGAGGTAGGAGAAATACCATAAATAAAAAGATAAGATATTTTAAGTATTTTAGGGGCTTTAATTTTTTAGTGGAAAATTTTTTGCTTGGAATTTTATATAGCAGGTCTTGGAAAAAACCAAAAGGACACATAAAACCACAAATAAATCTACCAAACAAAACTCCCATTAAAATTAGAAATCCACTTATATAATAAGTAAATTTAAATTTTGAAGAGCCTATGACAGCTTGAAAAGAACCTATTGGACATGATCCACTAGCTCCTGGGCATGAATAGCAGTTAAGTCCTGGAACGCATGCCATTTTTCCCTTACCTTTATAAATATCTCCCTTAATAAAATTAGGTAAATGTATATTTGTTAGGATGCTGGCAAGAAATTGCCAATATGTTCTAAATTTTGAGAAAATTTTTGAAACTTTCATTAACCTATACCCACACATTCCAAACATATTCTTATTGCTTTTGAAAGAACAGTTTGTACTTCATTTCTATATACACCAGTCGTAATCATAAGTACAGAAATTATTAGAAATATAAACTGTAGCTTACTTTTTAATTTGTTCTTTATTTTTATCACCCTTTCTGTAAATCATATGTATATGTTACAATATCCTATATAAAATTTGTGTTAAGAAATTAATTTTTTTTTAATTATTTATATATTGGAGGCGAATATGCGCATATTAATAGTTGAAGATGAAAAAGATTTATGTCAAATGATAGCAAAGAGCTTGAAAGAATCTGGATATGAAGTGGATATTGCTTACAATGGAAATGAAGCCATGGAGCTTTTAGATGTAGAAAATTATGATTTAATTGTCCTTGATCTTAATTTACCAGAAATTGATGGTATGGAAATTCTTGAGGAATTTAGAACTTTTAACCAAGATACAAAAATTATTATTTTGTCGGCAAGAAGTCAGATTAAAGATAAGGTTGAAGGGCTTGACAAGGGAGCTAACGACTATCTTTCTAAACCTTTTCATTTAGATGAGCTAGAGGCAAGAATTAGGAGTCTTACAAGGAGAAATTTTATCACCAATAATCAGATGCTAAGCTATAAAAATCTAAGTTTTGATAGCAAAAAAAGGATTGTTAAAATTGATGATAGGGAAATTTCATTAACAAGAAAAGAGTTGGGAATTTTGGAATATCTTTTATTAAACAGGGGACGCCCTATCAGTCAAGAGGAATTAATAGATCATGTTTGGGATTCTAGTGTTGATCTATTTTCTAATTCCATAAGGGTTCATATTTCAGCTCTTAGAAAAAAATTAAAAAAAGCACTTAAATATGACCCCATAATAAATAGAGTTGGTTTGGGTTATCAGTTGGAGGAAGAATAATAAATGAAAAAATTATCTTTACAATGGAGAATTACCATTATGACTTCTATATTAATAGCATTTTCATGTATATGTATAAATTTAATGTCTTATTTTCAAGGTATTTTATATATGGATTCTATAGGAGGTTTTGTGAGTGATTTTTCTAAATATAATGAAGAAAAATTATATATTTCGATTCCATCTGATAAGCTTGATGATTTTTCCGATGAAATTAATCATGAAATAGACAAAAGAAAAGTATCTTTTTCTTATAGGGGATGGATTGCAACCTTTATTGTGACCTGTATATCAGGATTTGTTGCCTACTATGTTTCAGGAAAATCCCTAAAGCCTTTGAAGGAATTTTCTAAAAAAATTGAGGAAATAGAAATGTCAAATATAACAGATTCCTTAGTTAGCGAGGATGAGGTTTTAGAGTTTAGAAATCTAAGCCATTCTTTTAATAATATGTTAAAAAGGTTAGAAGATTCTTTTGAAGAGCAAGGGCAGTTTACAGCTAATGCGGCTCATGAACTAAGGACCCCTTTGGCATTAATGCAAACACAACTAGACCTAATTAAAAAAAATAAAGATATGACTTTTATGGAATTTGAAAAAAATTCCAAAACTTTTGAAAATCAGTTAGATAGACTTAGCAAGCTGACTAAAATTTTATTACAAATGAGTGAAATTTCTACAATAAAAAGAAATGAAAAAATTGATTTATATCCTTTAATTGAAGAAGTAATGGAAGATTTATCTTATCTAGCAGATGAAAAAAATATTTCAATGGAAATTGAAGGTGATGGGGGAATAATTTTAGGAAGCGATATATTAATTTATAGGGTATTTTTTAATCTTATAGAAAATGCAATAAAATATAATAGAGAGAATGGTTATATAAAAATTAAACTTAAGAGGGATAAAGATAAAATTAATATTGAAATAAGTGATAACGGCATAGAAATTCCTAAAGAATTTAGAGATAAAATTTTCAAAGCATTTTTTAGAGTCAATAAATCTTCATCTGTGTCAGGTTCTGGGCTGGGATTATGTTTAGTTGATAAAGTTATTAACCTTCACAATGGTAAAGTTTTTGTAAAAGATTCTAACAAAGATAAAACTACCATAGGTCTTGAACTTAAGTTAATAAAATAAAGATTGACATTTTAAAAACACAAGAGTAAAATTAATAAAAATGTCTTGATGTATTTTATTAATTTTAAGGAGGAATTATGGATAAAGTGATTGTTAAAGACGATAGAAAAGTTTTACAAGCAATGAAAAAAATTGTTTTAGGTCTTCAACATTTAATAGCCATGTTTGGGGCAACAGTTTTAGTTCCTATTCTTACCGGTTTTGATGTTTCAACTGCAATATTTGCTGCAGGAGCAGGTACTCTTATTTTTCACTTTTGTACAAAAAATAAGGTACCTGTTTTTTTAGGCTCATCTTTTGCTTTCATACCGGTAATTCAGTTGATAGGAAAAACAGAGGGTTTAGAGTATGCTCAAGGTGGCATAATTTGTGCAGGTCTTATATATGTTTTCATTTCATTTATAATTAATAGAATTGGTGTAGGAAAGATTTTAAAATTTTTCCCTCCACAAATTGTCGGTCCAATGATTATAGTTATAGGATTAAATCTCTTGCCGACAGCCTTAAATATGGCAAAAACAAATATTATTTTATCAGCAGTAACTTTTTCAACCTGCTTGATTCTTTCAAACTTTGCCAAAGGATTTATTAAACAACTTTCCATTATAATTTCAGTAATAATTGGTTATATATTATCCTTGTGTTTAAATGTTGTTGATACTAGCCTTATAAGTCAAGCTTCAATAGTAGCAGTTCCTAAATTTCAACTACCAGCATTTTCTATTTCTGCTATAATAACAATTTGTCCTGTTGTCATGGCAGTATTTATGGAACACTTAGGAGATATAACAACAAATTCTCAAGTTGTAGGAAAGAATTTTATTAAAGACCCTGGTCTTAACAGAACACTTTTAGGAGATGGACTTGCAACAATGTTTGCAGGATTTATCGGAGGTCCAGCTAACACCACTTATGGAGAAAATACAGGAGTTTTAGCAATTACAAAAAATTATGATCCATCAATTTTGAGGCTTGCAGCTATATTTGCAATGATACTTTCCTTTGTAGGAAAAATTGGAGGATTTTTATCTTCTATTCCTCAAGCGGTTATGGGTGGAATTTCTGTTGTATTATTTTCAATGATAGCCCTTGTTGGATTTAAGACATTAAAAAATTCTCACACACAAATGAATTTAAAAAATATTATAATTATTGCAAGTATCTTGATTATAGGTTTAGGCTCTCATCTTGGCTTAAATTTACAGATAAAAATTACAAACCAAGTTTCTTTAAGTGGATTATCCCTTGCTGCCTTAGTTGGTATTTTATTAAATATTATACTTGTAAAATATGAAGAACATGTAAGTAAATAACTTGACAGATTAAAAAGTATATATTATAATAGAAAAGAATTTAAGAAGAAGTCCGCTTCTCACCTTACGCCAAAGGTTTAAGGTTATTTGTAAATTAGTAATTTATTTGCGGACCTTTTGCGTGTCCGCATTTTTTTATGGAGGTGCTTAGAAATTAAAGAACTTCAAATTAATGAAGAAATCAGAGATAAAGAAGTGCGATTAGTTGATGAAAAAGGAAATCAAGTTGGAGTGGTTAATGTTGATCGTGCTTTAGACATGGCAGAGGCAAGTAAACTTGACCTTGTAAATGTTGCTCCTAATGCCAAGCCACCAGTTTGTAAAATTATGGACTATGGCAAATATAGGTATGAGCTAATTAAAAAAGAAAAAGAGGCAAAGAAGAAACAAAAAGTCATAAATATTAAGGAGTTAAGACTTACTCCAAATATTGAAACTCATGATTTAAACACAAAAGCCAACAGAGCTATTGACTTCTTGAAATCTGGCGACAGAGTTAAGGTTGCCGTAAGGTTTAGAGGTAGAGAAATGGGTCATACTGATATCGGTAGAGAAGTTCTTGATAAATTCGTGGAATTGGTTTCTGAGTATGGAGTTGTGGACAAAAAACCTAAAATGGAAGGCAAAAATATGATTATGTTTTTGTCTGCCAAGGATGAATAAAAGGAGGATTTTATGGGAAAGATGAAGACTCACAGAGCTTCTGCTAAAAGGTTTAAAAGAACTGGCAGTGGCAAAATTAAGAGATTTTTTGCTTATAAAGGACATTTAACTGGAAAGAAAACTGCAAAGAGATTAAGAAAACTTAGAAAATCTTCTCTTGTTAGCAAGGGTGATCAAAAGAGAATTGATCACATGATTCCATAAGGGGGTTAAAAGATGGCTAGAGTAAAAAGAGCAGTAAATGCTAAAAAAAGACATAAAAATATATTAAAACAAGCTAAGGGTTATTTCGGAGCTAAATCTAAATTATTTAGACCAGCTAACCAAGCTGTAATGAAATCTTTAAGCTATGCTTATATTGGTAGAAAACAAAGAAAAAGAGATTTCAGAAAACTATGGATTACAAGAATCAATGCAGCTACAAGACTTCATGGAATGAGCTATTCTAAATTTATTTCAGGTCTTAAGAAAGCTGGAGTGAATATCAATAGAAAAATGCTTTCTGAAATGGCAATAAACGATCCACAAGGTTTTAAAGAACTTGTAGATATAGCTAAGGCTGAATAATGAGCGGATTTTTCCGCTTATTTTTTTTAATTAAACTTTAACAATTCCTTTAGATTTTAATAATATTTATTGGGTAAAATAATAACAGAGGTGATAAGATGATTAATCTTGAAAAAATTGACTATGTAATTAATACTACTGGAGCAGGTTATGAGTTAGTTAGAGAGGCTCTTTTAAATTCTGATGGAGATGTTGATAGGGCTATTGGATATATTGAAGCAAAAAAATTTAAGGTAAGTCAAAATAAAAAAGACGAAAGAATTGAAGCTGAAGCTGAAGTTATTGAAGAAAATGAATCTAAAAAAGATATTTTTGGAGGAGTAACAGACACCCTTGATGAAATTATCCAAGGAATTAAGGAAATTTGGAGAAAGGGTAACGCTTCAAGACTTATTGTAGAAAAGGATAATGAAACAGTATTATCTTTGTCATTAACAGCTTCTACTTTTGGAGCTATTATTGCACCTATCGCTTCAATTTTAGGTCTAACAGTTGCTTACATTACTGACTATGATTTTAAAATTATCATGGCAGACGGCAAGATAATTGATGTTCGTGAATATATCAAAAATAAGAGTAAATAATTTATAAGGGTGGATTTTCCTCCCTTATTACATATGGAAAAAATGTTCATACAATCAAAAGATAACAAATATTATAAATACTTAAAAAAATTTTTACAAAAAAAATATCGCTATGAGGAAAATTTATTTTTAGTGGAAGGTCCTATAGTATTTAAAGAAGCCATAAAATATATGGCTCCTTCTTATATTGCTATAAGAGATGATAAAGAAGAGCAATATAAAGACCTTTTAGGAGATAGGGATTATTTTATTTTTCCAAGTCACCTATTTAATAAAATTTCCGACTCACAAAGTCCACAGGGTATAATTTCTTATTTTCCCATGGTTCATAAAAAATTCCAAGAAAAAAGTGGTAAATTCTTATATTTAGATAAAATATCTGATGCTGGGAATATGGGTACTATAATAAGAACAGCAGATGCCTTTAATCTTTCGGGGGTTATTATTTCTGAAGATTCTTGTGATATATATAATCCCAAAACAATAAGAGCTACAATGGCATCTATTTTTAGAGTTCCTATATATTTTTTAAAGGAAGATGAACTGATTAAAAATAATTTTAAAATAATAGTATCAGCCTTAGAGGATTCAAAGCCTATCAAAGAGTGCGATTTAAGTGGAGATTTGATTTTAGTAATTGGAAACGAGGCCCATGGAGTTAGTCAAAAAATTCTAGAAAGGGCAAATTTAAAAGTTAAAATTCCCATTAGAGATAGTGTAGATTCTTTAAATGCTGGTGTAGCAGCAGGGATTTTTGCCTACGAGATGAGCAAATGAAATATATAATTGTAGATAAAAATATGCCTGATTACATGGTAGATAAACTTAAAGTTTTCCCCTATGAGATTGTAAAAACAATTGAAAATAAAAATATGCCCAAGGGAATTAATACTCATCCAGATATGCTTATTTATGGTCTTGAAAATGGGGATATTATTGTAGATAGGGATAATTATAAGTATTATAAGGATATATTTACCGATAGAAAAGTTATAAAAACTGATAAAAGTTTAGGATATTTATATAAAGACCATGTTGGCTTAAACGGTTTTTATTACAAGGGTTACTTTATTGGGAATTTGAAATTTATAGATAAAAATATTTTAAATTTTTATCAAGAAAATAAAGTAAGCCTTATTGATGTTAGACAAGCTTACACCAAGTGCAATACCCTAGTAACTGATAATTTTCTTGTAAGTTCTGATATGTCTATTTATAAGGCTTGCAAGGATATTTTTGAGTTTATAAAAATTAACCACAAAGAGATAAAACTTAATGGTTTTAACTATGGATTTATTGGGGGTTGCAGTGGTTATATTGATAATAAATTAATATTAACAGGTGATATTAGCCTTCATTCAAGTGGGCAAGAAATAATTGATGCTTGCAGGAGATATAATATTGAAATCATAAACTTATCCGAAAATATGCTTGAAGATTTTGGCTCCATATTATTTGTTTAGAAATAGACTTTTTATCTGACTTGTCTTTTTTTATTATTTGTGATAGAATTTTTTTAACGATGAAGAGAAAATTAGAATAAATAAGGTCTTTAGAGAGAGCTTGTTGGTGGGAAGGCTTGATTTTTATTTATTTGAAAACTAACTTGGAGTTCTGTAGCAAACTACAGCGTAAGATGCGTTAAATCTTTTGAGTTTAATTAAGGTGGAACCACGGTCTATCGTCCTTTGGATGATAGGCCTTTTTTATATTAAAAGGAGGAAGTATGTTTATAACATTACCCGATGGGGAAAAGAAAGAATTTGAAAAAGGTATAAGTGTAGGAGAAGTTACAAAATCTATTTCTGAAGGTCTTTACAGGGATAGCGTTGGTGCAAAAGTTAATGATAAAGTTTTGGGAAATGCTGATAAGATTAATGAAGATTCAACATTTAAAGTTTTGAAACTTGATGATTTGGAAGGTCAAAAAATTCTTTGGCATTCAGCTAGTCATTTAATGGCATATGCTATTGAAACTTTATATCCCAATACAAAATTTGCAATTGGACCAGCCATTGACAGTGGTTTTTATTATGATATGGACTTAGACCACAGATTTGTTGAAGAAGATTTTCAAGCAATTGAAAAGAAAATGATTGAACTTGCAAGAGAAGATTTGAAAATTGTAAGAGTTGATATTACAAGAGATGCCGCCATAAAATATTTCAAAGAAAAAGGTCAAGACTATAAGGTAGAACTCATAGAAGATTTAGCTGAAGATGAACCTATTACCCTATATCAAATGGGAGAATTTACGGATCTTTGCAGGGGACCTCATCTTGAATCCACTAAAAAGATAAAAGCAGTAAAACTTTTATCTATAGCCGGTGCATATTGGAGAGGAGATTCCAATAACAAGATGCTTCAAAGAATTTATGGGATTGCTTTTGATAAAAAGAAAAAATTAGACGAATATATAGAAAAACGTGAAGAAGCGGAAAAAAGAGATCACAGAAAGCTTGGACGTGAACTTGATTTATTCTCTATGCACGAAGAAGGACCAGGATTTCCTTTCTTCCATCCAAATGGCATGATTATAAGAAATAATTTATTGAGCTGGTGGAAGAATGTTTTACAAGAAAGAGGATACGGAGAAATATTAACTCCCGTAATCTTGAATGAAGATTTGTGGCACAGATCTGGACACTGGGATCACTATAAAGAAAATATGTATTTTACAGAAATTGATGAAGAAGGTTACGCAGTTAAACCCATGAACTGCCCAGGCTCAACATTAATTTATTCAACAACTCCACATTCTTATAGAGATTTACCTTTAAGATATGCAGAATTTGGTCTAGTTCACAGACACGAATTATCAGGAGCTTTACACGGTCTATTTAGAGTAAGATCCTTCACACAAGATGATGCTCACATATATTGCTTGCCAAATCAAATAAAATCAGAAGTATTTGAAATAATTGATTTAGCTAATCTTTTATATGATACTTTCGGTTTTAAATACTCTGTAGAACTTTCTACAAGACCTGATGATTATATGGGAGATTTAGAATCTTGGAATGAAGCAGAAAAAGCTTTAAAAGAAGCTCTTGAAGAAAAAGGTATGCCTTATACAATAAATGAAGGCGATGGAGCATTTTATGGACCAAAGATTGACTACCATTTAGAAGATGCAATAGGAAGAACATGGCAATGCGGAACAATTCAACTTGACTTCCAATTACCACAAAATTTCGAATTAACATATGTAGCTGAAGACGGATCAAAGAAAAGACCTGTAATGCTTCACAGAGCTTTATTTGGCTCCGTTGAAAGATTTATGGGAATTTTAATCGAACACTTTGCAGGTAAATTCCCACTATGGTTAAGCCCAGTTCAAGTAGAAATTATTCCTGTATCTGAAAAATTTAAGCCTTATGCTGGAGAAGTTTTTGATCAACTTAAAAAAGCCGGCATAAGAGTTAAGATTGATGAAAGAGCTGAAAAAGTCGGTTACAAGATAAGAGAAGCTCAACTTAAAAAAGTAAATTATATGCTTGTAATTGGAGAAAAGGAAACAGCAAGCCACAAACTTTCAGTAAGAAAGAGAAGTGGAGAAGAAGTTAAAGACGTTGATGTTTCTAAATTTATAGAAGATCTTAAAGAAGAAATTAAAACAAAAGCTATTGTGCTTTAATATGAATTTTAAGCTGGACTTTTATAAAAGTTCAGCTTTTTTTTTAAAAAAGGTCAAGCATGAAAAATAAAATATTTATATTTATAGGAATTCTAATAATAATCTTCTCCATATTATTTATTAAGACAGATTTTTTTAAGAACAAATCTATTCCTGAAGCTTATAACATTGATAAAAAAGTCTATTTGGAAAAGAAGGATAGTAAATATTTTTACAAGGACCTTGTCTTAAATAAAGATCAGTCAATTCTTTTGACATCAGAGGGAGAAAAATTTTCCTTTGGCAAGGACAAAGAAATAATTTTAAAAATTCATGGTTATCCTTTAAGAAAAAGAGAATCTTATGAAAATAAAAAAGAAAAAGATTTATTAATAAATTTTTCAAAAAAAGAAAATTTTCGCGAGGAGAAAAAACCGGAGGGAGAATTTTATATTGATTCACAAACAATAAAGTCTGCCCCGCAAGGAGAATTCTTTATAGTCCTTACAAATCTTCATGAAAATTATTATTTAGAAAATCTTTTTCTTGAAATTGTAAATAAGGGAGAATATCCGAATGCATCCAAAATTTCATTTAAAGATGGAAAAACTTTTGAATTTATAGACCTTGATGTTTTTAAATATGATGGTAATTTAAAGTCTTATCCTATAGAAATGGAAAGTAAAGATTTACAAAAAATCTCAGAAGCTTTAGAAGGTGGAGAGCTTTTGGGAGAAGATCAAATATACGCCCTAGCTCCTGAAGATGGATCTTATGATTTAATTTTTTATGGGAAAAAAGGCAATTCATATCTTCATGTTTTTGACCCAAAACCTAATTCGGACGGTTTTTACTATTATGAATTTATAAACGAGGAAGACGGAAGGGCTTATTCTTTAAAACTCAAAAAAAATTTATTTAATATAATTAAAGATTTGGTTTTTGAAAAATATAAAATTATTAATAATTTAGACTTGCAAAAATAAAAATGATACTGTATAATAACAAAATATTAAAAAAGTTTTACATCTGATGAAAAATATTTAAAAAAGTTGTTGACAAATTATTTTTTGTAGTGTAGAATAAATTTATATTGATAAACTTGATAAAGAGAAGAGTAGTTAAGTGTTTGGGATTAAAGAGAGCTTCGTTTTGGTGAAAGAAGATAAACAAAACTTAATGAACATGGCCTCTTTGAAGGAAGGTTCGATAATTAGAGCCTGACGGGAACTCCCGTTATAGAGTCAGGGTATGATTGTACCTAGTGAGTTTATATGCGTGAGCATATATTAAATAAAGGTGGTAACACGAGCTTTCGTCCTTTTAGGATGGAAGCTCTTTTTTTATTCATGGAGGAAAAAAATGATAGAGGTAAAAAATTTAGTAAAGGCCTTCCAGGTAGATGGAAAAGAATTTAAAGCTCTTGATGATGTTTCTTTCAAAGTGAATGATGGGGAGATTTTTGGAGTGATTGGACTTTCTGGTGCTGGAAAGTCAACTCTTGTAAGATGTATCAATAGACTTGAAGAACCAGACTCTGGACAAATTATTATTGATGGTATAAAAATCTTATCACTTTCACCTGAAGAGCTTCGTAAAGAAAGAAAAGATATAGGAATGATTTTTCAATCTTTTAATCTTTTTATGCAAAAGACTGTTTATGATAATATTGCTTATCCTTTGGAGATATCTGATGTTAATAAAGATGAAATTGAAAAAAGAGTTAATGAATTGCTAAAGTTTATTGATTTGGAGGATAAGAAAAATGCTTATCCCTCTGAACTTTCAGGAGGGCAAAAGCAAAGAGTTGCAATAGCAAGAGCCATAGCAACAAATCCAAGGATATTATTATCTGATGAAGGGACTTCTGCTCTTGATCCGGCAAATACTCAAGCTATTTTAAATCTTTTGAAAAAAATTGTTAAAGAATATAAGACAACAATTATTATGATTACTCATCAAATGGAAGTTGCAAAAGATATTTGCGATAGAATCGCTGTTATGGAAAGTGGAAAGATAATTGAAGAAAATGCTACTAAGGAACTTTTCAGAAATCCAAAAACTAAGATAACAAAATCTTTCATCAAAAACTTAAAAGATGAGGTGGAAGAAGAAGTTATTAATGCTGAAGATTTCAAGGGTGATGTTTATAGAATAACTTATGCAAACAATAATTATGACAAACCCATACTTTCAATTTGTATGAAGAAGTTTGATGTTTTTATAAATATTCTTTCAGGAAATATTAACAAATTGAATGTAGATAGCGTAGGATATTTGACAGTTGAGATTCAAGGTTCAAAAGAAGAAAGAAAAAAAGCTCTTGATTTTCTCGTTGAAAACCAAGTCAATGTGGAGGTGCTATAGATGGATAGATTAATTTCAATAATTGGCCCAGCAATTCCTCAAACTTTAATAATGGTTTTTGCTTCAACTTTTATAGCTATAGTTTTGGGTTTACCTCTTGGAGTTATATTAACAATTACGAGAAAAGATGGACTTTGCCAAAATTTAAAGATTTATTCTGTACTAGATAAAATAATAAATATATTGAGGTCATTTCCTTTTATTATCCTTGTTATTGTGGTATTTCCACTATCTAGGATTTTAGTTGGAAAGGCTTATGGTACAGCAGCAATGATTATACCACTTTCAATCTCAGCAGCACCTTTTGTTGCAAGACTTATGGAAGGATATTTCAATCAAATTGATAAAGGGATAATTGAAGCGGCAAAATCTGTTGGCTCAACAAATATGCAAATAATAACAAGGGTTTTAATTCCTGAAGCAATGCCAATGATTGTAAATGGAATAACAATGACATTAATTAATGTTGTTGGTTATTCTGCAATGGCTGGAGCAATTGGAGGCGGAGGCCTTGGAGATATAGCTATTAGATATGGCTATCAAATGAGAGATGAAGTAATTTTATGGTCAACAGTAGTTTTAATAATTTTAATTGTACAAATTGTGCAAGTAATAGGTAATAGAATAGAAAAGAAAATTGATAGAAGATTTTAATTTAAAATTAAAATAAATAAAAAATTTTAGGAGGAAAGAAAATGAAGAATTTAAAAATTTTAGGAGTAGCAGCATTGTCACTAACACTTTTATTATCAGCTTGTGGCAAAAATGATGCAAAAACAGAAGAAAAAGCAAATGGGGCAAATGCAACAAACCAAGCTGAACAAACAGCTGATGGTCAAAAGAAAGATTTAGTGCCAATTTCTGAAGACAACAAGATTGTTATTGGAGTTTCAGCAACACCACATGGAGAAATAGTTGATGCTTTACAAGATAAGTTCAAAGAAGCTGGACTAGATGTAAAAACTGTAGTATTTGATGATTATATTCAACCAAACTTACAATTATCATCAGGAGATATTAACGCAAATTATTTCCAACACGAACCTTATTTAGATGAATTTGTAAAGGATAGAAAAATTGATAATATAACAACATTAGGATTTGTTCACTTAGAACCAATGGCTTTATATTCAGCAAAATATAAGTCAATAAGTGAAATACCAGATGGTTCTGATATAATACTTCCTAACGACCCAACAAATGGAGCAAGAGCATTAATATTACTTGAAGATGCAGGACTAATTAAAATTAAAGACAGGACAAATTTAAACACAACTGAAAAAGATATTACAGAAAATCCACATAATTTTAAGTTTACAGCCGTTGAAGCTCCAAGTGTTGCTCAAGTTTATAAGGATGCAGGAGCAGGAGTTATTAATTCTAATTTTGCCCTAACAGCAGGATTAAAACCAACAAGTGATTCACTTTTCCTTGAATCAAAAGATTCACCTTATGCTAACTTAGTAGCTATCAGAAAAGAAGATACAAATAAAGAAAAATTCCAAAAATTTATAGAAATCTTACAATCAGAAGATGCTAAGAAATTTATTGATGAAAAGTATCAAGGTGCTATTATCCAAGTTAAAAACAAGTAAAATAATTTTTGCTAATCAGAAAATACTAAAATATTATGGGACAGTCCTTAAGGACAGTCCCAATTTTTTTTTTTTTATTTTAAAAAAATTATTGACAAAGTTAATTTATTTTAGTACTATCTAATAAATCAAATTTAACTTTTATGATAAAAATTAAGAAAAAAAGAGTAGTTTTATGAAAGATTTTAGAGAGTAGGCGTTTGGTGAAAGCCTATATCGGAAGTAAGATGAAAATCATTTTTCTATATTGCAAGTCTGAAATTATAGTAAGATTTGTCGCTTTGGTAGGCGTTACAAAAACCCGGCATTGATAGATGCTTGAGAGCTTATTTTTATATAAGAATAAAAGGTGGTAACGCGGAATTTTCGTCCTTTGTCTAATTAAAGACAAAGGACTTTTTTTATTTTGGAAAAGTAGTTTCCTAAAACCCACTTGAATCAAGCTAAGTGATAGAGTGGGTTCATATTTATCAAAATTAAATTTGAAAAATAAAAAAAGAGGAGATAATTTCATTATGAAAAAATTAACAAGAAGTCAATTTGTACAAGTAAGTATAATGTTATTTGGACTATTTTTTGGGGCTGGAAACTTAATATTTCCGCCACTTTTGGGAAATCAGGCAGGTAGTGCTACTTTTCTTGCACTTTTATCTTTTTCAATAACAGCAGTAGTATTTCCTGTTATAGGAGCAATAGTTGTTGGTAAGACTGATGGTCTTTCTAATTTAGCACAAAGAGTTGGTCCAAAATTTTCTTTAGTTTTTACAACTGCAATATATCTTTCAATAGGACCTGGACTTGGAATACCAAGAGCAGGAAGTGTACCTTTTGAAATGGCAATAGCTCCTTTATTGCCACAAAGTTTTAATATGAATTTAGCAAGATTAGTATATACTTTTGTTTTCTTTGCTGTAGCTTTATGGGTATGCTTAAAACCCAATAAACTTGTAAAAAGAGTTGGAAAATATTTAACTCCAGCATTACTTTTAATGATACTTTTTATGTTTGTCAGATTAATGTTTTTAGATAAAAATGTTGCAGCTCCAGTTGGAGATTATGGAAAATCACCTGTTCTTAAAGGATTTTTATCAGGTTATGACACAATGGATGCCGTTGCTGCACTAAATTTTGGTTTTGTTATAGCTTTAGCAATAAGAAGATTTGGTGTTACTGATAAAAAAGAAGTTACAAAATATACAATAAAAGCGGGAGTTTTTGCTGGTTTGGTATTATTTGTAGTTTATGCAATGCTTTCATCCATAGGAATGAATTCATCAGTATTATTAGCAGGTGCAGAAAATGGTGCTGAAATCTTAACGAAAACTTGCCAATATGCCTTTGGTAATTTTGGATTTTTCCTTCTTGCAGCAATATTTACCCTAGCTTGTTTAACAACTTGTGTCGGCTTAATATCAAGTGGTGGAGAATATTTTGCTACATTATTTAAAGAAAAATTATCATACAGAACTTGGGTCTATATATGGACTTTCTTTTCTTTCGTGGTAGCAAACTTTGGTTTAAATAATCTTCTGGCTTTTTCTGTACCAGTTTTAACTTTGATATATCCAGTAGCTTTAGTATTAATAGTTATGGGAGCTAGTCATGATTTTGTAAGATATGGAAAATTCTCCTATCTAACTGCTGCATTCTTTTCAGTAGGTCTACCTTTTGTACAAATGTTGAGAACTACTTTTTCAGTTTCTCTACCAGTCTTAACTGAATTAGAAAATAATCTACCCTTTGCAGAATCAGGGCTTTCTTGGTTAGTACCAACTTTTGTAGGAGTATTGGTAGTATCATTATTAGAAAAAGTTTTTCTTGCTAATAAAACATACGGACAAGTTAAAGAAAGAGCATAAAATATTATGGTGGTATTTAGAATTTATTCTCAGATACCACTTTTTTATATTTTATTTTTATTATTAATTCATTCAATCATTCTTATAATGCTATATGAAATTTTTTATTAACATATTGGTTTTAAAACTTGAGTGTGATATAATTATTGTAAATTTGGGAGGTTACATAAAATGTATAAGAAATCCTTAGTTTCTATTTTTATTATATTCTTATTAGTAGCAGGTTTTTATTTTAATAATTATCATGATAAGAAAGTTACAAAAACCCAATATGAAAAGATGACAGGTAGAGAAATTTCAAAAGAAGAATGGGAAGAAATTACAAAAGATGGTCAAGTTGAGATCATTGGTGGAGCCGATGGACCTACGAGTATATATGTTAAAAATTCTAAATAATAGATATAAAAAAATAATTAATGCTGGTATTTTACTGGCATTTTTTTAATTATTTAAAACTTTAAAAATTTTTATATATGAATTACAATATTAATGGTGATAATTTGATTATATTGAGAAATATCAAGCTTCCTTTTGATGCTTCAAAAGAAGATTTATTTAAGAAAGTAAAAAATTTAATAAAAAAAGATGATTTTTCTTATTCTATCTATAAGAGGTCTTTGGATGCAAGAGATGGAATTTTTTATGTTTATCAAGTTCTTGTGGATACAGATGTGAGTCCGCAAATTTTTAATAAACTTAAAAATAATATTAGCTATTATAATGAAGAAAAATTAATTTTAAATAATAAAAATAAGGTCAAATCTGCTCTTGTTGTGGGAGCTGGTCCTGCAGGTTTATTTTGTGCCTATACTCTTTTAAAGGCAGGTGTAGAGGTAAAAATTATTGAGCGTGGGGATGATATTGATACAAGAATGGAAAAAATAAAAAATTTAATGGAAAACTCCATTCTTGATGAAAATTCAAATATTTCTTTTGGAGAGGGTGGAGCTGGAACTTTTTCTGATGGGAAGTTGACTTCTCGTTCTAAGGACAAGAGGTCAAGAAAAATATTTGAAATTTTAGTTGACCATGGTGCTCCATCAGATATTTTATATGACGCTATGCCCCATATTGGTACTGATGTTTTAAGAAATGTCATAAAAAATATTAGGAAATCTATACTTAAAATGGGTGGAGAATTTTATTTCAGAACTAAATTTATTGACTTGAAATTTGAGGATGGAAAAGTTAAGTCTTTAATTACAGATAAGGGAGAATTTGAAGCTTGCCAATATATTTTAGCCTTGGGGAACTCTTCTCGTGATACTTTTAGCTTTTTAAATAAGTATATATCTCTTGAGGCTAAGCCTTTTGCCCTTGGTTTTAGGATAGAGCATTTGCAAAGTGATATTAATTTTTCCCAATATAAAATTAAAAATGAAAGTTTACCTCAAGCCTCTTATGCTTTAACTTATTCAAAAAAAGAAAATCCGCACAGTGCATATACTTTTTGCATGTGCCCTGGCGGTTATGTTGTGCCATCGTCAACGGAAAAAAATAGGCTATGTGTTAATGGAATGAGTGAGCATAAAAGAAATGGTATAAATGCAAATTCTGCCTTAGTTTGCACTGTTTCGCCTGATTTTTATGGCAATTCACCCCTTGGGGGTATTGATTTTCAAAGAAAGATCGAAGAAAGGGCTTTTATTTTGGGTGGAGGCAAATATTTTGCACCAGTTCAAAAAGTTTGTGATTTTTTAGCCGACAAAGAAAGCACAAGTCTAGGTAAAATAATACCTACCTATAAACCTGGATATAAATTAACAAGTTTAAATGATATTTATTCGCCATCTATTAATAAGGTTCTAAAAGAGGCAATTTTATCTATGGATAAAAAATTACATGGTTTTGCAAATAATGATGCAATTTTAACAGGAGTTGAAACAAGAACTTCATCACCTGTAAGGATTTTAAGAAAAGATTACCACACATTAGAATATAATAATTTAAGACCTATTGGTGAAGGTGCAGGCTTTGCTGGTGGCATAGTTTCATCTGCTCTTGATGGTCTTAAATGTGCAATAGAAATTTTGGAGGGTTAATATGTTAAATATTTGTTTTTATGAACCGGAAATTCCTTTTAATACAGGAGCAATAGCAAGAACATGTGGATTAACAAATACAAGGCTTCATCTGATAAAGCCGCTTGGTTTTGAAATTGATGATAAGCATGTAAAAAGAGCAGGGCTTGATTATTGGCATCTAGTTGATATTAGTATTTATGACTCCTATGATGATTTATTGAAGAGATTTCCAAATTCAAGATTTTACCTTGCCACTACAAAAGCTGGTAAGCTTTATACTGATGTTAAATATAAAGATGAAGATGTTATTGTTTTCGGACCGGAAACTAGGGGTTTACCTGAAGATTTAATTTTTTCTAATTACGATGATGCTATTAAGATTCCTATGTTGAAAAATTATGGTAGGAGTTTAAATCTTTCAAATTCTGCTAACATAATTTTATTTGAAGCTTTAAGGCAAAATAATTTTTTTGATTTAATTTAATCAAATTTTTATGAAAGAACTTAGAATTTCTGTCAGAAATTTAATAGAGTTTGTCAAAAGATCAGGAGATATTGATAGGGGATTTTATTCAAACTCTAGAGCAATGGCAGGTATTTATGCTCATCAAAAACTTCAAGCATTATACTCTTCTTCATACAAAAAAGAAGTTTTTCTTTCTACAAGCATTAGTATTTCTGATTTTAATTTGACTGTGGAAGGAAGGGCTGATGGAATTGGTTATGAAGAGAAAACTTGCCTATATGTAATTGATGAAATAAAATCTACGAGTCGTGATTTAGATGAGCTTGATTATGATTCTAATATTTTGCATTGGGCACAGGCAAAAACTTATGCTTATATATATGCTAAAAATAAGAATTTAGATAGGATAAATGTAAGGTTGAGCTATTTTCATCTTCCAACTTCTCAAATAAAAAAAATTGACCATGAATTTTCTTTTGAAGAATTATCAGATTTTTTTAATGAGCTTATAGTTAGCTATTTAGAATTTTCAAAAAGACTGACAGAATGGAAAGAAATCAGAAATGAATCTATAAAAACTTGCAGATTTCCCTTTAAAAATTATAGGGCAGGTCAAAGAGAGATGGCTGTTGCTGTTTATAATACTATTAGTAATAAAAATAAACTATTTGTTCAAGCACCCACTGGTATTGGCAAATCTATGTCAGTTATTTTTCCATCAATCAAGGCAATAGGAGAGGATAAGTTAGATAAAATTTTTTATCTTGTTTCACGCTCTACAGGAAAGATTACTGCTCAAGATTCTTTGTTCAAATTGATGGATAGGGGTTTAAGAATCAAATACCTAACATTAACTGCCAAAGAAAAAATTTGCATTAATGATGAAGTCAAGTGCAATCCAAAAGACTGCCCCTTTGCTAAGGGACATTTTGACAGGGTCAATGATGCCATTATAGATATTTTTGATTCTGTAGATGAATTTAAAAGATCTAATATAGAAAAATATTCAAGACTGCATCTTGTTTGTCCCTTTGAATTTCAACTTGATTTAGCTAATTTTTCCGATTTTATTATTGGTGATTACAATTATGCCTTTGATCCAATAGTCTATTTGAAAAGATTTTTTGAAGGCTCCTTGGAGTCATATGTATTTTTAGTTGATGAGGCTCATAACCTTGTTGATAGGGCTAGGGAAATGTATTCGGCTGAATTTAAATTAAATGATTTAATGCTTTTAGATGAATATTTGCCAAAGTCTTTAAAGATTAATAGGGCTAATAATTTGAAGGCGATAAGTGAATTTAATCTTTTGGCAAAGACTAGATTTTTTTCTTATCAAGCCTTTGCAAATTTAAATGAAGCCTTGGAAAAACTTATGTATTCCTTAAATGATTACCTTATAAAATATAAGGAAGATGAGCATTATGATGAAATTTTAAATATTTATTTTAATCTTTTCTCTTATAATAAAATTTATCAGTATTATAACAAAGACTTTGTTTCACTTAAGGAAGAAAACACAATAAAAATTTTGTGCCTTGATAGCGGAGATATTTTTAAAGA
Organism: Peptoniphilus lacrimalis DSM 7455; assembly: GCF_000378725.1. Taxonomy (GTDB): domain Bacteria; phylum Bacillota; class Clostridia; order Tissierellales; family Peptoniphilaceae; genus Peptoniphilus_A; species Peptoniphilus_A lacrimalis. Next base: position 133,361 of record NZ_KB900368.1, on the reverse strand, counting down.
TATTTTAAAAAATGCAAGGGCGAGTGTATTTTTTTCTGCAACCTTGGAGCCTTTAAAATATTATGGAAATCTTTTAGGTGCAGATGAAAACACCTATTATTATAAAATTAAATCACCCTTCGATACCAATAAACTATTGGTTTTGAGAGATAAAAAAATTTTAACCACATATAAGTATAGAAAAAATTTTGTTGCTGATATAGTGAGGCTATTAAAATTATTCACAGAAAAAAAGGGAAATTACATTTTCTTCTTCCCATCTTATGCCTATATGGAGATGGTTTATGAAGAGTATAAAAAAATTGACGAGAAAGTAATAATTCAAAGTAGACGAATGACCGAAACAGATAGGTCAGAATTTCTTTTAAAATTTAAATTTCAAGAGGATTTGCGAGCTTTTGCAGTAATGGGAGGAGCCTTTAGTGAGGGCATAGATTTACTTGGTAAAAGACTTATAGGAGTTGCTATAATTAGTGTAGGCATACCTCAAATATCTTTTGAAAGAAATATATTAAAAAATCATTTCCAAAAAAAGCTGAAAAAGGGTTACGATTATGCCTATATCTATCCCGGTATGGTAAAGGTGAATCAGTCTGGTGGAAGAGTTATCAGAAGTGAAGATGATAAGGGAGTAGTTCTACTGATAGATAAGAGATTTTCCATAGAGCCATACTCAAAATTGCTTCCCAGCCATTGGATAGTTGAAGATTTTTATAGTGATAAAGATATTAAAAAAAGATTAGGTGAATTTTGGGAAGAATAATACATCAAATTCATTCGTTTTAAATTTTCTATATAATTTTTACCAGTAATATTTAATATAGTTCATTATTAAATTATATATAAGGGATATAAAAACATTCTTATTATTCAGAAATAAGATAAAAAAGGATAAGTTAAGCTTTTTATCTTATTTCTGTAATTTATTAAAAAATTTGCCTGCAAAAATAGTATAATAAATTTGGAGGCAATATGTTTTTCTTTACTTATAAAAATGAAATCTTAAAGGCAAGCTCTATTATAGAAATAAAACCTCTAGAGTTTTTACTTTATGTTGATGATAAAAATTTAATATTAAATTCAAACCAATTATCAATTGCTGACTACAAAAGTCTGCTAAGTTTTTGTAGTGATTTTGATGAAGATCAAATCACTATGGAAGACTACTCTTATTTAGATTTTTGTAATTGTAAAATTGATAAATTAAGTTTTATAGAAATTTTAAATATTTATAGGGCAATTTATAAAAATTCTTCCACAAAAGCTGAAAGCTTTAGACAAAAGTTGGTGGAATCTCTTAAAAATCTAGTTTATAATTACACAAATAAGGGCTTAAAAACTGATTTAAAAAGCTTTAAAGAAATAGTAAGAAGAGCTTTAGAAACAGATATTTTATGTGAGGATTATGGGATTGAACCCATACTTAAGGAATATATACTATTTTTAAAAATAAAAGCCTATGAGTCAATGAATCTTTATGAACTTTTATCTGAAAGAGATAGATTTTATGATGTAATGTTTGGTAAGACTGATATTAAAGATTTGGGATTTCCTGAAGTTGATTACGATACTTTAATTGACAGAGTCATGCCAGCTTTAAAAATTTTGATCCATTTAAAAGAAGATATTTATTTATTGGAACTTTTTAATATTTATAGAGATTATGAATTACAAAATCCTTTCATAATAAATAAAGAACAGTACAACAAAAGAAGAAGGGGAGATTTTAGCTTTTCAGAAAACGCATTGTTATTTTTTAATTATGAATATTTTGAAAATTTAGGCATAAGTACAAATTTTTTTGTTGATGATATTAATGAGCTTTATCCATGGCAATTTTCATATATAAGTGACTACTTGTATTCTTTGGTTGAAAAGGTGATAAATAAAGTCAAGGAAGAAGATGCTTTTACCTATAAATTAAAGACAGTAGAAAGAAATCATGGAAATTCTCCTTTTATTAAATTTTTTCTTGATTATGTGAAAGGGATTATAAAAATTTAAAAAAATCTTTACAAATAGCCGATTTTATGGTAGATTATATTAGTAAAAATTTAAGGAGCCTGAAGGCGGCTCTTTTTTTTGACATCAGGAGGTGTTTTAATGGCCGATAGAGTAGTTCTTGAATGTCCAGATTGTAAAAATAGAAATTATGTGACATACAAAAACAAAAAAAATACTACACAAAGATTGGAATTGAAAAAATATTGCAAGTTTTGTAAGAAGCATACTCTTCACAAGGAAACTAAGTAAGGAGGATTTATGGCAACTAATAAAGTAGCAAAGACTGACGAAAAAAAAGGCGGTCTTGGTAAATATTTTAGAGGTGTGAAATCTGAATTCAAAAAAGTTGTATGGCCTTCCAAGAAACAAATAGTACAATATTCTTTAATAGTTATAGGAGTTTCAATCGCATGTGCACTTTTACTTTCACTATATGACAGGTTTATAGTATTTTTACTAAAACCAATATATTGATAGAGGGTAATACAGTGGATGAAAAAGATATAACAAAGGACGCAGCTAAGTGGTATGTAATCCATACTTATTCAGGTTATGAAAATAAAGTGAAGGATACTATGGAAGCCATGGTTGCTAATAGGAAAATGGAAGATTTAATTCTTGATATTAGAGTTCCTATGGAAAACTACGTTGAAACAAAAGACGGACTTTCTAAGGCTAAAGAGAGAAAAATGTTTCCTTCCTATGTACTGGTTAAGATGATCATGAATGATGAAACTTGGTATCTCGTTAGAAATACAAGGGGAGTTACTGGATTTGTAGGTCCGGCATCTAAACCTGTTCCTTTATCTGAAGAAGAAGTATTATTACTTGGTGTTACTGATAACAAAGAATTGTTTGGTAACTATGAAATAGGTGAAACTGTAAGAGTAATCAGTGGTCCTTTCAATGAACTTGTAGGAATTATTGATTCCTTCAATTATGAAAAGGGCAAGGTCAAGGTAAGTATTTCTATGTTTGGTAGAGATACTTTGGTAGAATTGGATTTCAATCAAATTATAAAAGCTTAATTTAGTGGGAGGGTAAACCCGAAAGACCACAAGGAGGATATAATGGCAAAAAAAGTCATAGCATTAGTAAAATTACAAATTCCTGCAGGAAAAGCAACACCTGCACCACCAGTAGGTACAGCACTTGGACCTCACGGTGTTAATATTATGCAATTTACAAAAGAGTTTAACGCAAAAACAGCTGATCAAGCTGGGATGATTATTCCTGTTGTACTAACTGTATATCAAGATAGATCATTTACATTTATTACAAAAACTCCACCAGCACCTGTTCTAATTAAAAAAGCTTTAGGACTTAAGAGTGCAAGTGGAGAACCAAACAAGAAAAAGGTTGGTAAACTTAAAAAAGCTCAAGTTGAAGAAATTGCAAAAACAAAAATGCCAGATCTTAATGCAGCATCATTAGAAGCAGCAATGTCAATGATTAAAGGTACTGCAAGAAGTATGGGTATTGAAGTAGAAGATTAGTGGGAGACTTTGGTCGTAAGTACCACAAGGAGGTTAATAATGCCAAAAAGAGGAAAAAAATATTTAGAAGCTTTAAAGTTAATTGATAAAGAAAAGCTTTATGATGTAGATGAAGCACTAAGCCTAGTATTAAAAACAGCTTCAGCTAAATTTGATGAAACTGTTGAATTAGCTATGAGACTTGGTGTAGACCCAAGACACGCTGACCAACAAGTTAGAGGTACTGTTGTACTTCCAAACGGAACTGGAAAGTCCGTAAAAGTTTTAGTTCTCGCTAAGGGTGATAAAGTTAAAGAAGCTCTAGAAGCCGGTGCTGATTACGCTGGTGGCGATGAATATGTTGAAAAAATTAAAAATGAAAATTGGTTTGATTTTGATGTAGTTATTGCAACTCCAGATATGATGGGGGTTGTTGGTAAAATTGGTAGAATCCTAGGACCTAAGGGATTAATGCCAAATCCAAAATCAGGTACAGTAACTTTTGAATTAGCAAATGCTATAAAAGATACAAAAGCTGGTAAAGTTGAATATAGAGTAGACAAAGCAGCAATAATTAATGTACCAATCGGTAAGGTTTCTTTTGGTCAAGAAAAGTTAGCTGAAAACTTTAAAACAATTTCTGAAGCAGTAATAAAAGCTAAACCAGCTTCTGCAAAAGGTAAATATTTAAAATCAGTTACAGTTTCTACAACAATGGGACCTGGCATCAGATTAAACGGTGAAAAATTAATGGCTAGATAAAACACCTATAAACCACAGATTTATATCTGTGGTTTTTTTACATATAATTAGGGAAATGAAATTGTAAGTAAAGTTTTCTTAAAAATACCAATAATTTTAAAGATGAATTAATATTAATAATTAATAAAAATCAGCTAGTAAAAACTAGCTGATAATTTTCTGTCATTTTTCAAACCATTCTTTCATGGTTTTAAGTATTTTTTTAAGTTCATCGTCTTTAATGATCATGGGTGGCATTGAGTATAAGCAGTTTAAAAATGGTCTTGCAAAAACTCCTTTTTTGTATGCGAAGTCTTGGTAACCATCAAGAGTTTTTGCATCTTTAACTTCAATGCAAACCACATCTCCCATAATTCTTACTTCCTTTATCCTATCATCACAAAAGCCTTTCATCTCTTCTTTTGCAACTTCTTCTAAGTGTTTTACCTTTTCCATGTACTTATCTCTTTCAAATATTTCTATTGCTTTTAAGGCTACACAACAGGCTAGAGGATTAGCCATAAAAGTTGGTCCATGCATTAGGGCATGGCTAGGGTCATCATCATAAAATCCATAATAAATTTTTTTATTTGCTACAGTTACAGCGTGACCCATGTATCCAGCGGTTAATGCCTTACCAAGAACTAAAATATCTGGAAGGACAAGATCTGATACAAACCTATTGCCAGTTTTACCAAATCCTGTGGCAACTTCATCAAATATCAAAACTACATCATATTGGTCGCATAGTTCTCTTGCTCTTTTTAAGAATGATATATCATACATTTTCATTCCTCCGGCACCTTGTAATAGAGGTTCAACAATAAAAGAGTTTAACTTTTCACCATATTTTTTAAAGGCTTCTTCAAGTGCTGGTATTTGTGTATCAACATGGACTACATAAGGGCTTTTACCATAAGCCTTTAAGATAAAGTGATAATCTTCATCGTCACCTACTTCCATGGTTTTAAATGTATCTCCATGGTATGAGTTAGTTAGGGACATAACCATTCTTTTTTCTGTGCGTCCTTGATTTATATAATATTGCAAAGCCATTTTTAAAGCTACTTCCACTGCAACAGAACCTGAGTCTGAGAAGAATGGATAATCCAAGTCGCCTGGAAGATATTCTTTTAATTTATTTGAAAGTTTTTCTACTGGTTCATGAGTTAGACCACCAAGCATGATATGGGAAAATTTATCTACTTGATCTTTAATAGCTTGATTAAGCTCTTTGTTCTTATAACCAAACATAACTGACCACCAAGATGAAACAGAGTCAATTAATTTTGTATCTTGTGTATATAAGTAGACTCCTTTAGCATCAATGACTTTGATCGGTTTTTTCATTGTTTTCATTTGTTCATAGGGATACCAAATCATAGCGACCTCCTATTCGTAAATTTTTTCAAAATCTTCTTTTTTAATATCTATATCTTTATCATCTTTTTTTACACAGGCAAGAACATTAAGACCTGTTAAATATTTACACATTTTAATATTATCTTCTTGCATTATATCTTCAGGAATATAGTTATTAAAAATTATTCCCTTTAATTTTAACCCATTATTTTTCATATAATAATGAGTAAGAACTACATTATTAATAGTTCCAAGTCCGGCATCTGCAACTAAAATACAAGATAAATTGCATTTTTTTATAAAATCTTCTAATGAAAATTTATATTCATGGTCAAAACGAAGGGGGCATAAAATTCCACCTGATCCTTCAACGGTTACAAAGTCACTTTTTTCTTTAACTTCATTAAATCTTTCAACGGCTACATCTAAGTCTACAGGATTACCTTCAATTTTTGCAGCAAGATGGGGTGAAACTGCATTTTCATACACATAATTACACATTTCATTTAATGGTTGGTCAATTCCAGAAATATCTTTTACGAATTTAGCATCACCCGGTATCAAATTAGACTTTTCATCTCTAAGGTTACCACTCATAGCTGCCTTGTAATAAGAAGATTTAAAACCATAGTCCTTTAATTTTTTCACAATTAATCCACTAACATAAGTTTTGCCAATATCTGTTCCAGTTCCGGTTATAAATATACTATTACTCATATTGCCTCCTGTAGTTAAAATTTTTACTCAAAATTGGAATAAGCCTCTTTGCCAATAAGCCACCAATAAGGCAAAGGAAAATATCTCCAGGCACAGCCAATATAAAACAGTATAAAATTAAAGTCCAAACACCAATGGGATTATTCAAATAATAATTACTTATAAAGTAATAATAAATCATTCCAAATGAATAAACTACAATTAAACCTGAAAAATTTGCAAATAAAAGTCTTTTTATACTAGGGTTATTATCTTTATGGGCTAAATATCCTGTCAAATATGCACCAAAAGCAAATCCTAATATGTAACCGAAGCTAGGTTTAAAAATATAAAAAATTCCTCCACCTTCAGTAAATATTGGAAGTCCAATCAGCCCTAAGATTATATATACAAGGACTGATAAAAAACCTAGACTAGGTCCTAATAGTAAACCTGCAAGCATGGTGAACAATAATTGCAATGTAAAGGGTACAACAGGAATAGGTATTTTTATAAATGCACCTATAGCAATCAGCGCCACAAATAGCGAGCATAAAACTAAATCTCTAACATTCTTATTTTTCATAAATTCCTCCTAACAAAAATTAAGATAACATTTTAAAAAAATAATGTCAACATAAAAATTTTATAGGATAACAAATAAATATGAATTAAAATTTATTTTTGTGTTGACAAATAAAAATAAAAAGTATATAATACTACAAGTTAACGACCGCAGACAGTAGGTGAGTATTCTTAATTTCCTACCGAGGTTTGAAATTTCAAGGATAATATTTTGATTTTCAAGTCTCACAAGCGGTGTGAGATTTTTTATTTATGGAGGTGAGAAGGTGAAAGAAGAAAAATTACAAGCTAAACAAGCCGTAGTTTCTGAAATCAAAGAAAAAATTGATAAGGCACAATCTATAGTTCTTCTAAATTACAGGGGACTTAATGTTGAAGAAGTAACTGAACTTAGAAATAAATATAGAGAAGCTCAAGTTGAATATAAAGTATATAAGAATACTATGATGAAACGTGCTTTTAAGGAACTTGGTTATGAAGACCTTGATGAATTTCTTAAAGGACCTTCAGCCATAGCATTGGGTATGGCAGATCCTGCAAGTGCAGCTAAAATTTCATCTGATTTTGCAAAAGATCATGAAGCACTTGAGATTAAAACAGGTATCGTTGATGGAAAAGTTTTATCATTAGCTGAAGTAGATGCATTAGCTAAATTACCATCTAAGGAAGTGTTGATTGCCCAAGTTTTAGGTGGATTAAATGCACCAATACAAGGATTGGCAAATGTTTTAAACGGAACAATCAGATCACTTGCAATAGTATTAAACGCTATAGCAGAAAAACAAGGAGATGCAGCTTAAGGCTTGCATAAAAATTAGGAGGAAAATTAAAATGTCAGAAAAAACTCAAAAACTTATTGAAGAAATTAAAGAACTTACAGTATTAGAATTATCAGAAGTAGTTAAAGCATTAGAAGAAGAATTTGGCGTTTCTGCAGCAGCACCAGTTGCAGCAGCAGCACCAGTTGCAGGTGGAGCAGCTCCAGCAGCAGCTGAAGAAAAAACTGAGTTTGATGTAGTAATTACAGAAGCTGGACAAGAAAAAGTTAAAGTAATTAAAGTTGTTAAAGATATTACTGGACTTGGACTTAAAGATGCAAAAGCTCTAGTAGACGGAGCACCAAAGCCAGTTAAAGAAGGCGTTTCTCAAGACGAAGCTAACGACATCAAAGCAAAACTTGAAGAAGCCGGAGCAACTGTAGAAGTTAAGTAATTTAATTTTTTGCATACAAAAAGGACCATTTGAGGTCCTTTTTTTCTTGCTTTAAATTAATCATAAGTCAAGCAATTTTTCTTTATTTATTTTTTCAGTTAATTTTGGAAGAATATCAAATAAATCTGCAACTATTCCATAGTGAGCGATTTGAAATATTGGTGCATTGGGGTCACTATTTATTGCTATAATAAGTTTTGACTTTTTAATACCATTTATATGTTGAATAGCTCCAGAAATACCTACTGCAATATAAATATCAGGACTTACTTTTTTTCCTGTTACTCCCACTTGAAAATCGCTTGAGCAAATTCCAAGATCACAAATAGGTTTTGATGCTCCAACACTAGCACCTAATGCATCGGCAAATTCTTCTATTAAGTGCCAATTTTTAGATTCTACAAGACCCATTCCACCAGAAACTATTATTTTAGCATTTTCAAAAATCAATTCAGATTCTTTAACTTGACTTGGTATTTTTGATAGAATTTCTGTTAAGATGTCTGCATCTGTCATTTCAACTTTTTCTTCTATAATTTCGCCCTTATTCTCATTGTCATATTTTGCAGGAGAAAAGGCACCATGTCCAATTGTTGCAAACATAGGCTTTGTTGTAACTCTTATATCAGAAAATAATTTTCCATCAAAAGTGGGCCTTATAAATTTAATATCTTCTCCATCTAACTTTAGGTCGCTGCATTCAGCTACAAGACCTAAATTTTTCTTAGCACATAATCTTCCTGCAAGATCACGTCCATTTACAGAAGCTGGGAATATTACCAAGTATGGATTATATTTATCAATTATTTCGTTGAAAACTTTTGTGTATGGAAGGGTTGTGTAATCCTTTAAAAGTTTATGATTACAGTTTAAGACTAAATCAGCTCCGTAAGCTATTGATTTTTTACAAATTTCTTCTTCATTGTAACCACTGATAACTGCTACTAATTTTTTGTTTAGAGTTTTGGCAATTGCTTTAGCCTTATTCATCATTTCCTTACTAAGTTCAGTAAGGTCATTTTCAGCATTTTCAATAACAACCCAAATATTATTACTCATCAGTTTAAAACCCCCTTATCTTTAAGAATAGAAATAAGTTCATCTACTTGTTGATTGATATCTCCTTCTATCTTTCTTCCAACTTCTTCTTTTTTGGGAGGGAAAACTTCTTTTACAATTGTGTGTGAACCAGCTTGACCGATTCTTTCATTATCAAGTTCAATATTTTGAGCATTTAATACTTTTATCTCAGAATTTTTTGCAATATCTTCTCTGCCTCTTGAAAATTTAGAAGGTCTTGAAACGGAGTCTTTTAACGCTGTCACCAGTAGTGGTGCTTTTGATTTAACAATTTCTTCACCATTTTTTGTTAGACGTGTTGCTTTAAAATAACCATCTTCATAAGAAAGTTCTTTAACAAAAGAGAACAGATTAAAAGATAAATGTTCAGAAAGTTCAGGACCTATTTGACCAGTATCACCATCAAGAGTTTTATCACCTGTTAGGACTAAATCAAAGTTTCCTAAAGATTTGATTGCTTGGGATAAAGTGTAAGAAGTAGCCAATGTGTCAGAACCTCTAAATTCCAGACCCATTATAAGAAAACCTCTGTCTGCTCCCATTTGTATTGTTTCTCTGATAGCATCTTCTGCTTGTGGGGGACCCATACTAATAACTGTTATGTTAACATCTTCTTGTGCCTTATCTTTAATATTAAGTGCAAATTTTAAAGCACATAAGTCAGAAGGATTTATTATCATCTTTAAGCCCTCTCTTATTAAGTTATTAGTAATAGGGTCTATTTTAGCTTTCCCGATATCAGGAACAACTTTTATACATACTAATAAATTCATATTAACACCTCATTACAATTATACCTTAGATTAAAAGAAAATATCATAGAATTTTACTTTATTTAAATTTTTAAAAAAATTTTTGTGATTACTTGTATACACTATGAATGGAAGTGGAATCAAAATTTATAAGTTCACAAAAGAAGATTTATAAACAAAATACGAAAGATCTTACTATAGATATTAGTTTATTTAAGAGTTTTCAAAAGGAACACTAAATCATTGCAATATTTTATTATTTATTTTCATATATTAAAAAATATTATAATTTATTAAAAAATATTATAATTTTTTTATAGAGCATTTTAAATTTAAATAGACATGATATAAAAAATATTTTTTAATCTATCACTAGAAAAATATCATTAGAAAAATTTTCAAAAAAACTTTTAAAAAAATTAAAAAAATTGCAAAAAAGTCTTTACAATAAGGGATTTATCCTATATAATAATTAGGCGTTAAAAATGCTGCGATGAAATCATAAGTTGCTTGCTTTTTAATGAAAAGATGAGCGAGGTAATTATGATGGAGAAGTCGGACATTGATTCCGGCGGGGATATTTTCAAATTGCAGCCGTTTAAACACTAGGCTGCGTGTATCAATCCCCTCGCATTTTGCAAGGAGGTAAATATGTCAAATAAAGGCAAACAAAAAATTAGAATTAAGCTTAAAGCTTATGATCATGAATTACTTGACAATTCAGCAACAAGAATTGCAGAGGCTGCTAAGCAAACAGGTGCTAGCGTTTCTGGACCAATTCCTCTTCCAACAGAAAGAGAAGTTGTTACAATTCTAAGAGCTGTTCATAAGTACAAGGATTCTAGAGAACAATTTGAGCAAAGAACTCACAAACGTCTAATTGATATCGTTAATCCTACACAAAAAACTGTAGACTCATTAATGAAACTCAACTTGCCTGCAGGCGTTGATATAGAAATTAAACTATAAAACTTTGCTTTATATGACTAGTTTTAGTCCGCTATAAAAAATAGGAGGTAATCATGAAATATTTAATTGGTCGTAAAATTGGTATGACACAAATTTTTGACGAAAAAGGAATAGTTACCCCTGTCAGTGTTATTGAAGTTGAACCTAATATAGTTACTCAAAAGAAAACTCCTGAAAATGATGGATACAGTGCTATTCAAATTTCAGCAGGAGCTGTTAAGGAAAATAAGGTTAATAAACCTACTAAAGGACACTTTGATAAGGCAGGAGTTAGCTACAAAAAATATCTATCTGAATTTTTAACAGACGATGTTGATTCCTATAATCTTGGAGATGAAATTAAGGTAGATATCTTTGAAGTTGGAGAACATGTTGATGTAATTGGAACTTCAAAAGGTAAGGGAACTGCTGGTATTATTAAGCGTCACGGATTTGGACGTGGTAGAGAAACTCACGGTTCTAAATTCCACAGAATGCCTGGTGGTATGGGTGCAGCTTCATATCCTGGCAAGGTATTTAAGAATCACAGAATGGCAGGAAAGATGGGTAACGAAAGAGTTACTGTACAAAATCTTGAAATTGTAAGAATAGATGCTTCTAAAAACTTGATTTTGGTTAAGGGTGCAATTCCTGGAAACAAAAAATCTAAAGTTTTTGTTAAAGAAACAGTTAAGAAGGCGTAAGGGGGATTAACATGGCTAAGATTCAAATGATTAATATAGAAGGAAATCCCGTTTCAGAAATTGAAGTTAATGATAACATCTTTAATTGTGATGTTAATGAACATGTTGTTTATTTAGTAGTTAAAAATATTTTAGCTAATAGAAGACAAGGAACTCACTCAGCAAAGACTCGTTCAGAAGTTCGTGGAGGCGGAAGAAAGCCTTGGAGACAAAAAGGAACTGGTCGTGCTAGACAAGGTTCTATAAGGTCACCACAATTTAGAGGTGGTGGTGTTGTATTTGCTAAGAAGCCAAGAGATTACTCTTACACCACTCCTAAGAAAGTTAGAAGACTTGCTCTTAAGTCTGTTTTAACTTCTAAATTACAAGATTCTGAAATTATTGTTTTAGATAAACTTGAATTAAATGAAATTAAAACTAAAACTGTTGTTAATATTTTAAAAGATATAAAGGCAGATAAAAAAGCCCTTATTGTTATAAATGATAAGAATGAAAATATTATTAGATCATCTAGAAACATTGAAGGTGTAAAGACTGAATTTGTTAAGAATATTAATGTTTATGATTTATTAAAATATAATTCACTTGTTATCACTAAGGATGCTTTAGACACCCTTGAGGAGGTGTTTATCTAATGAATAAATATGATATTATTAGAAAACCCATAGTTACAGAAAAATCTATGGAAGATATGGAAAATAAGAAATATACATTTGAAGTTGATAAAAACGCAACTAAGATTGAAATAAAAGCTGCTGTTGAAGAAATTTTTAATGTAAAAGTTAAAAAAATCAACACAATGAATATGCAAGGAAAACTTAAAAGACAAGGAGCTCATATGGGAAGACGTCCTTCTTGGAAGAAGGCAATTGTTAAATTAACTGATGATTCCGAACCAATTGAGTTTTTTGAATCAATTTAAGGGAGGTAAATAATGGCAATTAAAGGATATAAACCAACGACTCCTTCACGTAGAAAAATGACAGTTTCAACTTTTGAAGAGTTAACAAATAAGAAGCCTGAAAAGTCATTAACTATTTCTTTGAAAAAATCCACTGGTCGTAATTCATACGGAAGAATTACTTCTAGACATAGAGGTGGAGGAGTAAAAAGAAAATATAGAATAATAGATTTTAAAAGAGATAAGGATAATATACCTGCAAGAGTTGCAGCTATTGAATATGACCCATATAGGTCAGCTTATATAGCTCTTCTACATTATGCAGATGGTGCTAAGAGATATATCATCCAACCAAACGGACTTAAGGTTGGAGATGTTGTTGAAAGTGGTCCTAATGCCGATATTAAAGTAGGTAATGCATTAAGACTTCAAGACATTCCAGTTGGTACTACTGTTCATAATATTGAACTTACTCCTGGAAAAGGTGGACAAATGGCAAGATCTGCTGGAACTGAAGCTCAATTAATGGCTAAGGAAGGCAAATATGCTCAATTAAGATTACCATCTAGTGAATTTAGATTAGTAAGTTTAAATTGCAAGGCTACTATCGGTCAAGTAGGAAATATTTCTCACGAATTAGTTACTCTTGGGAAGGCGGGTCGTAAGAGATATTTAGGAAAAAGACCTCATGTTAGAGGTTCTGCTATGAACCCTGTAGACCATCCACATGGTGGTGGTGAAGGTAGAGCACCAGTAGGTAGACCATCACCAATGACTCCTTGGGGTAAGAAAGCACTTGGTCTTAAGACTAGAAAGAAAAAGAATAAGACCGATATGTATATTGTAAGAAGAAGAACTAAGTAAGGAGGGTTTAAATGAGTAGATCATTAAAAAAAGGACCATTTGCAGATGAACATTTATTAAAGAAAATAGATGAATTAAATAAGAATAACGATAAGAAAGTAATTAAAACTTGGTCACGTCGCTCAACAATCTTTCCTGAATTTGTTTCTCATACAATAGCAGTTCATGATGGAAGAAAGCATGTACCAGTATATATAACAGAAGATATGGTTGGTCATAAATTAGGTGAATTTGTTCCTACAAGAACATTTAAAGGTCACACAGCTAAAAGCGAAAAGACCACAACTATGAAATAAGAGGGGGTAAATAATGGAAGCAAAAGCAATTGCTAAATACGTTAGAATTTCACCTCTTAAGGTGAATTATATATGCGACGAAATTCGTGGCAAACAAGTTGATGAAGCCCTTTCTATTTTAAAGTTCACTAATAAAAAAGGTGCTTATGAGCTATACAAGGTACTACATTCTGCTGTAGCAAACGCTGAAAACAACTTGAATTTAGATAGAAGCTTACTTTATGTAAAGAAGGCTTATGCCAATGATGGTCCAACAATGAAGAGATTTCATCCAAAGGCTAAAGGAATGGCTTATCCAATATTAAAAAGATCAAGTCATATTGGCGTTGTAGTAGCTGAAAAAGAGTAAGGAGGTAGTCAATGGGACAAAAAGTTAATCCACACGGTCTTCGTGTAGGCGTAATTAAGAATTGGGATTCCAAATGGTATGCCAATAAGAAAAACTTTTCTGAACTTTTAGTAGAAGATAACGAAATTCGTAAATATATAAAGAAAAAATTATATGCAGCAGGAATTTCTAAGATTGAAATAGAAAGAGCTGCAAATAGAGTAAAAGTTTCTATTTATACTGCAAAACCTGGCGTTGTTATTGGCCGTGGTGGAGCTGGTGTTGAAGAATTAAGAAAAGAAGTTGAAAAATTAACAGGAAAATCTATTGTATTAAATGTTGAAGAAGTTAAAAATCCTGATGTTGATGCTCAATTAGTTAGTGAATCAATAGCTGAAGCGCTTGAAAGACGTGTATCTTTTAGACGTGCTATGAAACAAGCTATTCAAAGAACTATGAGAGCTGGCGCTTTAGGTATTAAAACTGCTGTAGCTGGACGTTTAGGTGGTGCAGATATGGCTAGAACTGAAGGATATTCTGAAGGTACTATTCCTCTTCAAACTCTAAGAGCTGATATTGATTACGGATTTAGCGAAGCTGATACAACTTACGGAAAACTTGGTGTTAAAGTTTGGTTATACAAAGGTGAAATTCTTCCTGAATTTAAAGAAGAAAGAAGAAGACCAAGAGATAACAGAGATAAAGACAAAGACAACAAAAAGCGTAAAAGACGTAACAATAACAAAGACGGAAAAAGAAATTTCAAAAGAAATAACAATAGAGATAAAAATAAAGAATCAAATAAGAAATCCTAGATTAGAGAGGAGGAAAATTTATGTTAATGCCTAAAAGAGTGAAATATCGTAGAGTTCATAGAGGCAGAATGAAAGGTAAGGCTCAAAGAGGTAACACCCTAGCCTATGGAGAATACGGTATTAAAGCATTAGAACCAGCATGGATAACTTCAAATCAAATAGAAGCAGCACGTCGTGCTATGACAAGATATATTCGTAGAGGTGGAAATATTTGGATTAAAATTTTCCCCGATAAGCCAGTATCTGAAAAACCTGCTGAAACACGTATGGGTTCAGGTAAAGGTGCTCCTGAATACTGGGTAGCAGTTGTTAAACCTGGTAGAGTACTATTTGAAATGAGTGGCGTAAGTGAAGAAGTTGCTAGAGAAGCTATGAGACTTGCATCTATGAAGCTGCCAATCAAAACTAAGTTTGTTAAGAAAGAGGATGGTGACTCAAATGAAGGTTAAGGAAATTCGCAATATGTCAAGTGAAGAGCTTATAAAGAAGGCTGACGATTTAAAGGGCGAACTTTTCAACTTAAGATTTAGACTTGCAACTGGTCAACTTGACAATCCACAAAGTATTAAAATGGTAAAAAAAGACATTGCAAGAATTAAAACTATCATTAGAGAAAGACAACTCCAAGAAGGAAAGGAGATAATCTAAGATGGAAAGAAACATGAGAAAAACTATAGTTGGTTCTGTAGTTTCCGATAAAATGGATAAAACCATTGTAGTGGCTGTTGAGTCATTTAAAACTCACCCCATTTACAAGAAAAGATATAAAAACACGAAAAAATACAAGGCTCATGATGAAAACAATGAATGCGGAATTGGTGACAAAGTAAGAATTATGGAAACAAGACCGTTAAGTAAAGATAAAAGATTCAGACTTGTAAAAATTATAGAAAAAGCAAAGTAATAACTGAAAGGAGATAGGCATGATTCAACAAGAAACAAGACTTCGTGTTGCAGATAATTCAGGTGCAAGAGAACTTTCCGTTATTAAGGTACTTGGCGGAACTAATAGAAGAATTGCAAATATTGGTGATATAGTTGTTTGTTCCGTAAAGACTGCTACACCAGGAGGAGTCGTAAAGAAAGGCTCTGTAGTAAAAGCTGTAGTTGTTAGAACTTCTAAGGGAATTAGCCGTAAAGATGGAAGTTACATCAGTTTTGATGATAATGCTGCAGTAGTTATAAAAGATGACAGAAGCCCAGTTGGAACTCGTATTTTTGGACCTGTAACTAGAGAATTAAGAAGAGGTAACTTCATGAAGATTATCTCTTTGGCACCAGAAGTGCTTTAATAGGAGGTACATTTATGAGAATTAAAACCAATGATATGGTAAAAGTTATTGCTGGTAAGGATAAGGGCAAGGTTGGAAAAGTTCTTAAGACTTTCCCTAAAAAAGATAGAGTTTTAGTTGAAAATGTAAATATGGTAACTAAACACACTAAACCACAAGGCCCTACAAAACCAGGTGGAATTGAAAAGAAAGCAAATCCTATTCACGTTTCTAACGTTATGTATTATGATCAAAAAAGTGGTAAGGGAACTAAATTAGGATATAGATTTGAAAATGGTAAGAAAGTCAGATTTAAAAAATCAGACAACGAAACTATTAAGTAGGAGGTAGAAACATGACTTCAAGATTAAAAGAAAAATATGATAACGAAGTTGCCGGCTACCTAATGGACAAATTCGGCTACAAAAACAAAATGCAAGTGCCACGTCTAGAAAAAGTTATTTTAAATATTGGACTTGGAGAAGCAAAGGATAATCCTAAGGTTCTTGAGTCAGCTATAAATGATCTAACTGTAATAGCGGGACAAAAACCAGTTGTAACACTTGCCAGAAAATCAATAGCTAATTTTAAGCTTCGTGAAGGTCATAAAATTGGCGTTAAAGTTACATTAAGAGGTCAAAGAATGTATGATTTCCTTGATAAATTAATGAACGTTGCACTTCCTAGAGTAAGAGACTTTAGAGGAGTTAAGGCAAATGCTTTTGATGGTAGAGGAAATTATTCTCTAGGACTTAAAGAACAATTAATATTCCCTGAAATTGAATATGATAAAGTAGATGCAATTAGAGGAATGAACATTGCTATAGTTACGACTGCACAAACTGATGAAGAAGCTAAAGCGTTCCTTGAAAAAATGGGAATGCCATTTGCCAAGAATTAGGAATGGAGGAATTTTGTGGCTAAAAAATCATTAATTGCAAAGCAAAAGAGGAAACAAAAATTTTCAACTCGTGAATATAGCAGATGTAAAATTTGTGGAAGACCTCATTCTGTTTTAAAAAAATATGGAATTTGTAGAATTTGTTTTAGAGAACTGGCTTACAAAGGACAAATTCCTGGTGTTAAAAAAGCTAGTTGGTAAACCCAAGGTGAAAGGAGGCAAACTGATATGATGACAGACCCAATCGCGGATATGCTTACAAGGATAAGAAATGGTAACCATGCAAGACATAAATCTGTTGACATTCCAGCTTCAAATATTAAAAAGGAAATAGCAAAAATCCTATTAGATGAAGGATATATAAAAAATTATGACCTTGTAGAAGATAACAAACAAGGAATTATTAAGATAGATTTAAAATATGCACAATCTGGCGAAAGAGTTATCTCTGGAATTAAGAGAATCTCAAAACCGGGCCTTAGAGTTTATGTTAAGTGCGAAGACGTTCCTAAAGTTCTAGGTGGACTTGGAATAGCAATAATCTCAACATCTAAGGGTATCATTACAGATAAAGTTGCAAGAGAAAAGGGAGTTGGCGGAGAAGTAATCTGCTACATTTGGTAATTGGAGGTGAAACAATGTCCAGAATCGGAAAAAAACCTATAGTTATCCCTAAGGGCGTAGAAGTTAAAATTGATAAAAACACTATTGAAGTTAAGGGACCTAAAGGAAGTCTGGTTGAGTCTTTTGACAAATCCATGACTTATGAATTAGAAGATGGAGTTCTCACAGTTTTAAGACCAAATGATAGCAAGAAAATTAAAGCACTTCACGGTCTTACTAGAACTCTTATATATAATATGATTATCGGAGTTACAGAAGGATATAAGAAAGAATTAGAAATAGTTGGTACTGGTTATAGAGCTAGTAAAAATGGTAAGAAATTAGCTTTAACACTTGGTTTCTCACATCCTCTTGAATTAGAAGATCCTAAGGGAATTGAAGTCGAAGTTCCATCTGCAAACTCAATTATAATAAAAGGAAATAATAAGCAACAAGTTGGAGCTTATGCAGCATATATTAGAGAATTTAGACATCCTGAACCTTATAAAGGAAAAGGTATCAAATATGTTGATGAACACATCAGACGTAAGGTCGGAAAAACAGGTAAGTAGAAAGGTGATTTAACGTGTTAAAGAAAATAGATAAAAATGCAAATAGAATAAAAAGACACAAGAGAATTAGAAGACATCTTTCTGGAACTGCTAGTAAACCAAGACTATCTGTTTTTAGGTCAGATGCTCATATTTATGCACAAGTTATAGATGATGATTCAATGAATACTATCGTTAGTGCATCAAGCTTAGATAAATCTTTAAATTTAGAAAGTACTAAGAATATTGAAGCAGCTAAGGCAGTTGGTAAAGATATAGCTAAAAAGGCTCTTGAAAAAGGTATAGAAGAAGTTGTTTTTGATAGAAGTGGATATATATATCACGGTAGAATAAAAGCTCTTGCAGAAGCTGCAAGAGAAGAAGGACTTAAATTCTAAAAAGGAGGGACAAATGGAACGTTCATTAATTAATGCGGCAGAACTTGATTTAGAAGACAAAGTTGTATCTATCAATAGAGTAGCCAAAGTAGTTAAAGGTGGTAGAAATTTTAGATTCTCAGCTCTTGTAGTTGTAGGAGACCATAACGGACACGTTGGCGTAGGTACAGGTAAAGCTCTTGAAGTTCCTGAAGCTATTAGAAAAGCAACACAAGATGCTAAAAAACACATTATTAAAGTAAACTTATTGAAGACTTCAATCCCTCATATGGTTATAGGAGAATTTGGAGCCGGAAGAGTATTCTTAAAACCAGCTCATGAAGGTACTGGTGTTATAGCCGGAGGAGCTGTGCGTGCAGTTTGCGAACTTTGTGGTATAACTGATATACGTACAAAGAATCAAGGAAGCAATAATGCAAGGAATACTGTAAATGCAACAATTGAAGCTTTAAAAAAATTAAAAACTGCAGAATCTGTTGCTAAGTTAAGAAATAAATCTGTTGATGAAATTTTAGGGTGAGGTGTTTTATGAGTACTTTAAAAATAAAATTAGTTAAAAGCCCTATAGGAAAAATTCCAGTTCATAGAAAAACTATTAAGGCTCTTGGTCTTAATAAATTAGGACAAGTAGTCGAAAAAAATGACACTCCTCAAATTAGAGGAATGATAAAACAAGTTGAATATATGCTTGAAGTAGAAGAATGAGGAGGTGTGCCCAGTGAAATTACATGACTTAAAACCGGCAGCAGGCGGTGGAGTTAAAGCTAGAAAAAGAATTGGTAGAGGTATTGGTTCTGGAACTGGTAAAACTTCTGGTAGAGGTCAAAAAGGTCAAAATTCAAGGTCTGGTGGTGGAGTAAGACCAGGTTTTGAAGGTGGCCAAATGCCTTTATTTAGACGTCTTCCAAAAAGAGGATTTACAAATATATTTAAAAAGCAAACACAAGCAGTTAATGTTTCTGATTTGAATCGTTTTGAAGAAGGAACAGAAGTAACAAAAGATCTTTTAATACAAGAAGGTTTAGTTAAAAAGTCAAAAGCAAAAGATGGAGTAAGAATTTTAGGTAACGGAGAATTAAACGTAAAACTTAATGTTAAAGCAAGCCATTTCTCTGCGTCAGCTAAAGAAAAAATTGAGGCCTGCGGAGGAAAGGCTGAGGTGATTTAATGCTTTCCACCTTTAAAAATGCTTGGAAAATTCCTCAATTGAGGAAGAAAATGCTCTTTACACTTTTTATGCTTCTACTTTATAGATTAGGAAGTCATATTGCTGTTCCTTTTATGAACACTTCAGTAATTGAGCAATTATTTAACGGTGCAAATGCTTCTCTTTTTGCCTTTATGGATTTAATGGCAGGAGGAAATTTTAGAAACTTTACAATTTTTGCTTGTAATATATATCCATATGTTACAGCTTCAATTGTGCTTCAACTTTTAACAATAGCTATCCCTTCACTTGAAGCTTTAGCAAAAGAAGGAGATACAGGTCGTAAAGCTATAGCAAAATATACTAGATATCTTGCAATAGCAATTGCTGCTGTACAAGCAGTAGGATATACTTTTGGAATATTTAGACAAGCTGTTAATGCAACAACTTACTTGGAATATTTTACAATTATAATTTCTATAGTAGCTGGTTCTACAATTCTTATTTGGATTGGTGAACAAATTACAGAACATGGAATTGGAAATGGTATTTCAATATTAATCTTTGCTGGTATCGTAGCAAGATTTCCTGTTGATATATTCCAATCAATAGCTCGTGTTAGAGCTGGACTTGCTAGCTCTATATATCTTTGGATATTCTTAGTTTTAGCTATTGCAATTTGTGTGTTTGTTGTAATTCTTAATGAAGGTGAAAGAAGAATTCCAGTACAATATGCAAAAAGAGTAGTAGGACGTAAGATGTATGGAGGTCAAGCAACACATATTCCTATTAAAGTTCTTTTAACAGGAGTTATGCCTATTATCTTTGCTAACTCACTATTAGCAATACCATCAACAGTAGCTATGTTTACTAAAAATGAAGCTACTAGAAATTGGATTACAAAATGGTTATCACCATCAGGTGGTCCTGGTGTAGTAATTTATGTATTATGTTCAGTAATATTAATTATATTCTTTACATTTTTCTATACTACAATTCAATTTAACACAGTGGAATATTCAAAGAATATGCAACAAAACGGTGGTTTTATTCCAGGAATAAGACCAGGTAAACCGACTAGTGAGTATTTACAAAGGTCATTAAATAGATTAGTATTACCGGGAGCAATTGCACTTGCAATACTTTCAGTATTACCTACAATATTAACAAAGATTTCAAATCTTCAATTTAATTATGGTGGAACAAGTATTATTATCGTAGTTGGTGTAGTATTAGAAACAACAAGAGTTCTTGAGCAACAATTGTTAATGAGAAACTACAAAGGATTCTTAAGAAAATAGGAGGAATTATGAGACTCGTTATATTAGGTCCTCCAGGGGCCGGTAAGGGTACGCAAGCCGATTTTATCGTTAAGAAATATAATATAGTTCATATCTCAACAGGTGATATTTTTAGAGAAAATATTAAAAATCATACAAAACTAGGAGAAAAAGCAAAATCGTATATGGATAAAGGACTTCTAGTTCCTGATGAATTAGTTATAGATTTAGTTGAAGATAGGCTGGCAAAGGATGATTGTAAAGATGGATTTCTTTTAGATGGTTTTCCTAGAACAGTAGCTCAAGGAGTTAGCCTTGATGCAATTTTAGATAGACAAGATAAGTCCTTGACTAAAGTTATAAATATTGATGTTAAACCAGAAATCCTTATTGAAAGGGCTGTTGGTAGACGTGTATGTAAATCATGTGGCAGCACTTTCCATATAAAATATAATCCTCCTAAAGAAGATGGCATTTGTGATAATTGTCATGAAAAGCTAATTCAAAGAGATGATGATACCGAAAATACTGTTAAAACTAGAATTAAAGTTTATTTTGAACAAACAGCTCCATTGATTGATTATTATAAGGCTCAAGATTTACTTCTTAATATTAATGGAGAAAGTGATATAAAGAAGGTATTTGACGATATAGTTCAAGGTCTAAGTTAGGTGAAATAATGGAGAGGACAATATCTCTTGAAAGGGGACAAATTGTAAGATCCAAAAAAGGTAGAGATGAGGGAGAAATATTTATCATTTTGGACATTATTGATGATAAATATGTCTACCTTGTTGATGGAAAATTAAGAAAGCTATGTAAACCTAAAAGGAAAAAGGTAAAACATCTTTATATATATAAGGCAGTAGTTGAGTTGGACGTTGAAAATTTCAATGATGCCTATATTAGAAGAGTTCTGTTATCTTATAGCTAAAGGAGGATACCTATATATGGCTAAAGAAGATGTAATTGAAGTAGAAGGCGTAGTTGTTGACGCATTACCGAATACTAATTTCAAAGTTAAGCTTGAAAATGGACACATTATACTTGCCCATATTTCAGGTAAATTGAGAATGAATTATATAAGAATTCTTCCTGGAGATAAGGTGACAGTTGAGCTTTCACCTTATGACCTAACTAGGGGAAGAATTACATGGAGAAAGAAATAATCCCGTAAGGAGGTTACAATGAAGGTTAGACCATCAGTAAAGAAAATGTGCGAAAAATGCAAAATTATCAAAAGAAAAGGAAAAGTAATGGTAATTTGCGAAAATCCCAAGCATAAACAGAGACAAGGCTAAGGAGGTAGATTATGGCAAGAATAGCCGGTGTGGACTTACCAAGAGAAAAAAGAGTTGAGATTGGCTTAACTTATATTTTCGGTATTGGTAGAAGCAGATCACAAAAAATTCTAAAGGATGCAGATGTTAATTTTGACACTAGAGTTAAAGATTTAACAGAAGCTGAACTTGGAAGAATTAGAGATGAAATTCAAAAATACCATGTAGAAGGTGATTTGCGTAGAGATGTTGCTATGAACATCAAAAGACTTCGTGAAATCAACTGCTATCGTGGTCGTAGACATAAAGCCGGTCTTCCTGTAAGAGGACAAAAGACCAAAACTAATGCAAGGACAAGAAAAGGTCCTAAAAAATTAATTGCAAAGAAGAAGTAAGGAGGTATATATAAATGGCAAAAAAACAAAGAGCTACTCGTGTAAAACGTCGTGCTCGTAAAAATATTGAAAAAGGTCAAGCTCATATAGCCTCTACATTTAATAACACTATGGTTACTTTAACCGACACAAACGGAAATGTAATTTCATGGGCAAGTGCCGGTCAATTAGGATTCAGGGGCTCTAGAAAGTCAACACCATTTGCAGCTCAAGAAGCTGCAGCTGAAGCAGCTAATAAGGCAAAGGAACATGGATTAAAATCTGTTGATGTATATGTAAAAGGTCCAGGTAGCGGAAGAGAAGCTGCTATAAGGTCTTTACAAGCATCAGGCCTTGAAGTTACCATGATAAAAGATGTAACTCCAATTCCACATAACGGATGTAGACCGCCAAAACGTAGAAGAGTTTAATGGAATTAGTTAGTAATATATTACTAAACTAGAGGAGGTACCCATGATAGAAATAGAAAAGCCTAAAATTACTATTGATAAGCTGGATGATTCCGGAAAATACGGAAAATTTATAGTGGAACCCCTTGAAAGTGGATATGGAATTACTATTGGAAATTCTTTGAGAAGAGTTCTTTTATCCTCTCTACCAGGGGCTGCTGTTTCATTCATAAATATTCGTGGTGTGGAACATGAATTTGACACTATTCCAGGAGTTTTAGAAGATGTTCCAGAAATTATTTTGAATGTTAAATCCATTGTTTTCAAAATGGAAAATGATGAACCTGTAAAGCTAATTATAGAAAAATCAGGTAAAGGAGAAATAACTGCTGGAGATATTATTCTTGAACCCAGTGTAAGTGTTGTAAATCCTAACCATCATATTGCAACTTTAAATGAAGATGCAGATGTTTATATTGAAATGACAGTAGAAAAAGGTCGTGGTTATGAGCCTTCTGAATTAAAAAAAGATGAAGTAACTCAAATTGGAATAATACCGGTGGACTCAAATTATTCTCCGGTTAGAAAAGTTAATTGGAAAGTTGAAAACACAAGGGTAGGTCAAAGAACAGATTATGACAGACTTATTCTTGAAGTTACAACAGATGGTTCAATGAAAGCTGATGAAGCAACATCATTGGCAGCAAAAATTTTAACAGAACATTTAGACTTATTTATTGGTCTTATAAATCATGTTGATGAAGTTAATATTATGGTTGAAAAAGAAGAAGACCAAAGTGAAAAAGTTAAAGAGATGACAGTTGAAGAATTAGACCTATCTGTAAGAAGTTTCAATTGCTTAAAAAGAGCGGGTATCAATACTGTTGGGGAACTGACAAATAAAACTGAAGAAGATATGATGAAAGTTAGAAACCTTGGTAAAAAATCTTTGGAAGAAGTGGTTTCTAAATTACAAGAAATGAATCTATCTCTGAAAACTGAAGAAGATTAAAAGGAGGTACTAATGGCAGTACAAAGAAAACTTAACCGTAATTCTAGCCACAGACGTGCTATGTTAAGAAATCTTGTTACCTCACTTCTAAGAGAAGAAAAGATTGTAACAACTGTTACAAGAGCTAAAGAAACAAGAAGAATTGCTGAAAAAATGATTACTCTTGGAAAGAGAGGAGATCTTCACGCAAGAAGACAAGCACTCGCATATATTTTTGACGAAGATACAGTAACTAAGGTTTTTAATGAATTAGCCGAAAAATATGCTGACAGAAACGGCGGTTATACAAGAATAATTAAAATGGGACCAAGACGTGGTGACGGAGCTGAAGTTGCAGTTTTGGAACTTGTATAAATTATTTAATTAAAATTGATAATATTATATTTAGGGAGACTAGGGCTTAGTCTCCTATTTTTGTATTCACTATATTGGTAAATATTAATGTTAATAAATTTGATCATGCAGTTAAATTTGAAAATTAATTAACCATCTTATATAATAAGATAAAAATATATGATGTAGGAGAATTTATGATAAATGTAGTTGGCTTAGGAGCAACTGATGAGAATGATTTAACTTATAAAGCTCTTAAAATTATTAATAATGGTAAAAAAAATTTTTTGAGAACGGACAAGCTTGATGCTGTCAATTATTTTAAAGATAATAATATATCTTATTCTTCTTTTGATTATGTTTATGAGGAAGATGAGAACAAATCTTTCGAGGATGTTTATAATGAAATTGTATCGTCTTTACTTGAGGAGGAAAATAAGTGGGGAGAAATAAATTATTTTGTTCCAGGTAATCCTTTTGTAGCTGAAAAGACAGTTGAACTTTTAAGAAAGAATACTAAAACAACGATAACAAGTGGTATAAGTTTTATTGAACCAATTTTAAGTGCTGTTGGTAGAGATGCTGTTGATGGTCTTTTATTTCTCGATTATGATTTTAATATTTACGATTTAAACCCTGATATGGATATCATTATAACTCAGATTTATAACAGGCGTATAGCTTCGGATGTTTCTTTAAAACTTCAAGAAATTTATCCACCACAAAGTGATGTAACTTTTATCAAAGATGCTGGCTTAAAATCTCAATACCTTGTAAATTGTAAAGTATTTGAATTATCTAGAATTGAGGATATCAATCACAGATGTGCTCTATATATTCCAAGAAGTGAGAGATTTATTTATGGTCAAATGAAAAAAGCATTATTAAATTTTATAGATGAGACAAACTTGTCTTATGACAAAAAATCCTTTGAATTTATTAAAGACAAGGCAAGGGATATTATAAAAAATCTCGATAATAATGATGATGATACAGCTTTTCAGTTTTATTTTTATGCAATTTTATTAAGTGAGTTGGCAAATATTGAAGGATATTATAATAAATATGATATTTTTGAAAAAATATTAGAAAAAATGAGATAAAATAGGGATTTTTTTCAATTAGGTCTAGAAAAAAGACTAAACTTAGGTTATAATTTATACAGTCTTACTTTTAGAGCAGGCTGGAATGCTCTTTATTTTATAGATTATAAAGACTATAAAAATATTAATCTTCGAGGAGGATGTTATGAACAAACAAGAATTAGTAGCAAGCATAGCTACAAAAAGCAGTTTAACTAAAAAAGATGCTGAAAAGGCTCTTAATGGTTTCTTAGCTTCAGTTGAAGAAGCTTTAGCAAAAGGTGAAAAGGTTCAATTAGTTGGATTTGGAACTTTTGAAGTTAGACAAAGAAAAGCTAGAGAAGGAAGAAATCCAAGAAACCCAGAAGAAGTTATCAAGATTCCTGCTTCTAAAGCACCAGTATTTAGATCAGGCAAAGCCCTTAAAGAAGCTGTTAATAAGTAATCTTAACTAAGAAGGCCTTTGTGCCTTCTTTTTTTTAAAAATTATGCGTATAGATAAGTATTTAAAAAATTCTAGAATTATAAAAAGAAGAACTGTGGCAAAATCTGCCTGTGATAAAGGCTTAATTAAAATTAATGAGAAAATTGCCAAAGCTGGTGATGAAGTTGTGATTGGCGATATTATTGAAATTAAGCTTGGTACTAAAGAGATTTTAGTTAAGGTATTATCTGTAAATGACAATGTTTCTAAAGATGAAGCTTCATCTATTTATGAAAGGATAAATTAAATTGTCAAATCTTTCAAACATTTCTTTTATTTTTTTGTTTGCAACAGGAATTATCATTACTTTTTTAACTTTAAGAAAAAATGAAGATTTAAGTTTGATTTTCATTTTTATTGTTTTGATTATAGTTATTTTCTACATGCTTAGAGATATTTATGTTAAAAATTTTTAATTTATATCTTTACAATTCTTCGCTTTTCTGTAATAATTAACTTGGAGGTTAGACATGAGAACTAGGAGAAAAAGCTTCCCATTAATTTATGCAATCATTATCTTGATTACTCTTATATACTTTGCTTTCTCTATGAGTAAATCAATTGGATTAAGAAACCAAAAACTAGAGATATTGTCTGAAAATCGTAGAGAGATTAGTAGTTTAAATAATGATATCAAAAATTTAAAGAGGGAAATTAACAATGCTGATACAATTGAGTTTGTTGAAAAAGTTGCCAGAGATGATTTGGGAATGGTAAAACCTAGGGAAATTGTGTATATTGACAAGAGTAAAGGAAGTTCTTTTAATCTCCATAGGCAAAATTAACAGGAGGATAAATAGTTTATGAGCTTAGCTGTAGGCGATGTTGTAGAAGGTGTGGTATCAAATCTAACTAAGTTTGGTGCTTTTGTGAATTTAGATAGCGGATTGACAGGTTTAGTACATATTTCGGAAATTTCTGATACTTTCGTAAAGGATGTTTCTGATGTTTTAGAAACTGGTCAAAATGTGAAAGTAAAAGTTCTTTCAATTGATGATAAGGGTAAAATAGCTTTATCAATCAAAGCCTGCATTGAAAAAAAGCCTGTACAGATAAATACTGAAAAGGTTGGTATAAATACTGAGTTTGAAGATAAATTAGCCAAGTTTTTAAAAGATAGTAACGAAAAATTGGAACAAAAAAGATCTAGGGAAAAACAAAAGACTAAGGGTAACAGGTCAAGGAATAGATTTTAATTTGAGTATAAGGACCTTTTTATGGGTCCTTATTTGTTTTTATTATTAGGATAAAATAATGGATAAAATTTTTTATGATAAAATTAAAGAAGAAAAAACCATAGAAAAAAATGATAGACTGCTTCTTGCAATTTCAGGAGGTCCTGATTCTATGTATCTTCTCTACAATGTCATAGATTTGAAGAAAGAATTTAATTTAGATTTATTAGTTTGTCATGTAAATCACGGTATCAGAGAAAATGCAAAAAATGATGAAAATTTTGTAATAGATATTTGCAAAAAGTTTAATATTAATTATAATATAAAACATGTTAATATGAATGAATACGCAAAGGAAAATAATATGAGTGCTGAGGAAGCCGGTCGTTTTCTAAGATATGAATTTTTTAAAGAGAATGCAGATGGCAGAAAAATTCTTACTGCTCATAATTTAAATGACCAAGCTGAAACTATTCTTACAAGGATTTTTAGAGGAACTGGGGTAAAAGGTTTGGCAGGAATCTTACAATTTAATAATAATATTGTAAGACCTATCTTAAATATCCCAAGGTATCAGATAGAGGATTATTTAAATAAGAATAATCTTAAATATGTGATTGATGAAACTAATTTAAAAAGTGACTATACAAGAAATCGCATAAGGATTGAGCTTATACCTTATATTGAAAAATATTTTAATCCCAATATAGTTAATACGCTAAATAGATTATCTATTAATGCCAGGGAAGAAAAAATCTATCTTGATACTATCATAGAAAAAGAATATAGAAATTCTTTTAAAGATGATTATTTTAATGTAACTTATCTTAAAACTCTTGATAAATTTATTTGCCAAGAAGTGATTAAAAAATTTTTAGAAGAAAATTTTCCTTCTTTTGTAACAAGAAAAATCATAATTGATATTTATATGTTATTGTTTAAGAATTCTGGAACATCTATAGATATATCAAAAAATATTAGGGCTAGAATCTCTTATAATAAACTATTAATAGAAAAGTATCAAAAAATTAATTATGAATCTTTGTATTTAAATTGTGGAGATAATCATAGTGATTTTGGTATAATTACACTTAAGGATAATATTTATAAAAAAGATATATTTAACGTTTCTATTGATAAAGATAAAATAAAGGGTAATTTATATGTTCGTTCAAGAAAAAAAGGCGATAGATTTACTCCAATGGGTATGAAATCAAATAAAAAATTAAAAGATTTTTTTATAGATAAGAAAATTGATAGGGAAAAAAGGGACTCTATCGGGCTTATTTGCGATGATGAAAATATTATTTGGGTCATCGGATATGGAATAAATGATAAATATAAAATTACTGAATTTAGCAAAAATATTCTTAACATGGAGGTAAAAGATGACAGAAATTAAAGAAATTCTTTTTACTAGGGAAGAAATCCAAAAAAAAGTTCAAGAATTAGGTAAAATTATAAGCAACGATTATAAGGGTAAAAAACTTATATTGGTGGGTATTTTAAAAGGAGCTGTTCCTTTTATGGCTGACTTAATGAGAGAAATTGATCTGGATTTAGAATATGATTTTATGGATGTTTCTTCATATAGCGGAACAACATATGTAGGGGAAGTTAGGATACTAAAGGATATTTCTACACATATTGAAGGTAAAGATGTACTTTTTGTAGAAGATATTATTGACACAGGTTTAACTTTATCATATTTGACAGACCTTTTTAAGAGTAGGGCAGCTAATAGCGTTGCTATTACTACTTTACTTTCAAAACCCAAGAGAAGAAAAATTGATATATATGTCAAATATATTGGATATGAAATTGAGGATAAATTCGTTGTAGGATATGGTATGGATTATAATGAAAAATTCAGATCATTACCATATATTGGTGTCCTTGATGAAAGTATTCTTCATAAATAGAGGAGGAGATATATTTTGAAAAAAAGAATGGGGGGAACAATATTTTATATTGTCCTAATCATTTTATTATTTGCTACAATTAGATATTTTAGACCACCTGAACAAACTGTTGAGGAAAAAAGTGTTACTGAGTTTGTACAAGAATTAAAAAATAATAATGTTGTATCTATTACCATGGAAGAAGGTACTAATACCATAGCTCATGTTAAATTGAAAGATGACACAAGATTTATAACACTTTTACCTGATTCAGCCTCACAAGACCTTTTTAATTCATATATTTCCGATAAGGTTTCTAAGGGTGAAATTAAATATAATCTGCAACCTAAAAAAGTAACACCTTTTTATTTTGACCTCATCCCATCATTTTTGATGATAGGTGCACTGATATTTATTTGGTATAGGATTATGCAACAAAATAGTGGTGGAGGTAAGATGTCATCATTTGGAAAATCTAAAGCTAAGTTAATCAATAAAGATTCAAAAAAATTGATTACCTTTAAGGATGTTGCAGGTTTAGTTGAAGAAAAAGAAGAACTTGGAGAAATTGTTGATTTTCTGAAGAATCCAAAAAGATTTACTGAAATGGGGGCAAGAATACCTAAGGGTGTTTTACTTGTAGGCCCTCCAGGAACCGGTAAAACTTATCTTTCTCGTGCAGTAGCAGGAGAAGCTGGAGTTCCATTTTTTATAATGAGTGGTTCAGATTTCGTAGAAATGTTTGTAGGTGTTGGAGCATCGAGAGTTCGTGATTTATTTGAAGCTGCTAAGAAAAATGCACCTTGCATAATTTTCATAGATGAGATTGATGCTGTAGGTCGTAGACGTGGTGCTGGACTTGGCGGAGGTCATGACGAAAGGGAACAAACCCTTAACCAATTATTAGTAGAAATGGATGGATTTGGAACTAACGAGGGCGTTATTGTAATGGCAGCAACAAATAGGCAGGATA
The DNA here is from genome assembly GCF_000378725.1 of Peptoniphilus lacrimalis DSM 7455. GTDB lineage: Bacteria > Bacillota > Clostridia > Tissierellales > Peptoniphilaceae > Peptoniphilus_A > Peptoniphilus_A lacrimalis. The sequence goes on along the minus strand of NZ_KB900368.1, from coordinate 103,423 downwards.
TACTTGACCCTGCACTATTAAGACCAGGTAGATTTGATAGGATGGTTTATGTTGGTAAGCCTGATATTCGTGCTCGTGAAGCAGTTTTGAAAGTTCATTCTAAAGGTAAAAAGCTTGCAGAAGATGTTGATTTAAGACTTATTGCAAGGAGAACACCTGGATTTACTCCAGCAGATTTGGAAAATCTTATGAATGAATCAGCTTTACTTGCTGCTAGAAATGGCAACGCAAGAATAACAATGGAAGATGTTAACGAAGCTTCTATAAAAGTTCAAGCAGGACCAGCTAAAAAATCAAGAGTAGTTTCAGATAAGGAAAGAAAATTGACAGCTGTTCATGAATCAGGTCATGCTATAGTGTCACAATTTTTACCAGAAGAGCATCCAGTTCATATGATTACTATAATTCCTAGAGGACAAGCTGGAGGATTTACAGCATATGCTCCTGAGGATGATGCTTCCTTCGTAACTAAGGGTATGATGGAGTCACAAATCGTATCATTATTAGGCGGACGTGTGGCAGAATCTTTAGTTTTAGATGATATTTCTACTGGAGCATCTAATGACATACAAAGAGCTACACAAATAGCGAGGTCTATGGTTACGACATATGGTATGAGTGATAGACTTGGTACAATTAATTATGACTCAGGTGATAATGAAATATTTGTTGGCAGAGATTTAGGCCGTGAAAGACCTTATTCAGAAAGGACTGCAGCTGAAATTGATGAAGAAGTAGCAAGAATTATTAATGAAGCATATATAAAATGTAGAAATATATTGAAAGAAAATATGCCTAAGTTATTAAGACTTTCTAACGCTTTATTAGAAAAAGAAACTGTCTACAGAAAGGAATTCTTAGAAATTTTCTATGCAGATGATGAAAAAAATAAAGAAATTGTAAAAAAACAAGAAGACCAACAAGAAGAAAGTATTCTTCAAGATGCAGCACTCGATAAAGATACTTTTCAAGAAAAAGACAGTCCATTAGAAGATAAATAAATATTTAATTTTGGCTCTATGTCAAATATTGGGGAGGCTCGTTAATTCGAGTCTCTCTTTTCATTTAAAAATCAATACTTAGACGCTAATAGGATAACAAAAGTAAAATAAAGGAAATACTACTAAAAATAAAGATAGCAAACAAAACTCCTAGGGCTTTGCGAAAATTTCCCGTTTTCCTAACACTACTACAAGCAAACATAATTCTTTTTCTAAAAAAATTGAAATATTTCATACCAAAACAATTTCTCTTTAAAGTCTTTATGTTAGTATGAGTACCTCTAAGATTTATTTTTTTGCTATTTTAAGTTTAGGACTAAATGAGTACAAGTCAATTTTTTTTACATAAAAATATCTGTTACAGATTTACACTCCAACAGATATTTTAGAGCCTAAATTTTTGAATGCCTCAACATTAGTTGGGGTTTTCTTTATAGAAAATTAATTTTTATGTGATATAATTTAAAAAACTCTAATGAAAGTGAGAAAATATTAATGTTTGATTCATTAGCCCAAATAATTGAGATGTATTTACCAAGAGAACTTGCCGTAATGGTTTTGGCAATGCTTCCATATTTGGAATTGAAAGGGGCAATACCTTTTGGTATATCATTAAATTTGAAATATATAACAAGTTTTACCTTTGCATTCTTAGGATCAATAATACCTTCACCTTTTATTATTTTTTTTGTAAATAAAATCATCAAAAAAATTAAAAAGAAGGATAAATTTAGTATCTATATAAAAAAATTAGAAACTAGGATTAGGATAAAGGGGAGTAAAATAAAGAATTCAGGTATATTAGGCTTATTTATTTTTGTTATGATACCTTTACCGGGAACAGGAGTTTGGTCTGGGTCTTTGTTAGCAGGTCTATTTAACTTAAACACAAAAAAGTCTTTATTAGTTATAATCTTAGGTAATTTTTTTGCTGGGATTATAATAACACTATTAAGCTCAAGTATACATAAATTATTGTAAATAAAGACTCATGAAAGTTTAGATTTTCATGAGTCTTTAAAAAGTATTAATTCTTCTTATCTTTATTATTAGAGTTTGAATTTACATTATTATTGTTATCAGATTTTCTTCTCTTTCTTTTCTTATGAGAATTTTCATCGTTTGAATTTTCATTCTTTTTATCAATGTTGTTATTATTGTTGTCTGATTTTTTCTTTTTAGGCTTTTGTGATTCTTCGTCATCATCATTATCATCCCAATACAACTTGCTTGTGTAGTGAGGTTCTGTTCCATCTGCGAAAAGTTCTCTTCTGCCATTTACATATTTTGTATAAATTCCGTCAGGTTCCTCAAAATCTTTATCATCAAGACCTTCATGAACTTTTTTCATTATTTCCTTCCATAGGTAAGCAGCTCTATCAGAACCAAAATGCAAGGTTTGATTTTTGTCACATCCAATCCAAACAGAAGCTGTGTAGTAAGGAGTATAACCACAGAACCAAACATCTCTTTTATCAGTAGTTGTACCTGTTTTTCCGGCTACTGGCATTCCTCTGAAACTTGCATTTCTACCAGTACCTCTTTTTACAACATCTTTTAAAATATCAGTTAAAATATAAGCATTTTGCTTTGAAGTAATTTCCTTTTCATCAACGTCAGCCTTGTAAATAGTGTCGCCATTATTAGAAAGAATCTTGCTAATTAAAATAGGTTTCGAATATTTACCCTCATCAGCAAGAGTTGTATATGCTCCAGCCATTTGTAAGGGGCTTATTCCATGAGTCATACCACCAAGTGCAAGAGGAGAGAAACTCATATCATTTGTCAGTATGGTGTTTGGTTTAGATGGGTCTGGTTTAACTATAGATGTTATTCCAATACTTTCAAGAGTATCTACTACTTTATTTATTGATTCTTCATCATTATATACTTTAGGATAAGTTGAAAACTTATTACTTTTTGAATTCTTATCTACAGAAATATCTCTTAATACTTGGAAAGCACCAACGTTAGAGGATCTGATTACTAAGTTTCTAACTGTTGTCCATCCACGATAAGAATTTGCATTATTTCTCGGTGGGTTATTGAAGCCAGCACTTTTAGGTATTGGTGAATCTAAAAATACATCACCAGCAGTAGTACCATTATTAAAAGCTGTAAGGTAAACTGAAATTGGCTTGATAGAAGAACCAGGCTGTCTTTTCACTGTTGCTCTATTTAATAGTTGGCCACCACCGACTCCACGACCGCCAACTAGAGCTTTAACTTCATGAGTTTTTTGGTCAATAATAACACAGGCTACTTGAGGTTGGACCACACCAGATTTATCTGTGAATGAACCTCTATAATATTGTGGGTCAGCAACGGTTTCTTCTAATATTTTTTGAATTTCCATATTCATGGGGGTATAAATTTTAAGACCTCCATTGAATAGCTTGTTGTGCGCTTCCTCGTCACTATAACCAAGTTTTAAAAGTATTCCCTTAACTTCTTTTTGAACTAAATCAGTGTAAAAGGAAGAAATTCCATATTCACGCCTTTTTCCAATTTTTATTGTTATATCTTCATTTAAAGCTTTGTTATAATCATCTTCAGTAATGAGCTTTTGCTCAAACATTTTTTTCAAAACACGAGCTTGCCTTGTTTTGGCATTAGGATTAAATACTGCCTTATATGGAATATAGGTATTGTTTTTAATTTGAATCAAATCAAAACTATCAATTTTTCCAAGTTCCATTAACTTTTCAGAAAAATTAATTAAATTTTCTGGATTTTCATAGTTGGAATTAACATTAGGTCTTAAAACTACCTGAACATTTTCAGGGTCATCCTCTGCTTGAATTTCAGCATAATTATAAGGAGTGAATTCTTCTGGTCTATTAGTAACCCCAGCTAGCAGGGCACATTCTGCCAAAGATAAGTCCGAAACATCCTTATCGAAAAAAGAATGAGCAGCAGCTCCAACTCCAATAGTACCTTTAGAAAAAGATGCACAATTTAGGTAGGCTTCCAAGATTTGTGGTTTTGTAAGATTAGCTTCAATTTGATAAGCGTAATAAATATCTGTTAATTTTCTTGGAATACTTTTAGAAGAAGACGTGTATAGATTCTTAGCAAGCTGCATTGTTATTGTTGAGGCACCTTGCTCCATGGACCTTGTTTTTATATCATGGACTAAAGCCCCTAAAACTCTTCTAAAATCAACAGCATTATGCTCGTAAAATCTTTCATCTTCAATTGCCACAAAGGCATTGGATAAATATTTGGGGAATTTATCCATAGGTACAAACTCACTGAATTCATCGTCGACCAAAGTTTGTATTAGCTGGTCATCATCAGAATAAATTCTCGATGTTTCAGCCATTATAGTCCTGTAATTTGTAGGGTCAATTTCTGGTGATTTTTTAAAAATACCTAAAACAAGGGTTGTAACTATTGTTCCTACAAAGATAATAACTGCGAGAATTAATAGAAGTAAAATTTTAAAAATACTTGATAATTTTATTATTCCGTGAGGTTTATTATTACGGTTTTTATTCATAGATAACCTCCTTGTCAAATATTATAACATGATTTGTAAAAAATATATAATTAAAAATTGTAGTTATTAAAAGTTTTGATATAATAAATAAGAATAAAAAAAGACTGCATAAGCAGTCAATGAAGTATAAAGTATAAGTATTTTATAAAGCTCTTCTAATCTTTGGAGCAATTAAAGCTGCAATAATAGCTTTTCCTAAGTCGGGAATTAAGAAAGGAATCATCCCAACTGTAAATACTTTAGATGCAGTCATTGGAGTTCCTACCACTTTTGTAAGAATGACATACATGTAAGGAAGACCAATTGCATAAAAAATAACTTCTCCAATAATAAGAGCTATTAAAATTTCTGTAAATTTTGTTTTTCCGTGAGCTAGTTTAGAAATTACAAAGGCACCTATTATAAAGGCTATTAAAAATCCAAAAGTAGGTGAGAATATGTAATTTATACCCCCTTTAAATCCGGAAAATATTGGCAATCCAACAAGTCCTAGCAGGACATAGGATAATACACTTAAGGCTGCATATTCAGGTAAAAGTAATAAGCCTGCCATAAAAACAAAAAAGTTTTGTAAAGTGAAGGGTATGGGTCCAATAGGAATACTGATAAAGGCTCCTATGGCAATAAGTGCTGCCAAAAGTGCTGTTTTAGTTAAGTCTTTTGTTTTAATTCTCATAAATACCTCCCTGAATTATTGTATTTAATGTTTACCTAAATGTCAATAGAGTTAACTTAAATAATTTGATTTTACTTTTTGGGGTATTAATTAATATAAAATTTTGAAGGTGATAAAAATGTTATTAGTAATTGATGTAGGAAATACGACAATTGTATATGGAGTTTATAAAGATAATGAGTTAGTTCATGATTTCAGAATTTCAACTGATAAGATAAGAACTAGCGATGAATATGGATTGATTTTCATGAATTCATTAACTCATTCAAATATAGACCCATCTGTCATATATGATGTAATAATTTCATCAGTAGTGCCAAACTTAACTCATACCTTATCCTCAATGTCTATTAAGTTCTTCAATAAAAAGCCGACTTTCGTCAGCTCAGAGCTTAAATTAGGACTTAATATTAATTATGATAACCCTAAGGAAGTAGGAGCAGATAGGATAGTAAATGCTGTTGCGGTTATTAAACTCTATAAAATACCGGCAATTATTATTGATATTGGAACTGCAATGACTTTTTGTATAATAGATGAAGATAAAAATTATCTTGGTGGAATGATTCTTCCAGGTATAGGAATATCATCAGAAGCTCTTTTCCAAAGAACTTCCAAACTACCCAAGATAGAAATTATTAAGCCTGAGGTTTTAATATCACCAAATACAGTCGGTGCAATACAGTCAGGTCTTTATTATGGTTACACAACTATGCTTGATGGAATTATAGAAAAAATATTAGAAAATAAAAATTGGAGAAATGATGAAGTTTCAATAGTTGCTACTGGTGGTTTTTCTAATCTTTTATGTTCAGATTCTAAGTATAATATAATTATAAATAGAGATTTAACTTTGGAAGGTTTAAAAATTATATACGATATGAATAATTAGGTGATATTTTGATTAAATTTTTTATGGCTCCAATGGCAGGATATACTGATAGAGCCTTTAGACAATTAATCTATGAAAATGGACTTGACCATGCAGTTACAGAAATGGTTTCTGCAAAGGCCTTGTGTTTTAATGACAGAAAAACTCTTGAACTTCTGCAAAAATTTCCTGGAGAAAAAAATACAGGTGTTCAGATTTTTGCCTCTGATGTAGAATCTATTTCTAAAGCTTCATATTTATTAAATGATTTTGATTTTTCTTATATAGATATTAATATGGGCTGTCCAGCTCCTAAAATTGTAAAAAATGGTTGCGGATCAGCCTTGATAAAAAATCCAAACCTAGTTTATGAATTGGTTAAGGGTGCAGTTAAAAATTCAAATAAGAAAATTAGTATAAAGACTAGAAAATCTTTCGATAACACCCTATCTCTTGATATAATTAGGGCAGCCCAAGATGCAGGAGCCTTTGCAGTTACTGTTCATCCACGCTCAAGAGAAGAATATTATAAAAATAAAAGTGATTGGCAATATTTAATTAAGATCAAAAAATTCTTAACTATACCTCTTATAGGTAATGGGGATATTTTAACTGTTGAAGATGCTTTATATAAAATAAAAAAATATGATGTTGATGGTATAGCAATAGGTAGGGGTGCAATTGAAAATCCTTTTATTTTTTCACAAATTAAAAAAGCTTTAAAGGGTGAAAAATATGAAGAATTAAATTTTAATCAGAGGATTGATATATTATTAAGGCATTTATATTTGGAAGTTAATTATAAGGGACAAAGACAGGCAATCCTAAATATGAGAAAAACTTATGCTTATTATTTAAAAAATTTAAAAAATTCTAAAGAAATTAGGAATAAATTAAACGTTGAAAATGATTATACAAAAGTCGTAAAAATTTTGGAAGAATATAGGGAACAAATGCGATAATTTAAAAGATTCTTGACTTTTAGGGCTACATTTACTATAATTAATTACATTAAATTGACTATTAGGCGTTTAGCGCCTTATTTTTTATACAATAGAGGAGAGATATTAGTGGATAAAGATATATTTTTTACTCCTGAAGGTTTGGAAAAAATCGAAAATGAAATCGAATACTTAAAAACTGTCAGAAGAAAAGAAGTTGCTGAAAGAATTAAGGTTGCTTTAGGATATGGTGACTTGTCCGAAAATTCCGAATACGATGAAGCTAAAAATGAACAAGCTTACGTTGAAGAAAGAATAGCAAAACTTGAAATGATGGCAAGAAATGCCAAAGTTATTGATGAAAAAGATTTAAACCACGATATGGTTAATGTTGGTTCAACTGTTGTGGTTAAAGATTTAGATTCAGGGGATGAAGATGAATATACCATAGTTGGATCTGCCGAAGCAGACCCATTATCAGGAAAGATTTCTAATGAATCTCCAGTTGGTGCTGGACTTATAGGATTAAAAGTTGGAGATATAACTGAAATAGAAATCCCTGACGGAATTATAAAGTATAAAGTTTGTGCCATTAGTTTTTAGGAGGAACTATGAAAAATACAAATAAAGATAATCTAAATGAAATTCTTGTTATGAGAAGACAAAAACTTGAAGAATTGAGAAAAGAAAATAAAGATCCTTTTATTTTTGAAAAATATGATGTAGACTCCTATTCAAAAGATATTCAAGATAATTTTGAAGAATTTGATGGGAAAGATGTTTGTATCGCTGGTCGTGTGATGAGTAAAAGAAGACACGGCAAAATTTGTTTTTTGGACTTACAAGATTACAAGGGACGTATTCAAGTTTTTGCTAGAAAAGATGTCCTTCTTGAAAATTATGAAGACGTTAAGGGTCTTGATATGGGAGATATAATTGGAGTTAAGGGTAAAGTTTTCAAAACTGAATCTGGAGAAGTTACAGTTAATGCAGAAAAACTTGATCTTCTTTCTAAATCTCTTCAAATTTTACCGGAAAAATTCCACGGACTTAAGGACCCAGACTTAAGATACAGACAAAGATATGTAGATTTAATAGTTAATCCGGAAATTAAAGAAGTATTTTTAAAGAGAACTAAGATTATAAAAGCGATAAGGCAATACCTTGATGATAAAGGATTTATTGAAGTTGAAACACCAATCCTTGGTACAGTAGCTGGTGGAGCTAATGCTAGACCATTCTTAACTCATCACAATACTCTTGATATTGATATGCAACTTAGAATCGCCAATGAACTATTTTTAAAAAGATTAATTGTTGGTGGTTTTGATAAGGTTTATGAAATGGGAAAAATGTTTAGAAACGAAGGAATGGACACTAGACATAATCCTGAGTTTACTAACATAGAACTTTATCAAGCTTATGTTGACATGGATGAAATGATGGCTATAACAGAAAATATTTTTGAATACGCAGCTCAAAAAGTCTTAGGAACAGATAAAATAACTTACCAAGGCACAGAAATTTCTTTAAAAGCACCATGGAGAAGAATGTCAATGATTGAAGCTGTTAAAGAATATGCAGGGGTAGATTTTGACAAGGTAGAAACGGATGAACAAGCTCAACAACTTGCAAAAGAAAAAGGCGTAGAAGTCGAAGAAGGATCAAGCTGGGGTAAAATCTTATCAGAATTTTTTGAAACATTCTGTGAAGAAAAATTAGTTCAACCAACATTTATAACTGGTCATCCAGTAGATATTTCACCACTTGCTAAAAAGGATCCAAAAGACACAAGACTTACAAGAAGATTTGAAGCCTTTATTAATACATGGGAATTTGCTAATGCTTTTTCAGAACTTAATGATCCAATAGACCAAAGAGAAAGATTTGAAGCCCAAGTTCGTGAACATGAAAAGGGAGATGAAGAAGCTCATCCAATGGATAGCGACTTTATTAATGCAATAGAAGTTGGTCTTCCTCCAACAGGTGGTTTGGGAATTGGTGTCGATAGAATGATAATGTTATTAACTGATCAACCAAGCATAAGAGATATAATATTATTCCCAACAATGAAGCCAACAGGCTTAGAAAAGGCAGAAAATAGGGATTTGTCAAAAGAAACTTACGAAACTTACGACAAACTTACGACAGAAAAAATCGACTTTTCAAAAGTAAAAGTAGAGCCATTATTTGAAGATATGGTTGATTTTGATACATTCTCAAAGTCTGATTTTAGAGTTGTAAAAGTTAAGAACTGCGAAGAAGTTTCAAAGTCAAAAAAACTATTGAAATTTACATTAGATGATGGTTCTGATAAAGAAAGAGTTATTTTATCTGGTATTAAGGAATATTACAGCGCAGAGAGCTTAATTGGAAAGACACTACTTGCGATTTGTAATCTTCCTCCTCGTAAGATGATGGGAATCAACTCAGAAGGTATGATTATATCTGCAATTTGTGAGTACGACGGAGAAGAAAAACTTAATTTAATAATGTTGGATGATAATATTCCAGCAGGATCAAAATTATATTAAAGGACACGCTAATTATGAAACTGGGGTTTGTTATGAATCCCAGTTTAATTTTTAGAGGTATGTATGAGATGGATAATTAGAATAATTTTATTTCCAGTAAGATTAGTATTGAGCTTGCTAATAGCTTTTTTAACTTTTATATTAAGTTTGAGCACTGCGCTGTTAGGCGTAGTTTCAACTTTAATTTTTATAATAGGATTAGCTAGCATATTTCAAGGAGACAAGCAAGTTGTATTTGAATCACTAATCATAGCATTTTTATTTAGCCCATTTGGATTACCTAAATTAGGTGTATACATTATTGGATTGTTAGAATTGTTAAACTACACAATAAAATCAATTTAAAGAAAAATAAATATTAGACAATCTTAGACGATAGAAAGCAATATTCTGTCGTCTTTTTTAATTTAAAGAAAGGAGGTAAGAATGAATTTTGATTATTTTTATAATAGGCAATCTGAGATGTATAACTTCATTAGGTTACCTATGGTATTAATGGAAGATGAAATTTTTGAGAGTATTTCTATTGAAGCTAAAGTTTTGTATTCATATATGCTTAATCGAATGGGTCTTTCATATAGAAATGGTTGGATAGATGATGATGGAAAAGTCTTTATTTACTACACAATTGAAAGCATAAAAGAGCAATTTAATTGTGCGAGTGAAAAAGCAAATAAATTAATAGCTGAACTTGATATTAAATCAGGAATAGGACTGATTGAAAAGAAAAGACAAGGACTGGGAAAGCCTAACAGAATTTATGTTAAAGACTTTATGAGCATATTTAATAATATGGAATTAAAAAATCAAGAAGTTCGAAAAACAAAATTCCAGAAGTTCGATAATCGAAATTCAAGAGATTCGAATATCGAAAGTCAAGATTTTCGAAAATCGGAATGTAACTATAACAATATTAGTAATAATGAGTTAAGAAAGAATAATTTTAGTAAAGGGCAAAAGCCTTATGGAATATATAAAAATATATTTTTGACTGATGAAGAATACAAAGACTTAATAAATGAGTTGGGGAGCAGAATTAGTGAGTACATTGATAGATTATCATCGTATATGAAAGCAAATAACAGAGAGTATCAAGATCACAAGGCAACGATAATTAATTGGTATCTTAATGATCAGGCGAAAAGCATTAATGACAAATCAACAAGGAAAATGAATTACGATTATGGAGAGAGTTTATGAAAAGATTAAAAGATTTTGTATTAAGAAAAAATGATGTTGAAAGGAATGGACATATTTATTGTAAGGTATGTGGTAAAAGAGTCGATGGAGAATTACTTGACCTTGGATTTACAAAGTTTATTCCCAGAATTAAATGTGAATGTGAAATAAAAAGAGATAAGGAAAATGCAGAAAGAGAAATATTAACGAGAATATCATCGCTAAAAAGAGATTGTTTTTCATCACCAAACCAACACCAATATACTTTTGAGAGATTCTTAAATGAAAAAGGTCAAGCTTACAAGGTTGCTTACAATTACGCCAAAAATTTTGAACAAATGAAGGAAGACAATGTTGGACTTTTATTTTATGGAGATGTTGGCAGTGGAAAGACTTATCTTGCTTGTTCAATTGCAAATGAATTAATCGAAAGAAATCAAGTTAAAGTTAAGATTATGAATTTATCTGAGGTTATAAACCAAATACAAAAATCTGCATTTAAGGTTGATTCAAACGAAATTATAGATAACCTATCAAATATTCCATTGTTAATATTAGATGACCTTGGAATTGAAAGGGATACATCTTATGCAAGAGAACAAGTATATAACATGATAAACTCAAGATACTTAAAGGGTAGGCCGACAATTTTTACTACAAACTTATCATTGGAAATTATTCAAAATCCTAATATTGAACTTGAGTATCAGAGAATATATTCAAGAATACTTGAAATGACAATACCAGTTAAAGTTACGGGAGAAGATTTTAGAAGAAAAATCCATCAAGAGAAGTTAAGAAAATACAAAGAGTTACTTTTATATGGAGGTGGAATAGATGATTAATGAAGAAGTATCTAGGTCGAGTCTTAATCTTGAAGTAAGACTTGCAAAAGCAACAAGTAAAGCAATTCTTGATGCCTTAAAGAAAGTACACAAGCAAATAGAAGAACAAGGAGGCTTGAAAAATGTAATAAAAAATAATGGAGAAGAAGTAAAGCTAAAGGATATGGTTAAAAAGGGACAGTTAGAAGAAATTAATCTAAAGGATCCTGAATTAAAAGAACTAAAGAAAATTTTAAATAAACACGGAGTGAAGTTTTCTGTTATGAAAGATAAGGAAACTGGTAACCACTCTGTGTTTTTTCAATCTAAGGATATAAAGGTAATGGAACACGCCTTTAAAAAAGCAGTTAAGGCTTCTGAAAGAAAGGCAGATAGAAAAGATTCAATAACGAAGACTATAAATAAGTTTAAAGATATGGCTAAGGATACCATTGGCAAAGATAAAGTTAAAAATAAACATAAGGAGCAAAGCTTATGATAAGTAATTTAAAAACATTTGAAAATAAGAATTTTGGGAAACTCACTGTTATAGAAAAAGACGGTGAGTTTTTCTTTATAGCTAATGAAGTAGCAACTATGCTAGGATATGTCAATCCAAGAAAAGCTGTTTATGACCATGTAGATGAAGAAGATAAGGGTGTAACGAAATGGAACACCCCTGGAGGAATACAGAATATTTCAATAATTAATGAATCAGGATTGTATTCACTTATCCTTTCATCAAAACTACCACAAGCAAAAATATTTAAAGCTTGGGTAACTAGAGAAGTCTTACCAAGTATTAGAAAAAATGGAGGATATATAGCTGGGCAAGAAAAGAAAACTAATGAAGAGTTACTTGCAGATGCAATTCTTGTAGCTAATAGAATTATTGCTGAAAGAGAAGAAGAAATTGAAGTATTAAGACAAAAGGCAGATTATTATGACAAATTGGTAGATTACAACCTACTTACAAACTTTAGAAATACTGCCAAAGAGTTAGGAATACCACAAAATCAATTTATAAGTTTTTTAATGGATAAGGGATTAATTTATAGAGATAAGAAAAAGAAACTCTTACCTTATGCAGATAAGAACAAGGGATATTTTGAAGTAAAAGAATGGGTTGATCCACTAGGTACACTTGTAGGAATACAAACATTTATAACACCAAAGGGAAGACACTACCTACTAATTTTATTAGATAGCGAAGGTTTATACGATGAATAAGGTATTAGAAGCCATTCTTTCTGATATTAAAAACTTAATTAAAATAGACAACCCAAAGAAATTTATATTATCAAACATTCCCTATCTATCATTCTTCTACATTGGAAATATCTTTTCTAAGCACATCAATTCTTATGTAGGAGGAGATATTATTGATAGATTAATGGTAGGAATTTCTGATATAGGAACTTTATCTTATATACCAAGCCTTAATCCAAGTGACTTGTTAGTAGGTATTTCAGTTGCTGGTCTTGTTAAGTTAATTGTTTATAGCAAAGGAAAAAATAAAAAGAAATATAGGCAAGGTAAAGAGTATGGATCTGCAAGATGGGGAGAAAGTAAGGATATTGCTCCATATATTGATCCTAAGTTTGAAAACAATGTACTAATAACTAATACCGAAAGACTAACAATGAACTCAAGACCTAAAAATCCTAAATATGCTAGAAATAAAAATGTATTAGTAATAGGTGGTTCTGGATCAGGTAAGACAAGATTTTATGTAAAGCCAAATCTAATGCAAATGCACTCTTCCTATGTAGTAACAGACCCTAAAGGCACACTTGTGTTAGAATGTGGAAAAATGCTTTATGAAAATGGTTACGACATAAAGATATTAAACACAATAAACTTTAAAAAATCTATGAAATACAATCCCTTTGCATACTTGAGAAGTGAAAAAGATATTTTAAAGCTTGTCCAAACCATAATTGCTAATACCAAGGGAGATGGAGAAAAGGCAGGAGAAGATTTCTGGGTAAAGGCTGAAAAGTTATATTACACTGCCCTCATCGGTTATATCTATTATGAGGCACCTGAAGAAGAAAAGAACTTTAAGACACTTTTGGATATGATTGACGCAAGTGAAGTTAGAGAAGATGACGAAACCTATATGAACCCAATTGATAGGCTCTTTGAAACTCTTGAAAAGAAAGATCCAAGTCATTTTGCAGTTAAGCAATACAAGAAATATAAGCTGGCAGCAGGAAAAACTGCCAAGTCAATTTTAATATCTTGTGGAGCAAGACTAGCACCTTTTGATATAAGAGAGCTTAGAGAGCTAATGAGTGAAGATGAATTAGAACTCGATAAAATTGGAGATAGAAAAACTGCTTTATTCGTAATAATATCAGATACTGACGATACCTTTAATTTTGTAGTTTCAATAATGTATTCTCAACTATTTAATCTATTATGCGACAAGGCAGATGATGTGTATGGTGGTAGACTTCCAGTTCATGTTAGGTGTCTACTAGATGAGTTTGCAAATATTGGCTTGATTCCTAAATTTGAAAAACTGATTGCGACAATTCGTTCAAGAGAAATATCAGCAAGCATAATACTGCAAGCACAATCTCAATTAAAAGCAATCTATAAAGACCATGCAGATACAATAGTTGGTAACTGCGACTCTACACTCTTTCTAGGAGGAAAAGAAAAAACAACAGTAAAAGAATTATCAGAAACCTTAGGAAAAGAAACCATAGACCTATATAACACATCAGAAACAAGATCAAATCAAAAATCTTTTGGACTAAATTACCAAAAAACTGGCAAGGAACTTATGAGCCAAGATGAAATAACTGTAATGGATGGTGGTAAATGTATATACCAACTAAGAGGAGTAAGACCTTTCTTGTCAGATAAATTTGATATTACAAAGCATAAGAATTACAAGTTGTTGGAAGATTATGATAAGAAAAACTTGTTTGATGTGGAAGAGTATCTAACAAATAGAGATAAGGTAAAGTTAAAATCAAATTATAAAATAAATAGGCTAAAAATTTGAGTTTATGGAGAAAGCAAAATGTGTGAAAATAGAAAATCATCTTTAATTATATTAAATATAAATGGTGAGCAGTTTATTCTAGAAAGTGATACAGAACTCACTATGGATAAGAAAAATTATATTGAAGCAATATGTGAGACAATGTACGATGAAAGCAATGAATGGTATGAAGATATATACGATATGTCCCCATATGATATAGCTGAGCTATTTGAAAAAATAGTAAAAGAAGAAGTAGGAATAACTGTTACATTTAAAGCGATAGACCTTGAAGTATCGATTTTAGAAGACTAGAAAAAAAGTGTTGATAGGCGATAGAAATTAAAAACTCTATCGTCTTTTTTTATACTCAAAATTAGGAGGTTAAGATGGTAAGGATAAGAAGTCCCACTTAAAACAATTTAATATATAAGACATTTAGCGATTGAAATATAAGTTCAGTCGCTTTTTTAAATGAAATTTATAAATTAAGGAGAAGAAATTAATGGATAGAGAAATGATAAATATTAATGCAAATTTAGTTAAGGAAGCTGAATTTTCAGAATTTGAAAAAGATGGAGAAAGTGTTCAAGTAGCAAATTTTGCTCTTGTTAAAAAATATGGAAAGGGCAAAGAATATACAAATTGCTCAGTATATGGAGAAAAGGTAGAAATTGTAAAAGAATTTGAAAAAGGAGATCTAATCCATGTCTTTGGATATTTCAAAGAAAACAAAAAAGGAGATAAGGTCTACAAGAATTTTATAGTTAAATCACTAAACAAAATAGAAAATAAGAAAGAAAACGAGGAGGAATAATATGGAATTTTTTACAGCTGGAGTTGGAGTTTTAAAGACACTAGTAACTGCAATTGGTGCAGGTTTAGGTGCATGGGGAGTTATTAACTTAATGGAAGGTTATGGTAATGATAACCGTGCGACACGTTCATAAGTGAAAAGCTTATGCACTAAGTTTAAGGACATAAAGTCCGAAACTTAGGAGAACTAACAATCTAATAGGTAGAATGATGGAGTAACGCCCTGAAATGCCTACACTGATACTCCGATTGGCAATAAATATTAGACTAATTTATTGTCAAAAGCTCGGTGAAGTCGGCAGAGAGTAGCCGTAAATAGCTATATAGTTATACGAAACCTGTTTAGAGGTAAATGGTGCTACCTATATGCCGGGTGTCGAATACGCATGGTGAGAATGTGTATACCAAAACACTGACGCACTTCCGAATGTACAAGTCTAGACGTTTGAATTTGTCTAACGGCAATTACCATCAAAGATGGTGTGTTTGTGGATTAGTAAGAATGGTTGTTATGAAAGTCCATATATCGTTACAGGCGATAAGGCGAGAGCTAAACACAGGCTTAGAGGAAGAACCTAAACGCATTCAATGATAGGATTGTTGGAACGTGGTAAACCAAGAACATGGAGGCAGACTAATGCTAATGAAGTGTTAAATGGGAAAATGATAAGAAAAAAAATCATATAACTATTTTTTATCTTGGTGAAAGTGGTGGCATAGTACCTATGAAGCGAGAATAATAAGCTCGTGGAGGGATAGCCACTAGTCACAAGAAAGAACAAGAACTGAAATTAAGATAAACACAGCTTCGAGTATGACAAAGAAAATCAAATCCGAAAGGAGATGGTGCCTGTGTCCACTTCGAAACCAAGATTAAAACAAAATAAAATCCGTTATACGGAATATTATGACTTGCAAGAGGTCCTTGATAATCTATATAAAGATAGCAGTGAGAATAAAGTATTTTCAAATTTAATGGGGTTAATAACTTCAAGAGAAAATATAAAACTAGCCTATCGAAGTATAAAAGGAAATAAAGGCAGTCACACAGCAGGAGTAGATGGAAGAACAATAAACCATCTATCAAAACTAAATGAGGAAGAATACATTTCTCTAATACAAAAACAGTTTCATTGGTATAAGTCCCGCCCTGTAAAAAGAGTGGAAATACCAAAACCTAATGGAAAAACAAGACCGCTTGGAATACCAACGATTGTTGATAGAATTGTACAACAATGTATTTTACAAATTTTAGAGCCAATATGTGAAGCGAAATTTCACGACAGTTCTTATGGGTTTAGACCTAATAGGAATACAGAACACGCTATTGCAGAATGTGCAAGGCTAATGCAAAGACAGCATTTACACTATGTAGTTGATATTGATATACAAGGATTTTTCGACAATGTATGTCATTCAAAACTCATAAAACAAATATGGCACTTAGGAATAAGAGATAAAAAGCTAATTTGCATTATCAAGGAAATGTTAAAGGCTAATATTGTAATGCCAAATGGTGAAACAATTATACCTACAAAGGGTACACCTCAAGGAGGTATTTTATCCCCATTGCTATCTAATATAGTACTAAATGAGTTGGACTGGTGGGTTTCATCCCAATGGGCAACAATGCCAACGCATTATCCATATAAGCAAAAGACTAATAGCAAAGGAACGGAAATAAAAAGCCATACCTATAGAGCCTTAAGGTCAAGTAAGCTCAAGGAAATTTACATTGTAAGATATGCTGATGATTTTAAAATATTTTGCAGTAATTACTATGATGCAAAAAGGACATATCAAGCAGTGAAACAGTGGCTTGAAGATAGGCTTAAATTAACAATAAATGAGGAAAAATCAACGATCACGAACCTAAAACAAAGGTATTCAGAGTTTTTAGGCTTCAAGCTGAAGGTTAAACCAAAAGGTAAAAAGTTTGTTGTACAGTCACATATAAGTGATAAGGCACTGAAAAATGCAAAAGAAAATATTTCTAAATGTGTTGCGGATATAAAAAGACCTGCAAATGAAAAAGAGCAGTACAAAGCAATAGCTAGGTATAATGCTACTGTTTCAGGCTTGCATAATTATTACCAAATAGCAACAAATGTGAGTTTAGACTTTGCTAAAATAGCCTTTCACATTAAAAAGCAAATGAACAACAGGCTTGACTTAAAGACCAATGGGACATTAAATAAAGGATTTATCAAAGATAAGTATGGAAAAAGTAAACAACTTCGCTTCCTTAACGGACACCCATTAATTCCAGTGGGGTATATCCAAACGAAGGACGCAAAACACAAGAAAAAAGATATAAACAAGTACACTGTAGAGGGTAGATCTTTAATTCATAAAAATCTACAAATTGATATAGACACTCTTGTTTGGTTAATGAGACACCCTGTACTTGATAAGAGTATAGAGTATGCAGACAATAGGATTTCTCTCTTTGCAGCTCAATATGGAAGATGTTTTGTAACAGGGAATAAATTAACACCAAGTGATATACATTGCCACCATAAACTACCACTTGAAAAAGGTGGTACAGACAAGTACAGCAATCTAATTCTTGTAACAGAAAAAGTGCATATACTAGTCCATGCAATAAAAGAAGATACAATCCTAAAATATGTAAAAGAACTTGCCTTAACAGGTAAGCAAATTGAGAAATGTAATAAACTCAGAGAAATGGTAGGATTGCCAACCATTTAAAAGAAATAACTAGTTGTTGAGAAGTGTGTAAATCTTAATTAAAACGTGAAAATCTTTCTTGCGATGGGGCGCCGTGTGCGGTGAAAGTCGCATGCACGGTGCTAAGCGGGGGAAAAGCTGGAAACACTGAAACTGTAGGCTTACCTATCGCAATCTGGTGCTAAATCTCAAGGTATTAAGCAGCTTATGGCTGGTGGTGGAATTGTACTAATCGGTATCAAATTAATTCCACTACTTGCAAATGCTTTAAATTAGGAGAAAGTCTATGTTTGGTATCTTTGACAAGCTAACTGAATTTTTTAAGGATATGCTACTCGGAGGTATCAAAGCAAATCTTGAGTCCATGTTCTTAGATATAAACGACAAGGTAGGAGTTATTGCAACTGATGTTGGGAAGACACCAATGGGTTGGAATGGAGAAGTATATAACTTCATAAAAAACATTAATGATAATGTGATTGTTCCAATAGCTGGTCTTATCATAACAGCAGTTTTATGTATTGAACTCATAAATATGGTTATGCAAAAGAATAATATGCATGATACAGACACTTTTGAGTTTTTTAAATACATTATAAAGATGTTTATAGCAGTCTACCTTGCAAGCCATGCCTTTGAATTTTCAATGGCAGTCTTTGATGTGGCACAAAATCTTGTAAACAAAGCGGCAGGGGTAATCACTACTTCTGCCACTGTTTCAGGAGATCAGATAGTTGCAATGGTTGATGCATTAAAAGAAAAAGAAATAGGTGAGCTTTTAATGATACTAGTTGAAACGAGCCTTGTGAGGATTGCAATTCAAGGAATTTCACTAGTTATAACATTAATAGTATATGGGCGTATGTTTGAAATATATGTCTACTCATCAGTATCATCCATTCCATTTGCGACTATGGGAAATAAAGAATGGGGTCAGATTGGAACAAATTATATCAAGGGACTTTTTGCTTTGGGACTACAAGGTTTGTTTTTGATGGTATGTTTAGGTATCTACACCGTTTTAATAAGAACGGTACAGGTTACAGATATTCACACAAGCTTGTTTAGTATATTAGGATATGCTCTACTACTTGGACTTATGATGTTTAAGAGTGGAACAGTTGCAAAAAGTATTATGAATACGCACTAGGAGGAATAAATGTTAAAAAATAAAAATTGTGCTTTATTAGGACTTGGAATTTTATTGGGAGGAACTTATGAAATCTTAAAAGAGAAAAAAAGAAATGAAGAGATTAGAAACTTAAAGAAAAGAATAAACAGACTCGGAAGATGTCACAATGAATTTGTTATTTATCAAGGAGAATACAATGACAGAAATGAAGAAAAACAAGAAGAATTAGAAGAAAGAATTAGCTACCTGGAAGAGGAAACAACATCTAATTATGACCATATACTTGAACTTTCCAAAGAAGAAGTAGAGGGAGATTAAAATGGCATATGTACCAATACCAAAAGATTTGGACAAGATTAAAACAAAGGTTGCCTTTAACTTAACCAAAAGACAACTTATAGGTTTTTCTGTGGCAGGACTAATTGGCATACCAACTTATTTATTTATGAAGAAATATCTACCTAATGATGTTTCAATCATTGTAATGCTAATAGTAACCCTGCCAATCTTTTTTATAACCTTATATGAAAAAGACACCTTAACTTTTGAAAAGTATTTTAGATTTTTCTATCTTCATAAGTTTTATCAACCAACTAAGAGAATAAGAAAGGAGGCATACCTTGAAGCAAAGAAAAAAGCAAATCAGCGACTTAAATCTAAGGGAAAAACAATTAAAAAAAGACCGAAAGGAAGTAAGAAGGCTAAAAACAAAGAAAGATCCAACAAATAGTCTTCTAAGTGTACTTTTAAAGAAAGAAAAAAAGAGATTTACTGTTGAGGACACAATTCCCTATATAAGAATGTTACCAGAGGGCATATGCCAGTTAGATGAAAAAAATTATTCAAAGACAATTTCATTTCAAGATATAAATTACCAGTTGGCATTGGAAGAAGACAGAGATTTAATCTTTAACCAATTTGCCAACTTTTTAAATTCTTTTGATCCAAGTGTCCACATTGAACTTTCGTATGTAAATCAATTAGGAAGAAATAAAGACCTACAAGATGCAATTAAAATTGCTGATAAGGGAGATTTCTATGACGATGTAAGAAAAGAGTTTAGGGAGATGTTAAAGCTTCAACTTGCAAAGGGAAATAACGGACTTAAAAAGATGAAGTATATAACCTTTACAACAGAAGCCGATAATCTAGAGCAAGCAAGAGCAAAGTTAAATAGACTTGAAGTTGATATTTTATCTAACTTTAAATCTATGGGGGTAAGAGCAGAAAGTCTTGATGGCGAAGAAAGACTAAGACTTGTTCACGATATGTTAAATCCAGACAAAAACTTTGATTTTTCATATAAGGATTTGAAGAAGAAAGAGTCTACAAAATCACATATAACTCCCAATATCTTTAATTTTGCACCAGCAAATAATTTTAAATTTGGGAAATTCATTGGAGCAGTAAGCCATTTTCAAATACTTGCAAGCGAGTTATCAGACAGAATGTTATCTGAGTTTTTAGATATTGATGACAATATTTATGTAGCTTTTCATATAGATGTAGTTGAACAAGCAGAAGCTATTAAACTCATTAAGAGAAAAAACACAGACCTAGACAGAATGAAAATTGAAGAACAAAAGAAAGCAGTTCGTGCTGGATATGATATGGATATTATTCCTTCAGATATAAATACTTTTGGTGCTGATGTTAAGTCCATGTTATCTGACTTACAAAATAGAGATGAAAGGCTCTTTGTAGTTAGCATAGTAATGATGAATTTTGCAAGGACTAATCAAAAATTAGAAAACACAATTGCTCAAATTTCATCAATTGCAAACAGACATAATTGTCAGGTAAAAAGATTATCTCATCAACAAGAACAAGGACTTGTTTCTGTCATACCTCTAGGAGTTAATCAAGTCGAAATAAAAAGATTTTTAACTTCGTCATCAACGGCAGTATTTATGCCTTTTACAACAGAAGAGCTATTTATTGATTCGGCAAATTCTTTGTACTATGGCTTAAATGCCCTTAGCCAAAACTTGATTATGGCAGATAGGAAGAAACTAAAGAACCCTAACGGATTAATATTAGGTACACCAGGTTCTGGTAAATCTTTCTCAGCAAAGAGAGAGATGGCAAATGCAATTCTTGTCACAGATGACGATGTAATTATTTGTGATCCTGAAGGCGAGTATTCAAACCTTGTAAAACAATTTAATGGAGAAGTTATTAAAGTATCAGCAAAGTCAAAGGACTATCTAAATCCACTAGATATAAATATGAACTATGGAGATGGTGACGCACCTTTAAAGGATAAGGCAAACTTCATAATGTCTATGCTTGAACTTGTGGTAGGAGGATCTGGTCTTACTGCTGCAGAAAAATCTGTTATAGATAGGTGCTTACCAAAGATATATCAAAAATATTTTGAAGACCCAAAACCAGAAAATATGCCAATATTAGGAGATTTATACGATATGCTCCTATCTCAAGAAGAGGGAGTCGGTAGAAAACTCGCAACAGAAATGGAAATTTATGTTAAGGGAAGTCTTAATGTCTTTAATAATAGGTCAAATGTTGACCTAAATAGGCAACTGCTCTGCTTTGATATAAAAGAGCTAGGAACACAACTTAAAAAAATAGGTATGCTTGTAATTCAAGACCAGGTTTGGAACAAGGTTTCCCTAAATAGAGGAAGCAAGTCTACCAGATACTATATAGATGAGTTCCACCTTTTATTAAAAGACCCACAAACTGCTTCATATTCAGTAGAAATCTGGAAAAGATTTAGAAAATGGGGAGGTATTCCAACAGGCATAACTCAAAACGTAAAAGACCTCTTAACAAGTCAGGAAATTGAAAATATCTTTGATAATACAGACTTTGTTCTAATGTTAAATCAAGCATCTGGAGATAGAGATATACTTGCTAAGAAATTAAAAATATCACCTTATCAGTTAAACTATATTACTAATTCAAACGCTGGTGAGGGACTATTATTCTTTGGAAATACTATTGTTCCATTTATAGATAAATTCCCTAAAGACACCATGTTATATAAGCTAATGACAACAAAACCAGAAGAAGCTAAGTAGGTGTGATATGGATAAAAAACTAAAAAAAGATTTTCAAAAGAAAATTATACGAAATAGGGACGCTCCTGAAAAGAATCTTGAAAGTAAACTTGTTCATTCAGATGATTATACCAATAAGATTATTAAGACTAAGGATAGGTTTGGAGATAAAATTTCAGAAAAAGAATCTAAACTTATTCATGAGAATGTATTAGCTAAAGATCAAAAACAAGATAAACTAAAAGATTTTCAGAAGTCTAAAAACAAGGAAAGAATCAGAAAAGAAGTTTTAGAAAATAAGGATAAGGCTGAAGAAACAAAACAAGCTAATCTTGAAATAAGGGCAGATGAAAGCTTTAAACTTGATGAAGACTTAGATGTAGACTTCAAAAAGGTGAATTTTGATAGTGAAAACAGTAGAAATATTAATTCTAATAAACTAACAACAGATGATATTTCAGCTAAGGCTCAACCAATAAGCAATAAGAAGGCATCAAGTAAAAGACAAGTTATCAAAAATTACGAGGATAAACTTATCCATAGTAAGGATAAATTCCAAGACAAAATCAACGAGAAAGAGTCTAAGCGAATCCAGACAAGTGAAGATAAACCTAACGAAGCAAAGAAAAGCAAGAGAGTATATAGAAAAGATAAGCTTATTAAAGATGAAGTAAGTAAGAACGAAAGTAATACTAATATCGATAAAAAGCAAAAGCAGAAACTTTATCAAGAAAAGAAGTTTAAGGATAAGGAAAAAATTTCTAAAGAGATAGATAAAGAAAGTAAGCTAAGCCAAGTTGATACAGATAAAGCATTTGATAATACTGAGTTTAAAGACAATAATCAAGAATTTATAAAAGATGAAAAAGAAACAACCCTTAAATCTTCAGAACAAAAGAAAGTTAATAAAAAGAAGACTTACTACAAGAGAAAAAATTATGAAAGTGATAAATTCACTCGTAAGAAAATCGATGACTTAAAAAATGAATCTAAGAAAGCTACAACGAAAGATTCTAAGAAAGCACAAGATGTTAAAGATTTTATCTCAGATAAAAAGATTGGAGAGCTTGAAAAGTCTAAAAGTAAGCTAAAGGATAATATCCTAAAAAACAAAACTAAAGGAAGCCTATCTTCTGGGGTTTTATTATCTGGAGCTAAGTCATCAGAGTTAGTGAGAGATTATTTA
This sequence comes from Peptoniphilus lacrimalis DSM 7455, assembly GCF_000378725.1. Taxonomy (GTDB): domain Bacteria; phylum Bacillota; class Clostridia; order Tissierellales; family Peptoniphilaceae; genus Peptoniphilus_A; species Peptoniphilus_A lacrimalis. The sequence goes on along the minus strand of NZ_KB900368.1, from coordinate 80,049 downwards.
AGTTCAGGATCTGATAATACTGGTGTAGAATCTGGAGAAAAAGTCGCTAATGTAAGCTCTAAACTCCAGCATGGAATAAGGAAGTATAAGCTAGATAAAAAGAAAAAGTCTTTAAAAAAGCTATCTAAACTTGATAAGAAAATAAGAAAGAGAAAAAGCAAGTTGAAGTTTAAAAGTGGATTAGAAGATTTAAAAAAGTCAGACGCCTATATAAAGAAAAATAGATTTAAAAAGTTTTACCAGAGAAAACAAATGAAGAGCATGATAGCTAAAAAGCACGAAACAAGACTTGTAGATAGAGTTAAAAAAGCTATTTTAAGTTTAGGTAAGGCTTCTAAAGAGCTAATCGTAAGAAAAAGTAAGATAGTTCTATTTTTAGTAATAGGACTAGGTCTTATGCTATCAATCATGATTGGTGGTGGAAGTGTTGGTATGAGTGGATTAAGCAATTCAGTAAACTCAGTAATGACAACAACATACCTATCACAAGATACAGTTCTAAGTGAAGTTAATCAAGAATTTTCATCAATGGAATATGACCTACAATCACAAATAGAAAGTGTAAAAACAAGTCATCCTGGATATGACGAATATATCATAAACAAAGAAGGAGAAATTGGTCATAATACCCATGAACTTCTATCCTATATAACTTCAAGATGTGGAGAAGTAAAATCAGCGTCTGAAGTAAAAGGAATTTTAAAAGAGCTTTTCGATAAGATGTATAAGCTTGACTTTAAGGAAGAAATTGAAATTAGAACAAGAACAGTAGCAAGAACAAGATATGATAGTCGTGGTAATCCTTATACTAGCTATGAAAAAGAAGAGTACGAATATAAAAAGTTAATTGTAACTTTAAAGAAAAAAGAAATGGATGAAGTTGTTAGGGAAATATTTAAAGATTATCCAGACAATGTAGTTCATTATGAAGCTCTTCTTGAAGCTAAGGGAAATATGGGAGATGTTTTTGGATCAGGAAATGGGGACTTAGGAGAAATAGTAGATAATCCAAACTTTGGAAATCCTGGTCTTGCTTTTGATTCAGCCACTGCTAAAGCCTTATTTAATGAAGCAGAAAAACATATAGGCAAAAGATATGTGTTTGGAGCAAGTGGACCATCTAACTTTGACTGCTCAGGATTTGTATGTTGGTCATTCACAAAGTCAGGAGTAAAGAGAATGCCAAGAACAACTGCATGGAGAATATATAAAGACTATTGTAATCCAGTAAGTCCAAGTGAAGCTCAGCCTGGAGATATTATATTTTTCCACTCAACATATAACAGTGGAACACCAATATCTCATGTAGGCATATATGCAGGTAACGGGATGATGATTCACGCAGGAGATCCAATTCAATACACATCAATAAATTCAAAATATTGGAAATCACACTTTTATGGTTTTGGAAGACCTAGATAGAAGGGAGATATTATGTGAACAGAAAACTTATAAGTATTAGAAACAAAAAGAAAAAAATAGAAGAGAAATTGAAAGATTTAAATGCAAAATACAAGGAAATTTGCGATGAAGAAATACGAGTTGAAAATGAAGAAATAATTGTAACTCTTAGGAGGAACAATATTAGCTTGGAAGAATTAATGGAGAAAATTAATGATAGAAAAAGAGAAGAAAAATTAAAAGAAAAGGAGAACATTCATAATGAAGAAATTTAATACGAACAAACTAAGAGCCTTTTTTATGGCTCTTTTATTAGTTTTAACATCAACTGTGCATACAAGTGCATTTGCAAAGTCTGATGTTACTTGGACGGAAGATGATTTTATGTATTCCTCTGAGGGAAATATAATTGCCTTTAGTGATAAAGGCTTAGAAAAGAAAGAGAAGACAAATATTTTAGTATTTCCTGAAGGAACGAAGTCTATAAATGGAAATTATTCTTTAAGTCATTCAAACGATGAACTTAGATATAAAAGAGAATTTGGACGTGGCAAACATTGGGATAAAGTAATTATTCCTGATTCTGTTAAGCATTTAGGTTATGCTGCCTTTTACGATGCAAGTATAGACGAGGTAAAACTATCAAATAGTCTAACTTATCTTGGTGGTTTAGCATTTTTCAACTGTGGACTTAGAGAAGTGACTTTACCTGATACTCTAGTAAATATTGAACATAATGCTTTTGAAAGAAATAACCTCCAAGAAATAACTATACCGAAGTCTGTGAAGACAATTGAACAGTATGCTTTTTCAAGAAATAAATTGCACACTATAAAAGTTTTAGGCAATCCAAATATTAACAGTAAGGGAGTATTCCATAATCAAGAAGTTGAGTATAGACCAAAACAAAATCCATTTTACGAAAATCATTTTGGTTTCAACGGAAATCAAGGATTCAAATCTATTCCTAATGGATTAAGGTTTGAAAATGGAGAGTTTGTCTTTGATAAGAATGTAGATAGTGTAGAACTTGAATTTGATTATAACAATGATATGTATCAAGGAAAGATGACTATTTACAATCCAAATAAATATTCCATTGATACTCAAACAGATTTAACAGGGCAAGATATTGATGAAAAGGACAATAAGATTGATGATTTAACTAAAAACATTAAGGACTTAGAAAATCAAATCAAAGACTTAAATGATAAGAAACAAGAAGACCAATCAAAGATAGATGAATTAAAAGAAAAGTTAGAATCTTGCAAAGATAATGGAGAAAAACTAAAACAAGAAAAGTCTAAGCTAGAAGAAGAGATTAGAGATAAAGATAATAAGATTGATCAATTGAATAAAGAGATTGAAAATCTTAAAAATTCTAATAATGATGAGTTAAAAGCAGAAATTACTCAGCTTAAAGATGAACTAAAAAGATTACAAGATGAAAATGCAAAACTAAAAGAAGATTATTCATCTACAAAATGGGAGTTAGAAGCTGAGAAAGAAAAGACTGATAAAAACGAAAATAAAATCAAAGAAATGCAAGAAAAGATCGAGTCTTTAGAAGGAGAACTTGCAAAGAAGACTAAAGAAATTGAGGATAAAGATAATAAAATTAAGGGTTTGGAAAAAGATCTTGATGAAAAAGATACTAAGATAAAAGATCTAGAGTCTAAAAAGAAAGAAACAGAAAATTCTAAGTCAGAATGCTGTAAGAAAATTGAAGAGCTTCAAAAGGCTATTGATAGTTTAAAAGAATCTTCTGAAAATACAAAAAAAGAATTAGAAGAGAAGATTAAAGAACTAGAAGAAAAACAAAAAGCTTCTGAAGAAGAAATTAAAAAGCTAAAAGAAGAATTAGATAAGAAAATCGAAGAAGCAAAGAAGTTAATCGAGGAAGCAAATAAAAAATCGAAAGAAGAACTTGAAAAACAAGCTAAAGATGAAAAAGATAAAAATCTAAACCAAGACTTATCTAAGAAATTAGATGAACTTCTAAAACTCCAAAAAGAAAATAAAGAGAAGAAAGAAGATAAGAAATCTCAAGATAAGAAGTGGGACGAAATTTTGAAAGCTGATGACAAGAATATCCTAAATCAATTTGATCTTAACAAGATGAAAAAGCAAGAGGAACAACAATCCAAAAAACAAGTTAAAGATGAAAAAGAATTTGCAGTTTTCCAAGTAGACAAAAACTTTTATAACATTATCAATAAAGATGGTAAGACAACAGTCTATATGGATGTAAAAACTTATGTAGATCAAGGAAGAACTATGATTCCAGTAAGATATATCGCTTATACTCTAGGTTTTAATGTTGAGTATGACAACTCTACTCGTGAAGCTATTTTCTCAAATAAAGAGAATAATATCCTAGCTAAAAAGACATTAAGACTAAATATTGATACTGGTGTTATGAAAGATTCAGATGGAAAGGTCTATAATTCAGATGTTAAGCCAGTTATTATAAATGGAAGAATTCATGCTTCAATTTCAAATATTGCTAAAGCTTTTGGAGCAAGTCATGGAGATATTAAAGATGGTAAAAACCAAACAATAGAATGGGACAATGCTAGAAAAGCAGTCTATGTATTTAAAAATGTAAAATAAGAAAGGATAGAAAAATGAATAAGAGTATTAAACGAGGAGTAGCCATAGCGTTACTCCTTTTTACATTTACAGTACCAGCAACTACATTTGCAATGACAAATGAAGGACAGATAGAAAGTCAAAACGAATCAATCTATGAACCACAAAAAGAAGAATTTGAAAAAATGTTGAAAGATGATGTTTTTACACCGTCAAAAGAAGAAATTCCTTATCAAGATGTTCCAAGAATACCAGGAAATACAAGTGAAGCAACCAAGCCTTCAAATAATCCTCCAAAGAAAACACCACTTGTAAAAGGTGGTAATACAAAGGCAGTAAATAGTCTAGCAACACAGGAAAATAAGGCAAGAGGTTCTGTAATTGAAAATGTAGATAGGAATGGAAAAGATATTACACCAAGTGGAGATACAGAAAAAGATAAAGAAAATCCAGTTGATGTAAGACAATTTTTAACATTTCAAACCAAAAGTGGAAAAACTATGCACCTAATAGTAGATCACTCATCAAATCAAGATAATGTAAGGCTATTGACAGAAGTAGGAGAGCAAGACCTACTTAATATGATTGAATCAGAAGATAAAAATACTATAAAGGTTGAAGAGCCTAAGAAAGAAGAAGTAAAAAAAGAAGAGCCTACGGTTGTTCCAGTAAAAGAAGAAAAGAAAAGTGGAATAGGTTCATTTCTAATTGTTGCACTTGTAATTGGAGGAGTTGTAGGAGCAGGATATTATTTTAAAGTAGTCAAAGCTAAGGAAGATAAAATGTTGGAAGACTTTGAAGAAGATGATGAGGATTATATTAGTGAGTCAGAAGATGAATCTGACAATGATGAAAGTCATGAAGAATCATCAGAAGATGATGAAGATGATGAACTATTATAATAATTTTTAAAGCTTGAGCGAGAGAGAAATCTTTCGCTCTTTTTTTATTTATGGAGGTATTAATGAAATTAGTAATAGCAGAAAAGCCAAGTGTAGCAGTTACAATTGCAAAAGCAATTGGATCAAGAACAAGAAAAAACGGATATTATGAGGGAGGTGGATACATTGTTTCATGGTGTGTTGGTCATTTAATTCAAATGGCAAGTCCAGATAAGGTAGATGAAAAATGGAAGAAATGGACAATAGAAACTCTTCCTATAATTCCAGAAGAATATATTTATGAAGTATCTAAAAGCACTAAGAAACAATATGGAGTTTTAAAGAAGCTTTTAAACGATAAGAACATCGACACAGTTATAAATGCTTGTGATGCTGGAAGAGAGGGAGAACTTATTTTTAGGCTTGTATATAATCAAGCTAAATGTAAGAAGAAAATTCAAAGACTTTGGATATCTTCAATGGAAAACAAAGCTATTGAAGATGGATTTAGAAATCTTAAAGACGGAGAAAACTTTGAAGACTTATATAGATCGGCAAGTGCAAGAGCCATTGCTGATTGGCTGGTGGGAATGAATTTAAGTAGGCTTTATTCTTGCATTTACAAGGAAACCTATTCTGTTGGTAGGGTACAAACACCAACTCTATATTTAATAGCTAAAAGGGATAGTGAAATAAATCTATTTAAGAAGCAAAAATATTATACAGTTGACCTATCTTATAAAGGATTGAAACTTGTATCAGATAGGATTGATAAAATCGAAGTGGCAGAGCAACTTTTAAACTTGCTAGAAGATGAAATAGTTATTACAGAGGTAGAGGATAAAGAAATAAGCACAAAACCAGATAAGCCTTATGATCTCACTACCTTACAGAGAGAAGCAAATAAATATTTTGGATATTCAGCAAAAGACACTTTAAATATGGCACAAGGTCTGTATGAAAAAAAGCTAATCACATACCCAAGAACAGATAGCAGGTATTTAACCGATGATATGGTTACTACTATGAAAGAATTATTAGAAGGACTTGAAGAAGGTTTTAAAATCAACGAATCAAACTTTAAGTCTATTTTTAATTCATCTAAGGTTACAGACCACTATGCAATTATTCCTACTATATCAGGTATTGGAAAAGCCAAAGATTTATCTGATAAAGAAAGCAAAGTCTATAATCTAATTAAGAATAAATTACTTGCTTCATGTTCGGATAACTTAAAGGAATCTAGTAGAAAAATTAGATATGAATATGATAAATTTAACTTCAATGCAAGTGGCAAGACTGTAATCGATGAAGGTTATACAAAGTATCTAAAGACCTATGGAAAGGGAAGACAAGAAAATGAATTACCAGATATAAAGACTGGAGATAAAATTAAGCTAACTTCTAAAAATATATCGGAAAAATTTACAAAAGCTCCAAGTCATTATAATGAAAATACACTTTTAAAGGCTATGGAGAGTGCAGGAGTAGAATCCCTCGATAAAGAAATAGAAGTGGAAAGAAAAGGCTTAGGAACACCAGCTACAAGGGCAGGAATTATTGAAAATCTTATCCATAAAGATCTCATAAGAAGAGATAAGAAAAATTTACTTGTAACAGAAAAAGGTAATAGACTTGTATCGATTGTAGAGGATAAGTTTAAGTCGGCAGAAACAACATCTGAATGGGAAATGAAACTTGCAAAGATTAGCTCTGGTGAAGTAGATAAAGAAGATTTTTTAAGAGAAATAGAAGATAGTATAAGGGAGCTTGTAGATAGGTACAAGAATAATCTAAATGAATAAGGTGAAAATATTAGAGCTTTTCGGTGGCATAGGTGCTATTAGAAAGGCTTTTATTAATTTGAAGATACCTTATGAAGTAGTTGATTATGTAGAAATAGATAAGGCTTGCGTTAAATCATACAACGCAATTTATGGAGAAGATTATAAGCCAAAATCAGTAGTAGGATATAAAGCTCCTAATGAGAGGATAGACTTAGTTATGCATGGAAGTCCTTGCCAAGACTTTTCAAGAATTGGAAAAAAGCAGGGAGGAGTTAAAAATTCAGGAACTAGATCAAGCCTACTATTTGAAACAATTAGAATAATAAAAGAAATGAAAGATAAACCTAAATGGATAATTTGGGAAAATGTAAAGGGAGTCCTTGATAGAAATATGGGGGACTCCTTTTTTATTTATCTAAAAGAGCTAGAGAGCCTAGGATATGAAAACAAGTATGAAATCTTAAATGCAATGGACTTTGGGATACCTCAAAAAAGGGAGAGGATATTTGTTGTTTCATGTCTTGGAGCAAATAACTTTTCTTTTAATAAATTGGAGAGGAAAGAAACCAGACCACTAAGTGAATTTTTAGAAAAGAATGTAAGTGAACTTTATACCATGACTCAACCTTATATGCTGAAATTTTTAAATAAAGGCATAGATAATAGTTTTAGAGGGCGACTCAAAGTGATTAAAGATTTTTCTTATACTATTTCCACAAAACAAATGAGAGTACCTAATTCTGGAATAATAGATATTGGAAATGGTAGGTATAGGTATTTAACAGAAAGAGAATGCCTAAGACTCATGGGTTTTGATGATAGCGATATAGACAAATTAGAGAAAGTACACCCAAGAAGAAAAAATTGCACCTCAAGCAAACTATATAAACAGGCCGGCAATTCTATTGTGGTTGATGTTTTAATAGCTATTATAAAAGAAATTCATAGAATGGAGGTAGAAAATGCAAGTAAATGATTTTAAGAATATACAAGAAGCTATAAAGTATGAAGTTTTACAAGATGAAAATGAATATTTAAAACTCTTAAAGGTTATAGGTAACAATCAGAAATATGATTTTTCTAGCCAACTAAGTATATATAACAAAGAACCTGAAGCTAGAGCTTGTGCGACTTTTGATATGTGGAAAAAATATTTTGGCAGAGTTGTTATGAGAGGTCAAAAGGGTATTCCAATTTTAGTTGGAAGTGATGTGAACAAAAAAGTTTCATATATTTTTGATATTAGTCAGACCACATCAATGGATAGGAATATTAATGAGGTTAGCTTATGGCAGTTTGATCACGAAAACCATAACGAGGCTTTAAAAGAAATAATAAGAGATTTTTCATTTGAAGCTAGTGATTCACTTAATGAAAATATATTTTCTTTGAGCCGAATTTATGGAGATGAATATATTAACTTGGCTCTTGCTGATTTGAGAATAGATATAGAGGATAGATTAAGTTTTGAAAAGTTTATGAGGGACTCAATATCCTATGCGGTAGCTAATAGGTTTAATACAGTTTATCCTATGGATATGGAAAATTTAAAAAATAATTTTTCGAGGATTAATACAATTTCTTTAGAGCAGATAGGTCTTGTAATATCAAGGGTTAGTGAAGATATTATAGATAGCACAATAGAAAAATCTAAGGAAATAGATCGTGCTAGGCTGCTGACAGAAAGGGCCGTTGCCGACTATAATAGAGATATAGAAAATATAAACGAAGATAGAGGAGGTCAAGATGATTTATATAGACGAGATGATAGGTCAAGAAGTAGAGATGGACGAGTTTTCACAGATAGAAGCGACAGAGAAAATAGCAATGAAGATCGAGGAGAAAACCTTGGACATGATGGAGAAGGATCTGGAATTTATGGAGAAATTTCCGAATCCGACATACGCAGTTCTAAGACTGTCTTACCTGGTAGGGAGCGAGGACATGGAGAACTGGAAGAAACTTCAGAAAATGTACGAGGAGAAAACACTTTTGAACCACCTGAAGGAAATTCAGAATCAGGCAGTGGACTTTATCAAGAGAGAGAAAGTCAAGATGATGAAAGCACAAGGATTGACAGAGAAGATGAAAAGAGAGAATCCAGAGGAATACCAAGGACAGATGAACAACTTGATGGCAACAGTGAAGAAAATGGCAATCAAGGAATACGTGGAAGCTTAGAAAATGAAATAAGCCAAAAAAAGGAAGCTGATGAAGCTTCTTTTTTTGATGGCAAAAACATTGAAAATAGAAAAGATTATTGGATTGTAGAATTTAATGAAAACCACGAATTAGTTCCCGATTATAGTGGGCAGATAGTAACTAAAGACTTAATTAATGTCCTAAGACAAAAAGATATTAATGTTAAAGACCATAATCAAACTCATGGAGAAAATGAGTTTGGAGAAATGACTGATGATTATATCGGATATTTCAAATTCTATTTTGACCACTATGTAGACGGAGAAGTTGTCGAACACTATAGGATTGACCTTGGTGATGGTGAAGAAGTAAATGAGCGTGAATTTTCATATTTAGAAGAGCAAGTTGAACTAAGCGAGGAAAAATCTTTACAAGAAGAAGTTAAGGAAAATATAGAGCCTAAATTTAAGATAGGTGATCAGGTTAGATATAAAGATAAGGACTTTACCATTACAGACTTTGATGAACTAAGTGGAGGACTTAAAACTGTCACTATCAGAGATAATATGGAATATATGGGAGGTATGATTAGGGGTTCGGAAGTAATTCCATATAGAAACGATTCATACCTTGAAGAAATCTTTGAAAATCTAAGTCAAACATCAGAAAAACTAGCAGTAAAGGTTGGTAAGGAATTTATTTTAAAAGATGAGAATGTCTTTGATGGAATTAACTTAATTGAAACTGGAACTAAAGTAGAAATTAATGGGGAAGAATATCCTTTATATAAGGGTGAAACATTTGAAGAAAGTAGAAAGATTGATGACCTTTTAGATAGTGGAAATTATGAGATATACAAATTATCTGAGCATGAAAAACAAATTGAAATACAAGTAGAGCAAGAAAGCTTTATAGATAACCACAATCCTGAAATTGACCAAATGATGGATAGATACAATGTTCCAAGAGAAGCAGCCGAAAACTTATTGAGGGGTAAAGAAGATTTAAAGAATCTAGGCTATGAACCTAATAAGGAAAGGCTAAGTTTTGCTAGAAATTATGACTTAAAAAATCATATCTACTCAGAATACCTAACACCATCAGAAAGGCTAGATAAAAATATAAAAGCCATTAAAATGCTCAAAAGACTTGAAAATGAAAACAGAAGTCCAAGAGAGTATGAACAAGCCTATCTTGCTGACTATCTAGGTTGGGGAGGTCTTGCTGATGTCTTTGATGAAGAAAAAGGAGGGCAATGGCTTGAAGCAAGAAATATTTTAAAAGAAAATCTAACAAATGATGAGTATTTGAATGCTAAAGAATCTACCTTAACATCATTTTATACACCTAGAGAGGTAATGGACGGAATATATAAGACTCTAACAGATATGGGATTTAAGACTGGAAATATCCTTGAACCATCTGCAGGAGTTGGTAACTTCATTGGTAATATGCCAAGTGAAATGAAAGCGTCTAAAATCTATGGAGTAGAAAAAGATAGCCTAAGCGGAAGAATAGCAAGAGAGCTTTATCCTGAAGCTAATATTCAAATTAAAGGTTTTGAAGAAACAAACTTCTCAAATAACTTTTTTGATTTAGTTATAGGAAATGTACCCTTTGGAGATTTTAAAGTTAACGATCGTGAATATAACAGAAATAATTTTCTGATTCACGATTATTTTTTTGCAAAGTCAATAGATAAGGTAAGAAATGGAGGAATTATTGCCTTCATAACTTCATCTGGAACTATGGATAAAAAAGATGAATCTGTTAGAAAATATATTAATGCAAGATGTGAGTTTTTAGGAGCTATGAGGCTTCCTAATACAACATTTAAAGGACTTGCTGGTACAGAAGTTACTTCGGATATTATTTTCTTAAAAAAGAGAGATTCAGTTATAGAAAGAGATGATGATTGGATTCATCTAGCAACTGATAAAAAGGGTTTGACTTATAATAAATACTTTGTAGATAATCCTCAAATGGTATTAGGGGATATGAAAGAAGTATCTGGAAGATTTGGAAATACTATTACTTGTGATGAAAAAGAAGACGAAAATTTAAAAGATTTAATGGATCTTGCAAGTAAGGAAATATCTTCAAATTCAAAATATGAAGAAGTCGAGCTATTGGAAGATGAAGAATTAAGTCTTCCAGCAACAGACGATGTTAAGAATTTCTCATATACCATTATTGACGAAGAGGTCTACCTAAGAGAAAACTCAGTCTTAATTAAGCAGAATATATCAGATAAAAATAAAGAAAAGATAAAAGATTATCTTGATGTAATGAATGCTTTGAAAGATGTAATAGAAAAACAAAAGGATGATTTTTCAGACGAAGAAATAAAAGAGTCACAAGCAAAGTTAAATGAAGTTTATGATAACTTTTCAAAGAAACATGGCTTTCTTAACTCCTTATCAAATACTAGAGCCTTAAAGGAAGACTCAAACTTTCCTTTGGTATCATCAATAGAAATACTTGATGATGAGGACAATTTCAAAGCTAAGAGTGATATATTCTCAAAAAGAACAATAACAAAGGCAAAAGTAGTAGACTATGTAGATACTTCCCTTGAAGCCTTAGTCTTATCAGTTTCGCAAAAGGGATATGTAGATTTTGAATATATGGAATCTATAACAAGTAAAGATAGGGACACCTTAATTGGTGAGCTTGAGGGCGAGATATTTTTAGATATTAAGGATACAGACCTAATAAATAACAGAATGCCCTTTGAGAACTTTGACAATGACGATCCATTTCATTTTTCATATGTATCGGCTGATGAGTATCTAAGTGGCAATATCAGAGAAAAAATTGGTTACCTCAATTCATATATCGGAGAAATTGAAAATGTAATAGATTTAGCACCTTCTGAAAAGAAAGACACATTATTAAACGAGTTAGGCAAACTCAAATATCAGAGAGAAAAATTACAAGAAGTTATGCCTGAAGAACTTACGGCTTCTGATATAAATGTAAGATTAGGAGCAACTTGGATACCTCAAAAAGATATAGAAGACTTTACTTTTAACCTTTTAAAAACACCTGGCTATGATAGGTGGAATATAAATGTTAGGTTTTCGCCACATACAAGTGAATGGAACATTGAAGGTAAAAGTGTTGACTCGACTAATGACCTCGCTAACATGACTTATGGTACAAGTAGAGTGAATGCCTATAAGCTAATTGAAAATGCCCTTAATCTAAAAGATACTAAGGTATTTGACCAAATAATAAATGATGATGGTTCTAAGACTTCTGTATTAAACAAAAAAGAAACTATGCTTGCAAGTCAAAAGCAAGAACTAATTAAAGAAGAATTTAAGAATTGGATATTTGAAGATCCTGATAGAAGATATAGGCTAGAGAAGATTTATAATGAAAAATTCAATTCAATTAGAAATAGAGAATTTGATGGTTCTAACTTAACTTTTGATGGAATGAATACTGAAATCAGACTTCGAGAACATCAGAAAAACGCCATAGCAAGGACTCTTTATGGTGGAAATACACTACTTGCCCATGTTGTGGGAGCAGGAAAGACATTTGAAATGGTAGCTTCTGCCATGGAATCTAAAAAGTTAGGACTTGCAAGTAAGTCATTATTTGTAGTTCCTAATCATTTAACCACTCAAATTGGTAGAGAGTTCATGCAATTATATCCGTCAGCAAACATTATGGTGGCCGACAAAAAAGACTTTCAACCTAAAAATAGGAAAAGATTTATTGGTAGGATTGCAACGGGAGAATATGACGCAGTTATCATAGGACACTCTCAATTCGAAAAAATACCGATGTCTAAGGAATACCAGGTAAGACATATACAAGACCAAATAGATGATATAGTTTCCTTTATTGATGAGAACAAAAGAAATAGAGGAGAAAATTTCACAGTAAAACAACTAGAAAAGACAAAGAAGAAGCTTTTGGTAAGACTTGAAAAACTAAATGATGACTTTAAAAAGGATGATGTAATAACCTTTGAAGAACTAGGAGTAGATAAGTTATTTATAGATGAAGCTCATAATTACAAAAACTTATTCTTGCATACAAAGATGAGAAATGTAGCTGGTATCGGTCAAAGTGAAGCCTTTAAGTCTTCAGATATGTATATGAAATGTAGGTATATGGACGAAATGACAGATGGAAAGGGAGTTGTATTTGCTACTGGTACACCAATATCAAATTCAATGACAGAGCTTTATACCATGCAAAGATACCTTCAATATGACGATTTAAAGGCAAGAGGATTAGAACATTTTGATGCCTGGGCTTCTACTTTTGGAGAAACAGAAAATACCTTTGAATTATCTCCAGAAGGTACTGGATATAGGCAAAAGACAAGATTTTCAAAGTTCTATAACTTGCCAGAATTGATGTCTATGTTTAAAGAAGTAGCAGATATAAAGACTTCAGATATGTTAAATTTGCCAGTGCCAGAAGCAAACTTTGAAGTTATTAAAACGAAACCTACTGAGGAACAAAAAGAAATATTAGAAGCCATTTCAGAAAGAGCTGACGCAGTTAGAAATAATCAAGTCGAGCCAACAGAAGATAATATGCTAAAGATTACAAATGATGGTAAAAAACTTGCTCTTGACCAAAGATTAATAAATCCACTACTTCCAGATGATCCTAATTCAAAGGTAAATGTATGTGTTAAAAATATCTTTTCGATCTGGGATAAGACAAAAGAAAATTCATCGACACAATTGGTATTTTCAGATATGTCTACACCAAAAGGAGATGGAGAATTTAATATCTATGATGATATTAGAAATAAGCTAGTGAATATGGGAATACCAAAAGAGGAAATAGCCTTTATCCACGAAGCAGATACAGACAAACAAAAAGATGAATTATTCTCTAAAGTAAGAAGAGGAGAAGTAAGAGTCTTGTTAGGATCTACTCAAAAAATGGGAGCAGGTACAAATGTACAAAATAAACTCATAGCCTTACATGATTTAGACGTCCCATGGAGACCGTCTGATCTAGAGCAAAGAAGTGGTAGAATTGTTCGTCAAGGTAATGAAAATGATAAAGTTAATATCTTTAGATATGTAACAGAAAATACCTTTGACGCCTATTTATGGGTGCGACATGAAGTCGCTTAATTTAACTGTTTGGCATGATGACCAAACCAACTATTCCGTTAGTTGAGCCGAGTATCGACTGCACTTAGGTGTGGTAAGCCGATATTAAAGTAACCCTACTTGAGGTAAAACCGTGAGGAAATACCGAAACTGCCAGCAACAAGGTGGTTAGGGAGCGAGGCTTGATAATATGGCTAACATATGTGAACTACTGATAAATGTCGTTAAGGCGAACAGGCTAAAGTTGCTGATAAGCCTGAACCAAAATGGTGTGTAGTCGGATAATCCTTTCCATAGTGGGATTACACGGACAAAAAGACTACCGGCAGAGAGGTAGAGCCTAAGTTATCAATGTTAATTAAGTGGAACATGGTAAGCCTGTACTATTGCCATAAGGCAAGGCAAATCGTAAGAAATGCTGATAATGGTGCAGGTAAAGGAGAATGGAAAAAGCGAATGCCATCTTGTAATGAGATGGATAGGGGTTCAAAATTTGCCCTAACTTGAAAGAGTGCAGACTTCCATTTGGTTTTTAATCACAAGAGAACTTGTAGAATTTTTGAAAGGAGAAAGCAAATGAACAGTAAAATGTGTGCTACTACTAACAGAGCTAAAGACTGGGAAAGTATAGATTTTTCTCTAGCAGAAAGCTATGTTAAAAAACTACAAATGCGTATTGTGAAAGCGTGGAAAATGAGTAAATACGGAAAGGTAAAATCTTTACAACATTTACTCACAACTTCATTTTATGCAAAAGCCTTGGCTATTAAGAGGGTAACTGAAAATCAAGGCAAGAAAACAAGTGGTGTTGATGGTGAATTATGGCTAACATCACAGGCAAAGTATAAGGCGATAGAAAAGTTAAATTTAAAAGGATATAAACCTAAGCCTCTTAAAAGAGTGTATATACCAAAGAAAAATGGGAAGAAAAGACCTCTCAGCATTCCTACAATGACAGATAGAGCAATGCAAACCCTATATAAATTTGCACTTGAACCCATAGCAGAAACTACTGCTGACCCTAATTCTTATGGATTTAGGGCAAAAAGATGTACACAAGATGCTATCGAGCAGTGTTTTACATCACTTAATAAAAAGAAATCTGCAAAATGGGTACTTGAGGGAGATATAAAAGGTTGTTTTGATAATATAAGTCATGAATGGATATTAAATAATATTCCAATGAACAAGAAATTATTAAAACTTTGGCTTGAGTGTGGATATATAGAAAAACAAAAACTATTTACAACAGAAACAGGAAGTCCCCAAGGCTCGCCAATATCACCTATTATATCCAATATGGTATTAGATGGTTTAGAAAAAGCAATCAAAGAGAAATACCATAGAAGAACAGTAAATAAGAAAACATATTTCCCAAAGGTTAACTTTGTTAGATATGCAGATGATTTCATCGTTACAGGGGAAAGTGCAGAATTGCTTGAAAATGGTGTAAAGCCAATCATTGTAAAATTCTTGGCTGAAAGAGGTTTAGAATTATCAGAGGAAAAGACACTCATAACACATATAAATGACGGTTTTGATTTTCTTGGAGTTAATATTAGGATGTATAAAGATAAGTTGCTTACAAAACCATCTGATAAGAACTTCAAGGCTATTGTTGATAAAATCAGACGAATCATAAAAGATAATCCGTCAATGAAACAAGAAATTTTGATTAGAAAATTAAATCCAATCATTATAGGTTGGGTAAACTATCAGAAATATAATGTTTCATCTAAAGCCTTTGAAAAACTTGATTATGAAATATATAAAAGCTTGTGGACCTGGTGCGTTCGTAGACACCCAAAGAAAGGTAGAAAATGGATAGCTGAGAAATACTTCCATACCATTGGAAATAGAACTTGGACTTTCAGTGTAGCAACTGGCGACAAAATGGAAAATGGTGAGAAATACTATCTTCGTCTTAAATATGCTACAGACACTGATATTAAAAGATTTACCAAGATACAAGCTGAAGCAAATCCATTTGATGAAAATTGGCAAATATACTTTGAAGAAAGAGAAGAGTTAAAAATACGAAACGAACTTAAAGGACGTACAGTTATAAATAGACTGTATAAAATGCAAAATGGAATATGTCCTGTTTGTGGAGAGAAAATAACTATTGATACAGACTTTAGAGTACATCAAACAATTCAAAATAACATTACCCTTAAAACTTTAGTACACCCTTGGTGTCATAGAAAATTGCATATAAATGATGAAGAAAACACGCTGGCTCTTTAATTAGGGCTTATAAAAACTTGAGCCGTGTGAGGGGAAACTCTCATGCACGGTTCTTAGAGGGGAAAGGGATAGTAATATCCCCGACCTACTCGACCAGACCATCGAGAATAAACAGAAGTTCATTTCTCAGATTATGACAAGTAAAACACCTGTCAGAGTGGCGGAAGATGTGGACGAAAGCAGCTTAAACTATGCAGAGATTAAAGCCCTTGCTACAGGTGATCCGAAGATTAAGGAAAAGATGGATTTGGATAATGAGGTTACAAAACTTAAAATGCTTGAAGCAAACTATAAGTCCAACCGTTACAGATTAGAGTATAAGGTTGCTAAAAACTATCCGGAAGAAATTGCAAGGACAGAAAAACTCATTGAGGCTGTAAAGAAAGATATTAAAGATGTAGAAGCAAAAGCTGAAGGAGAGGAAAAGTTTACTTCTATTACTATCGGTGGTGAGAAGATATTAGATAAAAAGTTAGCCGGAGAAAAGTTGCTTGAAGCTATTTCTAAAGTGAAAATCAATGAAAGCAAGGTTATCGGTAAGTATAGAAACATGGACTTAGAGGTAAGCTACAACTTCTTCACCAATGAGCATAACTTCAGCTTAAACGGTGCTGCAAAGCATTCAGGAGAGCTTGGAACGAGTGCGGACGGTAATATTACAAGGTTTGATAATGCTCTTGAGAAAATGCCTGAGAAATTAAAGAGGCTTGAAGAAAAGCTCCTCGGCACAAAAGAACAGCTTGAAAATGCCAAAGAGGAATTACAAAAGCCTTTTGAAAAAGCTGATGAACTAAAGGATAATGTGCTTCGCTTGGCAGAACTGAATAAGCTCCTTGATATGGGAGAAGTGGAAGAAAAGAGAAATGATAATCCCCTTGTAGAAGATGTAAAACGAGCCATCATTGACTTCTGCAACAGAGAGTATGAAGAAAATCATAGTTATGATGAGTTTGATACTCTATATCCTGATCTAAAGCACATCGGCATCGCCTATACCAATACACCTGACGAAAGACACAGCATCCAATATGAGCTTAACTTAGAGGATAAGACATGGACACAGTATATTGAAGATATACCGATTAAAACGGAGAGTTTTGATTATGAAAACAAAGGAGAAAATGAAGCTCTAAGGAATATGAAAAATGAAATAGAGCTATCCTCTTTTGAAGATTTAGTCTATGTGGATTCCGAGGACTTAAAGGCAGCTCTGGGACTGGACATTGATGATGAAGGTAACTTCTATGATCCACTTTCTAAAGACCTTGATAATGATGGAATTGCTGACAGATACGACAATGACTTTAAGGACAGCGATTATTTTGAGTCAACCTATGATGTTGAAGATAATTTGCATACCAAAGAGGAAGCCACACAGAAAACGGGTGATAAACCATCTATCTTAGGACAGATAAGAGCCTATCAGGAAGAAAGTAAAACAGAAGAAAAACAAACTGCAAAAGAACAGGAATATGTACGATAAGGGAGGGAAACCTCCCTTTTACCATGAAAGGAGATAAAACATGGATTACAAAACAATGAGAAATCAGATAGAAGATATGGTAAGTGATAATCACAAGGACTTTGTTAAGGCGGTTATCAGCATGGAAAAAGGTATCAACGATGAAAGTGCTTTGGATAAGCTCTATGAGGCTTATATGGACAATGACACCGTTAATTTACTGCATGAGGAATTTGATTACATGATTGAAGATTTAAGAGAACAGGGGCAGATTAAAAATCTTCCTTATGTTCAAGAGGAGAAAGATAATCTTGTCAATATCGTTGGAAATATTGTAGGAAAGATCGATGTAGTTGAAAGGGAAAATAAGAACGGCGAAGCCTTTCAAGTAGTAAACTTCTCTGTGGCATCTAAAGATGATGAGGGCAATAAGGTATATCATAATTGCTCCGCATACGGAGAAAAGGGTGATATTCCAAAAGACTTTAAGCAGGGAGATTTTGTAAAACTCTTTGGACAGATCAGAACTTCCGTTGACGATAACGGCAAGGAACATACTAACATCAGGATACTTTCTTCAAAGCTTTTAAAGGCAAAAGAACAGATGAAAGGTCGAGATGAAAAGAAAGAGTCTGTGCTTGGAGCTATCAAAAAATATCAGGCTGAAGATAAGGAAAAGCCTAAAGAAAAGAAAGAAACATCAAAAGAAGCTGAGAGATAAATTTATGGTCGGTGTGGTCTTGGGACTGCACCGACTCTTTTTTTATTTGCGAAAAAAGGAGATAAAGATTATCTCTCCATCTCCTTACCCATGTAGATTCCGTAATTTTTTCGTATCTTATAAAGCTCGTCCATAGTGGATTTTGAGGAAGAATACTCTTGCATAAGGGTGTTCTTTTTTTCTTGTAATTTATCAAGTTCAGCTAAAATATCCTTTGAATTTGGGAGTTTGGAATAGGATTTTTTAAGCTCTGAGAGAGCATTTTCATATAGGGTAATCTGAGCTTTGTACTCTTCAAAAAATGCCTTGTCAGACGGATTAGCAGTATATTCCTTGTAGCACGCTCTGTATTTTTTAACGGTATGAACTTGCTCCATAGTGGTGGAAAGCTTCTGCATTTCCTTATCAATAGACTTGATTTTCTCTTGTATATTTTGCCTTTCATCAGCTGCTTTTTGAATATACTCGTCAAGCTGTTTAACGGATTTAATGCCATGTTCTCTGATATAAATAACAGACTCAGCCATTGTATGAAGGTTATGTTTGGTTGCCCAATATTCGTAGCCTTTGCTTTCCTTTACCTTTGCATTGGTGTTCATGTCAATAACATTGCTGATGCGTTTTTTGACGGCAGGAGTCTTGATAAACTCTCTTTCTGCAATGCGGTCTTTTAATCTTTCTTCGGTATAATCTTCTCCGATTGTTTTAGTCCTTGTAAATCTCGCCTTATCTTTTGGCTTAAAAGCAATGTGCTTACCGTATTTGATTTCATAGCCAAGATCAGCCATCTTCTTTAAAAATTCGTCCCAGTCCTTTGACTGTTTTATCATTCTGTCAATGTCAAATTGAAGCCTGCTTTTCCAAGAAGTGCCATGTTTTGCCTGTTCATTTTCATACCAAGATTTACCGTTAGTCTTGTATTTTTTCTTATAGCTTTCGTAAAACTCGTCAATAACGGATAGGTTATTTTCTTTGCAGAGTTTATCACTCTGATAACGGATTTGGTGGTAACTTTTCTTGTTAGACTGGTAGCACCTACCTGTTACCATATTTACATTATTGAAGATGATGTGATTGTGGATATGCCCCTTATCTACGTGAGTAGATAAGACAAATTCGTACTCCTCTTTGAGTATCTTTTTACACAGCTCCATACCAATCTGGTGAGCCAATTCAGGGCTTGTTTCTCCCGGTAAAAAGGATTGAATGAGATGTCTTGCAAGAACGGTTCCTTTTGTTCCTGCGTCATTTCGTGTCCTTAAAAACTGAGTGTGAGCAGTTGATTCGTGGCATTTATGAGTGCTTACTAAAAGCTGCTCGTCTGTTTTATCTCCATTTACAATGTAGTCGATAGCAAGATTAAGAGTCGATTTTATTGGGTGTATTTTTGTAATAGCCATTATTATTCACCTTCCGTTTCAGATGTTCTTTTCAGAAGTAGTGAATGAATTTGCCACAGCTCTTTTGAGAAATGTTCAATCTCTTTTTTTATATCACCTATGTCCTCTTTGTAGATTACACCTGTCGAATTTACTCGCTTTGCAATCTGATTGATGTTGTTTGTTGCATTAGAAAGTAAGCCTTGTAAATCTCTGAAAGGCTCTAAATCCACTTGATAAATTTCCTTTTCCAAAACGCATTTGCGGATGAAATGGCTCATGTTTCTACACTTCGCAAGTCTTTTTTTCTCTTCAAAAAGAGCCTTTTCTTCTTCAGTTAGTTTAATTTCAAGTCTTTCGTTTCTTAATCTATTTGCCATAGTTAGTTCCTCCTTTGAATGTATTTCGGGGTCTTAGGGTTCTCCCTAACAATCTAAAAATTGATAAAAAAAGAAGCAGATCCCCAAGGGCTGCTTCGTCAATTTTCCGTAAGTGTCCGTACACTTACTGTGCTTGCTACAAAAGCTACAAAAGCTACAAAAGAATAATTAGAGTAGCAAGCATTAAGCGTGTATAAAACTATTTGTATTTATTGTACCATTTTTTTTATTAGAGTTCCAGAAAATACTTGACATACATGATCGACAATATTAAAATGATAACTAAGTTATCAAGATGAGGCGGGAAATTGATCAGTAAAGAGAAAGTAGGCAGAGTAATGGCAGATTTGAATGGATATGAGCTTACACATAAAAAAATCATGGATAGTGGTAAAGCGAATTTTTTGAAGGATGGATATGAACGAGCTAATTTAAGAAAAATTTGTAAAGATGCTGGAGTTACAACGGGTGCTTTTTACAGGCATTTTAATGACAAAGAAGATTTATTTATCAGTTTAGTTGATCCATTGGCAAAAGAACTTTTGGGTTTTTATAACAAGTTTGAAGAGGAATCTTTTCAAAATATAGAAAAAAATTGTGGAGAAGATTTATCAAAAATTAACATTGAAGGGTCAATTGAATCTGCATTATATATGTTTAGCAAAAAAGATTTATTTAATCTTTTAATATATAAATCATATGGTACGAAATATGATAATTATATAGAGCTTCTTGTGGAAAAGGAAGATATAAATAGACATAAAGCGTTTCATATTATTTAAGTATAAAAATAGCATAAAAATCTAGTTATCCGCATAAAAACTGGACTTATCACACTTTATCAAGGTCAAAACCACTCAATTTACTACTAATTTACTACTTATGAATGAGCTTTGATACGACGATTTATCCTTGAAAAGTGAAGATATAAAGATACTTCCAATAAAATTTGAATATTTAATAGGTAGACACTTCAAAAAATGAGGTGTCTATTTTTTTACCCGATTTTGAAAGGAAGTGAACTTATGAAAACAAAAAATCAAGAATCAAAAGGTCGTTCCCCACTCTTTAAGACCATCAAACATTCATTCAGCCAATAAAAAAGAAAGGATAGGTAAAAATATGGAACTTAAATTTGTGATTCCCAACATGGAAAAAACATTCGGCAATTTAGAATTTGCTGGCGAGGATAAAGTCGTTCAGCGAAGAATCAACGGACGGCTAACTGTCTTATCAAGAAGCTATAATCTCTATTCTGATGTTCAAAGAGCAGATGATATTGTGGTGGTGCTTCCTGCTGAAGCTGGCGAAAAACATTTCGGCTTTGAGGAACGTGTGAAGTTAGTCAATCCACGTATTACCGCAGAGGGCTACAAAATCGGCACTCGTGGTTTTACAAATTACCTTTTACATGCTGACGACATGATAAAAGAATAAAGAAAGAGAGGAAAAATGATGAGATTAGCAAATGGCATTGTATTAGATAAAGACACGACTTTTGGAGAATTGAAATTCTCTGCTCTACGTCGTGAAGTGAGAATCCAAAATGAAGACGGGTCGGTTTCAGATGAAATCAAGGAACGTACCTATGACTTAAAATCCAAAGGACAAGGACGCATGATTCAAGTAAGTATTCCTGCCAGCGTGCCTTTGAAAGAGTTTGATTATAACGCACGGGTGGAACTTATCAATCCCATTGCGGACACCGTTGCTACTGCCACCTATCAAGGAGCAGATGTTGACTGGTATATCAAGGCAGACGATATTGTGCTGACAAAGGATTCTAGTTCATTCAAAGCTCAACCACAAGCAAAGAAAGAACCGACACAAGACAAATAGTCGCTAGGTAGAAAGGAGACTTTTTCGCATGAAACAGCGTGGTAAAAGGATTCGCCCATCTGGTAAAGATTTAGTCTTTCATTTTACGATAGCGTCACTCCTGCCTGTTTTCCTGCTGGTTGTCGGACTGTTTCATGTGAAGACAATCCAGCAGATCAACTGGCAGGATTTTAACCTATCACAAGCAGATAAGATTGACATTCCCTATTTAATTATCAGTTTCAGTGTCGCAATTCTTATCTGCTTGCTGGTAGCGTTTGTATTCAAACGGGTTCGCTATGATACGGTTAAACAACTTTACCACCGTCAAAAACTGGCAAAGATGATACTTGAAAACAAGTGGTATGAATCTGAACAGGTCAAAACAGAGGGTTTCTTTAAAGATAGTGCTGGTCGTACAAAGGAAAAGATAACCTACTTCCCTAAAATGTATTATCGACTTAAAAATGGCTTGATACAGATACGGGTGGAAATCACGCTGGGAAAATATCAAGACCAACTCTTACACTTGGAAAAGAAATTAGAGAGTGGCTTGTACTGTGAGCTGACGGATAAAGAGTTAAAGGATTCCTATGTGGAATATACTTTGCTCTATGACACCATAGCCAGTCGTATTTCTATTGATGAAGTAGAAGCTAAAGATGGTAAACTTCGCTTAATGAAAAACGTATGGTGGGAATATGATAAGCTCCCTCATATGTTGATTGCTGGTGGTACAGGTGGCGGTAAAACTTACTTTATACTGACACTGATTGAAGCCTTGCTTCATACAGATTCAAAACTGTATATTCTTGACCCGAAAAATGCTGACCTTGCGGACTTAGGTTCTGTGATGGCAAATGTCTACTATAGAAAAGAAGACTTGCTTTCTTGCATTGAAACATTCTATGAAGAAATGATGAAACGTAGTGAGGAAATGAAGCAGATGAAGAACTATAAGACTGGCAAAAATTATGCTTACTTAGGTCTCCCGGCACACTTCTTAATCTTTGATGAATACGTCGCTTTCATGGAAATGCTGGGAACAAAAGAAAACACCGCAGTTATGAATAAGCTGAAACAGATTGTCATGTTAGGTCGTCAAGCTGGCTTCTTTCTAATACTGGCTTGTCAACGTCCAGACGCAAAATATTTAGGCGACGGAATCCGTGATCAGTTTAATTTCAGAGTGGCTTTAGGTCGTATGTCTGAAATGGGCTATGGCATGATGTTTGGCAGTGACGTACAAAAGGATTTCTTCTTAAAGCGAATCAAAGGTCGTGGCTATGTTGATGTAGGAACAAGTGTCATATCAGAGTTTTATACTCCCCTTGTACCAAAAGGATATGATTTCTTGGAGGAAATTAAAAAGTTATCCAACAGCAGACAGTCCACGCAGGCGACGTGCGAAGCGGAAGTCGCAGGTGTGGACTGATCTTGCTGGCTGGTGTGGCAATAGCCACGCCAGCACTTAACCCCCCGTATCTAACAGGGGGGTACAAATCGACAGGAAACAGTCAAAAAAACATTAGAAAATCCTTTGGTTACAAGGGATTTACAAAATTTCAGCGTATGTCAAATGGGCTTTAAAAGTTGACATACGCCTTTTTGATTGGAGGGATTTTTACTGAATGAACAAACTTGGTTACAGCATTTAAAAGAAAAACGCTTGGCTTATGGACTATCTCAAAACCGTTTAGCTGTTGCGACTGGTATTACAAGGCAGTATCTAAGCGATATTGAAACAGGAAAAGTCAAGCCATCAGAGGATTTACAGCAGTCCCTTTGGGAAGCTCTGGAACGCTTCAATCCCGACGCTCCCCTTGAAATGCTGTTTGATTATGTAAGGATTCGCTTTCCGACAACAGACGTACAGCAGGTGGTCGAAAACATCTTACAACTGAAACTGTCCTATTTTCTTCATGAGGACTATGGTTTCTATTCTTATTCAGAGCATTATGCTTTAGGCGACATATTCGTCCTTTGCTCCCATGAACTGGACAAAGGAGTTCTGGTGGAATTGAAAGGTCGTGGGTGCAGACAATTTGAAAGCTATCTTCTGGCACAACAAAGAAGCTGGTATGAGTTCTTTATGGACGTTTTGGTGGCTGGCGGTGTGATGAAACGCCTTGACCTTGCCATTAACGATAAGACAGGGATTTTGAATATCCCTGTACTCACTGAAAAGTGCCAACAGGAAGAATGTATCTCCGTCTTCCGCAGTTTTAAAAGCTATCGCAGTGGCGAACTGGTACGCAAAGAGGAAAAGGAATGTATGGGAAACACCCTCTATATCGGTTCATTACAAAGTGAAGTTTATTTCTGTATCTATGAAAAGGACTACGAGCAGTACAAGAAAAATGATATTCCCATTGAAGACGCAGAAGTAAAAAACCGTTTTGAGATTCGATTGAAAAATGAGCGTGCCTATTATGCAGTCCGTGATTTACTCGTCTATGACAATCCAGAGCATACCGCCTTTAAAATTATCAATCGGTATATCCGTTTTGTAGATAAAGACGATTCCAAACCTCGTTCTGATTGGAAACTGAATGAAGAATGGGCTTGGTTTATTGGGAACAATCGTGAACGATTAAAACTAACCACAAAACCAGAGCCTTACTCCTTCCAAAGGACGCTGAACTGGCTATCTCATCAAGTTGCCCCGACCTTAAAGGTTGCGATTAAACTTGATGAAATCAACCAGACGCAGGTTGTAAAAGACATTCTCGACCATGCGAAACTGACAGACCGACACAAGCAGATTTTGAAGCAACAGTCAGTAAAAGAACAGGACGTGATAACAACAAAAAAATAACTCAAATACAAATTCATTGAATATAGAGAGGAGAACATTTTTATGAATTTTGGACAAAACCTTTATAACTGGTTTCTATCAAACGCTCAATCACTGGTGCTTTTAGCAATCGTTGTGATTGGCTTGTATCTTGGCTTCAAGCGTGAGTTTAGCAAACTGATTGGCTTTTTAATTATTGCGATTATTGCGGTTGGCTTAGTCTTCAACGCTGCTGGAGTAAAAGACATTTTACTAGAGCTATTCAATCGCATTATTGGTGCTTAAATAAAACCGTTCTTTTGTGGAATATAAGTGGTTTTCTTATGTTCCGCAAAGGAATGGTACACCAAACGAAGTGCGGTAGGGATTTTTGAATCTCTACAAAGAAAGGACGTGAATATATGGACGATATGCAAGTCTATATTGCGAATTTAGGCAAATACAATGAGGGCGAATTGGTCGGTGCGTGGTTTACCTTTCCCATTGACTTTGAGGAAGTCAAAGAGAAAATCGGCTTGAATGATGAATATGAGGAATACGCCATTCATGACTACGAGTTACCCTTTACGGTTGACGAATACACTTCCATTGGCGAACTCAATCGACTATGGGAAATGGTATCGGAATTACCCGAAGAATTACAATCGGAGCTATCTGCTCTGCTCACTCATTTTTCAAGCATTGAAGAACTAAGCGAACATCAAGAGGATATTATCATTCATTCCGATTGTGATGATATGTATGACGTGGCACGCTACTACATTGAAGAAACGGGTGCTTTAGGCGAAGTACCAGCTAGTCTTCAAAACTATATTGATTATCAAGCCTATGGTCGGGATTTAGACCTTTCAGGAACGTTTATCTCAACCAATCATGGGATTTTTGAAATCGTCTATTAAATCTGTCGGTACATTACTACTGGCAGATTTTCTATTTTACGGGGTGGCTCAATCAGCTACCCCTATTTTTTATGAAAGGATTGATTACATGAAGAAAATACGAAGCTATACCAGTATCTGGTCTGTGGAAAAGGTACTGTATTCTATCAATGATTTTAGACTTCCGTTTCCCATAACCTTTACGCAAATGACATGGTTTGTCGTGTCACTCTTTGCAGTGATGATACTTGGCAACTTGCCCCCTCTTTCCATGATAGAGGGAGCATTTCTCAAATACTTTGGGATTCCTGTGGCTTTCACATGGTTTATGTCTACAAAAACTTTTGATGGTAAAAAGCCTTATGGATTTTTGAAGTCTGTCATTGCTTATGCACTGCGACCAAAGCTGACCTATGCAGGAAAAAAAGTAACGCTTGGCAGAAACCAGCCACAAGAAGCCATTACAGCAGTTAGGAGTGAATTTTATGGCATATCCAATTAAATACATTGAAAACAATCTCGTCTGGAATAAAGACGGGGAATGTTATGCTTACTATGAGCTTGTTCCTTACAATTACTCATTTCTAAGTCCAGAACAGAAAATACAAGTGCATGATTCTTTCAGACAGCTTATCGCACAAAATCGTGATGGCAAAATTCATGCTTTACAAATCAGTACAGAATCCAGCATACGTTCTGCACAAGAGCGTTCCAAAAATGAAGTCACTGGCAAGCTCAAAGCGGTTGCCTATGACAAAATCGACCAACAGACAGACGCTTTAATATCCATGATTGGCGAAAATCAAGTGAACTACCGTTTCTTTATCGGCTTTAAGTTGCTTCTCAACGATCAGGAGTTTTCTATGAAAAGTCTTACCGTTGAAGCAAAAAATGCTTTGTCTGATTTTGTCTATGATGTGAACCATAAGCTGATGGGCGATTTTGTTAGTATGAGTAATGATGAAATCCTGCGTTTTCAGAAGATGGAAAAGCTCTTAGAAAATAAAATCTCTCGTCGTTTCAAAATCCGCAGGTTAGATAAGGACGACTTCGGCTATCTGATTGAACACCTTTACGGACAGACAGGCACTGCCTATGAAGAGTATGAGTACCATCTATCAAAGAAAAAGCTGGATAATGAAACGCTGATTAAATACTATGACTTGATTAAGCCTACTCGCTGTTTGGTGGAAGAAAAACAGCGATATTTGAAAATCCAGCAGGAAGATGAAACCGTCTATGTAGCTTACTTTACCATTAACAGCATTGTCGGAGAACTGGACTTCCCGTCCTCTGAAATCTTCTACTACCAGCAACAGCAATTTACATTCCCGATTGATACGTCAATGAATGTGGAAATTGTAGCGAATCGTAAAGCCCTATCTACTGTCCGCAATAAAAAGAAAGAACTGAAAGACTTGGATAACCACGCTTGGCAAAGTGATAATGAAACCAGCTCCAATGTGGCGGAAGCTCTGGAAAGTGTGAATGAGCTGGAAACCAATTTAGACCAAAGCAAGGAATCTATGTACAAGCTGTCTTATGTGGTAAGGGTATCAGCAAATGATCTTGACGAACTCAAACGTCGTTGTAATGAAGTGAAAGATTTTTATGACGATTTAAGCGTAAAACTGGTACGACCATTTGGGGATATGCTCGGCTTACATGAAGAATTTTTACCTGCCAGCAAGCGTTATATGAATGATTATATTCAATACGTGACCTCTGATTTCCTCGCTGGTTTAGGTTTTGGTGCTACTCAAATGCTGGGGGAAAATGAGGGGATTTATGTTGGCTACAGCTTAGATACTGGACGCAATGTCTATCTGAAACCTGCTCTTGCCAGTCAAGGGGTTAAGGGTTCAGTAACCAATGCGTTAGCGTCGGCTTTTGTTGGTTCGCTGGGTGGTGGTAAATCCTTTGCGAATAACCTTATCGTCTATTATGCGGTGCTTTATGGGGCACAAGCAGTGATTGTAGACCCAAAAGCAGAACGTGGCAGATGGAAAGAAACCTTGCCAGAGATTTCCCATGAAATCAATATCGTCACTCTGACTTCTGATGAGAAAAACAAAGGCTTACTTGACCCTTATGTGATTATGAAAAATCCCAAAGATTCTGAATCACTGGCTATTGATATTCTGACATTCCTTACGGGGATTTCCTCTCGTGATGGGGAACGCTTCCCAATCCTTAGAAAAGCCATTCGTGCAGTAACCAATAGTGAAGTACGAGGGTTGATGAAAGTGATTGAGGAATTACGGGTTGAGAATACGCCACTAAGTACCAGTATAGCCGACCATATCGAAAGTTTTACAGACTATGACTTTGCACATTTATTATTCAGTAATGGTTATGTGGAGCAGTCTATCAGCTTAGAAAAACAACTGAACATTATACAGGTTGCGGACTTGGTACTTCCCGACAAGGAAACTTCCTTTGAGGAATATACCACTATGGAGCTTTTATCCGTTGCTATGCTGATTGTCATTAGTACCTTTGCTTTAGACTTTATCCATACAGACCGAAGCATTTTCAAGATTGTAGATTTAGACGAAGCATGGAGCTTTTTACAGGTAGCACAAGGAAAAACACTATCTATGAAGCTGGTTCGGGCTGGTCGTGCTATGAACGCTGGGGTATATTTCGTGACCCAAAATACAGACGACCTCTTAGATGAAAAACTGAAAAATAACCTCGGCTTAAAATTTGCATTTCGTTCCACTGACCTTAACGAGATTAAAAAGACCTTAGCCTTTTTTGGTGTAGACCCAGAGGACGAAAACAATCAGAAGCGATTGCGTGATTTGGAAAACGGGCAATGCCTTATCAGTGATTTATATGGTCGTGTCGGTGTGATACAGTTCCACCCTGTATTTGAAGAACTGCTCCATGCCTTTGATACCAGACCACCTGTGCGAAAAGAGGTGTAAATGTGAAACCATCAATAGTAAACAGAATAAAATCAAACTGGACGCTGAAACGTCTAGGTAAAGTGGCAATGACAGTGGCTTTCACACTTGTGATTGCCATTTTTCTTTTAGCCATGCTGGGAACGGTGGTTCAAGCTGCGGGCTTGGTAGATGATACGGTCAATGTGGCAAATGAATACAGCCGATACCCACTTGAAAACTATCAACTGGATTTTTATGTGGATAATAGCTGGGGCTGGCTTCCGTGGAACTGGTCGGACGGGATTGGAAAACAGGTCATGTATGGACTATATGCCATTACCAATTTTATTTGGACAATCAGTTT
Source organism: Peptoniphilus lacrimalis DSM 7455 (assembly GCF_000378725.1). Classification (GTDB taxonomy): domain Bacteria; phylum Bacillota; class Clostridia; order Tissierellales; family Peptoniphilaceae; genus Peptoniphilus_A; species Peptoniphilus_A lacrimalis. The sequence continues at coordinate 51,210 of NZ_KB900368.1, read as the reverse complement.
GTATGTTTCCAATGCGACAGGTTACTTAGTACAGGAAGCCTATTCCTTAGACTTCATTTCCGCTACAGCAGATTCCATTGGTAAGAATATGCAGACCTTAGCTGGTGTGAGTGCAAACGGATTTTCAACAGAGGGTTTCTATGTTGGATTCCTCTTACTCTTGATTTTGGTTCTTGGGGTTTATGTTGCCTATACGGGACTGATAAAGAGAGAAACCACAAAGGCAATTCATGCCATTATGAATTTTGTGCTGGTGTTTATCCTATCGGCTTCCTTTATTGCCTACGCTCCCGACTACATTAAAAAAATCAATGACTTTTCATCAGACATCAGTAATGCCAGTTTATCACTTGGCACGAAGATTGTCATGCCCCATTCCGATAGTCAAGGCAAGGACAGCGTGGACTTAATCAGAGATAGCCTGTTTTCCATACAGGTTCAGCAACCGTGGCTACTGCTTCAATACAACAGTTCAGACATTGAAAGTATCGGTATTGACCGTGTGGAAAGCCTGCTCTCCACCAGCCCAGATTCCAACAATGGCGAAGACAGAGAAAAAATTGTTGCGGAAGAAATTGAAGACAGAAGCAATACCAATCTAACCATTACAAAGACCATTAACCGTTTAGGTACAGTCTTCTTCCTATTTGTCTTCAATATTGGGATTTCCATATTTGTATTCCTATTAACAGGAATCATGATTTTCTCGCAGGTACTTTTTATCATCTATGCTATGTTTCTGCCTGTGAGCTTTATTTTAAGCATGATTCCATCATTTGATGGTATGTCAAAACGAGCCATAACAAAGCTCTTTAATACCATTTTGACACGAGCTGGAATCACATTGATTATTACGACAGCATTTAGTATTTCAACCATGCTCTATACCTTATCGGCTGGTTATCCGTTCTTTTTGATTGCTTTTCTACAGATTGTGACCTTTGCAGGAATCTACTTCAAGCTGGGCGATTTAATGAGTATGTTTTCTCTACAGAGTAACGATTCTCAAAGTGTGGGAAGTCGTGTGATGAGAAAACCTCGTATGCTTATGCACGCTCACATGCACCGTCTACAGCGGAAACTTGGACGTTCCATGACTACTCTAGGGGCTGGGTCTGCCATTGTTACAGGTAAAAAAGGACAGTCGGGTTCGGGGAGTTCTGCAAGGACACAAGCAGATCACTCCCGACCAGACGGAAAGGAAAAATCAACACTTGGAAAACGTATCGGTCAAACCATCGGTACAGTAGCTGATACCAAAGACAGAATGGTAGACACTGCTAGTGGTTTGAAAGAACAGGTTAAAGATTTGCCGACCAATGCAAGATATGCAGTATATCAAGGAAAATCCAAAGTAAAAGAGAATGTCCGTGATTTAACCAGTAGTATTTCTCAAACCAAAGCGGACAGAGCCAGTGGACGCAAGGAACAGCAGGAACAAAGGCGAAAAACCATTGCGAAGCGTCGCTCTGAAATGGAACAGGTCAAACAGAAAAAACAGCCTGCTTCTTCTGTTCATGAAAGACCGACTACAAGACAAGAACAATATCATGATGAACAGACCTCAAAACAGTCTAATATTCAGACTTCATATAAGGAATCTCAACAAGCCAAACAAGAGCGTCCAGCAGTTAAGTCCGATTTTTCAAGTCCAAAAGTGGAACGCCAAGGCAATACCGTTCAAGAAAAAACCGTTCAAAAGCCAGCAACTTCAACCACTACAGCAGATAGAACTTCACAACGTCCAATCACAAAAGAACGTCCGTCTACTGTTCAAAGAGTACCACTACAAAATACAAGAAGTAGACCACCAATCAAAACCGCCACCATTAAGAAAGTCGGTAAGAAACCATGAAGTTGAAAACTTTAGTGATTGGTGGTTCTGGATTATTCTTGATGGTCTTCTCACTGCTTCTGTTTGTTGCCATTTTATTTTCAGATGAACAGGACAGCGGAATTTCCAATATTCATTATGGAGGTGTGAATGTTTCCGCAGAAGTGCTGGCTCATAAGCCTATGGTAGAAAAATATGCCAAAGAATATGGCGTTGAAGAATATGTCAACATACTTCTTGCGATTATACAGGTGGAATCGGGCGGTACTGCGGAAGATGTTATGCAGTCCTCGGAATCCCTCGGTCTTCCACCTAATTCATTGAGTACAGAAGAATCCATTAAGCAAGGTGTGAAGTATTTCAGTGAATTATTAGCCAGTAGCGAAAGGCTCAGTGTAGATTTAGAATCGGTTATCCAGTCCTACAATTATGGTGGTGGTTTCTTAGGGTATGTGGCTAATCGTGGAAATAAATATACCTTTGAACTGGCTCAAAGTTTCTCAAAAGAGTATTCAGGTGGCGAAAAAGTGTCTTACCCCAATCCCATAGCCATACCTATCAATGGGGGCTGGCGATACAACTATGGCAATATGTTTTATGTGCAACTGGTAACGCAGTATCTTGTCACAACAGAGTTTGATGATGATACGGTACAAGCCATCATGGACGAAGCACTGAAATATGAGGGCTGGCGATACGTTTACGGTGGAGCTTCCCCGACTACTTCTTTTGATTGTAGCGGACTGACACAATGGACGTATGGAAAAGCTGGAATTAACTTACCACGAACCGCACAACAGCAATATGATGTGACCCAGCATATCCCACTATCGGAAGCACAAGCTGGCGATTTGGTTTTCTTTCATTCTACCTATAACGCTGGCTCTTATATTACTCATGTTGGGATATACCTTGGCAATAACCGTATGTTTCATGCAGGCGACCCAATCGGTTATGCCGACTTAACAAGCCCCTACTGGCAACAGCATTTAGTGGGAGCAGGACGAATCAAACAATGAGAAAGGAAGATTTAATGATGAAATTTAGAAAAAATCAGAATAAAGAAAAACAGATACCAAAGGAAAAGAAACCTCGTGTCTACTATAAGGTCAATCCTCATAAAAAGGTTGTGATTGCCTTGTGGGTACTTTTAGGGCTTAGTTTCAGCTTTGCGATATTCAAGCACTTTACAGCTATAGATACTCATACTATTCACGAAACAACTATCATAGAAAAGGAATACGTTGATACTCATCATGTAGAAAATTTTGTAGAGAACTTTGCGAAAGTCTACTATTCATGGGAGCAATCCGATAAGTCCATTGATAATCGAATGGAAAGTCTAAAAGGCTATCTGACAGATGAACTTCAAGCTCTCAATGTTGATACAGTACGCAAAGATATTCCTGTATCGTCTTCTGTAAGAGGATTTCAGATATGGACGGTAGAGCCAACTGGCGACAATGAGTTTAATGTAACCTACAGTGTAGACCAGCTCATTACAGAGGGAGAAAATACAAAGACCGTCCACTCTGCTTATATAGTGAGTGTCTATGTAGATGGTTCTGGAAATATGGTACTGGTTAAGAATCCGACCATTACCAACATACCTAAGAAATCAAGTTATAAACCAAAAGCCATTGAAAGTGAGGGGACGGTTGATTCCATTACAACCAATGAAATCAATGAGTTTTTAACGACGTTCTTCAAGCTCTATCCTACAGCGACAGCCAGTGAACTTTCCTACTATGTGAATGACGGGATATTAAAACCAATCGGAAAAGAGTACATCTTTCAAGAACTGGTAAATCCTATTCACAATCGTAAGGATAATCAAGTCACGGTATCGCTGACAGTGGAGTATATCGACCAGCAGACCAAAGCAACGCAGGTATCTCAATTTGATTTGGTACTTGAAAAGAACGGGAGTAATTGGAAGATTATAGAATAACAAATATTGGTACATTATTACAGCTATTTTGTAATCACGTACTCTCTTTGATAAAAAATTGGAGATTCCTTTACAAATATGCTCTTACGTGCTATTATTTAAGTATCTATTTAAAAGGAGTTAATAAATATGCGGCAAGGTATTCTTAAATAAACTGTCAATTTGATAGTGGGAACAAATAATTGGATGTCCTTTTTTAGGAGGGCTTAGTTTTTTGTACCCAGTTTAAGAATACCTTTATCATGTGATTCTAAAGTATCCAGAGAATATCTGTATGCTTTGTATACCTATGGTTATGCATAAAAATCCCAGTGATAAAAGTATTTATCACTGGGATTTTTATGCCCTTTTGGGTTTTTGAATGGAGGAAAATCACATGAAAATTATTAATATTGGAGTTTTAGCTCATGTTGATGCAGGAAAAACTACCTTAACAGAAAGCTTATTATATAACAGTGGAGCGATTACAGAATTAGGAAGCGTGGACAAAGGTACAACGAGGACGGATAATACGCTTTTAGAACGTCAGAGAGGAATTACAATTCAGACAGGAATAACCTCTTTTCAGTGGGAAAATACGAAGGTGAACATCATAGACACGCCAGGACATATGGATTTCTTAGCAGAAGTATATCGTTCATTATCAGTTTTAGATGGGGCAATTCTACTGATTTCTGCAAAAGATGGCGTACAAGCACAAACTCGTATATTATTTCATGCACTTAGGAAAATGGGGATTCCCACAATCTTTTTTATCAATAAGATTGACCAAAATGGAATTGATTTATCAACGGTTTATCAGGATATTAAAGAGAAACTTTCTGCCGAAATTGTAATCAAACAGAAGGTAGAACTGTATCCTAATATGTGTGTGACGAACTTTACCGAATCTGAACAATGGGATACGGTAATAGAGGGAAACGATGACCTTTTAGAGAAATATATGTCCGGTAAATCATTAGAAGCATTGGAACTCGAACAAGAGGAAAGCATAAGATTTCAGAATTGTTCTCTGTTCCCTCTTTATCATGGAAGTGCAAAAAGTAATATAGGGATTGATAACCTTATAGAAGTTATTACTAATAAATTTTATTCATCAACACATCGAGGTCCGTCTGAACTTTGCGGAAATGTTTTCAAAATTGAATATACAAAAAAAAGACAACGTCTTGCATATATACGCCTTTATAGTGGAGTACTACATTTACGAGATTCGGTTAGAGTATCAGAAAAAGAAAAAATAAAAGTTACAGAAATGTATACTTCAATAAATGGTGAATTATGTAAGATTGATAGAGCTTATTCTGGAGAAATTGTTATTTTGCAAAATGAGTTTTTGAAGTTAAATAGTGTTCTTGGAGATACAAAACTATTGCCACAGAGAAAAAAGATTGAAAATCCGCACCCTCTACTACAAACAACTGTTGAACCGAGTAAACCTGAACAGAGAGAAATGTTGCTTGATGCCCTTTTGGAAATCTCAGATAGTGATCCGCTTCTACGATATTACGTGGATTCTACGACACATGAAATTATACTTTCTTTCTTAGGGAAAGTACAAATGGAAGTGATTAGTGCACTGTTGCAAGAAAAGTATCATGTGGAGATAGAACTAAAAGAGCCTACAGTCATTTATATGGAGAGACCGTTAAAAAATGCAGAATATACCATTCACATCGAAGTGCCGCCAAATCCTTTCTGGGCTTCCATTGGTTTATCTGTATCACCGCTTCCGTTGGGAAGTGGAATGCAGTATGAGAGCTCGGTTTCTCTTGGATACTTAAATCAATCATTTCAAAATGCAGTTATGGAAGGGATACGCTATGGTTGCGAACAAGGATTATATGGTTGGAATGTGACGGACTGTAAAATCTGTTTTAAGTATGGCTTATACTATAGCCCTGTTAGTACCCCAGCAGATTTTCGGATGCTTGCTCCTATTGTATTGGAACAAGTCTTAAAAAAAGCTGGAACAGAATTGTTAGAGCCATATCTTAGTTTTAAAATTTATGCGCCACAGGAATATCTTTCACGAGCATACAACGATGCTCCTAAATATTGTGCGAACATCGTAGACACTCAATTGAAAAATAATGAGGTCATTCTTAGTGGAGAAATCCCTGCTCGGTGTATTCAAGAATATCGTAGTGATTTAACTTTCTTTACAAATGGACGTAGTGTTTGTTTAACAGAGTTAAAAGGGTACCATGTTACTACCGGTGAACCTGTTTGCCAGCCCCGTCGTCCAAATAGTCGGATAGATAAAGTACGATATATGTTCAATAAAATAACTTAGTGTATTTTATGTTGTTATATAAATATGGTTTCTTGTTAAATAAGATGAAATATTTTTTAATAAAGATTTGAATTAAAGTGTAAAGGAGGAGATAGTTATTATAAACTACAAGTGGATATTGTGTCCTGTATGTGGAAATAAAACACGATTAAAGATAAGGGAAGATACTGAATTAAAAAAATTCCCCCTCTATTGTCCGAAATGCAGACAAGAAAATTTAATTGAAATAAAGCAGTTCAAAGTAACTGTGATTACAGAGCCAGACGCAAAGACGCAGAGCCGATAAAATGAGATTAATACAATCTCATTTTATCGGCTCTTTCCGTTATGTATGGATTCTTTTAATTAGTCTTCGATGTTTCTTGCTTCGTTGATACCGCTGGCTAAAGATTCCATTAAGGATAGTTCTTTGTCTGTAAAGCTATCCATGTATTTCTCTATCTGTAATCGTCGGGTGCTTTTTACCAAGTTATTAGCAGGTAAGAAAAATTCATCAACGGAAACATGAAGTAACGATACAAGGTCATAAAGAACTTGTATGCTGGGGTGTTGCCCTTTATTTTCAATATTAGTTAAGTACCGTGGGTCAATTTCAATCAATGCTCCCACTTGTTCACGAGTTAAACCTCGTTTCAATCGAGCTTCTTTAATGGCTAAACCAAAGGCTCTAAAATCATATTTATCTTCTTTTTTACGCATAGTAGACCACCTCTATACATTTTATTGTTCCTACTGAATTAAAAACAGGTATAGAAAAACGTGTTATATGGTTTATAGGTTTATATTTAATAAAAAGCACTACTAAACGCCAATAAAAAAAACCGTTATATGGTAGTGCTATTTACGCTGTTAAAATATTGTATATTACTTCCAAATGGCGGTTTGTTGGAGGTCAACGTCGCCATGAAGTACATCATATACAATAAATTTCCTTACATTGGGTTCTTGTCAAAAAAAGTCGTCTATCTGCAATAGATAAGTACGTCCACCAATGTGGTTTTATAAATCATATAGATAGAATAACAGAAGCATGTAAACAGAGAAATAAATCTGTTTATATGCTTTTTTGGCTATTCAGAACTTTTTTACAAAGTTTATTTATCAGTAATGCAACAAATCCCCCTTTCACATTGGGACTAAGAGTGAAAGGAGATAAACGAGCAAGGCTCACTTCCTTTCCTAGACAGAAAGGGGGTGAGAAACATGAAACCATCTTCTTTTCAGACCACAATAGAAAATCAGTTTGACTATATCTGTAAACGTGCTATGGAAGACGAGCGAAAGAATTATATGCTTTATCTTTCAAGGATTGCAAAGCGTGAGGTGTCCTTTTCGGATGTTGGCGATTATCTTGTTAGCCAGTTTGCGACAACAGATAACTATTCAACTGACTTTCAGATTTTTACACTCAATGGGTTATCAGTAGGCGTTGAAAATGATTTGTTGAGTGAAGCATTACGTGAGTTGCCAGACAAGAAACGTGAAATTCTACTGCTGTTTTACTTTATGGACATGAGCGATTCAGAAATTGCAGACCTGTTGAAATTGAACCGTTCTACTGTCTATCGGCATAGAACCAGTGGACTAGCCTTAATTAAAAAGTTTATGGAGGAATTTGAAGAATGAAAACACAATATCCTATGATTCCCTTTCCTCTCATTGTAAAGGCAACAGATGGCGATACCGAAGCGATTAACCAGATTCTACATCATTACAGAGGGTACATAACGAAGCGTTCCCTACGACTTATGAAAGATGAATATGGCAATCAAAGTATGGTCGTTGATGAAGTCTTACGTGGAAGAATGGAAACCAGACTGATTACAAAGATTTTGTCATTTGAAATTAAGTAATATCCTCTCTCCTTTCGTGGAAGCGTGCTAAACCATTCCACGCTTCCCGAACAGGGAGGTTTGTTATTCCACCAAAGCATATTGAGCTTTCAATGTGTTTTGATAGGCTAACGAGCCATTGTTCTTTGAAAACTGAATAAAAGTAATCGAATACGTTTCGATAAGAAAAGAGCCAACGGAACTAACCGCCATGACCTATCTTATAAAGATAGCGAGCGATTCATGTTAGTGATCCGAGAAGCAATCTTTAGCAGGATTGCCTGCAACGACATTCTTATCGTGATAATGATACTCCCATACAGTCAATAGTCCGAGCGTGATAAAACCGTCGCAGGCAATGAGTATGGCTACATGAGAACCATGCAGGGGTGGAACTCCCGTGAGCTTTGCTAAAGCTGTTCGATTGCTGGTAAAACAACTTTTATGAAATCCAAATAAGTGATTTGGAAAGGAGGATTTTATGAAGCAGACTGACATTCCTATTTGGGAACGTTATACCCTAACCATTGAAGAAGCGTCAAAATATTTTCGTATTGGCGAAAACAAGCTACGACGCTTGGCAGAGGAAAATAAAAATGCAAATTGGCTGATTATGAATGGCAATCGTATTCAGATTAAACGAAAACAATTTGAAAAAATTATAGATACATTGGACGCAATCTAGCGTCGCCAAAGGGTCTTGTATATGATAAAATAGTATTAAGTCGTATCAAGGCTCTTTCCATAAAGGAAAGGAGCAAATGCCATGTCAGAAAAAAGACGTGACAATAAAGGTCGAATCTTAAAGACTGGAGAGAGCCAACGAAAAGACGGAAGATACTTATACAAATATATAGATTCATTTGGAGAACCGCAATTTGTTTACTCGTGGAAACTTGTGGCTACAGACCGAGTACCAGCAGGAAAGCGTGATTGTATCTCACTTAGAGAGAAAATCGCAGAGTTACAGAAAGACATTCATGATGGTATTGATGTTGTAGGAAAGAAAATGACACTCTGCCAGCTTTACGCAAAACAGAACGCTCAAAGACCAAAGGTTAGAAAAAACACTGAAACTGGACGCAAATATCTTATGGATATTTTGAAGAAAGACAAGTTAGGTGTAAGAAGTATTGACAGTATTAAGCCATCAGACGCTAAAGAATGGGCTATTAGAATGAGTGAAAATGGTTATGCTTATCAAACCATCAATAACTACAAACGTTCTTTAAAGGCTTCATTCTATATTGCTATACAAGATGATTGTGTTCGGAAGAATCCATTTGACTTTCAACTGAAAGCAGTTCTTGATGATGATACTGTCCCTAAGACCGTACTAACAGAAGAACAGGAAGAAAAACTGTTAGCCTTTGCAAAAGCTGATAAAACCTACAGCAAAAATTATGATGAAATTCTGATACTCTTAAAAACAGGTCTTCGTATTTCAGAGTTTGGTGGTTTGACACTTCCAGATTTAGATTTTGAGAATCGTCTTGTCAATATAGACCATCAGCTATTGAGAGATACTGAAATTGGGTACTACATTGAAACACCAAAGACCAAAAGTGGCGAACGTCAAGTTCCTATGGTTGAAGAAGCCTATCAAGCATTTAAGCGAGTGTTAGCGAATCGAAAGAATGATAAGCGTGTTGAGATTGATGGATATAGTGATTTCCTCTTTCTTAATAGAAAGAACTATCCAAAAGTGGCAAGTGATTACAACGGCATGATGAAAGGTCTTGTTAAGAAATACAATAAGTATAACGAGGATAAATTGCCACACATCACTCCACATAGTTTGCGACATACATTCTGTACCAACTATGCAAATGCAGGAATGAATCCAAAGGCATTACAGTACATTATGGGACATGCTAATATAGCCATGACGCTGAACTATTACGCACATGCAACATTCGATTCTGCAATGGCAGAAATGAAACGCTTGAATAAAGAGAAGCAACAGGAGCGTCTTGTTGCTTAGTAGTACAAATGAATTTACTACTTATTTACCACTTCTGACAGCTAAGACATGAGGAAATATGCAAAGAAACGTGAAGTATCTTCCTACAGTAAAAATACTCGAAAGCACATAGAATAAGGCTTTACGAGCATTTAAGAAAATATAAAAAGATAATTAGAAATTTATACTTTGTTTCAAAGAAAAAGAATATAAAATCAGAAGTCCCTAAAAATGCAATGCATTTGTTAAACCATGCTTATATTAATGCATTGTGTGAAATTATAATACATTCTCAAACAGAAGAAGAAGTAAAGTTAAACACAAGAATAGTTTCGAAGTTTTTTTATGATGGATGGGAGAAATTACGAGGTTTTTAAATATAAGGGAAAGGGTATTAAGCGCCCTTATATTTTTTAAAATAAAGATAACTAAGTTAGCTAATTAAGTTATTTTATTTGGAGGTGTTGATTATGAAACAAAAAAGTCCTGCTACTATATTGTGGGAGCTTGCAAAAAAGGAACATTCAAAGTTAAAAACATCTGTATTTATAGCGAGTATCGGTGTTATTGCAGGGATTATTCCATATATTGCAGCAAGTCGTATTTTAGTTGAATTGTTAAAGGGAAATGAGGATTTTAAAATTTATTCTTTATGGTTAGGAATAGGATTGTTATCCTACATCTTAAAATCATTTTTATACTCTATGGCTTTATCTGTATCCCATAAAGCAACTTTTAGTGTACTGAAAGATGTTCGTTTAAGAATGCTTGAAAAACTTCCAAAGATGCCATTAGGAGAAATAATCTCTGTTCCAAGCGGAAACTTTAAGCAGATTATAGTGGATCAGGTTGAAAGTATGGAGAAACCGCTCGCTCACCTGTTGCCTGAAATGACATCGAATCTCTTAGGTTCTTTGAGTATATTTATTTACTTATTATTTCTTGATTGGAGAATGGCTCTTTTATCATTAGTATCCATTCCTGTGGGAATGCTTTTTATGGGACTCGTAATGAAAAATTATGCTGTTCAATATGAAGGATCTGTAAAGGTAAATCGAGAAATGAATTCTGCAATTATTGAGTACGTCAATGGAATAGAAGTGATAAAAACATTTAATCAAGACAAGAGATCGTACGCAAAGTACAAAGATAAAGTCATTGCAAATGCAAGATACTTTTATGAATGGATGAAGAGCTGTCAGTTACCTGTATCTTTATCTAAAAATATATCTCCTACTACAATGATAACAGTGCTTCCATTTGGTTGGTATTTCTACATTAGCGGCAGTTTAAGTGCAGAAGTATTTATATCTGTAATTATTCTATCTTTAGGTATTGCAGGACCTTTACTTGAAACAATCAATTTTGTTGATGGTCTTGCTAAGATAGGAACTATTGCTAATTCTATTAACTTAATTTTAGAAGGAAAAGAACAAAAGCATTCTGATAGAGAAGTAACTATCCAGCAATATAATATTGATTTACAAAATGTAAAGTTTGGATATGAAGAAGAAAAAGAAATTCTTCATGGAATATCCCTAAACATAAAAGAAGGGACAACAGTGGCTTTTGTTGGACCAAGTGGAAGTGGCAAGTCAACTTTAGCAAAATTAATAGCTGGATATTGGGATATTACGGAAGGAAATATAAATATTGGTGGATACAATCTTAATGAAATTCCATTAAAGCAATTATATAGTTTAACTGCCTTTGTTTCGCAGGATAATTTTTTGTTCAACGAAAGTATTAGGGAAAATATCCGAATGGGTAATCCAAGTGCCAGTGATAAAGAAGTAGAAGACATTGCTAAGAAATCGGGTTGTCATGATTTTATTATGAAAATGGAACATGGTTACGATACGGTTGTCGGAAGTAGTGGGAGCCATGTTTCTGGTGGAGAAAGGCAAAGAATATCAATAGCGAGAGCAATGCTCAAAAATGCACCTATTGTAATACTTGATGAAGCTACTTCATATATAGATCCTGAAAATGAAGTGATTATAAAGCAAGCTTTATCAAAGCTTATAAAAGATAAAACGGTGATTATTATTGCTCATAGGTTATCAACTATAACAGATGCAGAACAAATATTCTTAATTGAGAATGGAAAACTTGTTTCATACGGTAAGCATGATGAATTATTAAAAGGTTGTGAATTATACCGAAATATGTGGAACGCTCATATAGGAACAAAGGATGGTGGGATGAAATGTTAAGTGCTTTAAAAAAGATTTTAGATTTCTCAGGTGATGAAAAGAAAAATGTATATCACTCTATATGGGTAAGTTTTTTGTTTGCGATTTTTCATATGCTTCAAATCAGTGCTATTTATTTTATAGTGAAAGCAATTGTCCAAAAAGACATGAGCATGATGCCCGCGTGGATCGCGTTAATACTTCTTGTTATTAGCATAATCGGAAGAAGTGTTACAAATTATTTTTCACAATTACAGCAATGCCATGCAAGTTATTTCATGGTGGCAAATAAAAGAGTAGCAATAGGTGAAATGTTAAAAAAAATACCTATGGGATTTTTCAATGAAAACAATATTGGTGAAGTGGTTGGAATTTCTACAACTGTTTTAGAAGATGTAGAAAATACCGCAGCAATGGTTATGGTAAATACATTATCAGGTTTTATAAACACGATAATATTTACAATAATGATTTTAGCATTTGAGTGGAGAATAGGTTTTATTGTTGCAATTGGATGCCTATTGTACTTATTTGTTCTCTCAAAAATGGAAAGCAAATCAAGGAGTGTTCTTCCTAAAAGACAAAAAGCATCTGCTAAATTAGTTGATGCCATTTTAGAACAAATTGGAGGAATGTCTGTTATAAAATCCTTCAATTTAACAGGGAAAGGAGATGAAAAAGTCAGAGGTGCTATTGAAAATAGTAGAAAAATAAATCTTGATTGTGAAAAACTGTTTACACCTTATACGATTTTGCAAAATATTCTTTTGGATTTGTTTAGCATTTTGATAATAGGTGCAGGTATTTTCTTTTATATCAATGGAGAACTCTCATTCTTAAATACAGTTATGACGATTATAATTTCTTTTCTTGCTTTTTCTCAAATAAAATTGGCAGGAAGTGCAACAACTTCTCTCAGAGTTGTTAGTGGATCTATTGAGCAAACAAAGAAGTTAGAGAAATTTCCACAGATGGATATTGATGGAAAAGACATAAAGCCTACTACTTTCGATATTTCTTTTGATAATGTAGAGTTTTCTTATTCAGGCAAAAAAATCCTTGATGATATTTCTGTCAAGATACCACAAAACCAAATGACAGCTATAGTTGGACCTTCAGGAGCTGGAAAAACTACATTTTGCAATTTGATAGCGAGATTTTGGGATGTAGAGAAAGGAGAAATCAGCATAGGTAAACATAATATTAAAGAATATTCATTGGAGTCATTAATGAGACAAATTAGTATGGTTTTTCAAAATGTTTATTTATTTCAAGACACTATTGAGAACAATATAAAGTTTGCCAAGCCAGATGCTACACATGATGAAGTTATAGAAGCTGCAAAGAAAGCGTGTTGTCATGAATTTATTATGAAGCTTCCTGAACAATATGAAACAGTTATAGGAGAGGGAGGTGCAAGTTTATCTGGTGGAGAAAGACAAAGAATATCAATTGCAAGAGCAATGATAAAGAATGCACCTATTATTATTTTCGATGAAGCTACTGCAAATGTAGACCCTGAAAATGAGGATAAATTGCAGGTTGCTATGGAGGAACTCACAAGAAATAAAACAGTAATAATGATAGCACACAGACTAAAGACAATAAAAAATGCAAACCAAATACTTGTTTTAGCAAATGGAAAAATAAATCAAAAAGGCACACATGAAGAGCTAATTCAAGCAGAAGGTATCTATAAAAATTTTGTTGAGGCACGACAAAAGGCAGTTAATTGGAAACTGTCATAAGTGAAAATGATTTATATGAGAATTATTCAAATATAGCTCATGTAGATTTATATTATTTTAATTTAAGGAGGATTAAAAAAAATGAAAAAGGGATTGTCAGCTAAAGATCTAATCAATGTAGGAATTTATACAGCTATTTATTTAGTTCTGTTTTTTGTAATAGGGATGATGAATGCAATACCTATCTTATACCCAGCTATCTATCTTCTAATTCCTATAGTCACAGGAATTCCCTTTATGTTGTTTTTAACTAAAGTAGAAAAATTTGGCATGGTTACGATTATGTCAATTATTATCGGTGTGTTTTGGTATTTTATGGGCTATACATGGTTAGCGTTAGTGGGATATATTCCATTTGGAATTATCAGTGATCTGGTTATGAAATCAGGTGGTTTTAAGAGTTTTAAAAAGAATGTTATTGGATTTTGGCTATTTTCTTGCGGAATGATAGGTTGTCAAATGCCAATGTGGGTAATGGCAGATACCTATATGGAAGGTGTTAAGCAACAAATGGGAGAACAATATGCACTTGCACTCGCAAAATATATGCCTTCTTGGATGGGGATTGCTGCATTTGGAATTATTTTTATCGGCTCAGTTATTGGTGCAAATTTAGGGAGGAAAATGCTTAAGAAACACTTTGAGAGAGCGGGTATCATTTAATGGAAGAGTATGAGGTATACAAACCGAATAAACCAAAGGGCTTTTTCTTAGATCCTCGTACTAAAATTTTATTTATGATATTTATAACAACCATAATGTCTGTCGGATATAAGGATATTTTAGTTAGCCTTATATCCGCCATTGTGGCAATAGCATTATTATTATCTAATAAACAATTTAAGATATCTTTCATTTATGGAGGGCTATTTACCTTGGCTATTATGGCACACTTTACGAAAGATATGTACACATTGCCTACACTCATAAATACAATTTCAGTATTGTTGAATGCCTTAATTTTAAGACTATTTCCAATTTTTATGTTGGGATATTATGTTGTAATGTCCACAAAAACGAGCGAGTTTATAGCAGCCATGGTAAAGTGGAAAATTCCCAATGCATTTATTATTCCAACAGCAGTTGCATTCAGGTTTATTCCAACTTTGAAAGAAGAACACAACTCTATTAAGACTGCTATGAAAATGAGAGGAATTAGTTTTAAAAATAAAAAGGCGTGGAAAAATCCAAGCTTATACTTGGAATATGTAACAATACCTTTAATCGTTTCTATTGCAAAAATAGGTGATGAATTGTCGGCGGCGGCAATAAGTAGAGGATTGGGAGCTTTGAAAAAGAGAACTACTGTAGTAAAAGTAAAGTTTACTATATATGATTTGCTCATTTTACTCTTTTCAATTGCCTTTACAGGACTATTTTTATATAGGAGGGGATAGCATTGATTGAATTTAAAGACGTGTCATTTACTTATGATAGCGGGAATAAGAATGCTGGAATTTATAATATTAATTTAAATATCAATGCTGGTGAAGTAGTTGTATTTTGTGGTGAGTCCGGTTGCGGAAAAACTACAATAAGTAGGTTGATAAATGGGTTAATTCCCGGGTATTATTCCGGAAATTTGACTGGTAGCGTTATTGTAAATGAACATGAAATTTCTAAAAACTCTATTAATGAATTGAGTCAATATGTAGGATCAGTATTTCAAAATCCAAGAACTCAATTTTTCAATGTAGATTCAACAAGTGAAATTGCATTCGCCTGTGAAAATTTTGGGATTTCAAGAGAAGAAATTTGTAGAAGAATTGGCAAGGTAACAAAAGAATTAAATATAAAAGATTTGCTTGATAAGAGTTTGTTTTCTATGTCAGGAGGAGAAAAACAAAAAATTGCTTGTGCTTCTGCTGCTGTTATGGAGCCTGAAATCTATGTATTAGATGAGCCATCTTCTAATTTAGATATACAAACTATAAAAATGTTAAAAGATATCATAAAAAAATGGAAAGAAAAAAAGTCAACTGTGGTTATTGCAGAGCATAGACTACAATATTTAATAGATATTGCAGATAGATTTATTTATATGAAAGATGGGGAAATTAACAAAGAATTTTCTTGTGTTGAGTTCAAAGAATTGTCTAATAGCACTTTAAATGATATGGGATTAAGGAGTATACACACTATTGACACCAATAGCCGTATGAAAAATATAGAATCTAAGGAACAAATAGAGATTAAGGATTTTATGTTTAGTTATGGGAAAAAACCGTTTCTTGAAATTCATGATGCTGTATTACCTCAAAAATCTATTGTGGCTGTTTTAGGAAATAATGGTTCTGGAAAATCAACTTTTTCAAAATGCTTATGTGGAGTTGAAGAAAAAGCAAAAGGAACCTTGAAGATAGAAACAAAAAATTATGATACAAAAGAAAGATTGAAAAAATGTTTTATGGTGATGCAGGATGTTAATCACCAATTATTTACCGAATCAGTTAAAGAAGAAATTCTTTTGAGTATAGAGAACGATGAAAATAAAGAAGAAAAGGTCGATGAAATATGTAAAAAGTTAAATTTAATGGATTTTATAGATTGCCATCCAATGTCATTATCCGGAGGGCAAAAACAAAGGGTTGCAATTGCAAGTGCTATCGCTTCTGATAGGACAATACTGATTTTGGACGAACCTACAAGTGGTTTGGATTTTAAGAATATGAAAGAAGTTTCTAATGAAATGATGAGGCTTAAAGAGGACGGAAAAACTATTTTTATTATTACACATGATCCGGAATTAGTAGAATGTTGTTGTGATTATTTTATGTTTATGGAGAATGGAAAATTAAAATGGCACGGTGGTAAGAATGAAAAAAATATAAAGGCAATTAAGGAATTTTTCAATCAAACAAATAATTGCCTATAAAAATATAAATCAAAACAAGGGAGGACAAAGAATGAAACAAGATATGAAAGAACAACTATTGATCAAAAGACCAATAGATTTACTATTTCAGCTATCTATTCCGGCGGTTATCGGAATGATAGTAATAGGTCTTTATCCACTAATGGATGGAATCTTTGCGGGAAATATTATAGGGCAAACTGCAATGACTGCCTGCGGCGTTGCGATGCCACTTACTTTTTTTAACAGCGGGGTGTCTACACTTCTTGGTGTAGGTTCTGCATCTGTTTTATCACGAGCGATTGGTAAAGGAGATCAGAACACCGTAGATAAAATCATGGGCAACCTGATTTTCTGGGTGATTTTGTTTTCGGCGATCATAACAGTTGGCGGAATACTACTTGCACCACATTTTTTAGATATGGTCGGTGCAACAGGTGAGATCAAAGCTTATGGTATCAGATACCTAAGAGTAATCTTTATCGGTTCCCTCTTTGTAAATTTTACACAGTCCGCAAACATGGTTATGCGTGGCGAAGGTCTAATGAAAAAAGCCATGATGATAATGGGACTTGGAGCTTTACTGAATATCATTCTTGATCCGATTTTAATGACAGTTATGGGTGAATACGCCATTGAAGGTGCTGCCCTTGCAACGATTACAGCACAGTTTGTTCAGGCGGTTGTAACGCTGCACTACTTCCTGAAAAAGAGTAAAGTCGTTAAAATTCATAAGATTAAGTCCGATGAAGCAATAAAAAAAGAAATGTTTGGAGTAGGCTCATCAGCTATGATGATGCAGCTTCTGTTCATGATTCAACAGACTATGCTTTATAAAATGGCATTTAAGTATGGCGGAGATCCAAACGGAATTTTGATGGCAGCATCGCTTCGTGTATATGCCTTTTCGTTTATTCCACTTTGGGGAATGAGTCAAGGATTGCAGCCTGTTGTCGGAACAAACTTCGGAGCAAAGCAATATTACAGAGTAAGGCAAGCAATGAAGGTATTTTCTATCGGAGGACTTGTTCTTGCAGCAGTCTTTTGGATTCCATCATTGCTGTTATCAAGTCAGATACTTTCCTTATTTGGAGTAGAAGCAAGTATCATAACACAGGGAGTTGGGAATTTCAGACTGTTCTATTCCGTATTTATTTTATATGGAGTAATGGTCATGAGCATTACATTTTTCCAATCTATTGGGAACGGAAAGAAAGCGGGGATTATTGTTATGCTTAGACAGCTATTCCTATTTGTTCCTGCAATGATTCTTCTGCCAATGGTATTTGGAGTAAAAGCTGTTTGGTTCACACAGCCCCTTGTTGATTTCATTATGATTGTTGTTGGAATCTTCATGATGCTTGGAGAACTAAATAAGATGAGCAAAGAAAAAGTACAAGCATAAGATTTTTTATTATGTGCGTGGATACCTGAAATAGTAGAAGGGCTTAATTTATGAGGAATAGTTAGTTGTAAAATGGAGGGACAGGATATGATAAAGGCTATATATTTCTTTGAAGTTATAACTCAAAACAAAATCCTTCCTTTTTCTTATAAGATTTACAGTTGTCTGTCTTTCCATATTCTCGTCTAAACAATTAAATATAGTAAAAGAAAGAACAGGTTTCTTTCATTTCAGAGGACTTCTTATGCCAAGATGCAGGAGTCCTCCTTTTTTGTCTGAAAAACAAATAGACAAAAAAGAAATGGAGGAAACTTTATGGTAAAAGAGTATTACCTTTATGTCAGAGGGCAAAAGGTAAAAGTCAGTGAAGATATTTATAAAGTCTACTGGCGAGAAAAAGAACACGAAAAGTATTTAGAGCAGGTGGACAAGAAAAACCACTTGCTCTTTTTTTCATCATTGGATCATGATGGACATTTTATAGATAACCTTGCTGATGAAAGCGTTGATGTAGAAAAGATTGTTGAAACACAGATGATGATTGAGGCAGTCAGAAATGCTATATCAAAACTAAACGATGAGGAAAGGGACATCATAGAGCGTTTGTATTTCAATGATGAAACGCTATCAAGCATAGCGAGAGGTAAGAAAGTGAGCTATCAAGCTATACAATGGCGAAAAAACAATATTCTTAAAAAGCTAAAGGTGCTTTTGAAAGAATTTATAAAGTAAACGCCTTGTAGATGGGGGCAGATTTTCCTTTATAAATTGAAGGGAGATCTGTCCTTATATTTTATTTAAGGAAGTGATGAAAACCATAAAGTTGAAGAGAATCTCTCTTAAAGCCGTTAGGCTATTGTTCCTTGAAAACTGAATAGACCAAGGTAGGACTTTATCTACTTGTGGAGGATTATGACTTACGCCATGACCTTTCTGCTGAGAATAATTTCGGTTTAATGAATACTGAGTGAGTCAAGGAAACAAGAAAGCGAGCGATAAATAAGAATACATAAAAACAGATTTGGCAACCTGTTCAATGAAGCAAGTAGTGATAATGATACTTCAATAGTTTAAGCCGGCTCGTCTGGAATAAGAGGCGGAGGTGAGATTCCTATGTTGCTGCCAAGCACCTACCAAAGTCGTTAAACTTAAAATATAGAAGAAAACATATTTTGATTATAGAAAGTTTGTAAAGGAAGGAGGGGTGTCTGTGGATAGTGACTGGAATGGATTGGCTGATTTAATAGCAAATCTGATTACAAAATATGCTGGTGTTTTAGATTTAGATAATCTGCCCGATCCAACGCCAGCAAAAAATCAAGAGATTAAAAATAGTTTTGACATGGCAAAAACACTAATTGAGGCGGACTAATAAAGGTGTTATAATATACTTGAAATGATAGTCCAAACTTAAATTCAAAAATTTATATATGATATAGAAAAATTATATTGAGGTTAATGCTATGTCAAAAGAAAAAATAAAAGTATACCTCTATACACGAGTATCTACGTCAATACAGATAGAGGGGTATTCGTTAGAGGCACAAAAATCAAGAATGAAAGCTTTTGCTATTTACAACGATTATGAAATTGTTGGAGAGTATGAAGATGCCGGAAAGTCTGGCAAGTCTATTGAAGGTAGAATTCAGTTCAATCGAATGATGGAAGATATAAAATCTGGAAAAGATGGAGTGTCTTTTGTTCTTGTGTTTAAGTTATCAAGATTTGCAAGAAATGCCGCTGATGTTCTTTCTACACTTCAGATAATGCAGGATTATGGAGTTAATCTTATTTGCGTTGAAGATGGCATTGATTCATCTAAAGATGCCGGGAAACTAATGATTTCTGTTTTATCAGCTGTGGCTGAAATAGAAAGAGAAAACATACGTATTCAAACAATGGAAGGTCGCATTCAAAAAGCAAGGGAAGGAAAGTGGAATGGCGGCTTTGCTCCGTATGGATATAAACTTGAAGATGGCAAGCTATTTATAAATGAGGAAGAGGCAATTGCCATAAGAACGATTTTCGACCAGTATGTAAATACTACGATAGGAGCCAATGGGATATCTAAATACTTAGAGAATCATGGAATTAGAAAAATCCCAAGACAGAATGGTAAGAATCCTTTGTTTGATGCAGGTCTTATAAGAAAGATATTAAAGAATCCTGTATATAATGGGAAAATAGCATTTGGAAGAAGAACTTTAGAAAAAGTTCATGGTACAAGAAATGAATATAAGCAGGTTGAACAAGATGAGTATCTAATATCTGAAGGGATACATGAAGCTATAGTTTCCGATGAAGTTTGGCAAGCTGCTCAGGTTAAGCTAAAATCTCAAGCAAAGAAATATGAGCATGTGAATAAAGGAAAAGATACACGCACACACTTGCTTTCTGGAATTGTAAAATGCCCGATATGTGGAGTGGGAATGTTTGGAAACAAGTGTATCAAGAAAAAGAAAGATGGCACAAAGTATAAAGATTTTTATTACTATGGTTGTAAACATAGGCAGATGATAAGAGGTCATAAGTGTACTTTCCGTAAGCAAATTAGAGAAGAATTGTTAGATGATGCTGTTGCAGAGGTAATTGTCAAGATTGTAAGTAATCCGAAATTTGCTTCTATGATGCAAGAGAAAATCAACATGAAGGTGGATACCTCTGAAATAGAAACAGAAATAGATAATTACCAAAAGGAATTGAGGAAGTGTCATTCTACAAAGTTTAAGCTAATTGAGGAAATAGATAATTTAGATGTTGAAGATAAGCACTATAAGAGAAGGAAACAGGATTTAGACGACAGACTTTATCGCATGTATGACAAAATAGATGAATTAGAATCATCACTAATTGATGCGAAAGCAAAGAAACAGACTATTGAAGCTGAAAAGCTTACAGGAGATAACATATATAAGGTTCTGATCTATTTTGATAAGCTCTATAAAGTCATGAATGATGTAGAGCGTAGACAGTTAATTACAGCTTTGATTTCTGAAATTCAAGTTTATGAAGAAAAACAGCCTAACGGACAATGGCTAAAATCAATTACTTTCAAGCTTCCGATTATAGAAGAAAATCTCAACATAGGTTTGGACAATGATGAGCACGTTGAAGCTATAGCGTTGATACAAAAGATGTAAACTTAGAAATCCTGCATTTTAAGCAGTTTTATAAGCATTTTGTCTTTGATAAAGATGAAGAAGGATACGTCAAAAAGAATCAGAAAAACTACATGGATGTAAGAGTAGTTTTGAGACTAGTATGAGGAAACACAAAAAATATAATTAACTCATTTTGTACTTTCTACAGGAGTAGCTTAAAAGGCTGCTCTTTTTTATTTAAGGGAGTAAGGATTTGATATGTACCCTCTTTACTGGACAAACCAGTAAGGAGGGTATTTTTATGCGATATAGTTATGAATTCAAAAAAGAATGCGTAGAACTATACAAACAAGGAAAGTGGATGGAAACACCAGAAGGTGTCAAACAACGTATGTTTAGAGATAAAATTAGATATTGGAGCAAACTTGTTGATTCTCATGGTGAAGAAATCCTTAAACACAAAGAGCAAGATAAAAAGTGGACTGCAGAAGAAAAATTTAAATTGATATCAAAAGTATTAGCAGGAAATTCATATAAGTCTGTAGCTGTAGAGGCTGGTATTCCAGATGGTCAACTTTACACTTGGGTTAACAAATATAAAAAATTTGGGTATAATTCTCTTGAGATTAAGAAGAGAGGATGTCCACCTAAAATGAAAAATAAGAATGAAAACACTAATATAGAGCCAAAGCCACTTAACGAATCCGAAAGAGAAGAACTTATTCGTTTAAGAGAAGAAAATGAATACTTAAGAACAGTACAAGCAGTCGAAAAAAAATTAGACGCCTTGAGAAGAGAAAAGTATGCTGCATATCTCAAGGAGAAAAAGCAGCAGTCATCAGAGAACTAAGGACTGAAGGGTACAAATTAAAATATCTTTTAAAGGCTATGAACATGCCTAAATCAACATACTACTACGAATTAAGTAAAGTTGACAAAGTTGATCTAAGAAACAAAGAAATCAAAGAACAAATAAAAGAAATATTTACTTCAAACAAGGGTAGATACGGAGTAAGAAGAGTTCATCAAACTCTCTTAAGTAAAGGATATATAGTAAACCACAAAAGAGTTCAAAGACTTATGCACAATATGAATCTTCTGGGCAAGAGACCAAAAGATAAGTATCATTCATATATGGGAAGTGTTGGTAAAGTAGCTAGTAACATCATAAATAGAGAATTCACAGCAACAAAGCCATGTACTAAGTGGACTACAGATGTATCCCAATTTAACTTCACATGGGGTAAATGCTATCTATCACCAATATTAGATATGTATACAAACGAAATCATCTCATATGACTTATCCTTACATCCAAATCTAGAGCAAGTATCAAGAATGCTTGATAGAGCATTTGAAAAGTTTCCATGCGTAGAAGGCTTAATCTTGCACTCAGACCAAGGATGGCAATATCAAAACAGCTACTACATCAAAGAACTAGAAAAGCATCAAATAACGCAGTCAATGTCAAGAAAAGGAAACTGCTACGATAATTGCATAATGGAAACATTCTTTGGTAGACTAAAAACAGAGATGTATTATGGATATGAGAGAGATTTTAAGACATTTAAAGAGTTTTCAAATGCAATAGATGAATATATATACTACTACAACAACGAAAGGATTCAGAAGAAAACAAAATGGATGCCACCTACCTTGTATAGGTTAGCATCCATGAATGCAAACTAAATATTAATGTGTCCAGTTTTCTGGGTACACATCAATTCGTTACATCCTTTTCAATATAATAAAATATCTATAAGTCAACTTTACATATTCGCTTTTATAACATATAATAAAAGCGTAAACGAGAGGAGGCGGATTATGAATACACTTAAAGAATATATACAAGAAAATTTAGTAATAACTAACAAAGAAGCAGAAGAACTTGGATATACTAGGCATAATTTATCAGAATTAACCAAAATCGGACAATTAGAAAGATTAAGACCAGGACTATATCAATTAAAAGGAAAAGTAATAGATGATTTTGTTCTAATATCATCAAATAGTAATCGAATAATATTTTCCCATCAAACAGCCCTATACCTCCACGACCTATCCGACAGGACCCCGAATGTATTTCATATATCTGTACCTCAAGGCTACAATGCAAGCCATATCAAAAAGAGGTACGAAGATCTACAAGTTCACTATGTAAAAAAAGATTTATACGAAATTGGAAAGACAGAAATAAAATCACCACAAGGCAATATTATCCCAGTTTACGATATAGATCGAACAATTTGCGACATCATAATCGACAGAGAAAAAATAGATAAACAGATTTTTACAGAAGCCTTAAAAATATACTTTAAATCACCAAATAAAAATCTAAGACGACTCATAAAATACAGTAGACTATTTAAAATAGAAGATGAAATTAGGAAATACATGGAGGTATTATCGTGATTAATATCGAGAGCATAAAGGGCAAGATAAGAAGTCTGGCAGAGAAGAAAAATCTAAAGTCGCAAGAAGTTTTAAAATATTGAATAAAAAAATTTTAATAAATAAAAAACATATAAAAGCATTTAACAATGACAATGTAATGTAGTAAGACATATATGACACTTTCAAAAAAATAAAAGAGGTGTTCTGATACAATGTGTTTAACCAAAAAACTCTTTGCATCGAAAGGAGCCCCTCTTGAGTAAGATTATAACTGAAGAAATGAGATATCGTCAAAAAGTATGTGAATACGCATTAATGCACGTCGTGACAAAGGCGGCACGAAGGTATCATACTTACCGACAATTTGTGTATCGCCTACTGAAGCGATACGACGGCACGGCCGGCGGTCTCGCTCTTCGTTCACGAAAACCGAAAACAAGTCCCAAGGCCCACAGGGAAGAAGAACTGTGTTTGATACGTCGCATGCTAAGAAGAAATGATGTGTATGGTCTGGCGGAAGTGTATGTACGATGTCGTTCTAAGGGATACAGCCGATGTTTTGAAAGAATGTGTCGTCAAATACGTAAAAAAGGCTATAGAAAGCCACAAGCTCATCGTAAGAGCTACACACGCTATGAAGGGCTGCAGGAGAAGTTTCCGGGAGATAAGGTGCAAATAGACATCAAATACGTTCCGCAAGAATGTGTCCGCTTTCCAAGCTATGGATTACGCTATTACCAGATAACAGCTATTGATGAATTCAGTCGAAAGCGTGTTCTAAAAATCGTTGATGAGAAGTCGACCTATGAGACAACAAAATTTTTAGATGATTTATAAGAAAGAATGGGATTTTCCATTCATACCATTCAGGTAGACAACAGCTTAGAATTTGTGAACGACGATGATCACACCAATCGGGAAAGTCGCTTTGAACTGGCGGAAAGGGAAAAAGGCTGGGTTCTGCGAAGGACAAGACCCTATTCGCCGTGCCAAAACGGGAGAGTGGAGAGAAACCATCGAGAAGATGGGAAAATCCTGTATAATCGACACATTTTTACAAGAAAAAAAGATTTAATTAGTCAGGTAAAAAAGCATGAGCGACGTTACAATACGACAGCTAAATACGTTCTGAATTTCAAAAGCCCGGAAGAGATAGTACAAGAGTATTTTGAAGGCTCAGTCGCTTAGGCTAATGCATTTTCCAGGCGAGAAGGATAGTCACTTCCTTTCTCCAGGTCAAGGGACGCTCCCCTTGCTCACTCTTCGCCCTTGACAAGTCGAAAGCAAGTGTCTGTTAGAAGACCTCCGGAAAAAAGACAACTGTGTCAGATGCATCTTGATCGGAATGTGTAACATATGTCTTGACAGTTAAGACATTCTAAAGCTATAGTCAACACTTTTATGTGAAATAGAAAACTAAAGTATGGTATAATAAACTTTAAATCGTGACTGAAAATAAGTGGGAGATAATTATGAAACTAAGTTATAAAAAATTATGGAAACTTCTTATTGATAGAGAAATAAAGCATAAAGATCTAATCAGTAAATTAGGAATTAGCAGAAGTACTTTTTATAAGCTTAAAAATGATGAGAATGTTAATACAGAAACATTGCTGAAGATTTGTAATACATTGGAATGTGATATATCAGAAATTATGGAGTGTATTGAAATTAATGAGTCTATAAAAAATTGAAATATCAATAAAGTTTGATATGTAACTATAAGGTTGCGTAAGGAATATTGATGAACCCCTTAATAAGTAACAGGTGTTGTAAAGGAGGGAGATTAATGAGTAACTTTACTATAGATGCCAGAACAATTTTTCAAATAGGTCGAGAATCGATTGAAAGTGTGACTTTGGCTGTTTCGGAAGTAATTAAAAATTCATATGATGCAGATGCATCTTTTTGTCATATTAGAATTGAAGAAAACAAACTGATATTTCATGATAATGGTACAGGTATGTCTTATGATGGACTAGAGAATAATTGGTTAAGGATAGGTACTGATAATAAAATAAAAAAACCATTTACAAATAAGGGCAGAAGAAAAATCGGTGAAAAAGGGATTGGAAGATTTGCTTTAAATAGGATTGGTAATATAGTTGAAATTTATACAAAGACATCTTTAGAAAGTTCTTATCTGAAAATTAATTTTAATGAATTTGAAAGAGGAGAAAATTTACAGGATATCTCAGTAAATTTAGAGCCTACAATAATAAATAAAAATATAAATGAATTATTAGGAGATCATGGAACTATAATTGTTATTACTGATTTGTTGGAAGAATGGGATGAAGCTTTGGTTGAAAAAATTCAGTTAGAATGTTCAAAATTAACATCGCTGAATAAGTCTTATTTAATGTTAGAAAACAATGAGCTTATTTTTAACAAAGAAAAAATTCAAAAGATAAAGAAAGAACAAAATGATGATATATTTGAAATAAAATTATTTAATGAAAAATATCCGAATAAAGAATTAGAAGAAACAAAGAGATTGGAAGAGTATCTAAATTACTCTTTGTTTCGTATGAAACTAAAAATAGACACTTCTTCTATGGAATATATTTATACTTTCAGTTTCCATCCTTATGAAGGGATGGATGTAGTCAAGAAAGGCGATCGAATAGAGAGCGGAAAAGATATTATTACTGACATTGATAAACGAGGAGCGACTCCATTAGCTAAAAGAGATATAGATTTAGGTGAAATTGAAGTTGAGCTTTTTGCTTATGATTTTTCTGCTCTGGTAAATAAATTTTCGCCATTAAAAAAAATTACACCATTAAAGCAAGTAGTAAAACAGAATGGTGGGGTTAGAGTATATAGAGATGGTCAAAGAGTCTACAATTACGGTGAACTAGGAATAGATTGGCTTGAGTTAGATTCAAGAAGAGTAAATCGACCAGGAAGGTTTTTGAGCAACAATGTATTGGTTGGAAATGTATATTTGAATAGAAATGATTCTGTCATTTTAGAAGAAAAGACGAATCGTGAGGGCTTTATAGCTAATGCAGGGTATCAACAATTTAAGAAAATAATTCAAAGTGTAGTTTTTGAGTTTTCTTCAAAAGTAGAAGATGTAAAGTATTTAATTAAAAAATATTTAGGAGATCCAAAAGTAACAATTGATTATGATGACACAATTGATACTCTTTCTCAAAAAATTGATTCTATTGCGGAAATAAATGAAGAAGATAAAAAAGAGCTACATGACGGACTTTTTTTAGTTAGAAAACAGCTTAATTTTATAAAAGATGTCATGCTTAATACGTCTATTGAGGTAATGGACTATCTTAGTATAATGCATGACTTAGAAAAAAAATTAGAAAGAATGAAAGAATTAATAGAAAATCAAGATTATGGAAATTCTTTGGTAGAGCTAATAAATGAGACGAATAATTTAGTAATTAGACAAAATGATTTAATTAGAGATAAGAGCAAAAAAATATACTGTTTGAATGAGCTATTAATAAACATTATGTATAGAGCAAGATACAAGTTTAGAGCAAATGAAGTTCAAGTTTTAGAGGACTACACTGAGACACAGGGAGAACACATAAAAATTAATAAATCTTCTTTGATAAGAATTTTTGACAACTTAATTAACAATTCTTTGTATTGGAGAATGGGCCAAGATGACAAAATAAAAGTTTCTACAAAGAAAACAAATAGGTTTATTGAAGTTGTTTTTGAAGATAATGGAAGTGGTTTTAAGGGAGATTTAGAATACCTAAAAGAACCTTTTGTTACGAAGAAACCTGGTAATGAAGGTTTAGGATTAGGTTTGTTTATTGTTGGAGAACTTATGAAGAATCAAAATGGTAAATTTGAAATCAGCAATAATTCTTCGATTAAGGAGGGAAGCGCTCAGGTACGACTTATTTTCCCTAGGGAGGACAAAGATGACAATTAAAAAAAATAGTCAAGAAGAGCTAATAATCAATAAATGCTTGATTATTGATGACAACTTTTACGAAGTAAAAGATATTATTTTCAATCTAAATAATCAAGCAATTAGTACTGATTATCGAAAAGATGTACTAGATATGGGGGTTGAGATAGACCCTAATATACAGTTAGTTATATTAGATTTATATATGTCTGAAAGTCAAGATTCTTTTAGTAATGCCTTAGAAAGTGTGGCGTTTCTTAATGAGCACATTAAAGGACCATTTTTTTTATTAATCTGGACAAAGCATAAGGATAAATTTGAAAAGTTTTCTGAAATTCTTTGTGAAAAATACAGTAATTATGAGAATTTTCCTTTAGATATCGAAATGTTGTCAGCGACAAAAATAACAGGACAACAGGATTCAGTAGTTATTAATAAGACTGTTGATGATATTATTCAATATATTAGAAGTATTAAAGGAAAGTATACCAATATATTTTATTATTTGAAGTTGACAAAAATATTTCAAAAACAGTCAACAATGTTTTGGAGAATATTCAAATCCGATAGTCTAGATAATAAAAAAAATCCGAATGAATTTAGTAAATATTATGAGAAAGTTTTAGGACAAGCATTTAATTCTTTTGACAAATCCTTTAATTATGAAAAATCTGGTAAGGGATTTTTAAATATACACGCTAAATTTTTAGAGCATGAACTTACAGTTAATCGTATAGATTATCAAAGCGAACATGATGAGTTGGACAATAAATTCAAGAAAGAAATTAACTCTAGACTATTAATACACAACTTTTATGATTCAAAACCAGAAGAAGGATTACCTGGCTTAATTTATAAAGAAAGCGAAGAAGAAGCCTCTAAAAATCAAGAGCGTATTGAAGAGTTTTTTTCGATTACAAATCTGAATAAGGTAAAATTGTCTCCCGCCGAATCCTTAAAATATAATTATTTTAAATTAGGAACTTTATTAGGTAAAGGTCAGAAAGATAAAGATCACTTAGTAGAATTATTACAAACTCCCATTAATCTAGAAATAAAAAACGATTCAAAAATATTAGACCATTTTAAAGAGATTGAAGTTGAATTACCATTAGACACTTCAACTTTAGGTCAAGTGTTAGAAAATATATTAAGATTAAAAATTGAGATAGGAAAACTTATAATAACTCCTTATTGTGATTTCGCACAAAAGAAAAAGAAAGATGTATTATATTTACCAATCTTGATTGTAGAAGATGATTTTAAAAACAAAAATAAATTGTTTAAGCCTAATGTAAACTTTTTAGATTTACATAATGGCAAATATATAGCTTATATAGTTTCTATGTACAATGTTTGTAACGTAGAAAAACTAGGTCATCAAATGTATTCTTTTTATCTGAGTAAAGAGTACGTAAATGAAATTCAGATTAATGTTGCAAATAATATTTCCAGAATTGGGACAACCATCCTTGATTATCGTAAAGAAGAGGTGGAAGGATGAGAGTAATTGATTTATTTGCAGGCGGAGGAGGACTAAGTGAAGGTTTTAGGTATAATGAGTTTAAGTTTATATGTCATATTGAAAAAGATTATGCTGCTTGTCTTACACTAAAGCTACGAAATGTCTATTACTATTTGAAAAATTTAGATAGCTTAGAAATATATAATGAGTATTTAAAGGATAATATTACTTTTAAAGAATTGTTAAATGAAATTCCAGAAAATGTTATTGAGGATGTTTTAAATTATGAGATTAACGATGAAAGTATTACGGAAATTTTTAATTATATAGATAAAAAAATAGGAGAAGATTCGTTAGATGGCATAATTGGAGGTCCTCCATGTCAAGCTTATTCAACAATTGGAAGAGGTAAAAACAAGCATAAAAAAGAAACAGATGAAAGAATTTATCTTTATGAGTATTATATTGAATTTTTAGAAAAGTATAAACCTAAGTTTTTTATCTTTGAGAATGTCAATGGATTATTATCCTTTAGGGACTTTAATCATAGGCGTTTGCTCCCTATTATTTTAGAATCTTTTGACATCGCAGGATATAACGTAAAATGGCAGATTGTAAACACAGAAGACTATGGCATTGCACAAAAAAGAGAGAGATTGTTTTTAGTAGGCTTTAGAAAAGATTTGAATTTAGAAAAAAACTTTTTTGAAGTATTAGGGCAGTATAAGTGTCAAGCACCCACGATTACAGAATTATTCGAGGATTTACCTGATATAAAAGCAGGAGAACAAAAAAATGAGTATTCAAAATCGATAGACAGTTCATTAGTTACTAAAGAATATCGAGATATCTTGACAGATGTTTTGACACAACATATTAGTCGACCAAATAACGAAAATGATTTGAAAATTTATAAATTAGTTTCTGACGCCAAAAAACATGGTGTAAACCTCAAATATAATGAACTACCAGAAGAGTTAATTACACATACGAATACTAAATCTTTTTTAGATAGATATAAGGCGATTGATGGAGATTCAGTATCACATACAGTTGTTGCTCATATTTCTAAGGATGGACACTATTATATTCACCCTGATAGTAAACAGAACAGATCTATAAGTGTTAGAGAGGCTGCTAGAATACAGGGATTCCCAGACAATTATTATTTTGAAACTTCTAGGACATCGGCTTTCATTCAAATTGGTAATGCAGTTCCACCCAAGCTATCTAGAAAATTAGCAATGTCAATTTTAGAGATCTTGATAGGGAAGTAGAGATTATCTCTCCGCTTCCTTGTCCATATAATTCTCATAATTCTTTTTATACTGAACCAACTCATAAAATAGCTCATTCGAATTAGAATACTCTTGCATAAGGGTATTCTTTTTTTCGTGCAATTCATTAAGTTGTTGAAGTATTTCTTTTGACTTTAGTACTGAGTCATGTTCCTTTTAGATTGCTTTAGATGCAACAATGTAGAGCTGAATTTCAGAAGAATACTCTTCTAAGAATGATTGGTCACTTGGATTCTCTTTATGATATTTGTAGTGCTAACGATATTTTCTAATAGTTTCAACATGCTCCATTGTTTCGGCAAGACTGTCCATTTTTGATTCGATTATTTGAATTTCATCAAGTAATTTTTGTCTTTCGTCAGCAGACTTTTCGATATAAATTTCTAACTCCTGTTTGGAGTTAATTCCTAGTTCACGTATAGCAATAACAGATTCAGCCATTGTTTTGAGGTTATGTTTCTTAGCCCAAAACTTATAGCCTTTACTAGTTTTAGTTTTTTCATTCTGTTCAATATCAATTACTTTTCTAACTTTTTTTTGACTTTGGGATGAGTATGTTGAAGGTTTTCATTAAGTCTTTCTTTCAATATATCTTCTGTATAATCTTCTCCGATAGTCTTCGATCTTGTAAATCTTTGCTTATCTTTATGGCGAAAAGCTATGTGTTTACCAAACTTTATTTCATAATCAAGAGACTCCATATTTTCTAAAAACTCTTCCCAAGAGTTAGACTTATTAATCATTCTATCTATATCAAATTGCAGTTTAGACTTCCAGGAAGTGCCTTTCTTGCTTTGGTCATATTCATACCAAGATTTACCAGCAGTTTTATATTTTCTTTTGTAAGCTTCATAATATTCATCAATGACTGAAAGCTTATTTTCTTTACATAATTCGTCACTTTGATACCTAATTTTATGGTAAGTTTTTTTATTAGATTGGTAGCATTTACCAGTCTTGTAATTGACATTATTAAAAATAATATGGTTGTGGATATGCCCTCTATCTATATGAGTTGCAAGAACAAATTCATAATCTTCCTTTAAAATTTTATTACATAATTCCATTCCAATTTCGTGAGCTTTTATAGGATCAACCTCTCCTGGCAGAAAAGATTGTATTAAATGTCTAGCTAGGACTGTTCCATTAGTATCATTGTCTTCTCGTGTTTTCATAAATTGAATATGGGCAGTAGATGGATGACATTTGAATGAAGGTACTAAGATTTTTTCATTGGTTTTTTCACTATTAGTTATATAGTCTATTGCCAAATTTAGAGTTGATTTTATAGAATGTATTTTTGTAATTGCCATATTAGTCACCAGAACTTTCTTTTGATTTATTAAGAAGTAGGGAATGGATCTGCCATATTTCTCTTGATAATTTTTCTATCTGATTATTCATAGATTCAATTTCATTTTTGTAAATAACACCAGTTGTATTAGTAGCTTTTGCAATCTGGTTTATATTATTTGTTGCATTTGAAAGTAGCCATTGAAGATCTCTAAATGGTTCTAAATCTACTACATAAATTTCTTTTTCTAATACGCACTTTCTAAGAAAGTGGGACATTGTTTTACAATTTGCAAGCTTCATTTTATTTTCAAAAACTTCCTTTTCTTCCTTAGTTAATTTTATTTCTATTCTTTCATTTCTAAATCTATTTGCCATTTTATTCTCCTTTATAAAATATATTTCGGGGTCTTAGGGTTCTCCCTAACAAGGTAAAAATTAAAAAAATGGAGCATTCCATAAAGGTTAGCTCCATTAATTTTTTCGTAAGTGTCCGTACACTTACTGTGCTTGCTATTAAAGTTATAAGCGTTAAGCGTTTTATTTATAATAAATGAATTATACCATACTCAGAATATAATTTCAGGGCACTATTGACAAAAGTATAAGAAAATGATAACCTTTATTAAAGAACGAGTGTCGGTCAATAGGTGGTGAGGTTTTGGCAAAGAGAAATGTAAAAGATCCAGAAGAAAGAAAACAGGAGCTTATAAATATAGCATCTAGTCTTTTTGAAAAGGATGGATATGAGAAAGTTTCTGTGCGAGATATTCTCGCGGAAGTTAACGGAGCGCCGGGAATGTTTTATTATTATTTCAAATCAAAAGAAGATATTTTCTTGGCTTGTATGGAAACATATTTTGAAGAAAAACTAAAAAATAAGTTGGATATACTTCAAAATAAGGAAATGGATTACGAAGAAAGAATAAAAATTGTAAGAGAACTTATAGTAAAAGATATCGGTCAATTTACAACAAGATATAATTTTTCGAAAGAGAATTCAATTACAGATAACTCTTACAGGCTATGGGAATTAATTCATTACATTGGAAAATTTATAGATGTCTATTCAGAGTTTATAATTGAAGGAATTGAAAATAAAAAAATAGAAAATAATATGGGAATAAACAGAGAAAATGTGAGAAGTTTTGCAGCTTTTATTTTATACGGAGCTGTTGGAACAATATATAATGACTATATTATTAAGGGAGAAAACAAAACAAATTCAAGTGAAGCCTTTGGAATAATAAGCGAACTATTTCAAAGACCTCAGTAGAGAAAAATAAAATATAAGTATTTTACAAGGGAAACATCAATGGTGTTTTCCTTGTATTAGTTTTAAGGCAAATGAACGAACTCGTTCGGTAAGGAGGTATGTTTTAGATGAAAAAGAAGAAATCAATCAAAGATATTATTTCCTACAGTGAAATAAAAAAAGGACAACTTGTAGGAGGGATATTATTTGTTAGTCTTGGTATGCTATTAAGTATTTGTCCAATTTTGGTGATATACAAAGTCATAAAATCTCTATTTTTATATGGAAAATTAGAACAAAGTACAATACAGTTCTGCACCTATGGACTTGCAGCAGTGGTATTGTCATATTGCTTAACTTACATTGGCGGTATTTTATGCCATAAGTTTTCATATGTTTTAATAGCTAACTTAAAAAAGAAGATATTATTTCATATTGGGAATCTTCCTTTAGGTTTTTTTACCGGAGACAACAAGTCAAAAATAAGGCAAGTATTAGGATCGGACATGAATCAAATTGAGGGATATTTTTCTCATCAATTACCAAATTTAATTTCAACTTTAGCACTAATTTTAGCAATGATAATTGTTATGTTGAAGATAAATTTAATATTAGGTCTTACGACTGTGTTAATTATATTTGTTGGTTTAGGAATTCAGATTGCAATCATGGCAAAGATTATAAAGTCGGGTGGACTTGAGAAGAACTTTGCGATTTTGGATCAAATTAATTCAGCAACTACTGAATACGTTAAAGGTATGCCGGAAGTGAAAATATTTGGAACAGGAGCAAAATCATTTAAAACTTTTTCAAAGTCAGTAGGAGAATATAGAGACTTTACAAGTTCGATGACATCAATGATAAGACCGGGATTTGTTTCATTTAGAATGTTTATTTTATCTGTTGCTACATTCATAGTTCCAGTAGGAATACTTTTAATGTCACGAAATAATAACTTGGATTTTGCTACAGTTTTTATTTTCTATTTGATTCTTGCACCTGCCATTAGCGTACCTGCATTAAAACTTAGAGATTTTGCAGAAGGAATGAATTTACTAAATGAAGTTGTTTTGAGAATCTACGAAATTATAGATCAAAAAGAATTGGCAATTGAAAATAGCGAGGAAGAGATAAAAGGTCATGATCTTGAATTCGAGAATGTAAGCTTTTCTTATGGAGATGAAGAGGTTTTAAAGAATATAAGCTTCTGTGCTAAACAAGGAGAAGTTACAGCATTAGTTGGCTATTCGGGAGCAGGCAAATCTACCATTGGAACGCTAATACCAAGATTTTATGATCCTTCAGAAGGCTCTATTAAAATCGGTGGAGTTAATATAAAAAATATTCCGATGAACGCCTTAATGGACAAGATAGCATTTGTTTTTCAAGATAGTGATCTTATCACAGATACAGTCTTCAATAATGTTGCTATGGCAAAAACAGGCTCTACAAAAGAAGATGTCATAAAAGCATGTAAAAAAGCAAGATGTCATGATTTTATTATAAAACTTCCTGAAGGATATGACACAGTTTTGGGTAAAGGAACTTATTTATCTGGAGGAGAGAAACAACGTATTGCCGTAGCAAGAGCGATTTTAAAGGACGCACCAATATTAGTATTAGACGAAGCAACAAGTTTTGCTGATTCTGAAAATGAATATCTTATGCAGGAAGCTTTGTCTGAATTGGTTAAAGATAAGACAGTTATCATGATTGCTCATAGGTTAAATACCATAGAGCATGCAAATCAAATTTTAGTAATATCTGATGGAAAAATTGCAGAAAGAGGTAAGCATGAAGATTTAATCGTTGCAGATGGAATATATAAGAGACTCTTTGATATTTATAAGAAGACAAATATTTGGCAAATGGATATAGAAGGGAGTGAGAATGAATGATAAGAAATATTACTTTAGGGAAGATGAATAACATAAGAAAATCCATTATATTAAATGTTTTGGCATCTATTTCAAACCTTATACCATTTATTGCTTTGGCGAAAATTGTAGAAACACTATTTTTAAATAGAGGTGCAGATAGTATATATACGAGCATTTTATGGAAGTATTTTGGGATAATGGCAATATTTTTCTTTGTAACATTCTTATTGGAAAATTTAGCTACAAAATATACCTATGAACTTGGTTACAAGACAAGTGCAGATGGGAGAATAGAGCTTGCAGACCACATAAGAAAACTACCAATAGGTTATATCTCAGGGAAAAGCTCAGCAGAGATCTTAGATACATTAATGAATGATTTTTTCAAAGTTGAAACGGCAGTAACTCATCAATTACCTCAATTTTTCAGTGGTATATGTGTAGCGGTTCTTTGCTCAATATTATTTTTGGTAATTAATGTAAAAATGGGAATAGCAACTCTTATTGGATTGCCTATTTCTGTTCTACTTCTTACACTCATGCAAAACTTTCAGAAAAAAATTTATTTGAAAACAAAGAAAATGAGGATAAAAGAGGAAGAAGATATAAACGAATATTTGGATGCTATTAAGACTCTAAAAGCTTATAACAGCTTAGATGATACATTAACAAAGCTTGAAGAAGATATAGATAACTCGAGAGACGCAAATATTAAGAGTGAGAAAGGGGTTGGTTCATTAACTACTATAGCAAGTATGATTTTAAGAATAGGACTTCCTTTGATGAGTTTAGTTGGTTCCTATTTATTTATAAATGGATCTTTGGAAATTGATACATTTTTAATGTTCTTATTTGTAGGCACAAGGATTTTTGATCCCTTGGAGCTTGCACTTGTAAATTATACAGGTCTACAAATGGCATCAGTTTCAGGAGAGAGAATCATTAACTTACTTAAGGCTAAACCTATGTCAGGAAATTCCGATGTAAACGAAAGCAACAAAATTGAAATCTGCGATGTTTCATTTTCTTACAAGGAATCTAAGGTTATCGATAATGTTTCATTAGACATTAATGAAAATGAATTAACTGCTTTTGTTGGTTACTCTGGCTCTGGAAAATCTACACTAATTAAATTAATTTCCAGATTTTATGATCCTAATGAAGGGACAATTAAAATTGGTGGAGTAGATTTGCTAACAGCCGACCCTGATAAATTAATGGATAAATTTTCTGTTGTTTTTCAGGATGTGTATCTTTTTAAAGACACAATTTATAACAATATAAAATTTGGAAATGAAGATGCAAGTAAAGATGAAATCATGAATGCTGCAAAAATGGCAGGAGCTTATGACTTTATAGTCAAAAAAGATGATGGATTTGACACTATGATTGGACAAGGAGGAGCGACTCTGTCTGGAGGTGAGAAACAAAGAATATCAATAGCGAGAGCAATATTAAAAAATGCACCAATAATACTACTTGATGAAGCAACATCTTCACTTGATCCTGAAAATGAACTTATTATACAAGAAGCAATATCAAATTTAATTAAAAATAAAACAGTTGTGGTTGTAGCTCATAAATTAAGGAGCGTAATGGGAGCTGATAAAATTGTTGTTTTAAACAAAGGAAAGGTAGAAGAAGTTGGGAAACATGAAGAACTTATTAAAAATGAAGGACTATATAAAGACTTATGGAATTATCAAGAAAAGTCTAAAGAATGGAAGATTGTACAGTAACAATCAATTTTAAAGGAGGAAATTTATGAAAACACAAAAGAAATCATCAAAAAATGCAGTTACAGCCGGTGTTTTAATTGCACTTTACTTTGTAACATATGCAGTCATTGGGGCAATATCTATGCCTGTCCCTGTTTTATTTTTACTAATGCCTATGCTTGTAGCACTATTTGCTGCACCAACCTATCATATGCTTCTTGCAAAGACAAAGTCAGCTACTGCTATTGTAATCGCAGCTATTTTACCAAGTATTTTATTAGTTGCAACTGGGCATATTCCAATTGCACCATTAGTGGCAGTGCCTGCCGGAATAATTGCTATGTTCATAGCAAAAGGTGGAAATTATACAGACTTTAAGAAAAATACAATTAGTCATATGTTTTTTTCTCTAAACTTATTTGGAGGCTTTTTACCAATTTGGGTTATGAGAGAAGCGTTTTTTGAAAGTGTAATAAAAGGTGGCTTAGATCAAAGCTTTTGTAACAC
Organism: Peptoniphilus lacrimalis DSM 7455; assembly: GCF_000378725.1. Classification (GTDB taxonomy): domain Bacteria; phylum Bacillota; class Clostridia; order Tissierellales; family Peptoniphilaceae; genus Peptoniphilus_A; species Peptoniphilus_A lacrimalis. The sequence goes on along the minus strand of NZ_KB900368.1, from coordinate 14,326 downwards.
AGTAAGAGCATGGACACCAATATGGATGTTACCAGTTATGATTATAGGAACATTTATATTCTCTTTGATTGGTTCTTATTTTACAAAAAAAATATTAAATAAAAAGTTGGAATCCGCAGGAGTTTTATAATGGAAAATTCAAAGTTTGTTCTGGGGTCAAAATATGACCTCAGAACAAAACTTATCTTGCTTATGGGTGCGAATATTTTAATTTTTTTAGGGTTTGATTGGATCTATCAAAGCCTTATTACATTATTTTTCCTTGTCATCATTATTAGCGATCGTTATAAAAAATCCGCTATAAGGTATATTTTATTTTTTGTAATAAGTGTAGTATTGGAAAAATCTTTAGCCTATTTTAATATGAATTTTCTTTTGAATTTAATTTTATTTATCTTGGCAATTGGAAGAAAATTTCTGCCATGTATTATCGTGGGTAAATGGATTTTAAATTCAACATCTGTTTCCAGTGCAGTGGCAACTTTACAAAAATTAAAACTTTCAAAAGACTCGCTCATAATGATTTCTGTAATATTTAGATGTTTGCCTACTATTAAAGACGAATGGAGTCATATAAATATGGCGATGAAAACTCGAGGAATTAATTTTAACTTAATCAATTTAACAAGAAGACCAACATTAATTATGGAATATTTTTTTGTGCCATTGTTCGTAAGTGTGATAGAAATTGGGGATGAGCTCTCTCAATCAGCCATTATAAGGGGACTCGATGCTCCTGTTCAAAAAACAAGTAGACACCTAATTAAGTTTAGAAAAAATGATATTGGTGTTCTAATTCTTATGATTTTAATTTTATCAATAGTAATATTTATGAAAGTATCAGGGTGGGACTTATGATTGAAATTAGAGAATTAAGTTTTAAGTATAAGGGAGGATCTGATTACTCATTAAAAGATATAAATTTGAAAATCAAAAAAGGGGAATGCATTCTTCTATGTGGTAGGAGCGGTTGCGGGGACAGTGATATAATGATGACAGATACAATAAATCCATTAAAATCAAAGTTTAAAGGCTTCCACAAAACTTTTAAACAAGACGATTTAGGATTAAGTCTGTCATCTTTTTTATTAAATTAACAAAAAAGAAAAGAAAACATAAGTAATAAGGATTGAAGAGAATATGATAATATTTAGAGTTTTTTTCAAAATCATATTGTTTCCTATTAGTCTAGCGTTAAGTATCATCACTCTATTTTTAACTTTTGTATTAGGACTCAGCACAATATTTTTCAAACTGATTTCATTTATCGCTATTATGGGATTTTTAGGATCTGTTTATCATGGAGAAAAAGCACTTGCTATAGAGGCAATTATACTAGCATATCTTTTTAGTCCTTATGGTTTACCAGTGCTAGGATATTTTATTATAGAAGTGATAGAAGGGGTGAATGAAAAAATAAAAGTAATTTAAATATAAAAATAAATAGATTAAAACGATGAAAAAGAGATAGCAAAATCAAAGCTATCTCTTTTTATATGAAAAGAAAGGGGGTTATTATGAAAGAAATAGTTAAATTTGAATACTATTATGGCAATGAAGCAGAACAATATTCATTTTTTAGGATTCCCAAAACTTTATTTACCGACTTAAATTTTAAAAAACTATCCGTAGAAGCAAAAATTCTTTATGGAATTCTACTCGATAGAATGAGCTTGTCAATTAAGAATAAATGGTTAGATGAAGAAAACAAGGTATACATCATCTATACCATAGAAGAAATTATGGAAGTATTAAATTGGGGGAGAAATAAATCGGTCAAAGTAATGAAAGAAATTGAAGAGATAGGATTATTAGAAAAAAAGAGGTTAGGACTTGGAAAGCCAAATTTACTCTATGTAAAGAACTTTATTTACACAGAAAATAATAAAACTACAGAAGTTTCAAAAGCAAACCTCAAGAAGTTTAAAAAACAAACTTCAGGAAGTTTAGAAAACAAACCTCAAGAAGTTTCAAAAGAGGACTCTAATAATACTAATATTAATAATACTGAAACTAATAATACTGATTTTAATAATACCACCCCCATATCCCCCTTAGGAAATCCAGGAGAAAAATTGAAAAAAACTTTGGAGGAGGAAGAATTAAAAGAAACTATAAAAAAGAATATATCTTATGAAACCTTTGAAAAAGTAAGAATAGAAGAAAAGAAGCAAGTAGATGTAATGATAAATGTACTTGTAAAAGCCTTAACTAGCTTTACAAAGATTAAAATAGGAGGGAGGCATATATCCAATGAAAATTTTAAAGAAAGATTTCTAAGTCTTAACTATAAACACATAGACTATGTTTTGAAATACCTAAGAGAAAATGCTCCAAAGGATATTAGAAACATTAATGCCTATCTACTGACTCTCTTATACAATGCAGATGAAAATATTAGAAACATAGAAGTCATAAAGAGAGAAGAGCAGAAAAGAGAAAATTATGACTATAGTAATGATGAGGATATCTGGAGAGAATTTTTAAATACTTGATAGGAGAGGCGCATATGGAATTAATAAAAGAAATCTTAGAACAGAAAATAAAAAATGTAGAGACAAATAGTCCATCAAAAGATGAAGAAAATAGGAGTTATATAGATCAAGAAACAGGATTAAAATATTGTGCAAAATGTAAAACACCAATTGAAAAAGAAATAGACTTCTTTGGAGAAATAAAAAAAGTTGGTATTTTATGTCAATGTGAAAAAGAAAGACAAAAATTAGAGGAAGAAAAAAGAAAAGAAAATAAAAGACTTTTAAAAATTGAACACTTAAAAAAAGAGTGTTTTTCTGATCCTATCCTATTAAATTGGAATTTTAAAAATATGGACAAAGATAGTGAGCATGAAAAAGTAGCAAAAAACTATGTGGAAAAATTTGATGAAATATATGAAAATAATATAGGGTTAATTCTCACAGGGAATGTGGGATGTGGAAAAACATACCTTGCAAGTGCTATAGCAAATGCTTTACTAGAAAAAGAAATATCAGTCAAAATGACAAATTTTTCTGTAATTTTAAATGATATGACTAACTTTGAGATTGATAAAAGTAAGTATATAGATAACCTAAATCATAAGAAACTATTAATTATTGATGATTTTGGAATGGAAAGAGATACAGATTTTGCAGCTGAGCATATCTTTAACATAATAGATAGTAGATATAGAAGTGGGAAACCTCTAATTATAACAACAAACTTAAATATATCAGCTTTAACTAATCCTGAAACTATAAAAGATAAAAGAATTTACTCAAGGATACTTGAAATATGCAGTCCCATTATATTTACAGGAGAAAATAGAAGAATAGAAAAAATGAAGGATAAATCAAAATTAGCCTATGAAATATTAAAAAAAGAATGAAAGTAGGTGAGTGAATGCAAAATGATGATATAAATAGCAGAACAATAGCCATAGTAAAAAAAGCAAGTATAGTAACAGCCAAGCAAGTTATAAATTTGATGAAGAAAATATTAGAAATAAATAAACATAAAGCGCAGACAGAACAGTCAAGACCCTTAGAAAAATTTAAAAAAGTAAAAGTAAAAGACCTTGTAAAAAAAGGTAAAGTAGAAACCTTAGAATTAAATGACATAGACTTAAAAGCATTGAAAAAAGAATTAAAAAGATATGGGGTGAAATTTTCCATAAAGAAAGATTTAGAAAATGGAAACAACATTATCTTTTTTCAAGCAAAAGATATAAAAGTAATGGAACAAGCTTTTAAAAAGACAGTCCAGAAATTTACTAAAGATAAGTCAAGAAAAAGAAAATCTTTAATAGAAAGGCTTAATAACTTCAAGGATAAAGTCAAAGATACTATTGACAGAGATAAGGTTAAACATAAGCATCAGGAACAAAGTTTATAATAAAAACACTTGGATATATAATATATATGATGAGAAGGCATGAATAGCTTTATTGTTGAATACTATGAAAAAGAAGATTGGAATCATCCAGTAGAAGAATTTCTCTTATCTATAGATAAAAAATGAGAGCAGAAGCATTAGGAAAGAAACTAAAAAATACCTTTGAAAGTAAAATATAAGTATAATGGTGGTTCAAAATGACAAATAAAAGAATATGTCCTATATGTAACTCAAAGATGAGACAACAGTTTATAGGTCTATTACATTGCAAGTGTGGTATAAGCTATCATAAAGATTTAGGATATTTTAAAAGAAATGAAAATATGATTTTTGTCTTGGAAAGAAAAAAGATAGGTAAAAAAATAAAACAAGTTCCAGTAATAAGATATAAAAAAGATAAATAAGATGCTAATGGGTAGAGAAATCTACTCTTTTTTATGGAGAGGAAGTGATTGATTCGAAAATACTAAATGAAATAATAAAAGATATAAAAAATGTTTTTAAGATAAGAGATAAGAAGAAATTTGTATTAGAAAATTTTCCTTACCTCTTATTTTTTTATATAGGAAATATCTTTGCAAGCCATGTCAACTCTTATGTAGGAGGAGATATAATAGATAGAATTCTAGTGGCTTTTAGTCAAATAGATACTTTAAAATATATTCCATCATTAAAAATAAAAAACCTGATACCCGGTCTAATTCTATCAGTAGTTATTAAGTTAATCCTTATACAGAAAAAGAAAAAAGCAAAAAAGTTTAGAGAGGGCAGAGAATATGGATCGGCAAGATGGGGAAATGAAAAAGATATTGAGCCATACATTGACAAGAAGTTTGAAAACAATGTGCTACTAACTCAAACAGAAAGACTTACCATGAACAATAGACCTAAAAATCCAAAATATGCTAGAAATAAAAATGTATTGGTAATTGGAGGTTCTGGTAGTGGTAAAACAAGGTTCTTTGTAAAGCCAAATCTCATGCAAATGCACTCTTCATATGTAGTGACCGATCCAAAAGGATTAACCTCTTAGGGACAGAGAAAATAATAAGAACTTGGAAAGGAGGTAATTCTCATGTCAAATATGAAAGGAACAGGACAAACAGCCCTTTATGAGCGTTTAAGTCGTGATGATGAAATGCAAGGAGAAAGTAATTCCATCACCAATCAAAAGCAGCTACTTGAAAGCTATGCCAAAAGAAACGGCTTTATAAATATTTATCACTATACTGATGATGGAGTAAGCGGAACAACCTTTGATAGAGAGGGATTTCAAAAGATGATAAAAGCAGTAGAAGAAAACAAAGTATCTACTGTGATAGTAAAAGATATGAGTAGGTTTGGCAGAGATTATCTCAAAGTAGGCTTTTACACCGAAATACTGTTCAAAGAAAAGGGAGTAAGGTTTATCGCTATCAATAACGGAATAGACAGTGAAAAACAAGCAGAAAGCGACTTTACCCCATTTCTAAACATTATGAACGAATGGTATGCAAGAGATACCTCAAGAAAAATACAATCTATCTTCAGAGCAAGAATGGAAGAGGGTAAAAGAGTATCTCCAAGCGTTCCATACGGCTATTATAGAAACCCTAAGAACAAACAGGAGCTACTTGTCGATAAAGAGAGTGCAAAGGTCGTAAAACGCATTTATAGGCTTGTAATAGAGGGATATGGCGTAACACAGATAGCAGATATACTAACCAAAGATAAAGTCCTTATCCCATCAGCCTATGCAGAAATACACTATCCTGAAAATAACCACAGTTCCAAGAAAAGAGGAATAGAAGACCCGTATTTTTGGACACCAACCACAGTAAGCTATATCTTAGAAAAGCAAGAATATATGGGACACACCGTACTTGGTAAAACAATATGTCTTGATTACAAAACCAAGAAACGCAGAAAGGCGAAAGAAGATGAACTCATTATATTCAAAAACACCCATGAAGCCATCATTGATGAAGAAACATGGAATAACGCCCAAAGATTAAGAAAGACAGTAAGAAGAAGTCCAAAGTACGGAACAACCTCACACCCATTTACAGGACTTTTAATCTGTTCCGATTGTGGCGGTAAGCTAAGTTACAGAGAGCCGGCAGAACATAAAGAAAAGAAATATGATTGTGATTATTGCTTTGTATGCCAACATTACAGACATAGAAAAGGCTCTTGCAGTATGCACTACATCAAAGTAAAAACAGTGAATGAAATTCTCTTAAAATCAATCAAAGAAATCACAGATTTTGCAAAAGAGGAGAAGCAAGAATTTCTAAAAGTGATGAACAAGTTATCTGATGAAAAAAGAGAAGAAAAGTATCAAGGAGATAAAGAAAAGTTAGAAAAACTGTCATCAAGAAATGAAGAACTGACAACCCTTATTACAAAACTATATGAAGACCATGCACTTGGGAAAATTCCTGTAAAACACTTTGATAGATTATTTAATATCTATGATACGGAGCAACAAGACTTAGAAAATCAAATACAGTATTTTGAAGATGAAATAGAAAGTTATCATCAGAGAAAAGTTGATACTGATAAATTCTTAAAGATGATAGAAAAATATACCGATATTGAAGAACTGACAGTACCAATGATAAATGAGTATATAGAAAAAGTTGTAGTCCATGAAGCAACAGGAGGAAGAAAAGGGAAAGACAGAAAACAACAAGTTGATGTTTACTTTAACTTTATAGGCAACTGTCAAGTACCACAGAAAGCTGATATAGAAAAAATGGCTTAAAAATGGTATAATATTAAACGAAATAGGATTGTGAGGGGGGGTTTATGTCGGCAATTAAAATTGAAAACCTCACTTTCTCATATTATGGATATGTAAAACCTATATTTGAAAATGTATCGTTTTCCTTTGATACAAACTGGAAAATAGGATTGATAGGAAGAAATGGAATTGGTAAATCAACTCTATTTAAGTTACTTTTAAATCAAGAAACTTATCAAGGTAAAATAAGCAAGGATGTTGAATTTATTAAATTTCCACCAAATATAAGCGATACTTCAAAATTAGGAATTGAGTTATATAAAGAACTAATATCAGATGAGGAAGAATGGAAATTATTTAGAGAACTTAATTTGCTAAATGTAGATGAGAACCTTGTTTACAGAGAGTTTGAAACGCTTTCTAAAGGAGAACAAACAAAAATCCTTTTAGCTATTTTGTTTACAAGAGAAGATGGCTTTTTACTTATTGATGAACCAACAAACCATTTAGATATGGACGGAAGAAAAATTGTAAGTGAATATCTGAAAAGTAAAAAAGGATTTTTGCTTATATCTCATGATAGAGATTTTTTAGATGGTTGTATCAATCATGTTATTTCTATTAACAGGAATTCTATTGATGTCCAATCGGGAAATTTTACATCATGGTATGAAAACAAAGTGATGAAAGACCAATTTGAAATTAGTCAAAATGAGAGATTAAGAAAAGATATTAAACGATTAAAAGAGGCTGCAAGACAAAGTCAAATTTGGTCTGATAAAATTGAAAATACTAAAAATGGTGTGAAAGTATCAGGTGTAAAACCAGACAAAGGACATATAGGTCATCAATCAGCCAAGATGATGAAAAAATCTAAGAATTTGGAGAATAGACAAAACAAGGCAATAGAAGAAAAACAGAGTTTACTAAAAGATATTGAAACAAAGGAAAGTTTATTATTGCATTCATTACATCATCATAAAAATCCTCTAATATCGGTTAGCAATTTATCATCATGCTATGGAGAGAGACAGATATTAAGCAATGTAAGTTTCGAGATAAAACAAGGCGATATAGTGGCTATATATGGTCAAAATGGTAGTGGAAAATCAACCTTGATTAAAATTTTATTAGGGTTACATCATGAGTATATTGGTGAAATAAAATCGGCAAGTAATTTAAAAATATCGTATATTCCTCAAGATACATCTAATTTAACAGGTAGCCTAAATGAGTATATTCATAAGCAAGGTGTTGATGAAACATTGTGCAAAACAATTCTTAGGAAATTAGATTTTGTAAGAGAATTATTTGAAATGGATATGAAGAACTATAGCGATGGACAAAAAAAGAAAGTTTTGATTGCTGTAAGTTTATCAAAGCCAGCTCATATATTTGTTTGGGACGAACCACTGAATTATATAGATGTAATATCAAGAATACAGATTGAGGAAATTATAAAAGAAGCAAAGCCTACACTCATATTTGTGGAACACGATAAGCGATTTGTAGAAGATATAGCCAATAAAATCATACAATTATAAATGAAATAAACAATCAAAGTTTAGAAAAAGACTAACACAGAAACAGTAAATCAAAAATGGTTTACTGTTTTTTTGTTGCTCAGATTTTAGAAGAAAGGACAAAGAAAATGAAAAACATAGATGAAAAAATTTTAATGGCAGAAGAAGAAATTAAGCAGTTACAAAACAAGAGAAAAAAACTCATCAGTCAGCAGAAACAGGAAGAAAGAAAAAAGAGAGATAAAAGGCTTTATGAAAAAGGAGCAGTCTTTGAAAGTATCTTTACAGAAAGCAAGGATTTTAGCAAAGACGAATTTTATCAGCTAATCACATTCCAAAATATCAAAGAAGCAGTTAATCAAAAAATTCTAAAAATCATAGAAAAGCGAGAACAAATCGAAAACAAAATTATAGAAACACAAGAGGAAGAAATGAACACAAAGGAATAGTCCCTTGTTTACAAGGGCGCACTTATACACCCTAAAGGGTGTGTGCGTTCTCCGAAGGCTCTTGCAGAGGGCATATCAGCTAACGCTGATACAGGGGAGCTACACTCCCCTACGGAAATAAATTTCCTACCCCTTGTGTACTTACTAAAAGAAATCGGATAAAAAGAAATCCGATTTCTTTTAGTAAGTCTTTATCATCGCCATCATACTCACATCAAAAAAGAGAGGAGGTTTTTCTTGTGGCTATATATCATCTTAGTATAAAGATTATTTCAAGAGGCAAAGGCAAAAGTGCAGTAGCAGCTTCCGCCTATAGAAGTGGTGAAAAGATAAAAAACGAGTATGACGGAATAGTCCATGACTTTACAAGAAAAGGCGGAATAGCACATACAGAAATTCTATTACCACAAAATGCACCACAGGAATTTTCAGACAGAGGAACATTATGGAACAGTGTAGAGAAAATAGAAAAAAGTAAAAATTCACAGCTTGCAAGAGAAATAGAAATCGCCTTACCCAAAGAATTAAATCGAGAAAAACAGATAAATCTTGTACGAGAATATGTAAAAGAAAATTTTGTGAAAGTTGGTATGTGTGCAGATATTGCCCTACACGATAAAAATGATGGAAACCCACACGCTCACATATTATTAACTATGAGACCATTAAACGAAAATAAGACATGGGGAGCAAAATCAAAAAAAGAATATATCCTTGATGAAAATGGCGAGAAAATAAAACTCAAAAACGGGAACTATAAAACAAAAAAAATCAATACAGTTGATTGGAACGATCAAGACAAAGCAGAAGAGTGGCGAAAAGCATGGGCAGATATTACAAACAAATATTTGGAAGAAAACAGCATACAGGAAAAAGTCGACCACCGTTCTTATCAAAGACAGGGGATAGAGCAAATACCTACTATTCATTTAGGAGTATCAGCAAGTCAAATGGAAAAGAAAGGCATAGCTACCGACAGAGGAAATATCAACCGAGAAATCAAACATCAGAATAAGCTATTAAGAGAAATTGCACGAAGAATAAAAGTATTGCTAAATTGGATAAGGGGAATTGGAAAAAAGGAAAAAATAGAAAATAAAAATACAAAGTCCACTCTTCCACTCAAAGAAAATTTGCAATCAATCTTTGAAAATCTTACCCGTAAAAATGCAGATAACAATAATGCAGATTTAGAGAAATATATTGAGAGTTATCAATTACTCAAAGAAAAAAATATCACTTCATTATCTGAGCTTAAAGAAAATATAGTTACCCTAAGAGATAAGAATTATAAGACCACAAGAGCCTTAAAAGATACCGAGAAAAAGATTGATGAAAAAACACAACTCATCGACCAGTCAGAAAAATATTTGAAGTACAAGGACATCTACAAAGCCTATGCAAAGTTAAAGAAAATAAAACAGGAAGATTTTTATAACGAGCATACGGCAGAGATTATTTTATTTGAAAGTGCAAAGAAATATCTCAAAGAGCATTTAAGAGAAAGCAAGACCTTAAATATATCTAAATGGAAATCGGAGGTAAAAGCCTTGAAGAAAGAAAAAGATAGTCTGTATTCTCAAATCATAGATATACGAAAAGAGGTTGAACAGGCTGAAAGTGCCAGGAACTGTATAGATAAATTGCAACAAGAAAACAGAGGACTGACACAGGTAAGGAGGAATGAATTAGAACTATAAAATCAAGCTGAAAAGTGATATAATAAATAATAAATTTAGTTCAAAGATAAAAACGCAATATACATTTATGTAAAATGTATTAGAACTGGTAGGTAGCCCAGTCGTCTAAGTAATTATTTCCTTAGGTAAGTAACCTTCCCCTCCGGGTTGTCCATTCTTTGATAGAGCATTAAGGAGGGTTTGTTATGGAAAAAATAACAGGGCAATTAACGGTTTTTTTTGATGATCCTTTTTGGGTAGGTGTTTTTGAGCGTATAGAAGAAAATAAATTATCGGTATGCAGAGTGGTGTTTGGAGCAGAACCTAAAGATTATGAAGTATACGATTTTATTTTGAAAAATTATAGTAATTTAAAATTTAGTTCAAATATAGAAGTTGAGGTTAAAAAAGGAAATGCTAATCCTAAAAGATTGCAAAGAGAGGCAAGAAAACAAAGTAAACAAGTAGGGATAGGTACAAAATCTCAATTGGCATTGCAGCAACAAAGAGAAGAAATGAAATTGGAAAGAAAAACCAAAATTAGAAAAAGAAGAGAGTTGGAGAAACAAAGAAAATTTGAATTAAAACAAGAAAAACGCAAACAAAAACACAGAGGCAAATAGTAATGAGCTATTTGCACCAGAGGATTATCGCTAATCACCAAAACAGTAAATCAAAAAAGGTTTACTGTTTTTTCTTTGCCTAAAAAACGGAAAGGAGGACTTATGGAAGAAGAAAAAAGAGAAATAAAAACACCACCTAATAAACAGTTAATGATGGATATTGGAAAGACAAAATATACTGTAAACCTACATTTTAAGCAAGGTACAGGAGAAACATACAAGGATAAAATACTAAAGCTAATCAAGAGAGAAACAGAGAAGATATAAATTTGTCAAAGAAATTTTATTTATGTCCTTGACAAATCTTCCCAAAAGGAACATTAGTCCTAGAATGTGGGAAAATGTTGGAAAGAAATGGATATGAGATAAAAATACTAAACACAATAAACTTTAAAAAATCCATGAGATATAATCCCTTTGCATACTTGAAAAGTGAAAAAGATATTTTGAAATTAGTACAAACAATAATTGCAAATACTAAGGGAGAAGGAGAAAAATCAACTGAGGATTTTTGGGTGAAAGCTGAAAAACTCTATTACACAGCACTTATAGGATATATCTGGTATGAAGCTCCTAAAGAAGAACAGAACTTTACAACTCTACTTGCTATGATAGATGCAAGTGAGGTAAGAGAAGAAGATGAAAATTTTAAAAATGCAGTAGACTATATGTTTGAAGCATTAGAAAAAGAAAAGCCAAACCATTTCGCAGTAAAGCAATACAAGAAATACAAACTTGCAGCAGGAAAAACTGCCAAATCAATCCTTATATCCTGTGGAGCAAGGCTTGCTCCATTTGATATTCAGGAACTTAGGGACTTAATGAAAGAAGATGAACTGGAGCTTGATACACTTGGAGAAAAGAAAACAGCTTTATTCGTAATAATATCGGATACAGATGATACATTTAACTTTGTAGTATCAATAATGTACTCACAATTATTTAATCTATTATGTGATAAAGCAGATGACGAATACGGCGGAAGACTTCCTATTCATGTGAGATGCCTACTTGACGAGTTTGCAAATATTGGCTTAATTCCTAAATTTGAAAAGCTTATTGCAACTATTAGAAGTAGAGAAATATCAGCTTGTATAATATTACAAGCACAATCACAACTAAAAAGTATCTATAAAGATAATGCCGATACCATAGTTGGCAATTGTGATTCGACGTTATTTTTAGGAGGCAAAGAAAGAACAACATTAAAAGAATTATCTGAAAGCCTAGGCAAAGAAACCATAGACCTATATAACACATCAGAAACAAGATCGAATCAAAAGAGTTTTGGACTAAATTATCAAAAAACTGGGAAGGAACTTATGAGTCAAGATGAAATAACTGTAATGGACGGTGGTAAGTGTATATACCAGCTAAGAGGAGTAAGACCTTTCTTATCTGATAAGTTTGATATTACAAAACATAAGAATTATAAGTTCCTTGAAGATTATGATAAGAGAAATATATTTGACATAGAGAAATACCTACAGAGAAAAGATGAGGTTAAGTTAAAAGAGAGTATGGTAGTTGAAATATTAGATGAATAAATTTAAAATTAAATAAGAAGTAAGATAGATATTTAGGAAAGATTAAAAGAAAATACTTGACAAAAAATATTTTATAACATATAATAATTTCAACAGCACCCGACACGCCTCTTAACAATGCGGACCAAGTCGGGTCATTTGATTTTAGGAGAAAAAATGAAAAAAATCCACCAAGAACCGATTACTATAGAAAATCAAGTAAAAAACTTAATAGACTTAGGACTTTTAGTAAAAGATAAAACTTATGCTAAGAAAATTCTTGGAAGAATATCCTATTACAGGCTAATTAAAGCTTACAGTATCACATTAAAAAAAGATGGAAGATATATATCAGGAATAAGTTTTGAAGATATTGTAAGTTTATATAAATTTGATAGAGAACTTAGACAACTCATATTTGAAATAATAGAACATATTGAAGTTTCTTTAAGAGCAGTTATCACAAACTATTTTTCTTTAAAATATGGGAATTTTGGTTACAAAGATTTGTCAAATGTGGGAAAATATAAAAACAGATATAAAGAAGCATTAAATGATTTAGAAAGAGAAACAAAAAGAAATAGACGCTCACCATTTATAAAAAACTTTAAAGACAATTATGAAGGTGGAGAAATTCCGCTATATGCAGTGATAGAAGTAGCAAGTTTTGGAACTTTATCTAAAATGTATAAAAATATGAAAAATGAAGATAAAAGTAAAATTGCAAAAGTCTTTCATACAGACTACCATTACTTTGAATCTTGGATAGAAAATTTTGCCTATATAAGAAATATATGTGCCCATTATGGCAGGCTATATGGAGCAAAGCTTACAAAATCACCAAAGCTATATAAAGAATATTTAAAAAAGAATATTTCAAACAACACAATATTTGCTACATTAGTAAATCTTAAAATAGTTTCTGAAGAAGAAAATTACAAAAAATTTTATCATGATCTAACGGAACTAATAGCAAGATATGAAAATATTGAACTAAGGCATGTTGGCTTTATAGAAAACTGGAAAGAATTACTAAAACCATAAAATTAAATAGAGAAATTTACACCGAAAAAAACATTTCGGTGTTTTTTTATGCCCAAAGGAGGAAGAATGAAATATATACGAGATGAGCCGAAAAAATAAGATACAGAAAAAATGAAATATTAATGAATTAGAAGTAGAAGCGATAGAGAAAACTATCGTTTTTTTTATGGAATAAAGGAGATAGAACAAATGGAAAGAGAAATGCTAAATATTAATGGAAATCTAGTAGGAGAAATAAAAACAACTGCAATAGATACAAAGGAAGGAGAAAAAGAAGTAGCTAACTTCACAATAGTTAGAAAGAACAAAGAAGAAGGAAAGGTTAAAAAAGAATATATCTACTGTAATCTCTACGGAGAAAAGGCAAAAAGTGTGAAGGAATTTAAAAGTGGAGAATACATCCATATTTTTGGATATTTTAAGGAAACAAAAAAAGAAGACAAGACATTTAAAAATTTTATAGTAAAGCACATAAATAAAATTGAAAAAGAAGAAAAAGAGGAGGAAATATAAATGGAATTTTTTACACAAGCAGTAAATGTATTAAAAATATTAGTTACAGCAATTGGTGCAGGGCTTGGAGCATGGGGTGTTATCAACCTGATGGAAGGTTATGGGAATGACAACCGTGCGACACGTTCATAAGTGAAAAGCTTATGCACTAAGTCGAAGGACTGAAAGTTCAAAACTTAGGAGAACTGGCAATCTGATAGGTAGAATGACGGGGTAACGCCCTGAAATGCCTACACTGATACTCCGATTGGCAATGAATATTAGACTATTTCATTGTCAAAAGCTCGGTGAAGTCGGCAGAGAGTAGCCGTAAGACTGATATTAACATCAGACACGAAAGCTGTTCAGAGGTGGACGGTGCTACCTATATG
>NZ_KB900367.1 GCF_000378725.1 Peptoniphilus lacrimalis DSM 7455 | reverse complement strand
TCAAGTAACAAACTTCTCAAGAAAAACAAGAAAATACTCCTCATACAAAGGAACAATAGGAAGAGTAGCAGACAACAGAATAAATAGAAACTTTAAAGTAGAAAAAGCCAACACATATATAACAACAGACACAACAGAATTTAAATACCTAGAAAAAGATAAAAATGGAAACTATCAAATAAAGAAACTTTACCTAAATCCCTACCTAGATATGTATAACAGTGAAATCATATCCTATGAAATATCAAAGCATCCAACATTAGAACCAATACTAAAAAGCCTTAGACAAAGCAATAGAAATGACTAGTACAAATAAAGAAGAGAGAATTTTTCATTCAGACCAAGGATGGGCTTATCAAATAAAACAATACACATCAAAGCTTGAAGCTGAAGGAATAACCCAATCAATGTCAAGAAAGGGAAATTGCCTAGATAACTCCCCAATGGAAAACTTCTTTGGGATACTAAAACAAGAAATCTACCATGGTAAAAAATTCTATTCATACAAAGAATTAAAAGAAACAATAGAAGAATATATCGAATATTACAATAAAGATAGGATAAAAGAAAAATTAGGATATTTAAGTCCAATAGAATATAGAGAAAAGAATGCAGCATAAAAAATACCAGAGAAAATATAAATTCTCTCTGGTATTTGGTCCAACTTTATGGGGTCACCACAATAACCCTAGGCTTTTTTGTGTAATTAGTTAATCTTTTATTTTAAATACTTTAAACTTATTCTTCTTCCCTATCTTTTTCTTCTTGAGCCACTTTTTCTTTAGCTTCTCTTAATTTTTCTTCTTCCACTTGTTTGTTGTGCTCTTCAGTTACAGCTTTGACTACATCTGCTGGTATATCAATGGTGATTTTTCTTGGTTTTTCCATTTCTACATGACCACCAACTAGATATTTCTTTTCTCCATCAAAAGTATCTACAGTAACAGTCAAATCACCAGCTGGTCCCTTCAAAGTTAACTGATAATCTTCACCAGGAATTTCTTCATTCAAATAATTAACAAGTGCAATCACTCCTGAACCACATGAAGATTCACGCACAAGAGTTTGTGATTTAATTACATTAACATAAGGAACATAGGATTTTTCTTCTTTATTGAAAAAAATTACTCCGTAAGCATCAGTTTGAACTTTTTCTTTTAAAGCTTTAAGGGCTTTTTCTACAAATTCCTTATCTTCTTTTTCTTCAACAACCAAATGACTTATTCCTGAAAATTCAAAAATCTTGTATGTTTTTCCATCAATTTCTATATCTGAAATATTTATCGGATTATCCATAGCAACATAGGCTGTAGAATTTGTAACATCAGCAATTACATCTGTTGTTCCCTTCTTGCCAGAAACATAAACTTCAATATCTACAGGTCCTTCTACATCATAAAAACTTGCACTGTAAAGTCCATAGGCACGACTTGCATTGGCACAAAATTCTCCACCCATCATATCTAAACGAAGTGGAGCTCCTTCATAGGCTGGAGAAATAAATCCCACTTGTTCAACATCACTATCAATTTGACTTCTTATACAATCAGCATAAGCCTTTCTATATCCTGGATAAACAGGCCATACAACAAAACCTGTAATATTGCCTGCTGGATTCGCCTTAAAATAATTAAAACTTTTTTTCATAATCAACACCTTTTTTCATTTAATAAAATTAAAAAATTTAAAGTAATTTTACTCTTGTTATTATACCCAACTAAAATAAAATTAAATAAAAAAATTTTTTATTTATATAGTTGAACTTTGTTCAAAAAAAGTGTATAATTTTTCTTATGTTAAATGAACATCGTTCAATAAAAGAAAGTGGAGGTTTTATGTTAAAGTCAGAAGAAAGAAAAAAAGAAAAGGAGAAAAAAATAACTGAAGCTGCTCTTTTTTCATTTAAGGAAAAAGGAATAGAAGAAACTTCTATTAGGGATATTATGAAAAAAAGTACTTTTGGTCTTGGAACTTTTTATTTATATTTTAAAGATAAAAAAGATCTTGAACAAAAAATAGTGCTGGATATAATGACTGATTTATTTTACAAAGCTGAAGATCAATGCCTAGGTAATAATACTAAAGAAAAATATATTTCATTTATTAATTATATAATTGATTATTTGGTACAAAATCCTTTAGAACTAAATCTTATTTCTAAAAATTTGGACTGGGCTCTTTATGCCAAAGTTGAAAATGATGAGAGATTTGAAGAAACGGAAACGACATTAAATTTTGTATTAAATAAATACTCTAACTTATTTTCTGTGAAATTATCGGAATCAGAAAGACTCTTTATTTTATCACTTACAATTCAAATTGTACTTTCAACTTGTGAATCATCTCTTATGGAAGGTTCAGTTCTAAGTATTGATGAAATGAAACCTGTCCTTTTTAAAATCGTAGACAAAGTCTTTTAATGTAGTGATAATATGAAAAAATTTACAAAATTCATATCACATAGGCCAAAATTTGTCTTGCTCATAATGACAGCTTTAATTATCCCTTCCCTAATTGCCTACAAACTTACGGGAGTAAATTATGATATCTTATCATATTTACCTAAAGACCTAAACTCAACTAAGGGACAAGAAATTCTTGATAAAGATTTTAAAAATGCAGCAACGGGAATGCTTATCTTAGAGGGAACTGACCATGAGGCTGAAATTTTAAGAGAAAAAATTTTAGAGATTGACGGTGTTGAAGATGTAATATCAAAATCATCTACTGTAGGAGATATGGTTCCCCAAGAATTTTTGCCTGATGATATTAAAGATATTTTTTATTCAAAAGATTCAACTTTAATGATAGTTAAGTTCAGTGATTCTTCATCTTCTATTAAGACGATGAATGCCATTGATAAGATAAAAAAAATTGAATCAAAGCAAAAATATTTAAGCGGAATTTCTGCCCTTGTAAAAGATACTAAGGATTTAATCGACAAAGAAACTCCACTATATGTTGGTCTTGCTGTTGCCCTTGGTCTAATAATTTTATCTTTAACTAACGAATCCACAATAGTTCCTTTTGTTTTCATACTAACTATAGGCTATGCAGTTATTTATAATTTTGGCACAAATATATTTCTAGGAGAAATATCCTATTTAACAAAAGCTATAGCTGCCGTCTTGCAACTAGCTGTTACAATGGATTACTCAATTTTCTTATATCACAGATATGTTGAAGAGAAAAAATACTGTGAAAATAAAAATGATGCTATGGATATAGCAATTCAAAAAACTATTTCATCTCTATTTGCATCTTCTCTTACAACCTTTGCAGGTTTTATAGTTTTAATAGCTATGCGACTGGGTCTTGGTAAAGATATAGGTCTTGTGATGAGTAAGGGAGTATTAATAGGACTTCTTTCTACTATTATTGTGCTTCCGGCTATGCTTCTTGTAGTTGAAAAATTTATTAATAAATATAATCACAAGGTATTGCTTCCTGAATTTAATAAATTGGCTGAATTTACAATAAATCATAAAAAAGCACTATTTGCTATTTTTATAGTTTTATTTATTCCGGCAATTTACGGTTCAATCCATACTAAATTATATTACAACCTTGATAGGTCTCTTCCGCAAGATCTTGATTCAATTATTGCCCTTAATAAAATGAAAAAAGATTATGATATGGCAAGCACACATTTTATTTTGGTAAAAGATGACCTGTCAAACTCTTCGCTTGAAGACCTAATAAGTGATTTAAAAGAAATTGACGGTATAAATTCAGTTTTGAGTATAAGTTCAGTCACAGGTGTGACTCTTCCTATAGAATTTTTGCCAAACAAATTACAAGATAATTTTTCAAAGGGCGGCTATCAAATGATAATGACAAATTCAAAATATCAAACTGCATCGCCTGAAGTTAAAAATCAAATAAAAAATATGAGAAATGTAATAAATAAATATGACAAAAAAGGACTTCTGACAGGAGAAGCTGTGTTAACAGATGACTTAACAGTAATTTCTGAAAGAGATTTTAAAATTGTAAATGCTATTTCTATAGGAGTCGTTTTTCTAATCATTGCTATTGTTTTTAAGTCTATAGGCATACCTATTGTATTAATTGGTGCTATTGAACTGGCAATTCAAATTAATATGGGTATACCCTTTTACTTAAATCATACTATTCCATTTATTACATCAATAATTATAGGTGTAATACAGCTAGGCTCAACTATAGATTACTCAATATTAATGACCGACAGATTTTTAGTTGAATACAAACAATTAAAAGATGTAGACAAATCTCTTAAGATTTCTGTAAAAGAAACTTCAAAATCAATTGTTGCCTCAGCTCTTTCATTTATGGCTGCAACTATTGGAGTTGGAATGTATTCAAAAATGGAGATTGTATCAACAATATGCATATTTTTAGCCAGAGGCGCAATAATAAGCATGCTGGTAATTTTAGTCTTATTGCCGGCCATAATATCTATAAGTTTTCCACTTATAAAAAATACTACTAAAAGTTTAAAAGTAAAGGAGAAGAAAAATGAATAAAAATCTAAATAAAAAAATAATCTCAATCGCTTTATCTTCAATGATTTTAACAAATACCGTTTTTGCACAGTCAAGTGTAATAAATAAAAGTGAAACGGTTTATGTTTTAAAAGAAGATGAAAATATAAAAGATAAAACTGTATCAGTATGGTTAAATTCTGAAGAAAATATAAAAGGAAAAGACAAAACCAACTTAAAAAAAGTTAAAAATTTAAAAACGGATGAACAAATAAAAGATAATAACGGTTATATTTATTGGGATGAAAATGTCAAAGATATCTACTACCAAGGAAAGAGTGAAAAAGAAATCCCAGTTGATGTTAATGTTGAATATTATCTTGATGGTGAAAAGATACAAAATAGTCAATTAAAAGGAAAATCAGGACATTTAAAAATAGTTTTATCCGCAGAAAATTATAAGTACGTCATCAAAAAAATCAATGGAAAAAAAACAAAAATTTATGCACCTTACACTGTTGTAGTAGCCATGACTTTAGGACAAGAAATTGCTTCAAATATAGAATCTGATGATGCAAAAATTATAAAAGATGGAAAAAATCAGGTTATAACTTCCGTTTTAACACCAGGTCTAAAAGAAAATTTTGAAACAATACTTGATGACAGACAAATGGAAGAATTTAGGAATGAAGTCGAAATTGAAATGGATATAAAAGATTACGAACCTGCTGAAATATACGCTCTTATATCAAATGAGTTATTCCAAAATGAAGTTAATATTAAATCTATTGATAAATTGCGTAACGGCGTAAGAGAGCTTGAAGATAATTCCCAAAAATTAGTTGATGCATCTGAAAAATTATCAGATGCACAACATAAATTAAATGACGGTCTTTCAGAAATGGGAGGAGGAGTAAAAAAACTTCATGACGGATCTGATGAACTCTATGAAAAATCCGGAGAATTTGAAGATAAATTTGATGAAGTAATTGAAAAAGTAAAACCTGTACCGGGATATGCCGAAGAAATGTATGAAGGTGGAAATAAACTTACTAATGGTATAAATGACTACACATCTGCTGTTGGAAAGATGAATGAGAAAACAGGAGAAATGAAAGATGGTGCAAAAAAATTAAAGGATGGATCAGTTGAATTAGATGATGGCATTGGAAAATTAAAAGATGCTACAACTAAACTTAGAGAAGGGTCAAGTAAATTAAGTAAAGTTGATGAACTTAAAAATCAAGCAATGACTAAACTTCTTGAGCTAAAAGATGGAATAGGAAAAATTTCTGCAGGAGCCAATAAACTAAATGAAGGTGCATCAAAAGCATCTGCAAGTGTAGCTCAACTTGCAGAAGGAGAAAAACAGTTTGATGCCGGTTTACAAATGCTAAATTCTAAAGTTCAAGAAATGACTATTCCTGACTTATCAGGACTTGGAACTATTAACGTTGAAAGTGATCTTAAAAGTATAGGCAATAGTGCAGGACAAATTGGAGGATCAGTTCAAGAAATACAAAATGCTATAGCCATTTTAAGTAGAAGCCAAGATCCTGCGGCTCAACAAGCTGTTGCAAAGTTAGTAGGAGCTGCACAAAATATTGGACAAAATGCACAAAATATCGGAACAAAAACCCAAACAATTGGAAACAACCTTCAAGGGCTTAAACAATTAAGTGGAATGTCAGCACATTTGCAAGGTCTAAAAGACTTACCAAGAGGAATAGGACAATTAGCAGAAAATTCAAGTAAAATAAATGCAGGTTTGTCACAACTGCCTGAAGGTCTTCAAGCATTGCAAACTGGAACAGAAGAACTATATATTGGTGCAGATAAAATTAACTCTGAACTTGAAAAAGCAATGGATGAGGCCTCTTCAAAATTAGATACTTCACAAATCACAAAATTGTCAGATTCTCTTATAAAACTAGATGATGCAACTACTAAATTAAAAGAAGGATCAACTAAACTTAGACAAGGTACGGAACAAAGTGAAGATGGTGTAAGTAAATTTACCGATGCCATAGCTGAACTCGACTCAAATTCTTCAAAACTTAATTCAGGAGCAAATGAACTATCAAATGGTCTTTTAGAATTTAAAGATAAATCAAAAATGTTTAATGATTTTCCAAGATTAAAAACTGAAGGTATTGTTCCAATGAGAGATGGAATAAAAAAATTAAATGATGGAATTGTTGAGTTGAATTCAGGAACTACCGAACTAAAAAATGGCAGTAATCTTATTGATAATAATATGAGATTTTTTACAGAAAAACTTTTAGAATTCAAACAAAAAGGCATAGATGAACTTGATAGAAAAACCCAAGAACTTCCTGAATTTAAAGAAATTGTTGATACAATGTCAGACCTTGCCAGGGAGGAAAATTCTTTTACAGGAACAAGTGTTGGCTTTGATACAAAATCGAGAATAATTGAAAAAATAAAATAATTTATAAATGAATTTATATGGACTCCCATATTTTTCCAATATAAAATATAAGATACTTTGTAAATTTAAAAAGGTCGGAAAAATCCGACCTTTTTTTGATAAAATAATTTAATATTCTAAAAAACTATATATTTAAATATGAGTTCTTTTTAGAACATTCTTATATACCTAACAATAAATACTATAGCTAAAATATACATAACAGGTGAAACATCTTTGTATTTACCAGTTGTTACTTTTAAAAATACATAAGAAATCATTCCTATAGAAATACCTTCAGCTATTGAATATGCAAAAGGCATCATTATTATTGTCAAAAATGCTGGTAATGATTCAGTATAATCATCAAGGTCAATATTTTTGATAGGACTCATCATAAATAGACCGACAATAATAAGAGCTGCTGCTGTTGCTTGAGAAGGCACTATTGAAAATAATGGGAATAAGAATAGGGATAAGAAGAAGAAAAATGCAACAGATAAAGAAGTAAGTCCAGTTCTACCTCCATCAGTTACCCCACTTGCACTTTCAACAAAAGTTGTAATTGTACTTGTACCTAAAAGTGCACCTACAACTGTTCCGATTGCATCTGATAATAATGCTTTTCCTATACCTGGAAGATTACCCTTTTCATCAAGCATATTAGCCTTTGTTGCTACACCTGTAATGGTTCCTAAGGTATCGAAAATATCAACAAATAAGAATGTAAACATTACTGAAAACATATCTAAGGTAAAAATATTATCCCAATGAAGTTTAAAAGCTACTGGTTTTAAACTTGGTGGCAAAGATAAAATCCCTTGTGAAGGTAATTGAGTAACTCCCAAAATAAGTCCTAAAATTGTACCGCCAATAATTCCATATAAAAGTGCACCTTTAACTTTTTTTGCTGATAAAATACCCATAATTAATAGTGAGAAAAATGTAACTAATACTTCCTTACTTACTAAATTTCCCAAAGCAAGAAATGTTGATTCGTTAGCTACAACTATTCCAGAATTTGTGGCACCAATCATTGCAATAAAAAGTCCTATACCTACTGATACTGCATTTTTAAGTTGCAAAGGAATCGCTTTAAATAAAGCTTCACGAACCTTAAAAATAGATAAGAAAATAAAAATAATACCTTCTAAAAATACAGCCGTTAGTGCATAAGACCAATCATGACCCATACCGATAACAATGGAAAAAGTAAAGAATGCGTTAAGTCCCATCCCAGCAGAAAGAGCAAAGGGGAAATTTGCATAAAGACCCATAAATAACATTGCAATAACAGATGAAATTATTGTCGCGGTGAATACCCCACCTTGGTCCATTCCAGCCTTACCTAGCATTGTTGGATTAACAATTAAAATATATGACATTGTCATAAATGTTGTTAATCCTGCAAGAAATTCTGTTCTAGCATTTGTTCCTCGTTTTGTTAATGAAAATTTTCTTTCCAAAAAACTAGAATTCAAATTAATACTACCTCCTTATAAAACAATGAATATATTTTATCATAATTTTATAAAATAATGAATTAAATAAAATATGTTTTTAATATAAAAAATAGCTGTCCCAGCATTTTTTAGGCTGCTACAGCTATTAATTATTATTTATTATTTATTTTTTTACAGTTAAGTCTAATTCATTATTTTTAACATCAACAATTACAGTGCTATTTTCTGTAACTTCTCCCTTTATTAAAAGTAGTGAAAGTTTTGTTTCAATACTTTGGTTGATGTATCTTTTTACTGGTCTTGCTCCATAATTGATATCAAAAGATGCCTTTAAAATAAATTCTAAAGCTTCTTGTGTAACTTCAATTTTTATTTGTCTATCAGAAAGTTTTTCTTCTATATCTTTTATAGTTTGTTTAATAATTTTATAGATTTGGTCCTTAACTAAAGGCTTAAATAATACTATTTCATCAACCCTATTTAAAAATTCAGGTCTGAATCTACTTCTAAGTTCTTTATCAACTTCATTTCTTGCACTTTGAGAAATTTGACCATTTTCTTCTATTCCATCTATCAAGTATTGACTTCCGATATTAGATGTCATGATAATAACTGTGTTCTTGAAATCTACAGTTCTACCTTGATTATCTGTAAGTCTTCCATCATCTAGGACTTGAAGTAAAATATTAAATGCATCAGGATGAGCCTTTTCAATTTCATCGAATAATATTACGCTATAGGGTTTTCTTCTAACAGCTTCTGTTAGTTGACCTCCTTCTTCATAACCTACATATCCTGGAGGTGAACCTACAAGTCTTGATACGGAGAATTTTTCCATATATTCACTCATATCAATTCTAATCATATTTTTTTCATCATCAAATAAGGCTTCTGTCAAAGCTTTTGCTGTTTCTGTTTTTCCAACTCCTGTTGGTCCTAAAAATATAAAGGAACCTATGGGTCTATTTTCAGCTTTTAAGCCTGCTCTTGCACGAATAACTGCATCTGTAACAACTTGAACAGCTTCGTCTTGACCTATAACTCTTTTGTGGAGAATATTTCCTAAATCTAAAAGCTTATCTCTTTGACTTTGATTCAACTTTTCTACAGGAATACCAGTCCATCTTGAAACTACATAGGCAATTTCATCTTCGGTTACTTCTTCTTTAACCATGGTATCATCTTTTTTGTTGGTTTGAAGTTCTTTTAACTCTTCTTCTAATTTAGGAAGGGTTCCATATCTAAGTTCAGAAAGTTTTTCTAAATTATAAGACCTTTGTGCTTCTTCAATTTGATGATTTACATTTTCAATTTTTTCTTTAACAACTTTTTCTTTGTCTATTTCTTTCTTTTCACTTTCCCATCTTGATTTTAATCTGTCAAAATCAGATTTTTCTTCAGAAAGTTCTTTTTCCAAATTTTCAAGTCTTTTCTTTGATGCATCATCTTTTTCCTTTTTTAATGCTTCTCTTTCAATTTCAAGTTGTAAGATTTTTCTTCTCACATCATCAATTTCTGTAGGCATTGAATCAATTTCTGTTCTTAGCATTGCACAAGATTCATCCATTAAATCAATTGCCTTGTCTGGCAAAAATCTATCAGTAATATATCTATTTGATAGGGTTGCAGCAGCTATAACTGCTGAATCAGAAATTCTTATACCATGGAAAATTTCATATTTTGATTTCAAACCTCTTAAGATTGAGATAGTATCTTCAACACTTGGTTCATTTACAATAACTTTTTGAAATCTTCTTTCAAGAGCAGGATCCTTTTCAATATATTTTCTGTATTCATCAAGAGTGGTTGCACCAATTGCGTGGAGTTCTCCTCTTGCAAGCATTGGTTTTAAAAGATTTGAGGCATCCATTGCACCTTCAGTCTTTCCTGCACCCACAATATTATGAATTTCATCTATAAATAAAATAATATTGCCCTCTGATTTTTCTACTTCAGAAAGGACAGCTTTAAGTCTTTCTTCAAACTCGCCTCTATATTTTGCACCAGCGACTAAGGCACCCATATCAAGAGAGAAAACTGTTTTTCCTTTTAAGCCTTCAGGCACATCTTCATTTATGATTCTTTGGGCTAGTCCTTCAACAATTGCAGTTTTACCTACTCCTGGAGGACCAATAAGACAAGGATTATTTTTTGTCCTTCTAGACAAAATTCTAATAACATTTCTAACTTCTTCATCCCTACCTATAACTGGATCCATTTTAGCTTCTTTAGCTTCTTTAGTTAAATCTCTACCATACTTTTTTAAAGCATCATAGGTATCTTCAGGATTATCAGTTCTTACATTTTGGTTTCCTCTAATTTTTTGTAAAGCAGAAAGAAAATTATCACTATTTATACCATATTTTTTAAAAACAGAAGATGAGTCTGTTCCCTTTAAATTTAAAAGAGCCATATAAATATGTTCAACAGATAAATAATCATCTCCAAATTTTGTCATATTTTTTTCAGCTTGATCTAGAGCCCTAGTGTATGATTCATCAGCACTCAAAGAGCCTCCACTTTGGCGAGGAAGTCTTTGTATAACTCTTAAAAGCTCAGATTTCACGGCTTCTTTATTTACATCCATGTAATCTAGAACCCTCGGTATAAGCCCATCATTATCATTTAAAAGAGCATAATTTAAATGAATTTCCTTAACTTGAGGATTGCCATATTCTCTTGCAATATCTGTTGCATCTTTTATCGCTTGAAGAGATTTTTGCGTATATTTTTCAAAATTCATAACATACCTCCTAGCTAATTTCTTCTAACTTTTTATATAATTCTAATTGTTCCTTAGTTAAATTTGTCGGATTTGCAATAGTAAATTCAATATACAAATCACCTTTATTGTTTTTCATATCCTTAAAACCCTTGGCTGGTATTCTCAATTTTTTACCAGGACTCAAATTTTTAGGGATTTTTATCTTAATTTTTCCTTCAAAAGTATCAATAGTTTTTTCTCCACCTAAAAGAGCAGTCCAAGGTCTAACCTCAACATTTTTATAAATATCAATACCTTTTAGTCTTAGATTGTCAGAATCATTAATATTTATTTTAAAAAGCACATCGCCTGGTAAATCAAACTTTGAGCCTTTAACTTTTATTTTCTTACCACGAGTAATACCGCGTGGAATTTTTACATTAATTTCCTTTTGTTTTCCATTAATGGAAAGTCCAACTTTTTTATCTACACCCTTATAGGCATCTTCAATGGAAATAGAAAGTTCAGATTCATATTTAGGGCTATCAGCTTTAGCATAATTGTGATTAGTTCTATTTGAGTTTCTTCCAGAAAATAAATCATCAAGATTAAAAGAAAATTTTGAACCCTTTGCTGAAGAAGCTCTCCTTGCATTTGAACCAAAAATCATATCAAAGAAATCTGAAAAATCTTCAGAAGAACCGCCGGTAGTATAAGTGTAGCCATAAGCACTTGGGTCAAAATTATAACCACCTGAAAAATCATAATTTGAACCAAAAGCATCATACTTAGCCTTTTTATCCTTGTCAGATAAAACTTCATAGGCCTCGTTAATTTCCTTGAATTTTTCTTGAGCCTTTGGATCATTAGGATTAAGGTCTGGGTGATATTTTTTTGCAAGTTTCCTAAAAGCACTCTTTATCTCTTTAGGACTTGAATCCTTATCTACTCCAAGTATTTTATAATAATCTTTGTACTCCAAAATTAAGCACCTCCTGTCAAATAGTTTGACTATCTTTGACATTTATATTATACAATATAATTTCAACTAATACAATACCTTTAAAAATAAAATTTACCAACTTCTCTATACTCGTTGTAAGAATTTTAATTTTAAATATTTAAATAATATCCTATTAATTTTATACTATATTATTATAATTAATAAAATACAAAGGGCTGTTGCAAAAGTCCCATCATAGAAAAAAGACGAGGAAACATAAAAATCCTCGCCTTTTTTGATACAATGTATTTATGAAAACCGTTAAAAATACATCATCATTAACTAACTATACACTAGTTAATGATACAATTCAACTAAGATTAAACTTTAATACAGAAATATATATAAAAGATGATGTTAAACTAAGGCTTGTAAAAAATATAATTGAAAGGATGAATCTATCAGAACTAAAAAAAGTCTACTCATCATTTGGAAGAAAACCTACTGTAAACCCAGTAACCATGCTTCAAATAATAATATTCTGCTATTCAGAAGGAATATTTTCATCAAGAGAAATAGAAAAATCATGCAAATATGATTTAAGAATTAAGTACCTACTCGATACAGAACTACCGCCAGACCATAGCACAATAAACAGATTTAGAAAGAAAATACAAGACCTAACACCAGAACTACTAAATCAAATGGTACAAATACTGATAGAAGAAAAACAGATAGACCTATCAAGCATCTATATAGATGGAACAAAGATAGAAGCCTATGCCAACAGATATAGTTTTGTATGGAGAGGAAGTATAGAAAAGTGGCAAGAAAAATTAATAGAAAAAATAAAAGAAGAACTAGGACTAAGTAAAAGTCTAATTCCAGACCAAGTACTTCAAGCAGTAACAACAATCTTTAACCAATTGAGAAAATATTGCAAAGAGAAAAAAATAAAATTCGTTTACGGAAAAGGAAAAAGAAAAACAAAAGAACAAAGGGACTATGAACATTTAAAAGAATGGAAAGAAAAACTAGAAAGCTACAAGAAACATCTAGAAATAATGGGAGACCACAGAAACTCCTACTCAAAAACAGACCATGATGCAACCTTCATGAGAATGAAAGAAGACCACATGAAAAATGGTCAACTAAAACCAGCCTACAATATCCAATTAGCAAGTGCATCAGGCTTCATCATAGGAGAAAACATATCCCACCATCCATCTGATATGAACACCCTAAAACCATTCTTAAAAGACCTTCTAGAAAAAAATCCAAATAAGCTAAACAAGATAGTAGCAGATGCAGGATACGAAAGTGAAGAAAACTATGTATTTCTAGCAGAAAAAAATTTAACATCCTACATAAAACCATCAAACTATGAAAAGTCAAAAACACGAAAATATAAAAAAGAGCAAGAAATTAAGAAAAGCTTAAAATACGATGAAAAACAGGACAAATACATATCACAAGAAGGCAAAGAATTCATAAGATGCAATGACAGATACAGAAAAAGAAAAAGTGGATACGTAACAACAACAAAAGTCTACAGATGCTTCGATTGGAACAAAGAAGGACAAAAAACCAAAGGAATCTACATAGCAGAAACATTTCAAAAATATAGAGAAGAATCCTTAAAAAACATAAAATCCGACCAAGGAATAGAAGAAAGAATAAATAGATCAATCCAAGCCGAAGGAGCATTCTCCAAAATAAAGTCAGGCCTAAACTACAACAGATTCCACCACAGAGGAAAAGAAAATATAAAAAGTGAAATATGCCTCTTATCAATAGGGCTAAACTTAAATAAACTGGCATCAAAAATAGAAAATAAGAACTTAGAAATCATAAAATACAAAGCTTCCTAAGAAAAAAATATTCATTAAAGCCAGCTTTATTAAGTGTACCCATTTTATAGGAAACAAGATAAATCTATCTAGAAAATAATTTAAAAACAAAAAACACAATGGCTAAACTTAAATATTTGATAAAAAAATGATGTTGCAGAGTAGAATCATCTAATCTGCAACATCACCTTGTATTTTATCTCTTTTATTGATTTTAATTATATCATGAACATTTTTAATTTTTACAATGAACTATTTTGATTTTAAAAATTCTCGAATTGTGAAATCGATTAATTTTGGAGTTCTGTTTACAAGATCTTCCTCTAAAACTCTTTCGGTATACTTGTGAAAATCTTTACCCCAGGCTCCTATATTTAAAACAGGAGTTGAATATTTCTTTATAAGATTTAATGGTATATTGTAGCTTTTACCCCACATTATCATATTATTTTCAATATAATCAATATCCTCTTGAGCATACGGGAACATAGAATATGACAAATCGCAAATTCCAGTATAATAATTTTGAATATCTACACCAATAGAAAGTTGTTCTTTACCGAAAGACTGAATTTTTTTAACAAGCAAATTCATCTTATCTTTATTTTCTAAATCCATATTGTTATTACTTGGATAATAAGGTGCTGATATTCCTAAAACTATTATAGGTCCTCTATATTCATAAAAGTTTAAAAGAGCTTCCATCATTTTATAACAAGCTTCTGCTCTTGAATATTTACTAGACATAACATCCTCAGTTAAATTACTTTCTATTTTTTTAATTTGGGATATAATTCTATCATCTCCTGAACTTATTATCTCGTTATATAAATCGGCATAGTACATAACCTTTGGTTCATATATTATTGGCTCATATTTTTCACCTGATAATTGACAATATTTTTTATAAGATTCATTAGTTCTTTTGATTACTATGTTGAAAGATTCTTTGGAAATATTATAAAGTCTTTCCATCAATTCTTTAGGTGATCTTCTTAATGGTAATATAGACATATAACCACCTAAATAAATTGGCAAAGATACATCATAAACATATTTTCTATCTTTAAAATAAAGCCATGTACAGGGAGGAGCTACTGTATTTCCAGCTTTTTCTAAAAATTCAGGATTTAATTCTGTTCTTGTTACTATCTCAGAAAGAATATGAATAGGATTTAGACCTGAATAAACTTGACCAACATGGGCAAGCTTTCCTCTAACCAAGAAAATTGGCATTATTTTTCCTATTGTTCCATCGTATATCATCATATTTTTAGGGTTCTTTCTCTCATGAGGCTCCCCATTAAGAGTTAACTTATATTCTAAACCAAAATCATTATGAAGTTTATCTAACAAATATGCAGCCGCTCTCATACCTGCAGAAGAATTTTCTTCATCAGGCAATCCCAATAATAAAATAGAGCCTTGAAAATCGATGTCAGTCATGTATTCTTCAAAAAGTGCCATATGCATAACACCACCAGATTTCATATCTGTTGCACCTCTACCCAATATCCATCCACCTTCTTGTAAATCTTTCTTCGCATTTTTATTTAGGTCTACACTTCCACTTAAATAAGCTTTATTTAATGCAACTGGGTCATAAGCTATATCTTTTAAATTTCCATAATCTTCAACATCAACAGTATCAGTATGATGTATTAAAATTATTGTATTTTTGGATTTACCTATAATAAATGCATAGGGAATTTTCCTATTTAATTTATCATTTGGTACTGCAAAAAAACCACAATGCAAAGGGAGTTTAGAACTTTTTTCTATTTCATTAAACCATTCACTAAAAAATTTTTCATTGTTTTTTTCTAATTCTGTGCTTGTATGGGTCACAGTTGCCACATATTTTAATAATAATTCTTTAATTCTACTTGATCTATCCATAATTTTTCCTTTCTTCTTGATATCATCAAAAAAATACACTATAATATATACATGTTTCCAATAAATAAGAATGATTATATGCAAATTCCATCATTAAAAGATATTGTTTACAATTATATATCAGATTCAATTCAAAATGGCACACTAAAGGCTTACGATAAAATTAATGAGACGGATATAGTTAATACACTTAATATCTCAAGAACTCCGATTCGAGAAGCACTTATTCAATTAGCAGCAGAAGGTCTGTTGGAATCAAGACCTCGTAGAGGTTTTGTCGTAAAACCTCTAACAATAAGAGAAGCTAAAGATATATATGCAATAATAGGTCGCTTAGACGCTTTTGCTATAGAACTAGCACTACCTAAACTAACAGATAGCGACATTACCTTGATGTCAAATTTAATAAACAAGATGTATAATAGTATTAAATTAAGAGATTTTAAGGCATATTATCAACAACAATTAGACTTCCATAATGTATATATTTTAAAATCTGACAATTCCGAGTTGATTGAAACTCTATCTCGCCTTAGACGTCGTTTTGTACGCCAATCTTACGATTCCACGGATCTTGAAGAATTGTCTAAAGCTCTAAATAACAGTAATGATGAACATTCTCTAATTATAAAATTAATTAAGCAAAAAGACTTAATCGCTTTAAAAAAATTATTAATTGAAGAACATTGGTCTTTAAATTATGCCAGTAATGACACGGTATATTAACTTATAGGCTCATCTACACCATTCTGCACATCTGTTCCTTCGTAAAATACAGGTATTCCTTTATTTTCTCCAATTCCTTTGTATCTAAACATATAATCTTCATAAACCTTTTTGAAAGTTGGAAATAAAATTATTAGGGCTATAAGATTGGCAAAAATTGGTAAAGCTGTTGACATATCTGAGAATATCCATAATGAAGCTCCTGGAAGACCCCATTTAGTAGCAACCAATACCATTCCTAAGCTAGGAATTGGGTAAAACCATTTATAAAACGTTAACAATTTAAATTTTAATTTACTTTCACCCAAAACATATCTTAGAACAACTTCTATTTGTGTATAAACTCCACTTGAAGTAGTTAGCCCAAAAAAGAATACACCAAAAGCTAAAATCATTCTACCGACTGTTCCTACTCCTGTTTCAAATGCATGAAGTGTTAAGGTTGCGCCATCATACCCTAATTCCCATTGTTGTGAAAGTATTATTACAAGTGATGTTAAAGTACATATAACAAAAGTATCAAAGAATACTTCAAATATACCCAATAATCCTTGTTTGAATGGATGATTAACTTTCGCTGAAGCGTGAATCATTGGAGCTGTCCCCCATCCAGCTTCATTAGAAAAAACTGACCTACTCATACCTGATGTTATTGCCAGTTTAAATGATGCTCCCGCAAATCCGCCAACCGCAGCAGTACCTTTAAATGCCGAATTTACTATAAGTCTTACTGATGGCACTATTTGGTCATAATTCATAATTATTATATATCCACTACCCATAATATAAAATAAACACATTATCGGAACAATAATTGTTGCTATTTTACCTAATCTCTTCATTCCACCACTTATCATCATGTATAAAAAAATAGTATAAATAATCCCGACAACATTTAAATTTATATTAAATGTATTGCCCACAGCTTCTGAAACTGTATATGTTTGTATGTTTATAAAAACTCCCATAATAAATCCAAAAGCGAATATGAAATTTAATATTTTAGCAAGTATTTTTTTTTGCTTTTCTATTGCTATTCCATTATGAATATAATAATTGGGTCCACCATACGTTTCTCCATTTTCCATCCTTGTTCTATAGTATACTGCAAGCGTTATCTCCACCGTTTTAACTACAAGACCAAAGGTCGCCGCAACCCACATCCAAAACACAGCACCAGGACCTCCAACAGCTATGGCAGCTGCAACTCCACCAATATTTCCAACACCAATAGTAGTTCCTAAAGCCATACTCATAGCCTCAAATGATGATATAACCCCATTATGATTATCAACGCTACTGGTACTCTTAAATTGACTTATTGCTTTTTTTAAACCTGTTTTAAAAAATCTAAACTGTAAAAAACCTGAACGCAAAGTAAAATATAAACCTGTTGCTAAAACTAATATTATTAACGGTGTTCCCCATAAGTAATCATAGACAACAGTATATATTAATTTTTCAAGATTCATGTTTGTCCCCCCTTTAAGCATTAAATTTTTCACTATTTTCTACAAATCGGATGAGTTAAACAAGTTGGACCTCCCGTTCCTCTAAATGATAACTCCTTACCTGGATAAGTATAAACAGTACATCCTTCATCTTCTAATTTTTTTTGTATTTCTGGAACTCCTTCAATAATAATACATTTTCTTTTATCTAATGCTAAAACATTGCTTCCTAAATAAGCGTATTCTTTATCATTAACCTCAAGCAATTTAATACCTCTTTTTATTAAATACTCTCTAAAAAATACAGGCATGAATTTTGAATAAACCACAGCTAAATCATCATCAACTAATGAAATAACGCTCATTAAATGTAAACATTCATCCTTTCCTTCCCCATGTGGCATTGGGACAATAATATATTCATCAATAAAATCTTTTGTTAGTTTCTTAAATTGTTCTATTCCTTCTTTATTTGTTCTGTATCCTAAGCCAATTGCAACAGTTCTTTCATCTAACCAAACTATATCCCCACCTTCCATTTTTCCTGGTGCCTCAATCCTACCTAGCGTTGGCACGCCGTGTGATTTTAAAAATTCTTCAGTAACTAATGATTCTTTAGATCTTAAATTTTTTCCCATAGGAAAATATATGGCACCTTTCTTTGTAACTTTTAAAGAATCATGCGCATAAATAGAATCTAATCCTGTTCTATCATCTTTCGGCAAATAATAAACGTTTTCTACATTCTTCTTAATAATTCCTTCAAAAATTTCATACTCTTTTAAAGTTTTCTCATAATTAGGACAACCTATATAATTAAAAGCCTCATAATTTCTTTCTAGGTTTTCTTGACTGATAAAAGCATCCTTTGGACTTTTCAATAATATATCAGTTATCTTTCCTACCATTGATTGACATCCATAATTCATAATAAAACCTCCATTTAAATATATATTGTATATTGTATACAATATATATTATACATTAAATACTAATGTTGTCAATACTAAAAATAATTTTTTTCAAATTTTCCAGGTTTTATATTTTAATTATTTAATTAGAGATGACATTAAAGTTATTAATAATTCATGTACTTTTTAGTGTTTTTTAAAAATGCATTTACAAAATAGAACCGTTATAGTAATTTCGATAAAATCTATACTATTTTGAAGAAATAAAAAATATTTAAAATTTGAAAACTTATAGAATAGCTAAAAAACAGAAATATATAAATATCCAAGTATAGGTAGTGTGAAAAGTTTTGTGTATCAGCCCTCCTGATAGGATGTGGCAGATATTTTTTATTGAAAAATATATGGACCAAGCTTTATGACTTAGACCATATATTCATACCTTCCCATTCAACAATAATATTTGAAAATTAAATAAAAAATAGTCGGACAAAATCCGACTAAATTAAAAATTTTTTATTTAATTTTTACACTTACTGTTCTTAAACTTCCATCCCATTCTATATCTTGACTAATTCCATCATTGATATTTCCATTTGTCATCTTAAATAGTTTAGAAATATTAGTCAAAGACAATAAAATCCTATCATTTTTTATTAATACTTTATTTTGCAACTTATATTCTTGTCCATTTGACAAAAGAATTTTTCCAGTGTCGACCTGAACAGAAACTTTTTCATCATTTTTTATAAAAGTAGCTGTTCTTGTATTCTTATCCCAATTTATTTTTGCTCCTAAAGATTCTGCTAAGTATCTTATTGGTAACAAAGTTCTATCTTGTTTTATAATGGGAGCCACATCCATATTAAAAGAAGATTCTTTTCCATCAATAATTTTCTTATACTCATTTTTATCTATTGTGAAAATGACTTCTTGTGCAGAATTTTCTTTTTCATTAAATAAATCCTTTAATATTTCTTCAGGAGATTTTTCAGCATATTTATCAGGGTCAGATAATATACCATTTTTTAAGTTCCAAGAAAATTTACCTGCGTCTGTATCTTTTTTAATAGTTGTGTAATCTTTTATATTTTTTAAAACTGCTCCATATCTTTCATCCCATTCAGGATAATATTTTTTCATGTAATAATCTGCTAACTTATAAGCCTTCGCATTTTTATCGTAGCCAAGCCCAGAAATTTGAACTCCTCCACCTGGTTTTCCATTTTTAGAATCGCTTGGTGTTGAATGCATTATTACAATAGAACCATCGCTACAAGTTCCCAAGCAAATCCAAACATGTCCGTTCATAGAAAAAATATCTCCGACTTTAAAGTCTGAATTTTTATCATTAGTAGGTATAGAGTAATCATTAGTATAAGTTCCCCAAGACCTAGATGCAAAATTCTTTGCCATCTTTGTTGCACTCATCACATAACC
Organism: Peptoniphilus lacrimalis DSM 7455; assembly: GCF_000378725.1. Taxonomy (GTDB): domain Bacteria; phylum Bacillota; class Clostridia; order Tissierellales; family Peptoniphilaceae; genus Peptoniphilus_A; species Peptoniphilus_A lacrimalis. The sequence goes on along the minus strand of NZ_KB900367.1, from coordinate 272,775 downwards.
TTCATTACCACTTTTATCATTAAGAGTGTTATAAACTGACCAAGCAACATATCCTGAACAATCTATTCCTGCATAATAATATTGGTTCCAAGAACCATTAGGATAATAATCTTTTGCATTATCTTTTTTATCCAAACTGTATGAATAGTTTTGATCTTGATATTGGAAAAAATCTAACCAAGATTCACTAAGACCGATTGTCCTAGCATTTAAACTTGAACCATCATCCTGCCAATCCCAAGTACCACCATAAACATATAGCGTAGTTCCAACTGGTTGTAAAGCACTTGATAAGAAGTTTTTCAATGTTTTCTTCCCTGGTTCATAGCTCACTGGCGCTTTATAATCTTTTCTGATAAAAGTAATATAAATATTTTTAGCATTTCCATCTTTATCTAGAGTGACTTTTACTGAAGCGTTTTTAGCTTTATCAAAATCTGTTTCTTCAACTAATGTTCCACCAGCTAGCCAATTAATTTTATAAATTTTTGAGTCATTATTTAATTTAATGCTTTTACCATCGACTTTTAATTCTTTCGCACTAATATCTGATAATTTTCCTTTTATCATATCTTTAGAATTAGAATTTAAAAGTTCTGCATCAACTATTTCGTTATTATCAATTTTTACTTTATAAATATATCCTTCCCACAATTTATTTTGTGTTTGAAATTTTGGCAATCCATCATTCTTTGTTTCATCACTTTTTATTTTGAAGTTCTTAATTTGACCATCAATAAAAAATTTGTGTTCAAAATTTTTTAATGATTTTTCATCCTTATCTTTTTTCAAATTACCATAATTTTCTACACCCAAATAAACTGCCTCTTTAACTTCACTATTAGAATTATCACTTGCAGCATATAAATTCACTGAAAGTAATAAGATAGTTAAAACTATTGTGCAAAAAATTTTAAATTTTAAAAATCTATTCTTCACTGTATTTCTCCTTACTATTTTTTTCAAGAATATCTTTTTTAACTTTTTTATATTTTTGTAAGGCATCTCTATAAGCTACTACTATCGCCCTTGTTGATGATGCGTAATATCTCTCTGATATTTCTTCTATTATTTTTTCTTCGTCATCATCAAAGATTTTGCCTTCAAAAATTCTATTTATAAAATCTTTAGTGAGTTTCATTGTTCCGTTGCAATCAGTTCTAATAATTTTACCATTAGAAGCATCTACCTCAAAAGCCATGTAAAATGTGCCATAGATTTTTGTTATAGCATTGTCCATTGTTGTTCTTGCTTCTCCTGTGAAATAAATACTTTTAGTTTTCATATTCATCGCCCCATTTCATCATAAATATATTTTGAAATTTTACCAATTGTTTCTTGTGCCATGGCATTTGTCACAGCGTCATCAATAAGCACGACTAGAATATAGTTTTTATTTTCCAAGAAAAATATTCCCCCGTCATTTTCAAGCTTATCTAAATCTCCGGTTTTACTGGCTATTTTAACTTCCTCATCTAAAAATCTACCCAGTCTTTGTCTTTCGTGTTGTCTTAAAAGTATATCTAGCATAAGTTCAGAAGATTTTTCATCTACTAGAGTTTTTCTGTAAATTTTTTCTAAAATTACTTTTACATCTATGGCACTTATATAATTATCTCTTCCCTTTTCAAGTGCTTTTATGTCCATCATTTTTCTTTGCAAACTTGAAGATTTCAAATTTAATCTTTTACCCATTAGATTTATATTATCCATTCCCACCAAGTCTATTAATATATTTGTAGCTTGATTATCTGATACTATAATCATAAGAGTCATAAGTTCTTTAATTGAAAATTCATGTTCACAGTCAAACTCTTTAAGTATTCCTGAACCACCAACTTTATCTTTTTTACCAACTTTTATTTTAGTATCTAGAGAGATTTTTCCATTTTTAGATTGATTCATTATTTCTGCCATTATTAATAATTTTATCATACTGGCTGAACGAACTTTTTTATCTTCATTTATGGAAAATCCCTCTTCATCATCTAAATCATAAAAGCTTAGGCAAATATTCCCAGAACTTTCTGATATTATTTTCTCAATATGTTTCTTAATTTTTAAATAATCACTCATATTATATCACCTTTCATAATCATTCTAGAAATATTTATCCTCATTAAAATCTAGAACATCCTTAATATTTGTCCCATTCCTATACCAAAGAAGTTTCCGACTGCTGCTCCTAATACTCCCATTAGAACACCTATGCCTGCATAAGAAGCATCATAAGCTGATGCAACAATTGGTGCTGAAGCTGAACCGCCTATATTGGCAAGGGAAGCTGTTGAAACCATGCATAAATCCCAGTGGAAAATTTTTGATAAAACAAACATTAAAACTACATGGATTACTAATATAAATATTCCATATACTACCCACATTGGTGCTGATAGTAAATCTACAACTGATGCTGTAGATGCAAGTAATGATACAACTGCATACAAATATACATTAGATAATTCTTCTACTGCTGGAAGTTTTCCTAGTGGTGATAGAGCACAAATTAAGCCAAGTATTGTTACAAATAAAGTTACAACTGTACCTTTATCAAACATTGCTAATCCCATATTTGTAAAGACATCTGAAAGTTTTGCTCCTACTGCTTGAGAAATTGCTGATACAATTAATGATAAACCAATTAAGAAAATCCAATCGGCTGATGATGCAGTTTTCTTGCCCTTAGCAACTTCAGCTTCTGCTGCATCTGCAACTTCTTGAAGTTTTGATGTGTCAGCTTTTGTAGCCTTATTCCATTTTGGTGCAAATCTAACTGCTAGTAATAATAGTGCTATCCATAATGAGTAACATACTGTGTCAAGAGCTAGGGCACATGAGTATGCACCTGCATCTACTGGAAGTGCTGCTTGCATTGCTGCCATGTTTGCTGAGCCTCCAACCCAAGATGCGTATAAAGCTGCTACTGCTCCCCATGTATCTGTACCAAGTGTTGATTTAAATAATGGGTATCCAACTAAAAATCCAACAAATAAAGTAAATGAGCATCCTAAAAAGATTGCAACCATTCTGCCGCCTAATTTTGCAAGCTTACGAAAATCGCAACGTAAAAGCATTACAAATATCATTGCATAAAGTAGATTATTCTTAAGACCTGAATATGCATTTGAGCATGCTTCAGAAGAATATAATCCCATTGTGCAAAATATCATATTGAATACATAAATAAATACTAATGGTGGAACAACATTAAAAATTTTCCACTTTGTGTACTTTTCTAATGCAAGCAAAGCTCCTGCCAAAAACATTAAGAAGGCAATGTAAGTAAATCCATTATTAATTACCATAAATCTCATCCTTTCTTTTTAATTTAATCTAAGTATTTTATACCATCAATGCCAGATATACCTAAACCATAAGCATCGGAAACTGTAATTTCTTTTTCATTAAATACAGCTCCTCCATTAATGGGGTCTTCTGAACATAAAACTGGGCCGTCTAAGTCTACACGGGTAATTACACCTTTACCACATGCTAAATGAACTGCAGCATTAACGCTGATTTTTGCTTCAAGCATACATCCTATCATACATTCAACTCCGCAAAGTTCAGCCATTGAAGTGATTTTTAAGGCATTATATATGCCACCACATTTCATAAGTTTTATATTTATTAAATCTGCTGCTTTCATTTGTAAAATTGTCATTGCATCTTCTGCTGAAAAGACTGCTTCATCAGCTAATACAGGAACATATGAATGATCTGTAACATATTTTAAACCTTCGTAATCGTGAGCTGCTACAGGTTGTTCAACAAGTTCAATGTCTAAATTATTTTCTTGCATTTGATTTAAAAGTCTAACTGCTTCTTTAGGCTTCCATGCTTGGTTGGCATCTATACGAATTTTTACATCTTTACCCACAACATCTCTAATTGCTTGCAATCTTTTTACATCAAGAGATGGGTCAATTCCAACTTTAACCTTTAAAGTGTCATAACCTCTTTTTATTGCATTTATTGCATCTCTTGCCATTTCTTCAGGAGGATTTACAGAAATTGTAATGTCAGTTACAATTTTCTTTCTAGAACCTCCCAATAATTTATATACAGGAATTTTATAAAGTTGTCCGTATAAATCCCAAAGTGCCATATCACAAGCCGCTTTTGCAGAAGTGTTTTTAACTATTGAAGAATTTAAAGCTTTCATATTTTCTTCAAAATCATCAATATCTCTTCCTACCATTGTTTTTGTAATATGGTCCTTGAAAGCACCTATAATTGAAGATGTAGTTTCTCCTGTTACAGCTCCAGTTGGTGGCGCTTCACCGTAACCAATCTCTCCTGTATCTGTGTGAATTTCTACAATAACATCTTCTACACTATTAACGCTTCTTAAAGCTGTTTTAAAAGGAACCCTCAAAGGTACAGAAATTTTTCCTAGTTTAATATCAGTAATTTTCATATAATACCTCCCCCTTACATATTAGCTAGCCTATACATAGCATCTGCATAAATTTCCATATTTAAGAAAATTTTTTCAACTTCCCAATATTCATTTGGAAGATGTTCTCTAATATCATCTCCTGGGAAAATCGGTCCAAAAGCAACAATATTTGGTAGAGCCTTAGCATAAGTTCCTCCACCTATTGACTTTGTATGAGGCTTAAAGTTTGTATGTTCTTTATAAACATCTAACAAAATTTTTATAAATTCAGTATTTTCATCTACGAAAAGTGAATTTTTATGCTTTTCAAAAATCTTCTTAAAGCCTACTTGGTCAAATTGCTTATCCAATATTGGTGCACATTCATCATAAGACCTTGTTACTGGATACCTATAATTAAGTTTAACTTCAAGAAAATTTTCATCTCCTTCAATTACACCCATATTTAATGAAAGTTTTCCGGAATTGTCATCATAAATATCAATTCCTAAAGATTGTCCAAAAGTTTCAAGACCAATTTTTTCAGCCAAAAAAACTACAGCTTTTTTAAGTTCTTTATCCATAGGAAAATCTTTTATAGCTATAAGTAAATTTCCTATTGCATTGTTACCTTTTTCTGGAGTTGAGGCATGAGCTTCAAGACCCTTTGCTTCAACTATAAAGCCCTCTTTAGTTTCTTCTATTTTAATTTTTTCAGAAAACTTTTTATCTGCTAAAATTTCTTTTTTTAGAGATTCTTGGCAAGTAAATTCTGCTTTTGCATGAGCAGGAACTACATTAAAAGCTGTTCCTCCGCTGATTTTTTTAAGTATTAAATCAGATTTTTGGTCTAAATCTTTTTTAAAAGTAGCATTAATTATGCCTTTTTCTCCATTAATAACTGGATATTCTCCATCAGGTGTAAAACCACAAAATGGAATTTCTCCCCCGTTTTCACGATAATATTTCATATCATCAGAACCAGTTTCTTCATTAGTACCAAATAAAATTCTAATTCTTCTTTTTAAAGGAAGTCCTGATTCTTTAATGGCTTTTAAAGCATAAAGACAAGCTACGGTAGGACCTTTATCATCCATTGTTCCACGACCATAAATATTTCCATTTTCAACTTGTCCAGAAAAGGGGTCTTTGTCCCAACCACTGCCTTCTGGTACAACATCTAAATGACCCATTACAGCAATCATTTCAGAGCCTTCGCCTAGTTCAGCCCAGCCCATATAGTTGTCCATATTTTTTGTCTTAAAACCTAATTCTTTAGCTTTTTCTAAAACAAAATTTAAACATTTTTTAGGACCTTCTCCAAAAGGAGCATCAGCTTTTTCTTCCCCTCTAACGCTATTAATGCTTACAACGTCAGACAAAGTTTTGAGCATATTATCCTTTTGTCCATCAACATAATTTTTTAAGTCCAACCTACTACCATCCCTTTCATAAAAATGTAACCACATAAGATTTATTCTAGGAATTTTAAGCATTATCTTAATAAAGTCTAAGATAATAAAAAAAATCCCAGAAAAAATCACAAACTCATTTGTAGATTTTACCGGGACTCAAAATGTTTCTTGAGTTAGTGTTAATAACTCACACAAATTGATGCAGCTAATCCTTATATTGATATACTAATCATAACTAAAATAGACGTTTTTGTCAATATTTTAATAGATTTTTGCATTAATATTAACTATAAGAAACTTATGGTTGAAATTTCAAAAATTTTATTTTCTATATTTAGTATAATAAAAAAATAATAAAAAACTTGCATTAAACTATTTACTGTGCTAATATACTATTAGATTATTTAAAACACTTTTAATTAATCTCCTTTTATTACCGAGAGTTAATCTCGGTTTTTTTATTTTAGTTAAGAGATATTCATATGGTAAATAAAATATAAAAAACCTCACAAAATATTTTGCATATTTTGTAAGGTCTATTATCACATAGGACTATATTTAATTGCCATTAAAATTATTATCCAATCATACAAGAAGTGAACAATATAAGAAACTGTTAAATTTTTCCTGAAAATATAAGTTATTGTTATCCCTGTTCTAACTATACCTATTAATACTAAGGCTTGAACAATATTAAAATTATAAGTTGGTATATGCAACGCTCCAAATAATAAGGATGATATTATCACAGCCAAAAAAACTCTAATTATTTTGGGTGTTTTTTTAAATTTATTTATCACGAATAAAAATGGTAGGACAAACATCAATTCTTCTCCAATAAATTGAATTGCAGAAGATATTAGAAACTCGCTTTTAGAAAATTTATCCAGCAAGCCGAATATAGGGTTTACTTCTCCTCCTATTTTAAAATAAGTTGCTGCAAAAGAGGCAAATATTATAAAAATAAAAGAAATTATTAACCCAACAAATACAAATATAACATCTTTGAAATTTAGAAATAAAAATAATTTTCTTAAAATATTTTTATCAATTATTAAAGCTCCCATTATTGATAAAAAACTCATAATAAGAGCTGGAATAATTAAGTTTTCTATGTTAAATAAAAATATTATTAATGAGCTTACAAGTAAAGACCCATAACATACAAATATTCCGAGTATCCATCTAAACAATGAAGCGTTGATTTCAGGATATTTTCTTTTTCCTTCAAGCATTATAAATTTAAATCTTTCCTAATCTCGTCAACCTTATCTAATTTTTCCCAAGAAAGGTCTAAATCATTACGACCAAAATGTCCATAAGATGCTACTTGCCTATAAATTGGTCTTAATAAATTTAAATTTTTAATTATAGCCGCAGGGCGTGGGTCAAAATGTCTATTGACAAGTTTTTCAATTTCGTTATCAGGAATTTTTCCTGTGCCGAAAGTTTCTACATATATGGATGTTGGTCTTGCTAAACCTATGGCATAGGCTAATCCTATTTCAACTTTATCGCAAACTCCAGATGCTACTAAATTTTTTGCAATATATCTTGCATAATAGGCTGCTGATCTATCAACTTTTGTTGGGTCTTTACCAGAAAATGCTCCACCACCATGTCTTGCATAGCCTCCATATGTGTCTACAATGATTTTTCTACCCGTTAAACCAGCATCTCCCATAGGTCCACCGACTACAAATCGTCCTGTGGGATTTATATAAAATGATGTATTTTCATCTACTAAATTTTTTGGAAGTATTGTATCTATAACTTCTTTTTTAATATCATTTCTCAAATCTTTAATTGATACATCAGGCGAATGTTGAGCTGAAATTACTACATTTTCTATTCTCTTTGGAATTCCATTTTCATATTCAACACTCACTTGGCTTTTGCCATCAGGTCTTAAATATTCCAAAGTATTATTTTTTCTTATTTCTGATAATTTCCTTGACAATTTATGAGCTAGGGATATTGGCAAGGGCATATATTCATCAGTTTCTTTACAAGCATAACCAAACATCATGCCTTGGTCTCCAGCTCCTATTGCATCAAATTCATCTTCATCAAAGTTTTTATCTTTAAACCTATCAACTCCCATAGCAATATCAGCGGATTGGTCTTTAATTGCAGATAAAACTGCACAAGTTGTTGCATCAAAACCAAACTTTGCTCTGTTGTAGCCTATATCCTCTAAAACTTCTCTTGCAATTTTTGTGAAATCTACATAAGTTTTTGTTGTTATTTCTCCTGTTATTAATATTAGTCCAGTTGTTGCCATTGTTTCACAAGCAACTCTGGCATCTTTATCATCTTTTAAAATCTCATCAACAATTGCATCTGAAATTTGATCACAAACTTTATCAGGATGGCCTTCAGTTACTGATTCTGAAGTAAAAATCCATTTTTTCATTTATTCCTCCTATAAAAAAATCCTCTCTAAAAGAGAGGTTACAAAAAACCTCATCTTTCAGAATAACTCTGTGGGATTTAGCACCAATTAGGTTGCCGGGTTTCAAAGTGCCCATTCACTCCACCACTCTTAATAAGGTGAAAATATATTATCACTTATGAGTTCACAAGTCAAATTTCTAGCTTATAAATTTTTATTTCTTTTACATAAGAGAGCTTAAAAAAGTATAAGTTTGTGCAAATTTTATAATAAAAATGACTCTATTATTTTAAAATCATAAAAATTAAGACAATTTCTTGCAGGATAAAAAAGTGAAGTAACTATTTTTATATTTCTACTAAAATTAATTGATATAATATTTTTTATTAAAAGAAAATAATTTCAGAAAATTATCACAATTAAATTACAGATAATTTATATCCTATTGGGTATAATAATATAAATGGAGGTGTTAGGATGAAATTAAGAAAAGATATGCTAATTGGAGAAATACTTTCCGTTAAGCCACAATCTATTGGAACATTGATGAGTTTTGGTATGGGATGCATTATGTGCCCTGCTTCTCAAATGGAAACTCTTGAAGAAGCCGCTATGGTTCATGGCATTGATCCTGATATGATTTTAAATGCTTTGAATGCTGAAGATGATAAAAATAAAGAAGAAAGTGAAATTTAAATATTTTTTTGGGCGGATAGGTCTGCCCTTTTTTTATACTTATTTACTTTTCCAAATTAACACAAAAAAACAAAAGAGAGGTATATTATGAAAAAACTATTGATTCCAATTTTAATTTTTGTACTTAGTTTTTCTTTTGTCTATGGACAAAACAAGGAAAAACAAGATGTTTTAAGACTAAAAAGCATCTTTAATATTGATAAGGAATATAGCGACTTCAATTTTTCTGAAGAAGCTTATGAAAAAGGTGATTTACCAAAATTTCTTAAAGATAGGGTGAAAAATAATAATCTTTTAAATTACTATTGGTCTGATGAAAATCTTGGCAATATAAGTATTACAACTTCCCAAGATGGTCAAATTTTTAACTATAGAGCTTATTCTAATAGAGAAAATAATAATACAGAAAATATCAGTATAGATAGAAAAAAGGCAAAAGAAGTTGCAGAAGATTTACTTAAAAAAATTGATCCTAACTTTTTTAATAAATATAAATTTCAAGACATAAGTATTGAAAATGAGAGAAAGAATATTACATTTACCTACATCAGATATATAAATGATATTGCTTTTTTTGAAGATAAAGCTCAGATAACTTATTCACCAAGTGAGAATAAGATTATTAATTTCAGTAAATATGACGGATACAACTACGGATTATCTTTACTAAAAGATGAAGATTTTAAGATAGAAGATAAGATAAGCCTTAAAAAAGCCATAGAAATATCAAAAAAATACCAACCTTTACAAGAAGCTTATATGGTAAACTCCAAAAATGTAAATAAAGTTTATAGTGCTTTAGATTTTAGAGCTATATCAGCTAAAAATGGTCAGTTGCTAAAAAAAGACGATGTAAATTATGTAACAACTTATAAGGGCGCTGATGAAGCAGTAGATAAAGCTTCCTTAACTGATGTAGAAGAAAAAACCCTTGATAACATAAAAAATCTAAAATCAAAGGAAGATGCTTTAAAAATAGCTAAAGAAATTCTTGGTAAAGATATAAAAATATCTCAAGTAAAACTAACTTCTCAAAATGATAACTATACTTATTTCATTGAAAACTATAGCAAAAATAAAGGCGGAGAAGTTTCTATTGACGCCAAAAACCTAAATCTTTTGTCTTTTTACACTTCCTCAGATGATAAAAGTGGGAAAATTGAGGATCCAAAAGAAGTTATTAAAATCGCCAAAGCTTTTACTGAAAAATATTATAAAGATTCAGAAATTTCTCTTGATAAGGCTCAAGTTAATGCAAATACTGTATTTTTCCCAAGATATGTAAATAATAGATATGTAATAGGTGAAGGAATTAATATTGAAATAAACGGCAAGACTAAAAAAGTTCAATATTTCATGAGTAATAAAAGTAGGGCGAATTTCCCCAAGGATAAATATAAATTAAGTGTAGATGAAGCTCAAGATATACTTTATTCTTCCAATTATTTTACAAAAAAATATGTATTAGACTCCAAGGGTATTGATTTAATTTACCATACAAAAACTTCAGATAATCCAACGATTTCAGAAGATGGATTTATAATATCATCTTATGGTGAAATTGTAGATTTTAAAGACCAAATTTCCTATCCAGATTTAGATAAGGCAAAAAATAAGGATATTATAAATAACCTAAAAGATATGGGTATTGGTCTTATCAATAAAAAACTTAAAGACCCTATAAGTACCAGAGATTTTATAAATCTTGTATCTTTTCAAAATAATCCTTTTGAAGTTGATAATTATTTACTTAAAAAGTATGATATAAATGAAGAGGATTTAGATAAAAAAATAAAAGAAAAAGACCTTATAAAACTTTTGATATCTATTAATTCTAATGAAGAATTTTTAAAATTAAAAGGAATTTTCAAAGAAGATTTGTTTGAAAATCAAAAATCTTTAAAGGATTATGAAATATATTACATTTATGCCAAGGGATATGGAATTTTTAACCAAGAACCTTCACCACAATCTCCTGTTAATTTAGAAGATGCCCTTTATATGATTTATGACTTTTACAACAAATAAAACTGTAACCTATTTGTTCTTGCAACTTTTGCCTTTGTGGGTTATAGTTACTAACGGAGGCTTATAATGGATGAAGTAAAAGACGAAAAATATTTAAGAAGAAGAAAAAGAGCAAAAAAAAGAAAAAGAAAAAGACAAATGGTTTCCGTTGGAACTCTGATTCTTCTTATTTTTCTTATAGTATCTTGTACAAACAGAAAGATTCATAATGCAAAACTTTCTAAAGTTGAGTTATCTCAAGACATGACCTGGTATATAGGAAAAAGTCAAGGTATAAGAACTAAAAAGAAAATGTTTGACAAAAAACAAGATTCAATAATTCCACTTTTAAAAATTGATTCATTGAAAGACCATTATTTAGTTAAAAATTCTAATCACTTAAAAATCGCAAGCTCCTACGCTTACGATGCAAAAAAAATTAATTCCTATATAGAAAATAATTCTTATAAAGGTAATGACAAAATTGTATTTTTGACTTTTGATGATGGCCCAAATACACAAGTTACACCAAAAATTTTGGATATACTTAAGAAGAATAATGTACATGGAACCTTCTTTTTAGTAGGTAAATCAATTAACGAATCTCATGCAGGTATTATTCATCAGATATTAAATGACGGAAATGCAATTGCAAATCACTCTTTTAGCCACGACTATAAAACATTATATCCAGGCAGAGTTTGTGACCCACAAATTATAAAACAAGAAGTTGAACTAACTAACCAAAGATTGCAAAAAATTTTAGGAAAAGATTTTAAATCCAAAGTCTTTAGGTATCCCGGAGGACATATGTCTTGGGAAAATACAGACCAGGCTGATCTAGCCTTATCTTCAATAGATGTTCAATGGATTGATTGGAATACCCTAGTAGGAGATGCAGAAAAGAGAAGTGAAAGACCAACAACAATTGAAGGTCAAGTTGAATACGTTAAAAAGAATTTAGACAAAAATAAAAACACAAAAATTGCTGTAGTCCTCGCTCATGATTCAAAGGGAAAAGAGCTAACAGTCGAAGCCCTTCCTAAAGTAATTGACTATTTCAAGAACAACGACTATAAATTTGGAGTTTTAAAATAAGCTCCATTTCAAATAATTAAAGTCAATAAAAATGAAAAATATATGGTTTATGTCTTATAGCTAAAACCATATATTTTTTTATGGTACAAACATAAAATTCTAAAACAAAAATTATAATAGGAATTTGACCAATATACTTATTTTTCAAATCTCCATATAAAAATAGTACCGATGAATTATCACCAGCACTATTTATTATAGAACCTGATTATTGATATTTATTATTTAAATACTCTTTATTTGCCTTTAGCAACTTCTTATAATAATTATCATAGCTCTTGCTAAATTTTCTAATAAGTGGAATTGCTATTTCATAATATTGATTTTCCTTCATAAAGTTTTTAAGCTTATCCTGGATCTGTTTCATCATGCTATTTTGATACTCTTCACTATTTTTATAAGTTTCATATTGAGAAATTACATCTTCATTATCTTTCATCCACTTTTCAGGACTCTCAATAGCATCGACTTTAGCCTGATTTACATCTTTTAAGATTTTCATATCAAAGGGTGAGCTAATCTTCTCAATATATTTTTTCTCTTCTTCAGTTAATTCAAATGAAGGAAGCCTATCGAGATAAGCTATATATTTGTAAAAGGAAACCTTAACATCATTTTCTAATGGCTCATTCAAAAATGGTTGATAGGCAGCAAACAACATTTGTCCAAAATATCCCGGAAAAGCAATTTCTAGTTTTTCATAGATAGTTTCTTCCATCTCAAGTAGTGAAACTTTATCATTAATTAGTTCTTTACTTTCACCTCTAACAATCATTTCTAGTATTGCTTTCCTTTTTTCATCAAGATCCAATTGATGTTGCTTTTCCCTTAAAACAGAAGACAGACTATCACCACCTGATGATATACACTGATAAATATCTGAGATACTCATTCCCAATTTTCTAAATATAGACACCTTTTTCAGAATTTCTAAATCCTTTATATTATAATCTCTATAACCATTCTCAGATTTCTGAGGATGGATAAGTCCTTTATACTCATAATACTCTATTGCCTTCCTAGTTAGACCCGTTTCTTTTTGAATTTCACTTCTTAACATGGTTATCTACCTCCTTTGATTGAAGGATAACACTGTCCCCAACGGACATGTCAAGCCCTATATATTATATAAAATTCCCACTTATCTATAAACAAAACAGTGCCTCAAGATTTTTACGAAGTGCTTATTTTATTTTATATTAAGTCTTATTCAAACCGACACTAAAACCAACATTTATTGTCGCATAATTTACTTGTTTGCTATATAATTTAAATGTTTCCCCAAATATACTGTTATTACCTTTATATTTTTTAATATTTTATTCAACTTAATTAATGATCTAATTTATAACAACCTACCTAATTATATAAAATCAAGATTTTTAAAATAAAAATATGTATGCAAAAAGACCGCAGCCTAAAACTACGGTCTAATTTTTTGTCCTCATGTAAACCACTTGGAACTATTATTTTAATTATTCTTATTAACCAGTACCATTTGAGCCCCAATAGTCATTTTTTATTCTCTTTATAGCTTGTAATCAAGCCATTTTAGAAAATTTTGCGAATACTCCCATTCTTCTTTTCCAAACGTACGATATATCTCAAACCATTCAAAATACTAGGTTCTATTTTTTAGAGTATCACCAAATCCATCTAATTATAGGACATTTTCAAATTTTTAGTCCCGTCCCAGTCCCAGTACCGGAGAATTATAATTTGTAGATCTGTAATTATTAAATCTATCATATAGATTTTTTGGTTTGAAATCATTTTCTATTTTTTTAAAAAAAATTGTCCCATTTTCCTTTAATATTGAAACAGGTTCAAAATCATTGTTTTTCAATAGTAATTTTTCGTATTTTTTATTTAAAGATATTTATTTTTTGCTTATATTAAATGCATTAAGCTCAAACGTAAATATTTCATCATGTAAATATCAACCGAAAATGGGCCCAGAGTTATTATCGAAAAGTGGTCCACAAATACTAAACTAATTGACCACGTTTTTAATTTGATTTTGAATGCATTTAAATTCAAATGGATTCAGATGTATTTTCCTATAAGCTTACGTGCTCTTCCATATTGTTTTTTATTTTTTTAAAAATATCCAAATGAATTTCGTGAGTAAAATTTTCCATTAAAATTTCATAGCTATCATCAAAAAATCTTTTTATGCTTTTTTTAGCACCCATATCTGCCATTATGTATATGATATAAATCCCTTGTAAAATCGCTTTGGTAACCAAAGGATCACCTGCTGAATAGGAAATTATCTGGCTGAAACCAAGATATAGTTCGTCCTTTACAGAATAACTTTGATAAATTATTTTTACATCTTCGTCCTCTTTCAGGATTATAAAATGATTGCCTGTAGATAAGAGTTTCCCAAGCAATGATGACATTTTATTTATACACATTATTGCAGTATTTGGGTCATTTGTGCCAGGGCTTAGGGCCATATTAGCGATTTCGGTTAAGTTTACAATTCCACGGTGATAATCTTCTTCTCTATTATTGTAAGCATTTATTATAAACAATGGACTTAATTTTTCTTTTAATTCTTTTTTATCATTATCATCTAACTTGCATTGGAATATAATTAATTCCCCTACACTTTCTCCTTTGGTTGTGTATTCACCAATTCTCTTGTTTATAACAAATTCTGCTTTTATGCCATTAAGCTCTTTAAAAATATCATCTGATTTTATTTCAAATAAATAACCTGAGCTCTCAGCTACAATTGATAACTTTGTAGATTTGTCGCCTTCTTCATAATGCTTAGCTTTTTTTCTTAGTTCTACCTCTTTATCAATAAGTTTCTCGCAATCATTAAAAATATTTTCTATAATATTTGATACTTTTAGATTATCAAGAACCTGTCTTGAGAAAGCGATAAAACTTAGCATCGCAATTATGGAATAAGCAATTCCGAAACTTCCAGCGACAACATGTTGGTCTGGAGCAATATCTTGCAATAATAGGATACTGATTACTGAATAGAAAAAACCACTGACAAATATACCATATAAACCAAGAACTCCGGTCCTATCTATGAAACTCTGAAGCATCCTAGGTGATATGCTACTGCTATATTTATTAAGTACAGTGACAATAATTGTAAAACAAAAAGTACTTATAGTCAAAAATATTCCAGATATATTAGAAAGGAAATCTACCGAAACTTCAACCGACAACAATAGTTGTTTGGGAATATAAGATTTAATTGCAATATATTGATGATCAAAAATCCAGGTAACTAAAAGAAGCGACACTGTTAAAATTAAAAATCTTGACATCCTTAAAAAATTCTTATGATTAAAAAACCACAATTTAATTTTTGATAACATACATCAATCCTCCTGTTTAAATATTTTAATTATTGGACTATATTATCATATAATTGATCTTTATCCAATCTGAAATGGTATATTCATCTTTTTGTAATTGAAAAATCCTTTATGATTTTCTTGCTTATTTTCCCTAATCTATCTTCGATTAATCTCTAAAAGAAACTACTCAATTACGCCCAATTATATAATATTCAAAAATAATCTATGAGAAAATATGGTGAAATAGACTAAGTACAGAAAACCGATATGAGGCGTACGCGAGTCACGCCACAATGACGTATATTCGAAACGAGTATATTTGACCGTTTCATCTTCGGTTTACTATTTCCTAAGTATACTTGAAAATTATTACATAATTTTCAATCCCATTTAGCGAATCAGAAAATCCAACGCTCCTATTCGTCGCGTCGGCTTTTCTTCCCTGCAGAAGGGTTTCCATCCATCTATCTTCGCACTTCGTGCTCGATATATGGGGCTGACGTAAAAACATCGCTTGCGATGTCCTCTCGAAAACTCTCGTGAGTTTTCTCGCTTAGTTTTTCGGACTCAGCTTTGCTTCGTCTCGAAAATGACCGATGCAAAAGCATCGGTCACCCTTAGATGGTGGGACTATTCCCATTCTTCTTTTCCAAAGGTCCGATACATGCCAATCAATTCAAAATACTAGGTTCTATTTTTTCGAGTATCACTAAATCCATATAATTATAGGACATTTTCAAATTTTTAGTCCCGTCCCAGTCCCAGTACCGGAACAAAAACTAATAATATTTATGAAGGTAACATAGGATACGCATCACTTGTCAACTATTTCTTATAACTTATTATTTATTCTTATTTATTAAAAAATAACACAAAGAAGGCTCTATTAAAATAAAATATTACAGGAATTTCCCTCATTAATCAAAAGTCACTGAAAAAATTCTGAAATGAAAATTTTCTCAGTGACCTTTTTGTTGTCTTTTAAGTTATCTTTTATATTTTGTGTTGTAGCCTTCATTCTCTTTTGGTCTATAGGCATTAGGATAGGCTTGGTCTGTTGCAACATCGAGAGATACTTTTTTAAGAAGTTTGTAGACATCGTAGGGATCTTCAATGGAAATAAATTTATTTGCGTCAGCCTTAAAGCTGTAAGGTGAATTTCCCCCTTCGCCATTATAAACTAGGATAATTGTGCCAAGTCCCTTAATGTTTTCCATAAAATTTACATCTACTTTCAAGTTTGTAAGCTCTCTGTGCTCATAATTATTTACATCTCTTCCAAAAATCCCCTGGCTGATGTAAACTCTTTTGTCTGTAATTGCATATTCTATAGTCCCATAATTTAAAACCCTGTAAATCGGCATTAAAATTGCAAACCAAACAGGGAAAAGATGAATTATAAAGAAAATTATAAAAAATCCTTGTATAAAATTAAATTCTCTAAGAAAAGTAGAAATAAAAAAGAAGTCAAAGATCCCCCAAATTAATGCAATTAAATAAATGCTTGGGTTGCCTACAATATAAAGAAAGGCATTGGGCTTTCCTCGCCACAATATATTTTCATTGTCGTCAATAATTTTTTCAATCATAATTTCCTCCATTACTTTCTCTTTATTAAGATAAAGTATCCTTAATTAGTATTTTATCACAAATATACTTGTGAAAAAATATTTGAATGGCTGAATTTCACCTCATATCTGTAAATTTTTCTTTACATTTATTTGAATTAAAATTTTAAAAATCTATAAAATTTACTAACATAATTTTTGCTTATACTAGGCAACTATACATTCATCTTTGTAATTATTAGTTTCAAGAAATTCTTCAAGTTTAGATAGAGCTTTTTCTGAATATACATAACCACCATAATCTTTATCAGGATCACAAAGGGACAATTCTTCTTCAGTATATTGTTCTTCTCCATTTTCAACTCGCATATTATTTATGCTATCCCTCATATCATTAAGTTCTGATCCAAGTATTTTTCGATAGCAATCCTTTTGTGAGATTTCTTTAAGGAAAACTTTTCTTTCTTTTAAATCTGCGACGATTTTCCCTGGAAATTCAGTTTTTCCTTCCGGATAATATTCATAAACAACTTCCTCATTTGAAAATGAAATCTTCTTTAAAATAACCATTGCACACCTCTTTTCATATTATAAACAAAAAACTCTAGTCCCTAAGACCAGAGTTTTTATTTTTTTAAATCACTTGGAAACATTCCTCGAATTATTCTTTTAAATTTTTTTACCCAATTTTGTCCCAGTTGAACTTTTTAAGGCCTTAAAACCACTTATTTTAAACGCGTTTTACTTTTTTGTGCTTACCGAAAATCGCAGTTTCACTGCTCTCCGCGCTCTGCGCTATTTTTCGGGTAAAACTCACACACAGGGGAGTTTTACTCCCATTCTTCTTTTCCAAACGTACGATATATCCTAAACCATTCAAAATACAAGATTCTATTTTTCTAATATCACCAAATCCACCTAATTATAGGACGTTTTCAAATTTTTAGTCCCGTCCCAGTCCCAGTACCGGAGAAATATTGTTTTAATATAATATCTGTTAATCTTCTTTATCCAGTTTTCAAATTAATCTTACTTCGAATTTACTTCATTTTTACTTTTTGCTTTGTGAGTTTAAATCTAAATATATTACTTGGTAATTATCCATTCTATGGAGATAAGACAAAAGATTTAGAGAACCTTAAACAAGGAGATTTTGTTAAAATCTTCTGAGAAGTAAAAACTAATATTGGCAACAATGAAAGGAAACATAAAAATGTTCGTATTCTGTCTTCTAAGCTATTAAAAGCAAAAGAACAAGTAAGGAGTCAAGATAAAGATAAAAAGTCTATATTAGGGCAAATAAAAAACTTTAAGACAGATGATAAAGCCAAGTCAAATAAGAAAGGCCATAGCAAAGGTGCAGAAAGATAAATATCGGCAATCTTCGGACTGCCTTTATTTTTTTGCTAAGTTTAACGCAGTAAATTATATTATTGAAAGGAATCTGTATTATATGCTCTCATTAGATAGTTAATCTATACATTTAGAAAGGTAAAATATAGAATTGGAGAATGATATGGGATTTTCATATAACAAATTATGGAAGTTATTAATAGATAAAAATATGAAAAAAACAGACTTACAATGTGCAATCGCAACAACACCCAAGACAATAGCAAAAATGGGAAGAAACGAAAATGTAAGTCTAGAAACATTAGGAAAGATTTGTGAGTATTTTCAATGTGATATTGGAGATATTATTGAATATAAGTCAATGGAAATCAAGTATGATAACGGAATTTGATAGTATTCCATATTCCAATGCTGGTAGAGAGCTACAATGCTTATTAAAAACTGAGCTTGCTTTAATACAAATAAAGATAAAATAATTTTAATTGAAGAGCCAGAAAACCATTTGTCATATTCTAACATGAATAATTTAATTGATATTCTACAAGAAAATAGTAATAAGGAATCTAGTCAAATAATTATTTCAACTCATAGCAGTTTTGTTTTAAATAAATTAGGCTTAGAAAATTTAATACTTTTATCAAACAAAAAAAGCTCTAAAATTACAAATTTAAGTAGTGATACAGAAAAATATTTTAAAGCTATTTCAGGATACGACACATGTGGAGACGGTGGTGTTATTGTCAAGAAAATAGAATAACAAGCTATAAAACTGTCGAAATAGGTGGCTTTTAGGATTTTAAAAAAAATCAGTTCTATAATAAATTAAAAATCGTGTTGGTAGAAAAATCGTCTACTTCTACCAACACGATTTTACAAAGAGCCAGTACTTACATCTCTTTTTCTCCTGTAAAACTATTGTATCTTGATACTTTAAGGAGTTTCAATTATTCTATATGTTAATTGTCATTTTTTCGGATCTAATCTTAATAAAATAGCATTAATGGCGACTATGACTGTTGACACAGACATTAGGATTGCTCCTAATGCAGGGCTTAATGTGATACCAATAGGAGCCAAAATTCCTGCAGCTAGAGGAATAGCTATAAAGTTATAACCAGCTCCCCAAAAGAGATTTTGTTTCATTTTACGAGTTGTTTTGTGTGCTAATTCAATGAATGATTCAATATCTCCTGGATCAGATTGAGTCAAGATGACATCAGCTGAATCCAATGCCACTTGAGTTCCTGCACCAATCGCTATTCCAACATCTGCCAAGGCAAGAGAAGGAGCATCATTGACACCGTCACCTACCATGATAACTTTTTTCCCTTCTTCTTTAAGTGTTTTTACTAACTCATATTTGTCTTGTGGAGATTGATTTGATCTATATTCAATCCCTAAATCTTCCGCCGCTCCTTGAGCCGCTTTTTCATTATCACCTGTTGCCATAATTGGCTCTATATTGTTATTTTTAAGAGCTTCTATTAACTCTTTACTGGTTGCTTTTAATTCATCCCCCAAAGCTACAGCACCAATGGCATCATCGTTTTCTACTAAGATACTGAGAGTTGCTCCTTTTGGAATATCCATATCTAGATTACGTCCGTATGCTTTTTGACTGATTAATTGGTATTGGTGCCCATTGGCTTTACCTTCTACGCCAGCACCGGAAATTACATCAATGGAATCAAAGGATACTGGACTTATACCT
The DNA here is from genome assembly GCF_000378725.1 of Peptoniphilus lacrimalis DSM 7455. Taxonomy (GTDB): domain Bacteria; phylum Bacillota; class Clostridia; order Tissierellales; family Peptoniphilaceae; genus Peptoniphilus_A; species Peptoniphilus_A lacrimalis. Next base: position 252,819 of record NZ_KB900367.1, on the reverse strand, counting down.
TCTTGGTTGGCGAAGCTTATAATTGATTGAGCAATTGGGTGGCTAGATCCTCCTTCAATACCTGCCAGTAAGGCAATGATTTCCTCTTTTGTATATTTGTCATTAAGAAGTTTTACATCTAATACTTTAAACTCACCAGTTGTTAAAGTACCCGTTTTATCTAAAATCATCACATCTGCATCTTGAGCTATTTCTAAAGATTCTCGGTCTTTTACTAGTAAGCCACGACTTGCCCCTAAGCTTGTGCTACGAGCGGTGACCAATGGAATAGCTAGACCCAAAGCGTGAGGACAAGCTATAACTAATGTTGTGATAGCAAATTTTACTGCCGCTGGGATGTCCGCTATAAGCGTCCATACTACAAAAGCTATTAGTGCGACAATGACCGCAATATAGAAGAGCCATCCTGCAACCTTTTGAGCAATATTTTCTGCTCTGGAAGGCTGACTTTGAGCTTGGCTGATTAAATTCTGAACTTGAGAGATGAAGGATTGATCACCTGTCTCATTCACTTTAATATAAAGAACCCCTTCTCCATTTGTTGAGCCTCCGATTACTTCATCGCCAGGACCTTTTTTAACTGCTTTTGATTCTCCAGTCAAAAGAGCTTCATTTACACGTGATTCGCCACGCTCGATAATCCCGTCTGCTGGCACATTTTCTCCTGCTTGAACACGAATTAAATCACCTACCTTTAAGTCAGCAACTGGTCGTGTTTCTATTGAATCGTCATCTAATACTACATGAGCATCTTTTGGTACTAGCTTAGCCAGTTCTTCTTGTGCATCTCCTGCTTCTCCAATAGCTTTCATCTCAATCCAGTGACCTAATAACATGATTAATAGTAATGAAGCAAATTCAAAGAAAAAATCCATAATTTGTTCACCTGTTACGTAGCTTGCTATTACAGTATAAATACTATATAAATATGAAACACTTAAACCTAAAGAAACGAGAGCCATCATTCCAGGTTCTTTTTGTTTAAATTCGTCAACTGCCCCTTGATAGAATGGACGTCCACCATAAATAATTAATATAGTAGATAAAATAGCTACTACAATATCAGAATATGGAAAAGTAAACTGGAATGGTAGGTCAAACCCAGCCATAGGGGATAAGAGCATAATAATGATTCCTATTGGCAATGATTTTAAGAAAAGTTCCTTAAAGTTACCGTGATGATGGTGGTCATGCCCACTGTGTCCGCTGTGATCATGCCCATTGTGCCCGCTGTGATCATGCCCAGCATGATGTTCTTGATGTTGATCCTTATGGTCTTCATGTTCTTCCGTGCTTACGTGCTCATGTTTTGAATGATCCATGTCGCCATGATTATGGTGACTGTGGGATGAATGTTTGTTGTTATTGTTCATTTTAAATTCCTCCTTATTCTTAATGATGATGTAAATGACATTTGCATTGTCCTTCTGGACAATTGCAATCCACTTCTTCTACTGCGAAAGATTTTTTCATCTCTAATATTTTTTCTAGTCGATCTATATCATCGAAGCTTAAAACATGATCTTCAATGATGCTTCCTATTACATTTCCGACTTTCTTATTGCAAATACGGTTAAAAATATCTTCTGCATAATCCATTACGGCTTCTGTCTCTTCAATATTGGCAGTGTAAATAAACTTTCTACCTTCTTGCTCTGTATTTAGTACGCCTTTTTCAACTAATCGACCTAAGATCGTTTTGATAGTGGATTGTGTCCAGTCCATTTTTTCTTGCAATACGGTAATGACTTTTTTACTAGTTACTCGATCATTTGCCCAAACTACACGCATGACTTCCCATTCTGCATCTGTGATATAAGTATTAAGTTCTATTGTGCTCATTCTCCTTTCCACCTCGTAGTTTACAGATGTAAACAAATATGCTCAAAATAAGTTTACCATTGTAAACGAATTATGTCAAGTTTTTTTAATAAATGTAAGCAACGCTTATAGCTTTTTATCTCTCCACTTCTATCCCATAATAATTTTCATAGTTTTTCCTATACTGAACAAGGTCAGAAAATTGTTCTTTATTTAAAGAATACTCTTGCATAAAGGCTCATTGAATTAGGGATTTTAGAAAACTGATTTAGAGAGTCTTTAGGTGGCAAGTAGAAAGGCTATGAGTTTAATGCTCATAGCCGTTTTTGCGGGTCTGTAAATAATTTTGTGTATCAACCTAAATCCTGATATAAGGGTAAGGGTTGATACATTTTTTATGTATCAATATTTGTCCAGTCCTATAGGAATGGAGTTTTTTTAATTGTACACAACTTTAATAAACTGTCAAATTTTCATGAAAATTTGCAGCCGATTTCATACTAAATTTTTATCTTAATTAAAACCTTCCTTCAAAAAATATTGATAATTGGGATAAGATTTGATCCCAGCCTCGTATTCTATATGTCCATATGATGATCTAACTGTTTTTTTTACTAGTACCATTTCTTGTATTTAATGATAGTGGTTTTTCTCCATATTCATAGTCTAAATGCTCATCTAATTCTGCTTTTAAAAGTTCTTCCATTGTATCACCTAGAAGGTCTTTTAGAGCTTCTTGAATATCTTGTGCGCTTTGAGGCTGATATTCTTCAATTAACATTTTTGCTTCTTTTTGTTTCTGGTCTTTTTTTTGGCATAAAAATTCCTCCTGATTAGTTTTCACTTACCCTAATCAGGAGGTTTCTATACACAAAATTTTACACAGTCTCCGCCATGTTCATTTTTTTCTTTATTTATATTCTCTTTTGTTCATTGAACAACAATCTAATCTTTCATTTCCAAAAGATTTTTTATTTTCATCTGCTAGATTTTTCAAGAATTTTTTCCATCTATTTTTTATTGATTCAAAGATTTTCATATTTTACCTCCTCGGGTAATTATTTGTAAATTTTCTAAAATAATATTATACCAGAAAAAAATTATTTTTTCAATTTTTTATCTCCCTTTTTCCTATCACATAATTAAAGACAGGATATCTTTTCCAAAAGTAGAAAGATAAACTTCCATTTCATTATCTTTTAAAAATTCATCGATTGTTCTTTTTGCTACAAAAAACGCATCTTTTTCTGGAAATCCATAAATACCTGCAGAAATTAAAGGAAAGGCTATAGATTTTATTCCCTTTTCCTTTGAAAGCTTTAGAGAATTTCTATAAGCATCTGATAAAATTTTTTCGCAAGCTTCCTTGTACATTTTGTATTAGTTGCTTTTGCGATCTGGTTTATATTATTCGTAGCATTTGAAAGTAACCATTGGAGATGTCAAAATAAATTAATCCTCGTAATATGTAGGCAAAAAGACCGCAGCTTGAAACTACGGTCTAATTTTTTGTCCAAATGTAAACCACTTGGAACTATTATTCAATTTATTCTTTTTTATAAATGTTCCCATTTTAATCCCAGTTACAGTTTTTTATCTTCTGCAACCGTTGATTTTACAAAGTTTTTAATTTTTTTGCGACTACTCCCATTCTTCTTTTCCAAACGTCCAATATATCCCAAACCATTCAAAATACTAGATTTTATTTTTTCTAGTATTACTAAATCCACTTAATTATAGGACGTTTTCAAATTTTTAGTCCCGTCCCAGTCCCAGTACCGGAGAATATAATATATTATAAGAATCGACTTATTTAATGTACTTAGATTAAATCACTTATAAACATGGTATAATACTATAGAAATACTGCACAAAATAGAAGATTAGATTGAGGTGAATTATGGGATTTTCCTATGATAAATTATGGAAAAAATTAATTGATGAAAAGATGAATAAACTAGATCTACAAAAAGCCATAAACACAACTCCTCATACCATAGCTAAAATGGGACGAGATGAGAATGTGAGTATGGAAATACTTGGTAGGATATGTAGATATTTTAAATGTGATATATCAGATATATTGGAGTATAGAATTGAAAATACTAATAATTGAAGATGACAGCACAATTGCTTTTGCTGTTAAAACTTACCTAAACAAACATAATATTGAAACTATTATTTATAACAATCTTTCTCAGACAGAGAATCTTAATTTCAATGATTTTAATTTAATTCTACTTGATGCCAATCTTCCAGATGGATCAGGCTTTAATTTTTTAAAGTGGCTGAGGGGATTTTCTGACCTTCCTATAATAATGCTTACTGTAAAAGACGAAGATGAGTATGTAATAAAAGGTCTTTCTCAAGGAGCAGATGATTATATTACAAAACCTTTTTCTCTTCCTGTCCTAAAGGCGAGAATAGACAATGTTTTTAGTAGAAAAATTAAAAAAGTGAATGAGCTGACTTTTGAAAATTTATCTTTAGATCTTATATCAAAACAAGCTTCAATAGATGGAAAAGATTTAGACCTTAACTTAAAAGAGTTTGCTATATTGGAAATGCTTTTAGAAAACCAAAATATAAATCTACTAAGAGAGCGAATTTTAGATTATGTTTGGGGTTATGATTTTTATGAAGTAAATGACAATACCCTAACTGTCACCATAAAAAGACTCAGATCTAAACTTGGAGATTATGGCAGTCATATAAAAACTCTTAGAGGGATAGGATATAGGTGGGACAATGAATAAAAGCAAAAATATTTTATTTGCCTTAATTTTAAATATATTAATGTCTTTGTTTGTAGTTTATCTCAATCCAAGATTTGATATTCTAACACTTATAGGTTTTTTACTTATAAATATAATTCTGTTTCTAATTATTAGAAAATTTGAAAAGAAAAAAGAAATAGATCTAGAGGATAAGATTAATAATATATTTAGCCTCCTCCATTCACTTGATATAAACTCTGATAATTACGAAATTATAGACGATGAATTTGGCAAACTCAGAGATGAGATTATTAAAATTATTATAGAAAACAAGAAAATAGCTGAAAATGCAGAGAACAATAAGGAAACTTTAAAAAAATATACTGAAGACATTGCCCATCAAATAAAAACTCCGTTGACTGGATCACTATTATTGTTAGACTTATTAGAGGACGAAGATGACAACTTTTCCGAAGAATATATAGAAAGACTTAGAGATAATTTGATTAGACTACACAACTTATCTGATATTTTATTAAAACTTGCCGCCCTTGATTCTGGCACAATAGAAATGACAAAAGACAGGATATCTGCTCAAGAATTAATTGAAGACATCGCACAAAAGCTAAAAGATTATTTTATCAACGATAATATTGAAATTCCTTTTTATGGAGATGATTTTAATCTTATATGTGATAAGAAATGGACCTATGAAGCAGCATTTAATGTTATGAAAAATGGTCTAGAAGCAACAGAAGATAGGCATATAGAAATTCACTTAAAAGAAACGAACTTATATAAGAGCATATTAGTAGAAGATTTCTCAGATGGCTTAGATCGAGAAATGTTAGAAAAAGTTTTTAGACGTTTTTATAAAGCGAATCCAAATTCAAAAGGCTATGGTATTGGACTTCCTATGGCAAAATCTGTTATGGAAAGACAAAATGGAGAGCTTTTATATCATAAGGGGAAGAAATCAAATGCCTTTGAACTGAGATTTTATAATTAAATTTTAAGACTGTGTCTAAAAATAAGACACAGTTTTTTTCTAGTCACTTTCCAGTCACTTAAGCCTAATATTATATAGACAAGTTAAGGAGGATACAATATGAATATAGTAAAAACAGTTGATTTAACAAAAACATATAAGGGCGGAGTAGAAGTAAATGCCCTTTCAAATGTAAACTTTGAACTAGAAAAAGGAGACCTAGTTGCCATCATTGGAGACAGTGGATCTGGCAAATCTACACTACTTCATTTACTTGCAGGAGTAGATACACCAACAAGTGGTGATATATTTATTCAAGATAAAAATATTACCAAGTTTAACAAAGATGAAATGACAATCTTTCGCAGAAGAAATATTGGCGTTGTCTACCAATTTTTTAATTTGATTCCAAACATCAACGTTCGAAAAAATATTTTACTTCCTCTTTTGTTAGACAATAAAAAGGCAGATGAAGAATATTTAAAGGAAATTTTATCGATACTAGGAATAGAAGGAAAGCTTGATAGGTATCCAAAACAATTATCAGGTGGCGAGCAACAAAGAGTTGCCATTGCCAGAAGTTTGATTACAAGACCTGCCATAATCTTAGCAGATGAGCCTACAGGAAATCTCGATAGAAAAAATTCTGAAGAAATCACAGGACTTTTTAGACTCGTAAATAAGAGATTAAATTCTACAATTATGATAATAACTCATGATGAAAAAGTAGCAAATTCTTGTGATAAGGTCTATAGAATGGTAGATGGTAGGTTAAATTTCTTAGGAGATGAAACTTATGAAAATTATTAATGATCTAGCTGATGGAGCTGTAAAAGATAATAAGAAAGACAGTTTTGCTATTAAAATTTCCATACTTTTAGCAGTTATATTACTAGGTACAGTTGTATTTATTGTAGGATCCTTAAAATATGACAAGTATAACTACGTAAGAAAAACTATTGGAGACTACCATGTAGCAATTACTGAAGTTGATGAAAAACTATATGATAAATTAATAAATGATACGGATATAGAAAAAATTTCTTTTAATAAAATCATAGAGACAGATTTAAATGCAAATATTTATGAAAATGGAAAATATAGCAACCTATTAACTGGCTATGAAATTAAAAAAGGAAGAAAACCTAATAACTCAAGCGAACTATTAGTGCCAGAAAGATTTTTAACAAAGAATAAAAATTATGATATAGGCTCTAAAATTACTGCAAGTGATAAAACTTATATTATAGTTGGAGTCTATGATGATTATGGATATTCTTTTGAAAAGTCTATGTTTCTTACTTTGGCTGATAGTGATAAAAAGATAGACTTATTAAAAAACAATGGAGGTTTAGAAGCCTTAATTTGGTATAAGCATCCAAGAGATACTTATACAAAGACTAGGGAAATTTTATCTACTATGAATATAGACGAGAAGTCTTCAATAGACATAGGAAGACTATCTTATAATACAGATATTTTAGAGTATAAGTTGATTTATCCTCAAGGAATATTTCCGCCTAAGTCAGTGATAAAATCTGCTGTAGAAGAGTATAGTGCGTATTTTTTTCTAGTTCTTCTATTTGCTTTTATTATCTATGGTGCATTTAACGTATGGAACAATAGGGATTTAAAAGAAATTGCCCTATTAAAAAGCACAGGTATGACTGCAAAACAAGTTAAAAAAATGATAAAAAAGAAAGCCTTTAAGCTATCTGCATTGCCAGTAGCCTTAGGTACACTTCTATCCTGGGTTTTCGCAAACTTATTAATGTATTTAATGTGGCTTAATAACTCAGTATCCTATAAGAATATGTCTGAGATAATTGGAGAAAGTTTTAAGGCACCAGATTTTCACCTAGTTTATTTAGATCCTACTTCTATTTTAATAATTATTTTATTATCGCTTTTGACAGTATATTTATCTGCGACAATCCCTGCTAGGAAAAGTGCAAAATTAAAGATAATAGAAGGTTTAAATGGGATTACAGAAAAAAATATAAAATTAGGAAAATCAAAAATAAATGGACCTATAGAAAAGACTTTAGCAAAAGATTATTACAGGTCTTATCGCTCAACCTATCGAATTATTGTAATTTCAATGGCTCTTTCTGCATTTGTACTGACCACAGTCTTAGTTAGCCAATCATATAGAACTTTGAACGAAAAATATAACTCTTATAAAAGTCCTTACAATTTTAATTCAAGTATTTACACTGATAAGAATTTAGATGAAAACTTATTAGCTGATTTAGAAAAAGTTGACGGAATAAAAGAGCTTCACCTATATCAAAGAAATGACACTAAGTTTTACCTTGACGATAATAAAGACCTTATTTCTAAAGACTTAAAAAATTCTCTTGATAGTGGGGAAATAGCAAAAGATAGTCTATATGCAAGTTTATATGCTTTAACAGATGAAGATTTTGAAAAAATTTTAAAAGAAAATAACATCCCTAATGCATCTTATTTATTACTTAATAAGATAAGAAAAGATAATAAAACTCCGTATGCTTTTAGTGAGTATATAAAAATTTCTGATAAGGATACAGGAAAAGTAACTTTAAAATATAATGCACAGGGCAAACCAATAAATATAAAAATTGACGCAAGTATTGATGAAATGCCTTATGACTTAGAAGCTTATAATGACAATCAAATATCTATCTTTACAAGTGAAAGTACCATGAAAAAATTTATTGATGAATATGGAATAGATAAATCAGATCCTGTTTACTATTATTTTGTAAAAATAAAGGCTGAAAAAAACAAGAAAAAAGTATTTGAAGATGCCGAAAAAGTAATTTCAAATTATGTACCAAAGTCTGACCATGGAACAGCTACAGAAATTTTAAGAGAAGCAACAAGTAAAGAGCAAACAAGGAATGAAAGACTTTTAAACCTAGCTATTCAAATCATTCTAATAACAATCGCTCTTTCCAATGCCTATAATAGCTTTAAGGGAAATCTACGAGCGAGATCAAATGACTTTAAACTTCTATCAACTACTGGCATGACAGAAAAACAGATTGAAAAGATGGTATTTTCTGAAGTAAAAATATTATTTAAAAATATTTTCTTAGTATATATCTTTATGTTTTCTATAGGCATTGTGTTAAGAGCCTATAGGAGTAACTATGAATTAGGCTTTGGAATAAAAGAACTGCTAATAAATATGAATTATACTCCTATATTAATAGTATTTGTCTGTATAATTGCAGGTGTCTTACTTGCAATAAAAAGTGGTCTTAAAACAATAAATGAAAACTCAGATAATACTTTTAAGAGTATATAAGAGAAATGCTGTGAGCATTAAACTCACAGCATTTCTATAGCACAAAACCACCCTAAAATAAAAGATTGTATTAGAATCCCAGACAAAACTGAACCATTAATATCATTATCTTCTCGTGTTTTCATAAACTGAATATGGTCAATATATGTATGACATTTGAATGAAGATACTAAAATTTTTTCATCAGTTTTTTCACCCTCGGTAATGTAATCTATTGCCAAATTTAAAGTTGATTTTATTGGATGTGTTTTTATAATTGCCATACTAATCACCAGAACTTTCTTTTGATTTATTAAGAAGTAGGGAATGGATCTGCCATATTTCTTTTGATAATTTTTCTATCTGATTATTCATAGATTCAATTTCATTTTTGTAAATAACACCAGTTGCATTAGTTGCTTTTACAATCTGATTAATATTGTTTGTTGCATTAGAAAGTAGCCATTGGAGATTTCTAAATGGTTCTAGGTCTACAATATAAATTTCTTTTTCTAATACACATTTCCTAAGAAAGTGGGACATGGTTTTGCAATTTGCAAGTTTCATTTTCTTTTCAAAAATTTCTTTTTCTTCATCTGTTAAATATATTTTTAGTTGATTTTTAAATTTATTTTATACTATATGTCGCTTTTAAGTGTACAACCTATCAAATAAAAAAGAGAGTGTATCAGAATTTAATCATTCTGACACACCCTCTTCATTTATATAGCTAACAATATCTCCCTCATCACATTTAAGACTTTCACAAATTCTTGCTAAAACATCCATGCTAACAATCTCATTCTTACCTAACTTATGAAGAGTTGCTGAGGACATCCCTGTATCTAGTCTTAAGTCTTCTTTATACATTTTCTTCTCGTCAAGCAACTTTCAAAGTTTGCTGTAATAAAATGCCATATTTTTCTCTTTCATTGCTATATTATTATTCACGCTTTTTAACTCACAGTCTCTCTTTTATCTCATGAGTTCCTTCTTGTAAAAATTTAATATCATTAAGCCTGTTCATCTCTTCTACTGTTTTCTTCCTTAATTCGTCAGTAGAAAAACCTAGAATCTTTAGAATATGGAACTGTAGTAATATCCTTAGTTCAGCATTTACTAAAGGCAATTCTTCTCTTGAAAGTGCCTTCTCTTCTTTTTCGATATTATAATGAGTATAGTAATTTCTCGTATCTACTACCTTACTGATATATTCTACTTTATTGTAAGAACTAGGCCAGAAGGGTAATATTCCTTCAGCAAAAATTAAATCAGCCAAGCGACTTCTTAGATGTATCTTTTTACTATTTTGCTGATGCTCATCAAGTAAAAAATCGTGCCATTGATTCTGATTCTCATTACCCCTACAAAAATTATAAGTAATTTTTTCAACTCTAGTAATGTAATCTTTTACATCATCAGTGATAAATCTTGCATGAAAAGTCTCTAAAGCTTGAACCAAGTTTAAAAACAAGACTTCTGGTGCTGTAATTTTATTAGAAAAAACAGTAAAGTAAAGATCCAAGACTGGTTTAAGTTTAGAATATCTATTATTCCAATTTAAAAAAATATTTTGATCATTTATATCTCTTAAAGTAAAGATAAATTTGAACGGTCTAATACTTGCAGTAGATTTTTTCTCTCCCTTTCCAAACAACAAATCAGCTTTTAAAAAATGTTTAGTAACAGATCCATCTTTGTTTTCAAATTCTGAATATATTGTTGGGTGTTGATATTTAATATTCTCAATAACTACCTCATTATCAATACCAAGGCCTATAAGATACTGAATAGATAAAATATCATCTAGTATTTCATCAATCTCTTTAGGTTGATTATAAACAAAGTCTACAAGAACACTTTGACGTGCAATAATCTCCTTACTATATGAATTGCTTTCCATACTTCCCTGTACAGGATAAAATTTTATAAGTAAACCATCTCCAAATTTAAAATTAACAGGATCTTCATGTTCCCAAATCAAATTCACACCATAATTTGAGGAATAGTCCCAGTTATATTTGCACAATCTAGACCAATTTATTATCTCCCCAAAGTCAACGGTAACATTTGAAAACATTACCTCATCTTCAGACTTTATTTCTAGCCCCCAGAAAGCAAAATCAGAGTAAATAATTTGTTGTGTATATGATAATAGATATGTGTGCTCTTTACCCGTTTCACATTTATATAACAAAACTTTTGCTCCAGAAAATAAAGTGCCACATATATATGGAATCTTTCCTTTATAAGGTGGTCTAGGCATTGGATTACTATCACTGGCTGGAATAATTAATTCAAGAACAATAAAATTTTTATCCGAATCAATATGCAGTTCTCCTTGAAAAGTTTTCTCACTATCAAAAAATTTCCATGTTCCGCCATATTTTTGTATATTTCTCATCTAAGCCTCCTAAATATGATTCTCTGCATTAGAGCAAAAATAAGGTCCTAATTCTTCTTCATGCGTTTTTATATTTGTCCATGACCAATCGGAAGCGACAAGATATACCTCGTCATATCTATCGAGCATGTCTGCAGTAATTTCTTCAATGTTATTTTCAAAAACTTTATTTTCATCCCAAGGGAAAAAATAAATTGGACCTACTTTATTTACCTTGTCAAAAGTTTTTCTCGCTTCATTTCCGACCAAGTAACTTCCCTTATCAATTAAATCCAAAAAAGCATGCCATATAAAATTACCTGAATCTCTAACTCTAAAATCTAAATCTTTTTTAGAGACATCTTTTGTAAAATGTTTTATCCATTCTTTCTCAAAATTCATAGAGATTCTCCGTAGCGTTTTCATCTTCAACTTACTAAAGATTATTATACCAGATAAAATCAAATTTCTCATTTAAAAAGGTGCCGTGTTTCTACGACACCTCGGTTTATTTATTCGATTTTATCAATCAAAGTTTCATTATTTCTAACAAAACTTTGATTAAACTTGAATAGTTCCTCTAACATATTTTTCATATCTGAGTGATAAACTTTCTCAAAATTCTCGTAACGATCTTGTACTTCCTGGAAGGTATCTCTCATGGCGTCTAGTTCCTTAATAAAATCCTCAATGCCTCCTAAACCTAAACATAATTCTCTTTCTTTTTCCAATAATCCTTGTTCATTCATATAAATTTTCATTCTTTCTTACTCCTGATATTCTTGTATTTTTTGAATTCTTTTTAATAATAAGCTGTGAATATCCCAGATTTCTTTGGATAACTTGTCTACGTCTTGCCTGATAGCCTGTATGTCATTTTTGTAAATAACACCAGTCATATTAGTAGCTTTTGCAATCTGGTTTATATTATTTGTTACATTTGAAAGTAACCATTGAAGATCTCTAAATGGTTCTAGGTCTACAATATAAATTTCTTTTTCTAATACACATTTTCTAAGAAAGTGGGACATTGTTTTGAAGTTTGCAAGTTTCATTTTCTTTTCAAAAATTTCTTTTTCTTCATCTGTTAAATATATTTTTAGTTGATTATTTCTTTTTCTATTATCCATATATTTCTCCTTTTCACTTATCTTTTGGGGTCTTAGGGTTCTCCCTAACAAGGAAAAAATCATAAAATTATATAGCCTTAAAAACTATTGATTTTTTGATTTTTTCGTAAGTGGGTACTCACTTACTGTGCTTGCTATTAATAACAAGTCTTTAATCTAATTCCCCATAATTTTCCAAATAGAAATTAATAAGTGTAACTGTAACTTATAAAATAAAAACTTCAAAAATTAGGCAAGCTTGTTTTAAGAGTCTGTGTTTGCCCCTTATTATCAAGCCATTAATTTATGTAATCCTAATTTAAGAAGATTTATAACGATTGGTTACAGGTTACAAAGTTACATTTGTATCTTTCACTTGTTTTGCTGTATCTATTTCTAACTGATTTTCTTTTTGCCATTCTTCTGGCAACAAATTCTTATCAACTTCTATAAAGTCATTTTTGTTTTCTGTTTTCTTTTCATAATATAGTTTTACTGGAATTGAGACTCCACTTGGTGAAATTCTCTGGGTCTTTGATGACCTAATTGGAATCCAGTCTTGGAAATAATTATCCATAATCTCTGAAAAAGATTTTGATTTTATTTGGTAGCCTTGCATGGTTAGTTCTTTGAAACAAGTTATATTTGGATCTGCACTTTTCGGCTTATATTCTTCTAAGAAATACCTAATGTCTTCCACATCTGGGTTTAGATATTTAAACTTTTCTTGTTCTTTATACAAGTCTTTTAAAAGATTTTTTGGTATAGTCCATGCATAAGTCTTGTTTTTAAAGATTTCATATCCCAAGGCTAGAGCCTGATTAAAATCTTCTCTTATGCGTGACATATATTCTTTGTCTGAAAGTTTTTCATTGTGATTTTTATCTGGATATATAGTCCTTATTCTTTGATTCGGGTTACATTCAACAGGCAAATATCTTCTTTCTCCAGTATGGTCATTAAGAAAAGTTCTTTCATTTAATGTGCCTATGAATATACATGTCCTAGGCACATCTGTTGCATATTTTTCGTAGGGTATTCTTATCCTATCGCTTAATTTTGATAAAAAAGATTTAGCTTCATTAGCCGATTTTGCATTTCTTAAAGCAACAAATTCTTCAATTTCAACGACAGTTTTACCCATAAGGTTCATGACGGCATCCTTACCTTGAATGTTTTCAATTGTACAAAACCAATCATCTGTTATGGACAAGTATCTTGCAAAAGTCGATTTGCCTATACCTTGTCCCCCAACTAAAACAATCATCTCATCAAACTTAGATCCTGGATTGAAAATTCTTTTTATCATACCTAATATCATATGTTCCATTATCCAATTGTTAAGTTCTGTATCATCCGCTCCCAAATACCTTGGTAAAAGTTTTCTAATGGCATTTTTATCTCCATTCCATTTTAAATTTTGAAGATATTGCTTTGGCGGACTCACTTCATATTGATGAGCTACAAATCGAATAGCTTCCCACATTTTGTTGGTGTTATAATTAATTCCAAAATGTTTTTCTATCTCTAAGCCTAGTCTATTATTTAAAGAATCATCCCAAAGTCGTATTTGATTTTCCTTTATATTTCTTTCTCCAATAATTTTCCCCTGGAATTTTATTTCATTGGTAAATTTATCAAAGAATATTTGTCCATCAATGATTTTTTGGTTTTGACAATATTTGGGATTTAAAATCGCTGTTACAATATTCCCAGTAATTTGTCTAACCATCCCCTTATCTGTAGTTTGTAAATCTAAAAAGGCATAAGTCTGATCTATTTCCGGGAATTTTAATTTAAAATCTGTCATAAGGCTTACTCCTTTTCTTTTTATAACCATTTAATCTCTTTTTTGTTTTATATTTGTTTTCCATTTTATCCTCCTGTCTGGTATAAATAAGACTCCTGTGGTAAAATGAACTTGTCTAGAGAACACTTCTCACAGGAGTGTATGCCTTTACTTTTTGTAGTAGGGGCTTTTTTCTTTTTTGATTTCTTCATATATTTCTAAAATATAAATTAAAATATCAACTTCATCGTCATTTAGTTTTCCAAACTTTTTAATAACTTTTGCTAGTTGAAATATCTCCTTGGCTATATTATCAGAAAGTCTGTAATCACTTACTAACTTAACCTCGTGATTTAATAACATTTGTAGAAAATAATCTTGTTTTTTAAGTCCGCTTATTGCAATCTTTTTGTTTATTAGGTCATATTCTTCTTCAGATACTCTAAAATTTAAAATGCGATTTCTTTTTCTATTTTTCTCTTTATTTCTAGTTTTTTGTGAAATTTCATCTAATGAATGTCTTCTAAACATCTTTATCATCCTCTTCTAATAAATCTTTCCAATCATTTGCCTTATTATTTCTCACTTGTGTTAAAGACAGAGCCATTTCTTTTTGCTTACTAGGGAAGAGATGAGCATACCTATAGGTGATGTCAATTGATTCATGTCCAACCCTATCAGCTATTGCCGTTGCTGAAAATCCTAATTCAATTAGAAGCGAAACATGTGAATGCCTTAAATCGTGTATTCGAATTCTTTTTACTTGAGATTTCTTAGATCCTCTATCCATTTCATGGTGTAGGTAGCTCTTAGAGAAATTAAATATTAAGTCTTTTGCTTTTAACTTATAAAAACTGTCTATATATTCTTTAATCTCTTCAGTTAAAAATTCAGGCATAACTACTGTCCTTATACTCTTTTTAGTCTTAGGAGCAGTTATTACATTTTTCCCATCGATTCTTTGTAAAGATTCATCAATTTTTAATGTATGCCTTTCAAAATCAAATTTCTCTTTTGTTAAGGCTAATAATTCTCCCATTCTAAGACCACACCAATATAAAAGTTCAAAAGCATAGAATGATTCAGGTTTATCTTTTATAGCTTCTATAAATCTTTCGTATTCGTCTTGAGTCCAAAAGAGCATTTCATCAGCTTCTTTTTCACCCATAGAACCGACATCACGAGCAACATTAGTTTTTAAATTGTAGTACCTACAAGCATGATTTAAGATACTAGATAACTGGGCATGAATAGTTCTCAAATAAGTAGGAGAGTAGTTCTTCCCATTCTTATCCTTAATCTTCATAAGCTCATTTTGCCATTGAATGATGGTTACATTATTAATCTCATTAAGCATTAAATCACCAATATATGGAAGTATTTTTTGATTTACAATTGCTTCTTTTGTCCTCCAAGTATTTTCTCTTATTCTTGGTTTTCTATCCCTCTTGTAAAGTTCAAAAAACTCCCTAAAGCTCATCTCAATTGATTCAGAATGTTGATTTAAAAATTCTTGTTCCCATTTTAATGCTTCTTTTTTTCTTGAAAATCCGCGTTTTTTCTTAGTTAATTTTTCACCTTTCCAGTTGGTATAATTAAATTTACAAAACCAAGTCTTGTTTCCACTTTCATCTCTAAATGCTGGCACTCTAAACCTCCTTTGTATTTGTTGGTTTATAGCAATACTTTTCCATAAAGTATTCTCTATTTACCTTTCCTCTTTGCACACGATAGCCTAATTTAAGTAGATCTTGATTCATATCGTTTATTATCTGATATGCTGTTGTCCTACTTACATCAAGAAATTCTTGTACATCTCTTGCATTCATAAAAATACCTTTCATAATGTCCTCCTTTTATAGTTTGTAAGGTTCTACATCCTCAAAAAAGGCGAGCATTAATTTATATGTCTTACAATTTCCGTTCAATATCGAACGGTATGTATATATAATAACAGTTCATATTTGTTCTGTCAAGTTTTTTCTATTTATTTTTTTCTAAAATATTCAGATACTTGCAAATATTTGCAACAGAACAGTTTTGTTGAGCTTTTGTTCGTTTTGTGATAAAATATTTATAGTTATTGTTAAATAAGGAGGAGTTAGTTTGATTTCTGGAGAAAAATTAAAAAAGTTAAGACTTATGCGAAACTTAACTCAAAAAGAACTTGCCATTAAGTCTGGTTTGACAGATGCTGCTATAAGAAATTACGAACTTGGAAATAGATCTCCAAGTAAAGAACAATTACAAAAAATATCTAAAGCACTTGATTGTGATATATCAGCATTAATTAATCATGAACCTAATTCTATTTTTGAAATAATGCATATAATTTTTGATTATGAAAAAGACATGAAGTTTAGACCATTAACAGGAGAAGGAGAAATTAATGGACTTTTATCAAATGATGTAGACTTCAATAATTTTCTTATAGAATGGAATGAGATGAGAAAAAAGCATTACAACGATGAGATAACAGACGAGGAATTTGAAGATTGGAAGTTATCTTATCCTAAAAAATCAAGATTTTTAAAATAAAAATATGTACTCAAAAGACCGTAGCTTGAAACTACGGTCTAATTTTTGTCCAAATGTAAACCACTTGGAACTATTATTTTAATTATTTTTTTTACTCCCAGTACCATTTGAGTACCAGTAGCTATTTTTTACAACTTTCCTCTCGAAAACCATTCTGGTTTTCTCGCTTAATTGGTATGGATACAATAAATAGCACAATTTATTGTATCCATACCAGATCGCCTGACAGATGATGATGATGTCATGCTGTTGTTGAAACTCATTTTTCACAGGCAGGACACGCAGGAACTATTGAAAAAACAGCTGTAAAGGGAGAAGCCTGAAATCCCTTAGTTTACTAAGAGCGTAATTATACACCACCCAGAGGTTGGTGCATTGTGTTCTCCGAAGGCTCCTCGCCAGAGGGCTGTGATTTTCCGCAGTCATGGTCTGTTCCAAATCAAAAAGAGGACGCTACGCTTCCCCTGCACTGGCTGCCGCCAGCTACCCTTTGAAAGGAAAAATTTATAGAAACAGTATTTACTACGAAATTCACCACTAAAATATTATTTTAAGAGATATAAACTTAAAAACAAATTAGTTGACGCATCAACTAATTTGTGATATACTTCAGTTATTCTTAAAAGTGAGGTAAGAGTAATGAAATATAAACGTTATATTTTCCCTATATTGATGGGGAGTACAATGAGTTGTATTATGTCTCAGATGAATACTGGAAAAATTGTTTTTCCGTCTATACTTGCAATGATGTTATTACAATCTATAGTTGCAAGTATAGCATCTTTGATTTTTCCGGCTGGACTTATAGGTGCAAAAGTAACAGAGAAACTATATACTGGAAAATCATATATTGTTTTTTTAGTTTTTTCATCAATAATTCCAGCGATATATTTTACTGCAATTATGTCTATAAGCGGATTGTTAAGAATGAAGGGATATGATGAGAATTTCTGGAAAATATATTTTTCCTCATTTCCTATTAATGTTGTATTTGGATATTTTTCTAGTATTTTTTGGAATGTGATATTGGACAAATTTTTAAGAAGAAAAGAGGCATAAAGTGAACAAAAGCATTGGAAAACTTATAACTTATTTATCAAGATGTATTCAGCAAGAATTAAAAAATGTAGTTGTTCCATTTGATATAAGTGTCGGAGAAGAGCCTTATTACATGGCACTTACAAAACAGGATGGATTGACTCAGGATGAATTAACAAAACTTGTGAAAGTAGATAAGGCTGCTACGACTCGAATGGTTAAATCATTAGAGCAAAAGGGATATATCACACGAGAAACAGACCCTAAAGATAAGAGAAACAAAAAAATATATCTTACAGAAAGGGGACGATTAAAATATGAACCTTTAAGTAGAGCATTAAAAGAATTTAATCAGAAGTTAACATCAGAATGGACAGATGAACAATATAAAATCGTTTATCAAAGTCTGGAAATGCTACAAAAAAAATTTGAGATTGATAATAAATAAGTTTTAATTTATTGCCCCTCTACACATCGGGTCAACTTGCCTCGAACTTTTACACCTTGGATTGTCAACACTTATTTGTACAATTTAAAATCGAACGCACTAATTTAAGATTAAATGATAATTACTAGTTAATCTTGATTGTCTATATTTAACTGGGGCTGTAAATAATTTTGTGTATCAACCTAAATCCTGACATAAGGGTAAGGGTTGATACATTTTTTGCATTTAAATATCTATACACTCCTATAGAAATAGAGCATATCGTAGTATTATAAAACTTTAATTATTGAACTAGAAGTTTAAATATTATCATAATTTCTACATTTTTTCATTCCCTCCTTAATAATAGTGAATGCACATCCCACAACTCCTTGGATATTTTCTCTATTTTTTCTCTCATATAATCTATATCTTTCTTATAAATGACTCCCGTTGTATTAGTTGCTTTTACGGTCTGGTTTATATTATTTGTTGCATTTGAAAGTGACCATTGTAAATCTCTAAATTGTTCTAGGTCTATAATATAAATTTCTTTTTCTTCATATGTTGAGTATATTTTTAGTTGATTTTTTAAATTTATTTTATACTAGATGTCGCTTTTAATTGTACAACCTATCAAATAAAAAAGACCATAACACTTAAGTTATGATCTAATTTTTTGTCCAAATGTAAACCACTTGGAACTATTATTTAGTTTATTCTTTTTAGCTTCCAGTACCATTTGAGTACCAGTAGCCATTTTTTATTCTCTATATAGCTTGTAATCAAGCCATTTTAGAAAATTTTGCGATTATTCCCATTCGATTGTAGCTGGGGGTTTTGTTGTTATATCATAAACTATTCTATTTATATGGTCTACTTCGTTTACTATTCTTACTGAAATTTTATCTAATACTTCATAGGGGATTCTTACCCAGTCTGCTGTCATAAAGTCTGATGTTTTCACTGCTCTTAGGGCTAGGGTATAGTCATAGGTTCTGTAATCTCCCATTACTCCTACTGATTTATTATCTGTTAGAACTGCAAAGTATTGGCTTATTTCTTCTCTATCCATGGATTTTTCTAATTCTTCTCTAAAGATCTTATCTGCATCTCTTAGGATATCTAATTTTTCTTTTGTTATTTCTCCCATTATTCTTATGGCTAGTCCTGGTCCTGGGAATGGTTGTCTATCTACTAAATAATCTGCAAGTCCTAGTTCTCTTCCTAGTTTTCTTACTTCGTCTTTGAAAAGCATTCTAAGTGGTTCTATTAGTTCTTTAAAGTCTACTACATCAGGTAGTCCTCCCACATTATGATGAGATTTTATTACTGCTCCTCCAAGTCCTGATTCTATTACGTCAGGATAAATTGTTCCTTGTGCCAAGTAGTCTACAGATTTTATTTTTCTTCCTTCTTCTTCAAAGACTCTTATAAATTCTTCCCCAATTATTTTTCTTTTTCTTTCTGGGTCTGTTACTTTCTTTAATCTATTTAAAAATCTTTCTTCTGCATCTATTCTTATAAATTTCATGCCTGAGTTTTTAAAGGCTTCTTCTACTTCGTCCCCTTCATTTTTTCTCATAAGTCCATGATCTACAAAGATACATGTCAGATTTTCTCCTATTGCTTTTGATACTAAGGCTGCTGTTACTGATGAGTCTACTCCTCCTGATAGAGCTAGAAGGACTTTACCTTTCCCTACTTTTTTTCTTATGTCTTCTATTGCTATTTTGGCATAATTTTTCATAGTCCAATTTTGTTCTTCGTGGCATATGTTTAATAGGAAATTTTTAAGCATTTCTTTTCCATGTATTGTATGATTTACTTCTGGATGAAATTGAAATCCGTATAGGTTTTTACTTGTGTTTTCCATTGCTGCCACTGGACAATTTTTTGATTCTGCTATTATTTCAAATCCTTCAGGTAGTTTTTCTACTCTGTCATTGTGGCTCATCCAAACTGATTCTTCTTCATTTAAGTTTTCAAAAATTACAGATTCTTTTGTAATTATTTTTGTCTTTCCAAATTCTCTTTGGCTTGTTCCTATTACCTTTCCGCCTAAGGTATGTGCCATTAGCTGCATTCCATAGCAAAGTCCAAGTATGGGTTTATTTAATTCGAAAATTTCTTTTTCTATTTGAGGGGAATTTTCTTCATATACTGATGAAGGCCCTCCTGTGAATATTATTCCTTTTACTTTTTCATCTTTTGCTTTTTCTAATGCATTTTTGTAGGAAATTACTTCGCAATATATATTTAATTCACGTACTCTTCTTGCAATAAGTTCTTTATATTGACCTCCAAAGTCAACTACTAAAATCATGTACATTCCCTCCCAAATTATTTATTTTATTTTATAATAAATCTCTTAAAATTACCACTACTGTATTTAGCAAAAAATTTAGGGAAGCTATAAACTTCCCTAATAATTGAGTTATTTATTTATCATAAAGTATCAAAATTAAAATCAACCTTATCATACTTTACTGGTTCCTTTTCTTCTTCCTTAGAAATAATGTCTTTTACCTTCATCAATCTTGTTATATTAGCTCTTTCACTTTCATCAAGTTTAGCTCTTATATATTTTATAGTGTCTTTTAGATCAGGTATAGTTTTATATTCTAGTGCATTTACTCTACGCCTTGTTTTTTCAATTTCATCAGCCATAAGTTGTGAGGCTTTTTCTTTTTGGGCGAGTAAAAGGAGCCTATCCATTACTGTTTTTAATTTATCTATGGCACTATCAAGGTCTGATGTTGTCATTATATAACCATATGGATATTTTCTAGCATGTTGTGAGGTTTTCTCCACAATGAATTCCATCTTAGGAATCTCTACACTCATAACATTTTCTTTTGAGATTTTTACCATAGTTTTTATTGAGGGTAATACTATGGATTCCTCAAGCATTTCTGGACTCATAAGGGCTGAAGCCATAAGAAAATCTGAAAAACAATCGTGTAGTTCTTTTTCCACCTCAACTCTTAATTTTTTATTTTCTTTTATTAAATCAATAAACTGTCTCATAAGCTCATCTTGTTTATCTTTTAAAAGTTTATGGCCTCTTGTTGCTGTTAAGAGTCTTTTTTTAAGAGTTGTTTGAGTCATTCTTGTGGGATTAACTTTTAATATAGTCATATTATCCGCCTACTTTTTTCTTTTTTCCTCGTCATTTGATTATTGCAAATCACATGGACTCTTGTTTTTTCTTTATTCTTATTCTTCTTCTTTTAAGTCCTCTTCTTTTTCACCTAAATATTTTTCAATTAACTTATCGTCAATTCTCTTTAGTTCTCCTCTCGGAATTATATCTAATAATTTCCAACCTAGGTCTAGGGTTTCTTCTATATTTCTGTTTGTTTCAAAGCCTTGAGATACATAATTTTTTTCAAATTCATCTGCAAATTTTGCAAAAGCCTTGTCTGATTTTGTAAGGGCAGTTTCTCCTAAAATTGCAGAAAGTTCCTTAGCAGATTTACCTGAAGTGTATGCTGCATAAATTTGATTCATCGTATCTGCATGGTCTTCTCTTGTTTTTCCTTGACCTATTCCCTTGTCCTTAAGTCTTGATAGGGATGGAATTACATTTATAGGAGGTTCTAAACCTTGTTTATATAATTCTTGAGATAAAATAATTTGACCTTCTGTTATATATCCCGTTAAGTCTGGTATTGGATGAGTTATATCTCCCTCAGGCATTGTTAAGATTGGAATTTGTGTTATTGAGCCTTTGCGACCCTTAATTCTTCCAGCTCTTTCATAAAGTCCTGCCAAATCGGTGTATAAATATCCTGGATATCCACGTCGACCTGGTACTTCTTTTCTTGCTGCAGAAACTTCTCTTAAAGCTTCTGCATAATTAGTCATATCAGTCATAAGAACTAAAACGTGCATATCTAATTCAAATGCCAAATATTCAGCACAGGTTAGAGCCATTTTTGGAGTGGCTAATCTTTCAATTGCGGGGTCATCAGCTAGGTTCATAAATAATACAGACCTATCTATTGCTCCTGTTTTTGTCAAGTCATCAATAAAATATTGAGCTTCTTCAAAAGTTATTCCCATAGCTGTAAATACTACAGCAAAATTACCACCACTTAATACTTTTGCTTGTCTTGCAATCTGAGCTGCAAGTTGGTTGTGGGGAAGACCTGCTAGTGAAAATATAGGAAGTTTTTGTCCACGCACTAGGGTATTTAACCCATCAATAGATGAAATTCCTGTTTGAATAAATTCTTCCGGATAATCACGGCTTACAGGATTTATTGGAGTTCCATTTATATCTATTTTTTTCTTAGCTATAATTTTTGGACCGTTATCTATAGGATTTCCTAGACCATCAAAAACACGCCCTATCATATCAGGGCTTACGCCAAGCTCAAGTGGTTTTCCTAAAAATCTAACTTTGGTTCTTGTAAGATTTATTCCGCTGGAGCCTTCAAAAATTTGTACCATTGCCTTGTCCTCATCAATTTCAATTACACGGCCACGTCTTTTTTCTCCAGTTTGTAATTCTATATCTACTAATTCTTCGTAGTTAACTCCCCCAACGCCTTCAACAACCATTAGAGGTCCCACAACTTCAGCTATTGAGTTATATTCCTTAAGCATCTTCTTCGGTACCTCCTCTTTCTAATGATTTCATTTCTTTTGCTATTTCCTCTTGCAAAGAATCTATATTTGAAATATTTTCTTCAGCTATATATTTCATTCTTGCTATCTTATCAATGACAGGAGATTGTTCAATCTCTTTTAGATAAGCTCCTTTTTCTAAAGCTTTTAATCCTGCATCATAGAATTTTAATATAGTATCAAGCATTTTATATTGTTTATTTAATGAGCAGTAGGTATCAATGTCATTGAAGGCATTTTGTTGCAAAAAGTCTTCACGCAAAGATTTTGTGATGTCGAGCTTTAGTTGGTCCCCATCTGATAAGGTATCTCTACCAACTAATCTTACTATTTCAAGAAGTGATGATTCTTCTTGCAAAAGTCCTATTGCTCTTCTCCTATGCTTTGAAAAATTCTTATCTATGTTTTCATCTAAATATTTATCTACCTTATCTTGATATAAGGAGTAAGAATCAATCCAATTTATCGCTGGGAAGTGACGTTGATATGAAAGGTCATAATCAAGTTTCCAGAATATTTTTACAATACGCAAAGTGTTTTGAGTTACTGGTTCTGAAATATCTCCTCCAGGAGGTGATACTGCACCTATAACTGATAAGGCTCCTTCCCTTTCATCAGTTCCTAAACACATTACACGTCCTGCCCTTTCATAAAATTGTGCAATTCTTGATGATAAATAGGCTGGATAACCTTCATCACCAGGCATTTCTTCCAAACGTCCACTCATTTCACGAAGAGCTTCTGCCCAACGTGATGTAGAATCTGCCATCATTGCTACTGAATATCCCATATCTCTGAAATATTCAGAAATTGTTATTCCCGTATAAATACTTGCTTCACGGGCTGCAACAGGCATATTTGATGTGTTGGCGATTAAAACTGTTCTTTTCATTATAGATTCCCCTGTTTTTTGGTCAATCAATTCAGGAAATTCCATAAGTACATCTGTCATTTCATTACCACGTTCGCCACATCCTACATAAACTACAACTTGAGCATCTGCCCATTTTGCAAGTTGATGTTGTACTACAGTTTTACCACTTCCAAAGGGACCTGGTATAGCTGCAGTTCCTCCCTTTGTAATCGGGAAAAATGTATCTATTACTCTTTGTCCTGTAATTAAAGGAGCCCTAGGATCAATTTTTTCTTTGTAAGGTCTGCCTCTTCTTACTGGCCAGCGTTGAATCATATTTAATTCTTTATCTCCATTTTCAGTTTCTAAAATTGCTATAGTATCAGCAACTGTGAAAATGCCTGATTTAATTTCTTTTACCTTACCTTTTACTCCATAAGGAACCATGATTTTGTGGGTTATTACTGAAGTTTCCTCAACTGTACCCAAGATATCGCCAGCACCTAATATATCTCCAACTTTAGCTTGAGGTTTAAATTCCCACTTTTTTTCTCTATCTAGATGTTCAAAAGTTCCCCCTCTTACTAAGAAATCACCATTTGAATTTTTCAAAGCTTCAAGAGGTCTTTGAATACCATCAAACATCTGCTCTAAAAGTCCGGGGCCTAATTCTACTGATAAAGGAGAACCTATTGATACAACTTCATCTCCCGGCCCAATTCCTGTAGTTTCTTCATAAACTTGAATAGAGGCTCTATCTCCTCTCATTTCAATAATTTCACCAATTAATTTATCTTTAGAAACTTCCACTACGTCATAAACATTGGCATCTTTCATACCATCTGCTACAACAAGTGGACCAGATACTTTTAATATTTTACCTTTACTTCTCATTGCCCCTCCTTACAATATATTAGCACCAACGGCCTTTTCAACATTTTTATTAAGATTATTAATCCCTATACCTAAAGTACCTTGATTAGAAGGAATTAAAATGATGGCAGGGATAATTTTTTCATCATATCTTTTAATTGTAGCTGGTATTTTAGCTGCAAGCTGTTCTGTAATGAAAATTACTCCATAATCTTTTCGAGAAAGTTTATCCACAATATCTCTTGTTTCTTCTTTTTCATAGGCAATAAAAACATCAATACCTAAAGCCATAAATGCAAGAACAGAATCCTTATCTCCTATAACTGCAATTTTATACATAAGTATCACGTAACCTTTCTCTAATAAATTCACTTGACAAGCCATTTTGTTTAGCTACAAAAATTATTCTTAAATTTCTAAGTTCAATTTCTTTAGCTATAACATGAGCAAAAATAACTTCGGGTCCATAGGTGATTTTTTTTGCATCTTTTATCAAATCGACCATTTCATTATCTACTAAAAGTTCAAAACGAGATAAAGACCTTCCCTTTCCAAAAAATTCAGTTCCCTGTTTTACATATTTATAGATATTTGAATATTTGAAAAGTTTACTATCAGGCTCAATTTTAGTATTTAAGTAGTTATAAAAATTATCCTTATAAATATTTCCACCATCAATTAAAATGTCTGTCAAAAACTCCAAGTCAGCACCTTCAGCATTAGCTCTCATTAAAGACCTTATATTTTTGAAATCTATTGTATCTTTTACATAAGAATAAAATATGTCTTCATCTGCCTCATCTGCAAGTTTCAAAAGAGATTTAAAATAACATCTATCAAGGTATATATCAATATCTGATGGCCTTTTTGTTTTTTCATATAGTCTTATAGTTTCTTTAACTTCTCTTAAGTATTCATTTTTAGCTGAGGTGTTTTCTTGTAAAAGTTTTCTCAATCCAAAAATGTCAAGATTACCCAAAGGTATATAAAGATGAGATAAATCTTCTTTTTGTACATATTCTTTTGCCATCACCTTTAAATTATGGTAATAATATTTTAAGACAGTAAAATCTATAGGTATGTTTGAAGGACTAATCTCATACATTTCTTTATAAAACCTTAAAAGTTCTTGAGAAAGAGCTTTTTCATAATCAGTATCTTTTTCTAACTTTGATATAGAAGTTTGATAAATTGTGTCATTAAGCATCCTCAAAGCATCTTTTAGACTAGGAGCATCTGCTAATCTCAAGAAAAATTGATGGCTAAGTAATCTTTTTTCTAAAACACGAATCCAAGAAGAACTTTGGATAAACTTACTTCTATCCATCTACTCACCTACTTTTTAAAAAGTTCATCTGATATCAAAGGCATAAGGTCCTCTCTCATAGAATCCACTATGCTGGAAAAATCACCATTATAAATCAAATTGCCCTTCTTAACAAGAAAACCACTTTCTATAAATTCTGATGAAATATTTAAATCCAAATCTGCTTTTTTAATATCTTCATAATATTTTTTTGGAATTTTAACTTCATCTTTTGAGGTCAAATTTAAATTTTTTGTCGAAGCCTTTAAATATTTTATAAAATCTTCAGAAGTCAAATCGTTAAGTTCATCTTTTACCAAATTAAGAACTCTCTCAATAATTTCTTCTCTAGCAAGAAGGATAATATCTCTAGCTTTTAAATTAGCTGTAGAATTTGCCTTTTCAATAATTGATTTACTTTCTTCATCTGACTTTGTAAGAATTCTTTTTTTAATTTCTAAAGCCTCTTCGGTCTTTTCGCCTATAATAGCTTCTTTCTTTTTATCTGCTTGGTTTTCTATGTTTTTTGCCCTTTCTTTTGCTTCATCAGTAATTTTTTTAATAATATTATCTATTCCGGGCATAAATACCTCCTAGGCTCTAAATAGTATGAAGAATGCAGTTGCAAAGGCTAGAATTGCATAAAGTTCTACCATTACTGCATAAATTATACCTTTTGTTTGTTGTTCTTCATTCTTTGCTAAAATATTAAGACCTGCAACTGAAACTTTACCTTGAGCTATAGCTGAGCATAGTCCTCCAAGACCAATTACTCCACCAGAAACCATATACATAAAACCACTTTGTGCTGCAAGGTCTGGGCTTATTTTAAAAAGAATAAAAAGTCCAATTACAAAACCATAAAGTCCTTGAGTACCAGGTAACAACTGAAGTACAAGAGATTTACCGAATTTTTCCGGTTCTTCAATTACAATTCCTGCTGCTGCTTCACCTGCAAGACCAACTCCAATAGCTGAACCTACTCCAGCTAATGCTACTGCCAAAAAAACTCCCAAAGATGCCAGGCAAAGACCTGGGTATTGTGTAAATAATTCTTTCATATTCTCCTCCTAATTAGTCTATATTAAAATATTTTGAATCTTCTACCATTTTTTTGAAGGGGATTCCTCCACCTTCATAAAATTTGTTAAACATTTCTACATATGTCAATCTTGCTGTATGAACATAAGCTGATAAGTAGCATAAAAAACAATTAAATGCTTGAAATACTAAAAATATTACTATTGCAAATAATTTTCCTATTATAGAACTTCCAAAAAGCATACCGGCAATCATATTTACTGCAAGACCTATAAATGACCCACTCAAAACAAGTGCCATAAGTCTTAAATATGAAACAAAATCTCCTATATAAGAGCTTATTCCATAAAGAGCATAAACTCCCCATCCAAACTTTGCTAGGGTTGTTTTTTCGCTCCTACCTCCTGTAAGAACTATTCCTACCATTGCAATAATCATCGCATAAAACAAAATTTTTACAACAATTGGATTCATGGAAACTGCTTTTGATAGACCAAATCCAATTGCTCCAATAAGTGCCATATACCATAAGCCTACATCATAAAAAGCATCTTTTGGTTTATTATCACGAATATCCATATATGCTTTTATGCCGAGTGCAAAAAATATATGAACTCCTCCTAAAAGCAACGATAACATAAGCATTTCCATAATATCTTCTGCTGGATTTATAAGTGTTGGTAGAGGAATAATTCCTCCGAAAAATGAACCAAATACCAATCCAAATATCATAGCCGAAATACTTAGATAATTAAAGAAAGTCATAAATCTTTTTGTAGCTTTATCGAGATTGAAAAACTTTAGAGTTAGTAAACTTCCAATAAATACTAAGAGTCCATATCCTAAATCACCAATCATTATTCCTGCAAATATAAAATAAAATGGTGCAAAAAAAGGTGTTGGATCTATTTCATTGTATTTTGGCATTGAATACATTTCAGTAAGCATCTCAAAAGGACCAACAAATTTATTATTTTTTAACATAATTGGAACTTCATGGGAATTTCTATCGGCTTCTTTTTTATATAAATAGTAATCATCACCGCAAATTAATTGTATAGCTTCTTCAAAAGATTTTAAAAATTTACTTGGTACATAGCCCTCTATCAAGTCTAAGTTTTTAGTTCTCAAAAACTTTTCTGATGAAATAACTTTAAGTTTTTCATTGGACTGATATTCGTAATATATTTTAAAATCATCAAGATATTTCAAATAATTTTTTAATTCTTTATTCAAAGTATCTATAGAATCTAAATTTTGTGATTTTCTTTCACGTAAAGAATTAATGTTTTCATTAATTGTGCCTTTTTCCTTGAAATTAACTAAGGTAAAGCCCATTTTTCTAAAAGCATCAATAACATCCTCATCATCAGATTTATGACAAATAATTAAATAATATGCATAATTCTTATCTGTATGTAGAACATTAAAATAAACTGAATCATTTTCCTTTAAAAGCTCTTCAAAATTTTCCTTATATCTTTGAGGAATTGTCCCCAAATAAATTTTTGAAAATTTTGTTAATTTTAAATCTTCCAAAGGAAGGTCTATTGCCTTATAGGGCAAAAGTTCACTAACCTTATTTAAAATTTCCTGATTCTCGGCTTCTTTTTTTTCAATCTCATCTATTATTGATGAGATTTCCTTATATATTTGCGAAAAGTTAAATTTTCTTGCCCTATTTTTAATTTCCTCATAGGTAAAATGTTTTTTTCCCTCTTTTAAAGCTTCTAGGGCAGGTTTTTTATCTTCTATTTTTTCAAGCCTTTCGATTACATATTTGGATTTATTTAAATAGTCATCTATATCTATAAGCTCCTCTGATCTTGAAACTGCACTTAAATCTTCTTTTGAAAAGTCATTTCCCGAATCAACCAGATGCACATATTTAAACTTTTGTAATTCCTTTAAAAGGCTTTCCCTTTTCTCCTTAAAGGCTAGAAGATAAAATTTACTCATATCAACTATTGCCATTCTATCACGACCTTTTCTACAATCGATTTCACAACTTTTTTCAAAGAGCCCTCATCAACGTTTTTTATTTTTTCTGCTTCTTTTTTAGCATTTTCAACAATAGGGGCTGAGTCCTCTTTTCCTTTTTGTAAAGCTTCTTGTCTTTTTGAACTAGCTTCTTCCTTCGCTTTTTCAATTGTAGTTTTATAGATTTCTTCCGCCTCAATTTCTGCATTTTCAACAACTTTTTTAGCATTCTTTTTAGCTTTTTCAACAATCAAAGAAGCCTCCTCTTCAGCTTTTTTAACTTGAGAAATTGCATCAACTGACATAAAATCACCCCCAAATCTATAATAGATTTTATAAATCTATTATATCATCAATCTAGATAAAGTTTTAGTGTTTTTCAATAATTTTCTTTTAGTTATTAATCACATTAGACAATTATAATTTAAGTGGTTATAATATTAATAAGGAGGAGCATATGAAAAAGTTTTTTATTATTTTAATTATCATTTCAACCCTGGTTGCCTGTGGCAAAAATCAAAATACTACAGAAAATCAAAACGATAAAAATAAAACCAATGTAAAGGAATCAACGCAAATTTCTGTTCCTGAATCTAAAAAATTAACTTTTAATGAATTTAATTTTGATACTATAGATATTGATGGCAATAGAATAAAATCTAGTGATTTTTACAAGGATTCAAAAATAAATGCTTTAATTATTTGGGCTACTTATGGGAATGACTGTAAGGATACTCTTGTAAGTATAAATAATCTTTCTAAAAATTATGATGAAAAAGATTTAAAAGTTTCGGCTTTTATTCTTGACACTTCCGCTGATACATCAACAAATATAGAAGAGGCTCAAAATATAATTAAAGAAAATAATTTGAATTTTAAAAATCTTTTGCCAAATCCAACAACAGAAGATGCTTTAAAAACTGTAGAAAAAATTCCTTTACTCCTAATAATGGATTCACAAGGAAAAATTTTAAATGCTTATGAAGGAAACTTATCTCAAGAAGTTATGCAAAAGATTATTGATGACCATTTAAAAAAATAAACAAAAAATCTGAGAGGATGATAAATTTTATCTTCTCAGATTTTTTTATTATAAAATTTATATATTTAGTTATTTCCTGATAATTTTTTATATCTTTCTATATTTGAATCATTTAAAAATTCATAGGCTGAATTAATTTTTTGGAATTTTTCAGTAGCCCCTTCTTCCTTATTTATATCTGGATGATATTTTTTTGCCATCTTTCTATATTGAAGCTTAACTTCATATTTATCTGCACTGTAATTTACTCCTAAGGTGTCACAGGCATCCTCATATTGCTTTTTAAAATTTAGACCCATACTCGGTCCGTAAGAATTATCTCTATAATTTCCTTGGTTTTCTCCATAATTACCATAATTATATGAGCCTGACTGAGCATTTCTAAAAAAGTCTTCAAAATCATCAAAAGTTGTCCAGGTAAATCCTCCAGTGAAATTTTCAAACCTTCTGTTCCATTCCTCTTCCTCTTGTTTTCTTCTTTCTTCTTCTCTTTTTAACCTTTCTTTTTCAAGTTTATCAATGTATTCTCTTGAGTAAGATGAAAAATCCTTATGACCATAATTTTTTCCAAGTAAATAATAATCAGCCCTATCATAAAAATATTCAGTTGCCACATAATGCAGATATTTTAAATAAGATAGGGAAATTTTACCTAAAAATGGTACTATAACTATAAGTACAATTAAAGTAAAAAGAAAAGGATTAAGTATTACCCCATATAAAAAATAAGGATTAAAAATAAAAACTAAAAATAGACAACCACCCATTGAAATAAGAAGACCGATGGCATGTCTTATAGTTGAAAATATATCTACAAGAAAATTCACTAGGCTTATAACAATTTTCAAAAATACGTCAATTATAGTGCCTAGTCCCTTATAAAAATATCCTTTAATCTTCATAGTCTTTCCACCTTTTCCTATAATCTTCCATAAATTCCTCATCTTCTATCTCTAAATCATAATTTCTAGCCAAAAATTCCAAATGATGAGTAAATTCATGAAAAAGAACATGACGTAATTTATCTTTTAAATCTTCCCTGTCTAAATATCCATACATTAAATAAACTGAACCGTAAAATATGGTTATAGATAAACCTAAAATAGACCTTTCATATTGTCCTAAAATAAGAAGGTCTTCATTATGGGATTCGGGATGATATTTCACCTCTTCAGACAAAGTTATACCCCCGTTCAAATGCTCAAAGGCATAAGAAGGCAGCTCCTCGCATATTTCATCTAAAAGTTCATTTACTTCGTCAATTCTCTCTAAAGAAACCATAAATACCTCATTTCTATTTTTATTATACAGAAAATTTTTAAAATAAAAAAGTTTTTCACTAAAATTTCCTATTCCTTAGAAACTATTTGTGTAAATGTCGTATATGATTTTTAAAATTTATATTTGATAATGTTCACTTCTAGTTTGACAAAAGATTTCATGTCTTATATAATCCCTCTCATAAGGAATGATTAAATGAAAAGATTAAAAAGTATTTTTTTTGTTGTTTTAAGTTTTCTTATTGTAGCTACAACTACAATACCTATTTATGCTTTTGAGAAAGACATAGTTATTGATAATTCTAAAATCAAGGATGAAACAGTTTTAAGAAATAACAGATACTATTATATTACAGAAAAAGATTATCCAAAAACTTATTATAAAGAATTATCTAGTTCCGACCCTAGTTTATCTAATACCATCCAAATATTTTTAGATATTATAATTTCTAAAGCTTATTGGTCAGCAGGTGTGTTTGCAACTATTATGAATATAGGTAATTCAATTTATAATTTTAATATGGATGGAGAACTTAAAGTGACAACTGTAGAGCATAATGTTTATAGGGTAGATAGATTAACAAGTGAAAAAATTTATATCCATGACAAAAGCTATCAAACTATTTTGTTAGAGCTTTTTAGAAGAACAAGTAGTGGGCTTGAATATGTAAGAAGTTACTCCCATACTATTTATTACTAAATTTTATTATGTTAGAAAATTATTCAGCATATATCCATCCTATTGAATTATCCTATATTTTAATCGAATTTCTAAACATTGTTTTAATAAATATAACACTAAGCACAGAAAAACATATATATGAGTTTATAGATAAAAAAACTTATAGAGCTAAATATATAACATATATGTTAATACTTATTCCAGCCGCTTTTTATACTTATATAAAAGTATATACTAATTTTGACAAAGTCTTCTTACTACCATATCTACTACTTGTATTTTTAATATTTTTATGGTGCAGAAAAACAAAGAAAAATTTAAAAAAATATAGAGATTGTTATAAAGATAAATAAAAAAATACGGTGTTCAAAATTAATTTTGAACACCAGTCATTATTAAAAATATTATAATCTTATATAAGCATAACCTTCATTTTCTAACTTAGCTATTTTTGTGATTACAAGCTTTTCAACTTTTACAAAATTTGGAAGCTCTTCTTCCTTGATATT
This sequence comes from Peptoniphilus lacrimalis DSM 7455, assembly GCF_000378725.1. GTDB lineage: Bacteria > Bacillota > Clostridia > Tissierellales > Peptoniphilaceae > Peptoniphilus_A > Peptoniphilus_A lacrimalis. Next base: position 220,534 of record NZ_KB900367.1, on the reverse strand, counting down.
ATTATTTTCTAGGGCAGCCTTACCTATAATAAATTTAACCCTAGGACTATCTATAAGTCCATGAAAATCAATTCCCGAATATTTTTTAAAAATTTCTGCAGCCTTAGACATGCATACTATTGCTACTTGAGCATCAGGAATTTCGTTTATAATATCCCTAGCATTTGATAAGGTATCTTCCCATTTTTCAACTTCTACAACGTGGAATAAAACTTTCATAATAACACCTCTTTATCAAATTAATTTGTTATCTTATATGTTTTATACCCACCTTAAGCTTATTTATTAAACTTTTTTAGTAAAATCTTAACTTCTTTAACCCTTAAAATTATAAGCATAATGCCATAAATACAAGCAGCAAAAATTATTGCCAATAAAAGAGAGAGATTTGACCCTAATTTTAACTTTAAAATATTAAATACTAAATTTGAACCAGCCGCCATAATTAAAGACGCAAGTAAAATCTTTCCTAAATTTAATAGAAGATTTTTATCGAAAATTTTACCTATAAGTTTTGTTGAAGAAATTGCAAAAAATCCTCCTCCAACAACAAAAGATATGGTGGTGGCAAGTCCTAAACCTACTATACCCATAAATTTCGCCAAGACAAAGGATAAGACTATATTTACCCCTACAATTACAAGGGAATTTATGACAGGTCTTTTTGTATCATCAAGAGAATAATAAATTCTTGATAAAATTTCCCTAATCCCTATGGCAAAAACACCAAATGCATAATATCTCAAAACATTAGCAATGCTTGTAGCATCATCAAGATTTAGCCTACCTCTCATAAATAAAAGTTCCACTATTGGAAGAGCAAAAGTAAATAAGCCAAAAGTTGCCGGTATTACTAAAATAGACATAGTTGAGAGAGCATCCCTTGTTGAAATTCTTAATCCCTTAAAATCTTTAAGGCTTCCATACTTAGCCATCTGCGGATATACTGCAGTAATTATAGAAGTAACAACTATTCCCGTTACAAATGATTGAAGTTTATAGGCATAATTTAATATAGAAATTCCCCCATGAGAAAGTTCTGATGCCAAAGATTTTGAAATCATAAAATTAATTTCTATAGCTGAAGAAGATATCAATATAGGTAAAATTATCCTAAGAAGTTTTTTTATATCTTCATTTTTAAAATCAATTATCCACTTGTGCTTATAAGATGTTTTTTTGACATACGGAATAAAAATTATATATTGAAAAGTAAAGGCAAGTAAAATCCCTATACCTAAAAACTTTATTCCAAACTTGTAGGTAATTGCCAAAAACAAAATAATTATTAGATTCATTATAATTGCATGGATTACTGAAACTACAAATCTATCATGAATCTGTAAATAAGCCTTATAAATTGAGAATACAGCAGTAGCAGAAACTGATAAAAGTGCAATCCTTGTAACAAGAATTGCTGTATTAAGTTTTGAACCAGTAAAACCTTGAGCCATAAGCTTAACAAGAGGACTTGCAAAAATTATTGCCACAATAGAAATAATAAGAAAAATTATAGCTAAAATATTTGAAAGATTTGCCGTAAATTCATTCGCCTTTTCTTGTCCACTTTTAGCTTTAATGCTATTAAACATTGGTATATAACCATTTGCCACAGCTCCAGAAATTACATTAGTAATCATCATAGGTAAAGAAAAAGCCACCAAAAAAATATCAGCAAGCTCTCCCCTTCCAAAGAAATAAGCTAAAGTTTGTTCTCTAACAAGACCGAAAACCTTAGCAAGTATTGTTATTATCATTAAAATATAAGAAGTTTTCATTTTTTTCACCTAATTAATTCTACCAAAAATATCATATAAAATGAAGAAATAAATAATTTGTTAAAAAAATCCCAATTGGCTAAAGCAATTAGGATTTAACATATTTTTTAATCATTATCTCTTTGCATCAACAATAATTCTTCTTTATTCATTTTATTAATAGCAATAATTGAAGATATTGGACCTAATAAGGTGCCTAAAATTATTACTATTATTAACATTAAAAGCATAAGGAATATATTTGGTCTTAAAAAAGGCATATTCAAAAGTGATGAAAAAGCATTGTTAAATGTTATACTTAATACAAAGGAAACCACAGAACCTATGACTGCCCCTGTTCCATTAATCAGTATGGATTCACTAAGAACTATTTCACTGAGTTTTTTCTTTGTTGCTCCTAATACCCTTATGGTTGCAAATTCTCTTTTCCTTTCCTTAACTGATAAGGTATTTACAAGACTTAAAATAAAGAAAGCTAGTATCCAAATCAAAGCTATCAATATATATACATATACAAGCATATTTTTTGCTGAATCAGAAACTTCTGTCATTATATTTCTTGGCAATAAGGGATAAACTTTTTCTTTTTTAAATTCCTCATTAATAAGTTTTTGAATTTTTTTAGGATCTTTATTTTTTTCAACTTTTACTAAAATAGAAGATATATCATCTTTTTTTGCCACTGGATGATTAATAATCTTTTCATATTCCTTAGCTAATCTATGAGTTTCTTCTATTGTCATAAAAACTGAATTGTCAAAACCCATGCCGGTTTTTGCTAGCCTACCTCTTATCTCAAATTCTTGATTGAAAAATTTAACCTTATGATTAATAGTCCCCACAATATTAGCACCTACAACAACTTGTCCAGCTTTAATTGGAGATTTGATCTGTTTTTCAAGCCATGGTTTAACGCTAAAGTCATCAGAAAAGTCAATTCCTATAACTTGAATGGGAAAAGAGCAGCATCCAGCAGAAAGTGTAGCTAGATAAACTTGGCCACAAGCCTTTTCAACTCCCTGTATTTTTTTTACTCTATTTAATATATCCTTGTCAAAAAAGAATGTATTAGGTTCTCCCCTTAATATTGCGCCTGTAATTTTGGAATCATAACCTTCTGGAACTACTATAATGTCTGCTCCCATCCTATCTGATAGAGATTTCATGCCGTTTTTAAGAGAAAAAATTATAAATGATGACATGAATAATATAAAAGTTAATATTCCTACAAGAAAAATTAAGGTAATTGACCTTGCTTTTTTATTTTCTATATTCTTTTTTGCTAAATTAACTGTGTATAAATCTTTCATTATTTTGCATCAGCAAGGGCATTGTTGCAAGCTTCTATAAATTGCTTGTAGGTTTCTGTTGCCCCCGAAATAACGTCCACTCCTTCAGGACTTCCTTTTTCCACTAATCTATCTGGGTATGACTTTGCAAGATTTATAGCTTGTTGGGCTATCTTATATAGTCCTTCATTTTGGCTTTGACCATAAGATTCATCCTTTTCTTTTCCATCTCCGTCAATGTTTTGCATTGTGCAAGATTCAATCTTATTGTCTTTAACACTTATATCCACCTTTACAAGTCCGCCTCTTTCATCTTTAGCAGATTCTCCTTGATATGTGCCGTCTTTATAGCTTACGCTTGGAGCTTCTTCTTTTTTATCTCCTCCACAAGCAACTAGGACAAGCCCCAAAGATAAAATTATTAATACATTTAAAATTTTTCTCATATAAACTCCTTAAGTTTTTCGTCTTTTATTGTAGAATCAAGAACAGGTCTTTTTCTTTTCATTTTTTCTTCTTTTGTAATCTTACCATGTTCAAGAGTTATCATTCTTTCAGATTCTTCACCGACTTCAGGATCGTGAGTTACAACAATAATTGTTGAACCTGCATTGTGAAGTTTTTCAAATATGTCAAGAACTATATATTCATTCTTTTCATCCAAATTTCCCGTAGGTTCATCAGCTAAAAGTATAGCAGGATGATTAATAAGAGCTCTAGCTATACATACTCTTTGTTGTTCCCCACCTGATAATTGGTTGGGTAAGTGCTTGGCTCTTTCAGCAAGACCTACTGCAGCCAAAGCTTCCATTGCTTCTTGTGCATCTGGCATAGAATGATAGTATTGTGACATCATTACATTTTCCAAAGCACTTAAATAATTAACTAAATGAAATTGTTGGAAAATAAGTCCTATCTTATCCCTTCTAATAACTGTTAATTCCTTAGGTGATTTTTTTGCTATATCTTCCCCATCCAAAATAACTTCGCCAAATGAAGGTTTATCCATGGCACCGATAATATTCATCATTGTTGTTTTACCAGAACCTGATGGACCCATTATAGAAATCCATTCACCCTTTTCTACACTTAAATTAATTTTGTCAAGGGCTTTAAGTTCACCATAAATTTTTGAAACATCTACAAGTTTTAATATATCCATAAAATTCCTTTCTATTCTCCACGAAGCACTAAAGCCGGATCAATATCAACAGTTTTAGATACCGGTATTAAAGATGCAACTATAGTTATTACTACACAGACAATAATTGTCATAGGTACCAAAAGAGGTAAGAAACTTACCTTTCTAGCAAATACCGAAATACTTACTCTATTGGCAAATATATATCCCAACACAACGCCTAAAAGTCCACCAAAAACCCCTAAAAATGCTCCTTCACCTAAAAAGTCAACAATTACTGAGGAATTTGTGGCACCCAAAGCTTTCTTAAGACCTATTTCTTTACGCCTTTCAGTTACAACAGCCATCATTGTTGTGGATACACATATCATCATTATGAATAATACTATTATCGTTACAATGAAGACAAGGGCTTGTAATTTGTTCAAAACTATATCTTGTGATGCGGTAACTCTTTTTACCATTTGTGGAGTTAGAGATGCATCCTTTTGTGAAATATTTGATACTATTTTTGAAAGTTCATTTTGTTCGGCTTCTATTGAATATTCTACGACATCAAAATTTTTATCTTTTACAAGCTGTGAAATATCATCAATACTCATAAAAATTAGATCTTCTTCTTTACCACCTGTTGTTACAACTCCTGAAACAACAAAATTAGTATCTATAGAACCTTCCCCATGAACCTTGGGAGTATTTATAATAATTTTATCTCCCTCTTTTAATTCCAAAGCCTTTGAAACTTCATTACCTATTAAAACTTCTCTGGATTTTTCAGGCCATGAGCCGTCAATTAGCCAGTATGGAGAGTTTTCTTTCGCTCCCTTTAAATCTGTACCTGCAAGCATATAAGGTTGTTCATTAATTTTTGCGTTTGTATAAATATAGGGTGCCTGACCGACTAACTTTCCTGATGGAATTAAAGATTTAATTTCATCTAACTGGTCATTGGTAATTTTTTTATCAGGATTAGTAGGAATTACCAACATATTTGCACCATAGGACCTGAATTCCTTACCCATTTGTCTAGGAATATCATAGTAAATAGTAACAAGTCCTGAGAGAATTGTTGCTCCCATAGCTATAGCAAGCAGTGCTGTTAACATTCTTGCACGTCTTCTTGCTAGGGAAGTCATTATCATTTTTAAATAAAATTTATTTTTACTTTGTTTACCTGCCATGTAGCACCTCCGTTGGATTTAAATTCAAGAGGTATCTTATAGCTGGTATTGAGCCCAATATTGTTACAAGGATAATAAGAATTGCTACAATTGGAACTACCATAGCTGTTGGAGCTATTGCTGAACCAAAAACTGTCAGACCAATAATCTGAGTAAGAAGCAACCCAACTCCATAACCTATAACTGTTCCAAATATCGCTGTCAAAATAATTTCCACAAGAATTATACCGATTATTCTTCCATTTGACGCTCCTATAGCTTTTTGAAGTCCAATTTCATTTGATCTTTCCATTACAGATGCTGTAATAAGATTAGAAATACCAAGTCCTGAACCAATCAAAGTTAATACTGTAATTAAAACCATAAGAAGAGTTGTCTTATTTAAAATATCTCCTTCACTTTCTGCAACTTGACGAATCGGCTTAGCTACAGAATCAGTCATTACTTCTGTTATTTGATAGCAAATAGCTGAAACATAAGCTGTGCAATACCATACTTCCCATTCCTTAACGGTTAATGATAGTGGATTTTTTGCAGCCTTTCTTGCTAAATCATTATCTGGTGTAGTAAGAGCTGATACTTCAACTTTATTTACAACTCCAGTAACTCCAGCAAAATCTTGTGCAGTTTTTAAAGTGGAATATATAAATGCATCTTCATCAGAGCCTGATGAGAAAATACCCTTAACTTTTAATTTTTTGTCTAAATTATTGCTCTTTAGCTGGATTTCATCACCAACTTTAAATCCATTTCTGTCAGCAAAAATCTTTCCAAGCATAACTGAGTCCTTATCATCTTCTGATAACCACTCACCTTGAACTTCCCACCAATTTTTTAGTCTAATCATACCAGTATCAATTGACTCTCCAGTAGGCAAATCCATATGCTTATTAAACCATGTTCCTACCATCTTAGTATGCTTAGAATCATTATTACAAGAAACCCAAGTATTAAGATAGGGCGTATAATCTACAATATTGTAAGCCCAAAAAATAGTTTTAATATTGGGAAGTTCTGATTCCTTTAAATATTTTTGAACCTGCCCCTCTTTTTCTTGCATGCCATACAAATCATCAAGAAGGGAAGCTTCCTTAGGCAATACGTTAATATTTGCTCCATAAGTCTTTAATTCTTGATTAACTTTATCTCCAACACCGAGCATTGTGTTTAACATTGAAGTGGCAAGAGAAGCTCCAAGGGCAACTGTAAATGCAATAAGAGCCATCTTTCCTTTTTGTCTAAAAAGTGCTCCTTTAACTATTCTCCAAAACATAAGCCCTCCTACTTAAATACATAAGACAATGCGTCAAGATCTTTTGGCGCAATCTTTATCTTTTTATCATGGACAATGTATGGGAAAGGTATTGGGTTACATCCACCCTTAAAACCTATTGTACCTCTATTCATTACAACGTCGCACAACTTACAAATAATATCATCGCCTCTTTCAAAATATCCTGATGGACCACATATCTCGCAGGCATCAAGTACAACTCCATAAGAACCTTCTGATTTTTTAATACAGAAAAATCTCATTTGTACACCATCTTTTGCCTTATACAAATATCTGTGCAAATGCATATCCTCTAAGCTGCTTAAAGGAATAACAATCATTCCATTTTCAGTTTGATAATCTTCTGGTGGTGAAAGAGCCTGTTCCTTATTAGCATATGCCTTTCCAGCCGTTAATGAAAAAGTATTAATAAATAAAATGACAAGGAAAAAAATTGCCCAACGTCTTTTATTCTTCATTATATACTTTATTTTTCTTAACTGAGCTCTATTGCTATATTCTTCATTAACTTTAATATTTTGCTTATATAAAATTACTGGAATAGCTATCATAATTAACATTGTTGCAAATAAAAACACATTTTCATGATTAGCTATAAATGCAATAACTCTAAAAAAGTTAACATTTCTAGGAATGATTCCTTTAGAATAAAATCTTTGAATTATGACGTTAAATTGGCTGATACCTGAACATATCAAGCTCAAAAAAACAATAACCTTTAAGTTTTTACCTTCAAGTTTAACTGAAGACTTATATATGGCAAGTCCTGATAAAATCATCATGATAATCCCAAAAACAAAGCCTAAAATCCTAAAAAGTACAATAGTAGAAACAGCACTTTCGCCATAATATACAAATTTGTTTGATTGGTTAAATACATATGGTAAATAATAAAAACAAATTCCTACAAGATAAACAACAACCGATGCTGAAATGAAATTATCATAAATTTTAGCATTTATCTTATCTTCAAATATCATAAAAATTAATATTAAAAATACTGAGATAACAATGGGTACCATAGACCAGAAATTCAATTCTGTTCTATTAATAAAATTAGGTATATTTCTTATAATTATTGAAACAATTGCTGCAATTACCCCTAAAACTAAAGAAATTATAATAACATACTTTTTATATTTGCTCTCTTTAGTTGTATAATAGGCAAGTATTAAAGAAATCATTAGAGAAAAGGCTATTCCCGCCTCCATAACTTTAATAAAAATTTTTAAAATAATTTCACCCCCCATAAATGCATATAAGGGGAACGTGAATTCCCCTTCAAAATATTAAAAATTTTCAAAATTTTACCATTGTGGTCCATTCCATTCGAAATCAGTCCATTCTGCAACAATTGGTTCTGTCCAGAATCTACCTGTTACACCAGTTTCTTTATCTACGTGTAGTAAGTAGTCATTGCCTGGTGCAGCTACTTCGAATTTTACATCATAAACGCCAACACCTTCGTCAAATTTAATATTTGCACCATAGTGTGGACCATCAGATGCGTTCATTGGCATGAAAGCAACTTCTTGAACATGGTCTGAACCTTTCTTTTGTAAATAAGCTTTTACTTGTAACCATGGAACGAAATCACCAACACCGTAACCTAATGTTGAACCTTCTTGTGATGCTGTAATATCAGCTTCAATATGGCAGTCAGCTTCTTCTTTTGGAATTGAGTTTCCTGCTGGTTCCATATCAACTGGTTGGAAATATACGCCAGAGATTACTAGAGGTCCCTTAGTTTGGTCATCACCAATTGGGAATTCTTCAAATCCTGCATCTTCTCCTGGAGCTGCAGCTTTAGCATCTCCTGCTTCTTCTTTGTTTGCTTCAGCTGGTGCTTTTTCTTCTGTAGAAGTATTAGCTGTGTTATTAGCTTTTGCTTCTTCTTTTTTACCACAAGCTGTAAATGTTAATGCACATACAAGTGTCATAGCAATAAGAAATAAATTTTTCTTTTTTAACATAATACCCTCCTATTTTTTTTCTTGGCCGGCTTCAAGCTCAGCTCTGATTTTTTTGTTTCTACTACTTTGATATATAACAGAAACAATAGTTACTACTAATAGAATAATTTGTGGAATAAGATTTTCATACCTATCGTATATTCCTATAGCTTCAGCAGACCATCCATTCATCCAAGAAACTACAGTTCTGCCAATTACATCGGCTTCTTGTAATTCTCCTATGCCCTTTCCTAAGAAAGACAAGCAAAGTATAAACATTAACCAAGAAGTAAATGTAAAGAATGGTTTTAATGGTAGCCTTACAGAAACTTTAGCAATTAAATAATATACAATTGCAAGTATTATGGCAGCAACCAAAAGTCCAACCCACATATGCATTGGATTGTCAGAAATGCTTGTTCTCATACCTTGGAAGAACAAAATAAGTTCAGCACCTTCTCTTGCTACTGCTAAGAATGAAGTGAAAGATAAGGCAAAATAATTACCCTTTGAAACAGATTGTTCAACTTTGTTTTTAATGTATCTATTCCAAACTTCAACTTCAGCTTTAGAAAGCATCCAATTAGATACATAAAATAGTACGATAACGGCAAGAAACATCGCAATTCCTTCGAATATTTCTTGTCCCATTCCAGACTCAACTTCTCCCACTGTATTGGCGACAATATTAAATACTCCAGCTAGGACTGCTGAAAAAACAACACCTAGCAAGGCTCCAATATATACACCTTTTAAATAAGTTCTATTATTAGTCTTTGATAAATATGCAGCAATGGCAGCTACAACTAAAATGGCTTCAAGTCCTTCACGAAGTGTAAGTCCAAGAACTGCAAAAAATGTACCAAATCTTTTTAGCAGCTCTCCCATCAATTGACCCGTTGAAAGGCTATTGGCATCTTCTTGACTTTGACCGCTGGACTTAGAATCTCCAGAGGTTCCATCAAGAGTATGAGCATCTTCATGAAGATAAGTTATAAGTGCATCAATTTCATCTTTAACTTCTTTTGGGTCTGCATCTTCTTTAATAGAATTTTTTGCTCTATAAAATTGATGTTCAACCATTGAACCCCTTTGACCTGAAATTGCAGACATAGTTGTTTTTTCAAATCCAATTTTTTCATAGAATTTAAAGTAAGCTACGTTAACTGCATCTGTGGCTGCTTTTTTAGCATCCTTATCTCCAGGCTTGTAAACTTCCACAGCTTTTTGTAAATGTTCTGACATAGCATCAGCAACTTCAACCCAGTTAGCATACTTTGTTTCTGCTGCAAAAGCAGACATAAAAGTTAAGCTAATCATGATTACTATCATTGCAAAAATGCTAGTCCTTTTCTTTAATAAATTCATCTCTATCCCCTTTTCTTTATTAAACTTCCATCTTCCATTTGGTAAAGTATATTACCATATTTTAATATATCAAGTTCATGAGTAACTATAATAAGTGCCGTACCCTTAGAATTTATTTTTTTTAATAAATCCATAATCTCCACAGTGGTATTTTTATCCAAATCACTTGTAGGCTCATCTAAAATCAAAAGCTCAGGCGAATTAATCATGGATCTGGCTATAAGCACTCTTTTTAACTCTCCTCCAGATAAATTTCTAGGGAAATCATCTTTCAGATGCAAAATCCCCATCATATCAAGAAGCATAGCTGCTTTTTCATAAGCAGATTCATCTCTTTTAAATAGATAATAAGGAAGAGATACATTCTCTAAAACATTTAAATTTGGAAGTGTTCCTAAACTTTGTGGCACAAAACCTATGGTTTCATTCCTATATTTGCTAATTTCTCTATCAGAAAAATCACCTATATTTTTGCCCTTAGCAAAAATTTTACCTTCCGTAGGTTTTAATAAACCGGACAAAAGATTTAAAAAAGTTGACTTTCCGGAACCACTTCTGCCAATTATATTGACAAACTCTGCCTCATTCAAGGTAAAGTTTACATTTTTAACTGCAAAGAATGTATTAGAACCTCTTTTAAAACTCTTACTTAAATTTTCAGTTTTAATTATTGATTCCATTATGAATTTCTTTCTTTCATACAATAATAAATATTAACTAAAACCAATATTCCTGCCAACAATGTGCAAAATGGAATGGTTTTTGCCCTGCATGCCATATCAGCTTTCATACATCCACCGATAAGCACGTGAGCATTTAGTATCTCTAAAATACCAATTGCTATATTTGAAATAGATAATCCTAAAGATATTTTTGAATCTTTAACTATAATAAAAATGATTGCTAACACTAAAATAACTGCACCAATACCCATAGTCATATTTCCCATCCAATGGCATTTCATAAACATACCATTTTCCATAGGAGGACAAACAGGTGTTATAAATTTTGGTGCAAGCACTAACAAAAGACCTATAATAGCAGAAATATATCCAAAAATTTTCTTTCTACTCATTTTAGTCATCCTTTCTACTTATCTTTACAAGTAATATTGTAATATAAAAAGGTATTTATGTTTTTTAAAAATTACATTAATTAAATGTAAATTGTTAATTGATATCACTTAACAAGAATTCTCAATTATAATATATGATTTTTTAAATTTTTGCAATAATTTTTTAAATATATTTAATAAAATTCAAAAGCTCTTGGCAGGCTTAAATGTTAAAAATTAATAATTATCATCATAGAGAAGTGAAATAACCCTTAACTATTATGTATTATTTTTTAATTTTTTCACGAGTACCAAGAGCAAATTATATTTATAAGTATTTAATTTATTCTAAAATAAATTATAATAATCTTCTGATAAAATATATTTTATACATTTTAATATTCATAAATTCCAATTTTCACCTATAGGCGATAAAAATTAAAGAGGTAGGATTAAACCTACCTTCTTTAAAATTCACCCAAAAGTTTTCCCTGTAAATTTTCATCTAATTGAAGCTCATGGATTGAGCCTCTTGAAACAATGACATCAACCTTGCAAAAATCTCTTATCCATGTGGATATAAATGGTTCGTGGCTGATGATAATATTTATTTTATCTCTTTCAAAACCTTCTATAAAATCTCTAATATTATAATTTAGAACTTCATTATTTATAGTGAAATCTGTTTTTAAGATTTCTGACAAAATCTCAGCACTTTGACAGGCTCTTTTTAAGGGTGATGAATAAATTTTAATTTTCTTATCTTTAGGCAAAGATTTGCTAAATTCTTTATATTTATTATAGAGTTCAATCTTTCCTTGTGTTGTTAATTCTCTGGAAAAATCATCCCCGAAAACTTCTGCTTTTCCATGCCTTAGGAAATATATAATCATTTTATATTATAAAACCCATCCATTCCTGCATATTTTCCTGCACCTTCAAGCTCATCTTCTATTCTCAAAAGTTGGTTATATTTTGCCATTCTTTCACTTCTTGCTGGTGCACCTGTCTTTATGAAACCGGCATTTGTTGCCACTACTAAATCTGATATAGTTGTGTCTTCAGTTTCTCCAGACCTATGAGAAATTATAGCTGTCATATTATATCTTTTAGCTAGTTCAATAGCATCAAGAGTTTCTGTTAGTGTTCCTATTTGATTTAACTTAATAAGTATTGAGTTTGAAACTTTTTCATCTATCCCTTTTTTAAGTCTTTTAGTATTTGTAACGAATAAATCATCACCAACTAATTGAACCTTATCTCCAATTAACTCTGTTAAATATTTCCAGCCTTGCCAATCATCTTCAGACAAACCATCTTCAATTGATACAATAGGATAAGTTTCCACTAGGGTTTTATAATATTGTGAAATTTCTTTAGAGTCATAAGAAATCCCTTCACCTTTTAGTTCGTATTTATTGTCTTTTTCCTTATAAAATTCTGAAGCTGCTGCATCTATTGCAAGAACAATATCTTTTCCCGCTTTGTATCCAGCACTTTCTATTGCTTTTACAATAATATCAAGTGCTTCTTTGTTTGAAGATAAATTTGGTGCAAACCCACCTTCATCACCAACGGAAGTTGAAAGCCCCATAGATTTTAATTCTTTTTTTAGAGCCGCATAAGTTTCAGCTCCCATTCTCAAGGCTTCTTTAAAGGATTTTGCTCCCACTGGTAGAATCATAAATTCTTGAATATCAACATTATTATCAGCATGAGCCCCACCATTTAATATATTCATCATTGGAACAGGTAAAGTTTTTGCATTTACACCACCTATATAAGAATATAGGGGAAGACCTAACTCATCTGCTGCTGCACGAGCTACTGCAAGAGAAACTCCAAGAATTGCATTGGCTCCTAATTTTGATTTATTTTCTGTTCCATCTAAATCTATTAAAAGTTTATCTATTGAAACTTGATCAAAAACATAAGCATCTAAAAGTTCTTCAGCTATAATGTTATTTACATTATCTACAGCTTTTTCTACTCCCTTGCCATTATAAAATTTTCCTCCATCACGAAGTTCGCAAGCTTCATGTATACCTGTACTTGCTCCTGATGGAACAATAGCTCTACCAAAGCCTCCTTGGTCTGTCAAAACTTCAACTTCTACTGTGGGATTTCCTCTTGAGTCTAAAACTTCTCTGGCATAAACATCTTTAATAAAACTCATTTTAATACTCCTCTTTATTTTTCAATTAATGACTTTCCTGTCATTTCCTTTGGTTGTTTTATATTTAAAAGTTCGAGAATAGTTGGAGCAATATCGCACAAAGCTCCTTCACTTCTCAACTTTACATTTTCCACTCCATATAAAATAAATGGAACCTTATTTGTGGTATGGCTTGTAATAGGCTTGTTATCTTTAGTAAGCATCATATCACAATTTCCGTGGTCTGCTGTTATAAGTAGGGCACCACCTAATTTTTTTATTTCCTTTAAAATTTTTCCTATGCAATTATCTACAGTTTCCACCGCCTTTATTGCAGCCGGAATTACACCTGTGTGCCCAACCATATCTGGATTTGCAAAGTTTAAAATTATACAATCGTAAATACTTTCCCTCAATTTTTCGATCAAGTTTTCTGTGATTTCCGGTGCACTCATTTCAGGTTTTAAATCATATGTTGCAACCTTAGGAGATTGAACCAAAATTCTGTCTTCTCCTTTAAACATAACTTCACGACCACCGTTGAAGAAAAATGTTACATGGGCATATTTTTCTGTTTCAGCAATTCTAAGCTGTCTTAAATGATTTTTTTCTAAAATTTCTCCAAGTGTATTTGTAGGCCTATTTTCTGGATAGGCAATATTTGTATGTGGAATTGTATCATCATATTGAGTCATTGTTACAAGAAAAATATTTTTTTCTTTTCTGGGAAATCCATCAAAATTTTCATCAACTAAAGCCCTTACAATTTGTCTTGCTCTGTCCGGTCTGAAATTGAAAAATATTAAGGAATCTCCATCCTTTATTTTGCCCTCACAATCAATTTCCACAGGTTCTATAAATTCATCTGTAACCCCATTATCATAGGAAGATTTTATTGCATCAAGAGCATTAGGATTTGAATTATCATATTTTTCCGTAACTAAGTCAAAATATTTTTTTATTCTTTCCCATCTCTTATCTCTGTCCATAGCATAATATCTGCCTGAAATATCAGCAATCTTACCCACGCCAACTTTTTTTAAGTAATCTTCAAGTTCTTTTACATCTTCTAAACTAGCATCTGGAGAAACATCACGTCCATCAGTAATTACGTGTATATATACTTTTTTAAGTCCTTCTTTTTTTGCTAAATCTATAAGTGCAAGCAAGTGTTTGAAGTGGGAGTGAACACCGCCCTTTGATACAAGACCCATCAAATGAAGGCTTGAATTATTCTTTTTCGCATTTTCAACAGCCTTTAAAAACATTTGATTATGATAGAAATTTCCATTGTCTATTTCATTTCCTATCCTTGTTAAATCTTGAAAAACCACTCTTCCAGCTCCAATATTTAAATGACCTACTTCGGAATTTCCCATTTGTCCCATGGGAAGTCCTACCCATTTTTCGCTGGCATATATTTCTGTATGAGGACAAGTTTCATAAAGTTTATCAAGATTTTCAGTCTTAGCAAGACTTATTGCATTTCCAGGATAATCTTTATATAATCCAAATCCATCTAATATCATAAGTAATACAGGTTTCATATATTCTCCTTGTAATTAATAATCTTCAAAAACTCTTTAGCTTCTAAAGATGCTCCACCAACTAAAGCTCCATCAATATCAGGACAAGCTAGCAAATTTTTAGCATTTGAGCCTTTCACAGAGCCTCCATATAAGATTCTAATAAATTCACTTTCATTTTTATTTAACTTAGAAAGAGTATGTCTTATGAATTTACACATATCTTGAGCATCTTCAGAAGAGCAAGTCTTACCTGTTCCTATTGCCCAAATCGGTTCATAAGCTATCGTCAAATTATCTCTATTAAAATCTAAATTTTCTAAAGCTGCAAGAATTTCTTCTTTTACAAAATCATTTTGCTTATTATTCTCACGAACTTCGGCCTCTTCACCTAAACAAAGTATAACTTTTAAATTATTTTCAAAAGCTCTTAAAATTTTTTCTCTTATTGTTTGGTAATCTTCGGAGAAAATAGTACGTCTTTCGCTGTGTCCTATAATTACATAATCACAAAATTCTTTGAGCATTTTCCCTGAAACTTCACCAGTATAAGCTCCATCATTAAATTTACATATATTTTGACTTCCTATATAGATTTTGCCATTAGAATTTCTTTTAACAGCATCTAAAGAAGTAAAGGGAGGTGCTATTAAAACATCAACATCCTTAAAATCATTTTTTACAAGGTCTTTTATAAATTCTTCTGCTTCTTTTGCGGTTTTATTCATCTTCCAGTTCCCGCATATAAACTTAGTTCTCATTTGCTTCACCTAAAGCCTTAATTGCAGGAAGAACTTTTCCTTCAAGCAGTTCTAAGCTTGCTCCACCACCTGTAGAAATATGGCTTATTTTATCTTCCACACCAGCTTTTTCTACAGCAGCGACAGAATCTCCACCACCAACTATAGTTAAAGCATCTGAATCAGCCAAGATTTTAGCAATTCCCACAGTACCCTTTGAAAATTCATCTACTTCAAAAACTCCAGCAGGTCCATTCCAAACAATTGTCTTGGCATCTTTTAAAACCATCTTAATTTTTTTCAAACTATTTGGTCCTATATCTAAAACCATCTTATCTTTGTCTATGCTTGAAGCATCTACCACTTGACCCTTTGCATCATCAGAAATTTCTCTCGCTTCAATAAAATCTTCAGGCAAAATTAAATTTACACCTTTTTTTGATGCTTGATCAATAATTTGACGAGCAAGGTCGAGCTTATCATCTTCAACTAAGGATTTTCCTACTTCCTTACCCATAGATTTTATAAAGGTGTTAGCCATAGCTCCTACAATAACTATGGAGTCAATTTTGTCTAAAAGATTTTTAATAAGATTGATTTTATCAGAAACCTTAGCTCCACCAAGAATTGCTACAAAAGGTCTTTTTGGATTTTCTAAGCTTTCTTTTAAATATTTAATTTCTTTTTCTAACAAAAATCCGGCTGCAGAAGGTAAAAATTTGCTTACACCTACATTAGAAGCGTGGGCTCTGTGTGCAGTACCAAAAGCATCATTTACATAAATATCTGCAAGTGAAGCTAAATCTTTTGAAAAAGATTCTTCATTTTTTTCTTCTTCAGGACGGAATCTTAAATTTTCTAAAAGAGCAATCTCTGCGTTTTTAAGATTTTTAACCTTATCCTTAACCTCTTTATTAACAACTTCTTTTTCATCAATAAAAAGAATATCTTCTCCTAAAATTTCACTTAGTCTTTGTGCCACAGGTCTTAGAGATAAATCTTTATTATATTTTCCCTTTGGTCTTCCTAAATGGCTCATAAGAATGATTTTTCCACCTTGTTCTTTTATATATTTGATAGTGGGAAGGCTTTTTTTGATTCTATCATCACCTTTTACTTTTCCATCTTTAATAGGAACATTAAAATCAACTCTTACAAGAACAGTTTTGCCATTAAAATTAAAATCTTCTAATTTTTTAATCATTTTCCACCTTACTTTAAATTATTTAAAACTTTTTGAGCCCTTTGGACTAATTTATCTTTTCCTAAAAGATATATAATATTTGACATTTCAGGTCCATGAACATTGCCTGAAATAGCAGCTCTTACAGGCATATATAAGTTTTTGCCCTTTACACCTGATTTCTTTTGAACTTCTTTCATTAATCCATTTGCAACTTCAAGTGAAATTTCGTCATGGCTATTTACAACTTCAATAAAAGTTTTAAGTAAATCAGGAACATGTTCTTTATTTATTTCTTCCATAGCTGCATCTTCAGTTATTTTTAAATCGCCAAACAAAAATCCTATATGTTTAGGAATATCTTCCAATTTATCAATCGCTTCTTTAATTGTATCTATTAAAACTTTATACCATTCAAAATTTTCTCTTATATAAGCTTCTTTCAAAAGTCCTGAATCAACAACATAAGGAATAGAAAGCTCTGCCAATTTTTCTATGGGATATTGTTTAATATAGTGAGCATTAACCCAGTTTAATTTATCAGTATCAAAGATACCGCCACTTTTGCCAACCCTATCAAAATCAAATTTTGAAACAAGCTCATCCATATTCATAATTTCATCGCCATCTTCAGGTGACCAGCCAACAAGAGCTAAATAATTAATAATACCTTCTGGCAAATATCCTCTTTCCTTAAAATCTTCAACAGAAACATCGCCTTGTCTTTTTGAAAGTTTTTTTCTATCTTTATTTAAAACTGTAGGAAGGTGAACATATTCTGGACTTTCCCAGCCTAAAGCTTGGTATAAGAAAACATGTTTAGGAGTTGAAGAAAGCCATTCTTCTCCTCTAACAACATGAGTAATGCCCATTAAATGATCATCAACAACTACAGCCATGTGATAAGTTGGAAATCCATCTGATTTCATAAGTACTTGGTCATCAATTTCATTGGTATTAATAGTAACCTTACCACGAACCAAATCATTAAAAGTTATATCTTTGTTGTGAGGAAGTTTAAGTCTAACTACATATTCTTCTCCACTAGCAATTCTTTTTTTTGCTTCATCTAGAGGAATTTCTCTGCAAAGTCCATCATATTTTGGCACTTGTCCTTTAATTCTTTGTTCTTCACGCAAATGGTCAAGTCTATCTTTACTGCAGAAACAATAGTAAGCATAGCCATTTTCAATCAGTTGATCTACATATTTTTTATAGATATCTAATCTTTGAGATTGAATATATGGACCATATTCTCCCTTTTGAACAATTTTTCCATCTTCAACGAAGACACCTTCATCATAAGTGATTCCTGCCCATTTTAAAGAATCTATTAAATTTTCAATAGCTCCTTGAACAAATCTTGTTCTGTCAGTATCTTCAATTCTTAAAATAAATTTTCCACCCTTATTTCTTGCGAATAAGTAGTTATATAAGGCAGTCCTCAAACCACCTATATGAAGAAAACCTGTCGGTGACGGTGCAAATCTTAATCTAACTTCTTTCATTAAATAACACTCCCAAATAATGTAATTCTACATTATAGTATAGATAAAATTGGAAATTTTGTAAACTGAATAAATAAAAAATCAAGACTTAATAAGAAACTCCATGAGAGCTTTAAATTTTCTTATAATTTTTAGTAAATAAAAAAGGATAGACTTGCTATCCTTAAATTTAATATTCAAATAAATCAACTGCTTGGTAATTTTCAATTTTTTCTTCATTTTCTACATCATTTATTTGATTTTGTTGTGTAACTTGTGGTTTTTCTACAGCTTTATCCTTTTCTACTTTTGAAAATTGATATAGCCCCCAAGATTCAAGCTCAGTATCTGTACCAATCCAAACTGGATTGCCAATTTTCATCTGTGGAAAAACTGCCTCTTCTATATCGTAGTTAAACATTCTTATGCAGCCATTTGAATAATAACCTCCGATTTGATGCGGCTTTATATTTCCATGAATTCCGTAGCCAGAAAATCCTTTTAAACTTAAACCCATCCATCTTTCTCCCAAAGGATTTTTAGGATCATCAGCAGCTACTGGTTTATATTTCCCGTTCATTCCTCCCCAAGCTGGATTTTTATGCATATTTCCAATTTTACCCCTGCCCGATGGAGTTTGTGTTGCAGATGTTCCTAAAGTTACTGGATATTTTCCTAAAGACTTATCTCCCATATACATAGTCAAAATTCTTCTTGATTTATTTACAGCGATCCAATAACCCTTACTTGGTGGATTTGTTACCATATCCCAAACTTTATAATCCTTATTATATAAGGCCTCTTTAGTTTTATTGTCCAAAGTTCCGCTAATAGGAATATTCATAGTTGCTTGAAATTTTTTTATATTTGCTGTTCTTTCTGCACCTTTTTTATCTACAAAATTATTTTCCCTCACAAACTGAGCAAAAGTCATCTGCGGAACAAGGCTTATTAATAAAAATAAAATTACTGTTTTTTGTATAAATTTTTTCATAATCATAATTATAGTATGTCCTTTAAAAATTTTCCAGTATAAGATTTTTCGCACTGACAAATTTCAAGAGGTCTTCCTGTGACTAAAACTTCTCCTCCTCCATCTCCGCCTTCAGGTCCTAAATCTATTATATAATCTGCAGTCTTTATAACATCTAAATTATGCTCTATAACTACCACAGTATTACCCTTATCTACTAATCTATTTAAAACTTTTATCAATTTTAAAACATCATAAGAATGAAGACCTGTTGTAGGCTCATCTAAGATATAAATTGTAGAACCAGTAGCTTTTTTTGAGAGTTCTGTTGCAAGCTTTATTCTTTGTGCTTCACCGCCAGAGAGCTGAGTTGATGGCTGTCCAAGTTTTAAATAAGATAAACCAACATCTTTTAATGTTTCCAATTTTCTTATTACTCTTGGATGATTCTTAAAAAATTCAAGAGCTTCTTCTACTGTCATATCTAAGACCTCAGAAATATTTTTACCCTTGTACTTTACCTGTAAAGTTTCTCTGTTATATCTTTGACCCTTACAAACTTCACAAGGCACATAAACATCAGGCAAAAAGTGCATTTCAACTTTTATTATTCCATCACCCTTGCAGGCTTCACATCTTCCACCTTTTACATTAAAAGAAAATCTTCCTTTTTTATAACCACGCATCTTTGCTTCGTTAGTCATAGCAAAAATATCTCTAATTAAATCAAAAGTTCCAGTATAAGTTGCAGGATTAGACCTAGGGGTCCTCCCAATAGGACTTTGGTCAATGTCTACAACCTTGTCAAGATTTTCAAGCCCTGTAATTTCTCTATAAAGTCCCGGTTTAATTCTTGATTTATTAATTTTTTGCCCAAGAGCTTTAAATAAAATTTCATTTACAAGAGATGACTTACCTGAACCTGAAACTCCTGTAACAGCAATGAATTGTCCCAAAGGAAATTCCACATCAATATTTTTTAGGTTATGCTCTCTTGCTCCTTTTACAAAGATAGACTTTCCTGTATAGGGTCTTCTTTCTTTAGGCACTTCAATTTTTTTCCTACCTGACAAAAAATCACCAGTTATAGATTCCTTAGAATTAATTATATCTAAGACACTTCCTTGACCAACAATTCTCCCACCATTTCTGCCTGCAAAGGGGCCAATATCAACAATCTCATCACAAGATCTCATGGTTTCTTCGTCATGTTCCACAACAATTAAAGTATTTCCTATATCTGTTAAATTTCTTAAAGCTCCCAAAAGTTTTTCATTATCTCTCTGATGAAGTCCTATGGAGGGTTCATCAAGAACATAAATTACTCCCACCAATTGAGAACCGATTTGTGTTGCAAGTCTTATTCTTTGAGCCTCTCCTCCCGATAGAGTGCCAGCCATTCTTGAAAGAGTTAAATATTCTAGCCCAACAGTAAATAAAAATGAAAGTCTGTCTTTTATTTCTTTCAAAAGTTCTTTTGCAATAATTTTTTCCTTATCAGATAATTTTAAATTTTTAATAAATTCTAGAGTTTTTGAAATTGAAAGCTCTGTGAGTTCAAAAATATTCAATCCTCCAACTTTTATTGATAGAGATTCTTCCTTAAGTCTTGAGCCATGACACTTGTGGCAGGGAGAATCAATTAAAAATTCATCTATTTTATCAATCATTTTGTTTGAAGAGGTTTCTAAATATCTTCTCTTTAAATTTTCCTTTATTCCTTCAAAAGAGCCTTCATAATCCTTAATACCGGAAAAATATGAGTCAAAAGTAAAGTTTAGATTTCCTTCATATCCATTAAAAATGGCATCAATAAATTCTCTAGGTGCTTCTTTAATAGGTTTTTTTGTAGAAAAATTAAATTTATCTGCCACAGCCTTTATCATCTCATAATAGTAAGTTCCCTTAGATGAAGAATAACAAGCTATTGCCCCCTCTTCTATAGATAAGTCTTTGTTGGGAATAACTAAATCCTCATCAACTTCTTTGGAAAATCCAAGTCCCTTACATTCATCACAAGCCCCTAGGGGTGAATTAAAGGAAAATGAACGTGGGGAGATTTCTTCAATTACAATACCACATTCAGGACAAGCTAATTTTGTAGAAAAAATTAAATCTTCTCCATCAATTACATTCACCTTTACTATGCCATCAGATAAGCCGCTGGCAAGTTCTAAAGACTCAAATAATCTCGATTCTATCTTTTCTTTTATGATAATCCTATCTATTACAACATCAATATCGTGATTTTTATTTTTTTCAAGTTCTAAATCTTCAGAAATATCATGGGCTTGTCCATCTACAAAAATTCTCAACAATCCTTCTTTTCTTATTTTTTCTAAAACTTTTTTATGAGTTCCTTTTCTGTGACGCACAATTGGTGAAAGAATCTGAATCTTTTGTCTTTCTTCAAGTCCCATAAGCTTATCTACCATTTGATCAATTGTAAATGCTGTTACTTCCTTACCACACTTGGGACAAAAAGCATGACCAACTCTTGCATAAAGAAGTCTTAAATAATCATAAATTTCTGTAACTGTACCCACAGTTGAACGTGGATTTTTGGAAGTGGTTTTTTGGTCGATAGAAATTGAAGGGCTCATCCCTTCTATATAATCAACTTCCGGCTTATCCATCTGTCCCAAAAATTGTCTTGCATAGGAAGATAGAGATTCAACATATCTCCTTTGACCTTCAGCATAAATTGTATCGAAGGCAAGGGAAGATTTTCCTGAACCTGAAAGTCCAGTAAAAACTATAAATTTATTTCTCGGTATAGTTAAATCTATATTTTTTAAATTGTGTTGTCTTGCTCCCTTTATTTTTATAAATTCTTCAGTCAATATATCACCTAAACTAACGCTTCTTTTTTCTTCTCTTTGAGTTCTTTTATCTTATCTCTAATTTCAGCAGCTTTTTCAAAATCTAAAGCTTCTGCTGCTTCATACATTTGTGGCTTTAGAGCATCTATCATAGCTTGAATTTCATCCTTTGTGAATTCATCTTCAAAATCTTCTTCTTTATACGAAACATCCGATTCGGCAGCAAGTGTTGTATTTAGAACATCTCTTATATCTTTAATAATGGATTTTGGAACTATACCATGTACTTTATTATAGGCATCTTGAATTTTTCTACGCCTATTTGTTTCATCTATTGTCTCCTTCATAGATTCAGTAATATTATCAGCATACATTATTACTTTTCCTGAAACATTTCTTGCCGCACGTCCAGCGGTTTGAATTAGAGAAGTTCTAGACCTCAAAAATCCCTCTTTATCTGCATCTAAAATTGCTACAAGGGAAACTTCCGGCATATCCAAACCCTCTCTTAAAAGATTTATGCCAACTAAAACATCTATTTTTGCCTGTCTTAAATCTTTAATTATCTGCATTCTTTCTAAAGTTTCAACATCAGAATGCATATAAGTTGCCTTAATTCCTATTTCCTTAAAATGCTTAGTTAAATCTTCTGCCATTCTTTTAGTTAAAGTTGTAACTAAAACTCTTTCTTTTTTTTCAACAGTTTTATTTATTTCACTGATCAAATCATCAATTTGATTTTTAACAGGTCTTACAAAAATTTGAGGATCTAAAAGTCCCGTAGGTCTAATAATCTGTTCTGCAGAATTTTCTTCATGCTCTCTTTCATAAGGACCTGGAGTCGCAGAAACATATATACATTGCTTCATCATTGATTCAAATTCAAAAAATCTTAAGGGTCTGTTATCAAGAGCTGATGGAAGTCTAAAACCATATTCAACTAAAGTTTCTTTTCTTGACCTATCTCCATTAAACATACCTCTTATTTGAGGAATAGATTGGTGAGATTCATCAATAATTGTGATAAAATCATCAGGAAAATAATCTATTAAGGTATAGGGTCTTGAACCAGCTGGTCTTTGAGAAAGATGTCTTGAATAATTTTCTATTCCATTACAATATCCCATTTCTTCAAGCATTTCCAAATCATATCTTGTTCTCTGTTCAAGCCTTTGCGCCTCTAAGAGTTTATCTTGGTCTTTTAAAACTTTAAGCCTTTCTTCTAATTCTTCCTCTATAGTTACAATAGCCTTTTCGACTTTAGTTTTTGTTGTTGCATAGTGGGATGCTGGAGTGATATAAGCGTGAGTCAAAAGTCTTAAAACTTTTCCTGTAAGAGCATCTACTTCAGAAATTCTATCTATTTCATCTCCAAAAAATTCCACTCTTATAGATTTTTCAGAAGATGATGCTGGAAAAATCTCAAGCACATCTCCCCTGACTCTGAAAGTTCCTCTAGAAAAATCAAAATCATTTCTCACATACTGAATATCTACAAGTTTTGACATTATTTCATTTCTATCCCTAATCATGCCAGGTCTTAAAGAAATCGCTAGATTTTCATAATCTATAGGGTCCCCTAAACCATATATGCAAGAAACTGATGCGACAATAATAACATCACGTCTTTCGAATAAAGACATAGTAGCAGAATGTCTTAATTTATCTATCTCATCATTTACTGACGAATCTTTTTCTATAAAAGTATCAGTCATAGGAACGTAGGCTTCCGGTTGATAGTAATCATAATAAGACACAAAATATTCTACTGCATTTTCCGGAAAAAATTCCTTTAATTCTGAGCAAAGTTGATAGGCAAGAGTTTTATTGTGAGCTATAACAAGAGCAGGTCTTTGAACTCTTTCAATGACATTTGCCATTGTAAAAGTTTTACCAGAACCTGTAACTCCCAAAAGAGTTTGGTGCTTATAGCCCTTATTTAAACCCTCCACCAATTTATCAATAGCCTGAGGTTGGTCCCCAGTCGGTTTATAATCTGAATGAATTTTAAATTTCACAGTATCACTTACTTTCTTATATGACAAAAAGGCAACACACGTTGCCTTAGATTTTTACCCAATATAAATATTATAAAATAAAAATATGTAAAAATAAAGTTCACGAAATATATTAAAGTTATCTTATTCATTTTTACTAGAAAATATGTAAGAAAAAACAGTAAGCTTAAAAATAAGCAAACTGTTTTTCTATAATAGGAATATTTAATTATTTTTATGCAGCTTGAGCTCTTAAAACATTTATAGATTGTTTTGCAAGAATATTTCCATTCATATCTCTTAAAGATAATACATACTTATCTTTACTTGAATTTTCAGGAATTTTAACTAAAACACTAGCTTGTCCAAGGTTATCAGTTTTAACATCAGATATTTTATTTTCATCAAGATATAAAGCATATGTTGTATTAGCTTTAGCATTCTTAACTTTTGCAAAGATGCTTTCCCCAGCTTTAGCAACTTGAGGTGCTTGTAAAATTATTTCTTTTTCAGAAACTCGTGAGACAATATTTGAACTTGAACCACCCTTTAAAGTTTCAGTTACTTTATTATCATTTTCTCCTGGTTTAACAGGTTCTACAGGATCAGTTGGGTTTTCTGGTTCTTCTGGGTTTGATGGATTTACTGGATTTGTTGGATTTGCTTTTTTATAAGTTGCCTTTGATGTCATAAGGAAAGTATTTCCATAAGCATTTGTTATGGTAAGATTTACTTGAACTTCTCCTTTAGGGTCTAAAGCTTTAATTTGATCAGTTATGTTATCAGTACCCTTTAAGGTCTTTACTACTTTTCCATCAACAAGAATATCAACTTTTTCAATCTTATAATCTTTTGCAATGTCTCCACTTAATTCAAATTTTCCATCTTTTTCATTGAAGCTTGCTCCATCTTTTACATCTGAAGAATAAATATAAGAAAATTCTCCCTTGCTATCTGGTAGAAATTTATAATTATAACCCGCTGCATTTTCATCCGTCATACCATTTACAACGCTAATTGCTGCTTGGTTTATAGTGTCTCCACCAAGTTTTTTTGCTAAGGAATTAAGCATATCTTTAACAGGTCCAAGTCCCAATAATTTATTTACTATAAAAGAGCCTTCAACTTTTTCATGCTTCTTTTTATCTTTATAAATTAAGCCAGCAACCATTTCTTTTGATAATGTATCATTGACATTTTTACCTGTAATAGCTGGTGCAAAGCCAATAATAAAATTAGCAGCCCCATTATCTGGATCTTCACTCTCAATTAAATATTTTACAAATTTAGCTTCATCATTTGCTTTTAATTTTCTCAAATCTTCTGGCAATTTTTCATCAGGAATTTTATAAGCAATTTTTGAAGTTATTTCTTCAAATACTTGATCAATTGTATCTTTAGAATATTTTAAAATATCTGCAGTAAGGTCATTTTCTTTCTTACTATATTTTTCTACAACTTCTTTAATGTAAGGAGCTTGTTCTTCATCTCCTCTTAAATAAGAATTATAAGAATCATTGGCAAGGTCTTTAAGAGTCTTTACTTGACCATTTTCTTGACCAACTGGAGTTTGCATCATTTTATCAATAATTCTGTACAGCCAACCTCTAACATTTTCTCTAGTAACAATTTTTGTGTCAACTTGTTCTAGAATTGAATCAATAGCTCCTTCCAATCTTTCAGGTCTTATCATTAAAGGTGCTTTTCCAAATGCTGATTCAACATCTATAGCAATTTTTCTTCCTTCTCCATATTTTTCTTTGTTTTCTATATCCTTAACTTCTATGGTTACTTTACTTACCATATTATTACCTGTTTCAATTTCTTTCTTTCCAAGTAAACCAGCCACTATATTTAATACAGCATCTCCATAACCATTTTCAGGAAGGTCTATTCCTTTATCTTTTAACAGACCAAATATTAATTTTTTGGAATTAAAGTTATTTAAATCATATTCATCGAGATAGTACATAGCTAAGTTTGAAACAAGTTCTGCTGTTAACGAATTTTTGTGAGAATATTGTGTTGCATTATCAACTGTTACCATTTCACCTGTATCAGGGTCTTTATATTCAAACTTTTTAATTAATTCGCTAGTAATATGGGCATCAAAACCAGGTTGGTCTTTGTCAAAATTATTTACAAATGTTACGTGGCGAACTGGAAGTGGATATGTTACTGTTGAACCTGTTTGAATGTCAAAGAAATCATTTCCTTTTGCAGTTTTTGTGTGAGCTATATCATGAGCATGAAGATGACCTGTAAATAAAAATTTAACCCCTAAGTCAGCTAAAATTTCAGATGGTGTCTTACCATTTATAGCTTCATCATCATCTTTGAACTTAGTATCCCATTCATGAACAATGTAGGGGTTTAAAAATTTTTCTTGATTTTTGAAATGGGGTAAAAAGGCATGGTGGCATACAACTGCGACAATATCATTTTTAGCTTGAGCCTTTCTTACTTCATCTACCATCCATTTCATTTGTTCAAGAGTAACAGAACCGTCTGTTTCTTGATAGCCGTCTTTATGATTTTTTGTAGATTCTATTGTATAAATAGCTGTATCAAGACCAATAATAGTTAAGCCATTTCTATCTTCATACTTATTGTCATATCTTTTTACATAAGATGTATATCCGTGGGCAAAATTCTTATATTCTTCTTCTCTTTTATATTTTTCATTCACTGCTGCAAGATATGCCTTATAAATATCACTATCTCTATATTGAGAAATTATTTCTGAGTTTTTATAAACTAAATCTCCATAGATATTAATAAAATCATCAGGGCTAGTTCTTTCTGCTTCTACTCTCTCACCTGAAGAAAAATCATAAGCATTGTGATTATAAATGTCATGATTACCAGGAACTACGATAACTGACCTACCTGGTTTTTTTTCTTGCCATTCCTTTAATTTTTGCGCAAGATATTCATGACTGAGCTTTTCTCCATCTTTTGTTAAATCTCCAGAGATAATTAAAATTTGACTTCCCTTTTCTTCAATAATATTTATTGCTGAATCTAAAAGTCCAGTACTTTCAACAAAAAGCTTTCTATCTGAATTCTTTGCATTTGTAAAATCTTTATTGTCTTCTTTACCTTGCATAGATTCAGGAAGTACGTGGGTATCACTGATTATTGAAATATCAAATTTATTTTCCCCTTCATTTTTAACTTCACCATTATCTTTTTTTGCATCATCAACTTTCACTGTGTCTTCAGATGCTTCCTTATTTTCAGAATCCTTATCATTTTTTGTATCTTCATTTTTTTTAATTTCATTATCAGACTTTTTTTCATCAGATTCTGGCTTTATTTCTTCATCTTTTTTTGAATCCTCATCATCACTAACTGAAGATTTTTCTTCACCTTCATTTGAAGTATCAGTTTCAGGTTCATTGGATTTTTCACCAGAAGAATTTTCTTTTAATTCTTCCTTTTCCTTATCATCTTTTAAAGCTTCTTTAGCTTCAGTGTTTTCATTTTTTTCAGGATTTTTAACTTCTTTATTTTCTTTTTCAAGCTCAATTGGAGCTTTTAAAGAAGTCAATTTTTCATCCTCACTAACTTCAACATTCTTAATTTCTTCCTTTAAATCTTCTTTTGCTTCTTGACCAAATACGCCAATAGGTCCAAAAACAAGGAACAAGGCAATAAAGCCGAGTAAAAAAAGATTTTTTAAGCAAAATTTTTTTCTCATAAACTCCTCCCTCTAAGAATATTCCTACAGGTGAAGTATATGATTAAAAAGTAAATTACGTATTTATTTAAAGAATACTTAGTGTAAAATTATAAAAGCTTAGTTTTTTAAAAAAATAACCAAGTCCCCAAATATTAGAGGGCTTGGCTATTCAAATTTTAATATATTAATAAATAGGATTTTAGACTAATTTATTTAGCTCCCAAAGCAGCCATTGTTATATAATTATATGGCTTATTAAAATGAGGTAGGAAGAAAATATCAAGAAGTTTTAGCTCATCAATTGTTACTTTCTTATAAATTGCCAAGGAGAACATATGAATTCCCATAGACATATCATAATGTGAAGCCATTTGAGCCCCTAAAATTACTCTTGTCTTCTTATCATAAACTATTCTTATTTTTACTTTTGGATTGTCATGTTCCATAAATTCTGGTTTTTGCAAATCTTCAAAATCTGTACATTCTACATCTAAGCCAAGTTTTTTAGCTTTTTTAAGACTTAAACCTGTAGAAACCATTTTTAAATCAAAAATACAAATTCCATTAGAACCTTGAACTCCAAGAGATTCTACATCTTTTCCTAAAATATTAAAGGCTGCAACAAGTCCTGATCTAACTGCATTTGTTGCTAAAGCTATATAATTTTTATTTTCAATTGTGTTATCAAAAATTGTAGCACAATCACCAATTGCGTAAACATCTTTCACAGAAGTTCTTTGATGCTTATCAACAACATATGCTCCATTTCTGAAAAGTTCCAAATCATCTTTGCCTAGGCTTGTGTTTGGTCTAAAACCTATAGCCATAAGAACCATATCTGTTTCATATTGACCCTTATCAGTTTTAACAGCCTTAACCTTATTATTTTCATCTCCAATGATTTCCATAACTGATTGACCCAAATGAAGATTTACACCATTTTCTTTTAAATTTTCCTTCATAGCTTGGGAAAATTCTTCGTCATAATAACTTGAAAGTACAGTGTCTGCCAAATCAATAAGATCAACTTCTCTACCATTTCTTACAAAAGCTTCAGCAAGTTCTACACCAATATAACCCGCTCCTACTACTGTAACTTTTTTAATTTCTGGATTTTTTAATTTTTCAATAACTTCCTTGGCATTTTGATAAATTTTTACTCTTTGAACATTTTCAAGATCGATTCCAGGAATTTTTGGAATTATAGGTAGGGATCCTGTTGCTAAAACTAATTTGTCATAAGAATCTATAATTTCTTTTCCACTTTTGTCTTTTGCATAAATTTTTTTAGCCTTAAAATCTATCTTAGAAATTTCAGTTTCCATATGAACTGTAGCACCATTTTTTTCAAAAGTTTCCTTATCGCAATAAAATAATTTATCTCCATTTGAAATTTGTTTGCCTATCCATAGAGCCATACCACAACCTAAGAATGATAGATTATTGTTAGCTTCATAAACTACTACTTCATTATTTCCTTTTTCAGCAAGTATTGTGTTTATACAAGCTGTACCCGCGTGATTAGCGCCAACTATTATAATTTTACTCATAAAATCCTCCCAATAAAAATTATCTCATAACTATTATCCTATATAATCTATACAATTTTTATATAGATTAAAGATAATTTATTAAAAAAATCCGCCGATATAAAATCAGCGGAAATTTTCACATTTTTAAATTTTTAGATGATAGATACCATATTTGAATAAAATTAAATATGTTGACAAAAATAATAATTATAATCCATGATAGAATCCTATTATTTTTAAATAATATATTTGAAATCAGAAAACTGATTAAAACCATTAAACCTATTATAAGTTGAATAAGAAGTACCGAAAACTTTCCTTTAACAACTTCTTTAGAATTAATCCAATTTATATTTAGGGTATTTATATCAAATATTAGTCCCAATAGATTAGCAAACAAACTATAAGAAAAAGCTGCAATTATTAAAAGTAGAAAAGCTAAAAATCCTAAATTAAATTTAAGACTTAAAACAAGACTTGTAAATATCAGAGGAATTGATATAAGTATGATTCCAAGCTTAAGCTTAGCTTTAAAAACATCCCAAGCCTTTATAGGTAGAGTTTGCATCAAATAATAATTTCTACCCTCAATAGAAAGTGAACAATATGTCGTCTGACCCATTGCTGCAAAAGCAGTAACAACAAGAATTGAATTTGTTGTAAATAACTTTTCCACATCAAAATCCATCATATTTTGCAAGTTGGCCATGCCTGTAACTAGAGGAGCAACGCCTAAAATCAAAAGAAGAATCGGGCCAAGAATTGTATTTAAAATATAATTATTATATGAAAAATATAGACCAATTTCTTTTTCTAATAATGACCTCGATTTATTTTTTGTGACCATTTTCAAAGCTTTATTGGACGACTTCTTAATTTTATTAGCTTTTCTATAAAAAATTTCCAGATAATTTTTTGATAAAAATACTGATACAAGCCCAAAAAATAAGATTGAAATTCCCATAAAGATAAGTCCCTTGAGATAGTTTCCTTCAATAAAAATTTGTCCAAATGTTTTTAAAAGGCTTATTTTTGAGAGTTTTTCGATAATAATTGCCAAAATATTCAAACTTCTATCAGAAAAATAAAGCATTATATAAAAAAATATCACAATAGAAAAAAATATTATGCCGCCTATTATCTTCACAATCTTGTTAGTAAAAATTTTCCCAAAAAAAGCTGTTGCTAGTAAAGACAGGCAAAGAGGTATCATAGGAAAGCTAAGAAGCATGAGAATAGTAAACAAAGTAAAAGGAAAACCACAATTATCATAAGTCACATATAAAAAAGGAAAAATAACCATACATGCAACAATTCCTAAATTATAAACATAAATACCTAAAATTTTTGAACTAATTAATTCAAGACTTGTAAAAGGCATAGGCAACAAATTTTCCAACTCTCTTTTTTCAAACAGAGAATTATTTGAATACAAAACATTGCCCCAAAAAATCATTAAAAATACAATAACTGTTGAAGTAACGATCACCTTCAGAGGGTTTCCCTTATAAAAGGAACGAGTTAAACTGGCTGAATAAAAAATAAACATAAAAGCCATAAAAACATTGGCAGAAAGTCCAGTTAAAAATTTTTTCTTCCCCTGATTATTATTATTTAAAAGTCTTAAAATTTCAAGTTTTAATAAGATTATTTCTTTATTTATCCTTAGCATTTACAAGCTCCATAAAAATATTTTCAAGAGATGAATTTGAAATCACATCCTTGGTGTTTCCAGAAATTACAATTTTCCCATCCTTCAAAATAGCAAGTTTATTGCATAAATTTTGAGCAACTTCAAGAACATGGGTAGAAAAGAAAATAGCACTTCCTTCTTTTACCATATTTTTAAACTCTTCTTTCAAATAAAATGTCGCTTCTGGATCAAGACCCACAAAAGGCTCGTCTAAAATTAGAAGTTTGGGTTTATGGATAAGACTAGCAATTATACTTAACTTTTGCTTCATACCATGAGAATAAGAAGATATAGGTTCGTATAAAGCATCTGTAAGATCAAAAGTTTTAATCAAAAAATCTGTTTTTTCTTTGACTTCTTCCATATCAACCTCATAAACAGAAGCAATAAAATTTAAGTACTTAATGCCTGTCATAAACTCATAAAGTTCGGGATTGTCAGGAATATAAGCCGTTATTTTTTTACATTCAATTGGATTTTTCACAACATCCATACCATCAATCTTAATCAGACCTTTTTCAAAATCATTAATCCCAACAATACACTTAATAGTAGTCGTTTTACCAGCACCATTCTTGCCGATAAAAGCAAAAATATCACCAGCAAGAACTTCTAAATTAATTCCTTTTAAGATATTTTTATTTCCATAAGATTTATATAAATTTTTAATCTCTAGCATAATCACCCTCCTTTTTAACATGTTAATATATAGATAAACAAAAGTAAATGTATTTTCTCCAATTCTATTATCATTTTCTCTTTGCCAATAAAAAATGCCCTGATTTTATCAGAGCATTAATATTACAGATTAAAATTAATCAGCAATTATTAAGTTTAGAAAAGATTATTTACTTTTCTTTTCTTGTGAAGCTTTATTATTTCCCTTGTTTTGATTTTTTTCAGCGTTTTTTTCTTGTGCATTTGTTTCTTTGTTTGCACCTTCAGAGGCTTGTGAATTTTCTTTTGTGGCATCTTGTTTTACTTTGCCATAATTTTTAAATTCATCAGGAATTTTAATTTCGTCTTCAGCTTTTACATATTTTTTAACTTTTGCCTTGCTAACTACTTCTTTAATAGCTTTTTCATATTTTTCTTGAGTTAGTTTGCTCTTAATTTCATCTTTAACTTCATCAAAAGTTCTAGGTTTTCTTTCTTTTAGCTTTATTATATGGAAACCAAAATCAGATTTAATTGGGTCAGAAATTTCACCCTTTTCCATCTTTTTAATTGCATCGTTGAAACTTTGAACCATTTGACCGTTGGTAAATTCTCCTAAATCTCCACCGTTTGTAGCAGAACCTGTGTCTTTAGATTCTTTTTTTGCCATTTCTTCAAATTTTGCGCCTTTATCAATTTCATTTTTGATTTCATTTGCTTTTTTTAAATCATCAACTAATATATGAGATGCTTTTGCTTTGAAGAAGTCATCTTTATGTTCATCATAATATTTCTTAACATCATCGTCTGTTACTTTAATATTTTTATATTTTTCTTGAGTATATTTTCCTACAAGAGTTTGATTTTTCAAAACTTCTTTTAAGTAGTCAAGAGGTATTCCTAATGAGTCAAGATATGCTTTAAATTGTTCATCTCCACCAAGTTGAGCTTTATATTGGTCAAGAATTTTTTGGATCTCGCTGTCTTCTACTTTTATATTATTAGCAGCTGCATCTTGCTTTATTATTTCTGTTTCAGTTAAATCTTTAATCGTAATGTCTTTCAAATATTGATCTACTGTCAATTTTGATTGCTTGCCTGTTGGGTCTATTGGACCTTCTAAAACTGATTCATCTCCACCAGCATTGGCAACATATTGGTTCCTTCTTATTGCATAAGATTTATAAAAATCTTCCATTGGTATTTCAACATCATTAACTTTAGCTGCTACTCCTTCTGGTCCTTTACCGCAAGCACTCAAGCTTACAAGCATTAATCCTGAAAGAACAGCTACTGTGAATTTTTTTAAAAACATACATCTACTCCTTAATCTTATTATAAAACATTTATATTATACACTATAAAGTCTTATTTGTTGTGATTTTTTTGTGAACTTATTATGACTAAAGCTTTTTTTAAGTCTTCCATGGGATATTTTAACTTTTCCAATATGATTTCTGAATGCTCAGATAAATCATAGGATATATATTTAAAATTTTCTCCCATCTCTTTTATTAAGTTTAGTCCGATTTCTTCATTTAATTTAATTGTATATTTGCCATCTTTTTCAATTATTGAAATTACATTTATCTTAGATGCCTTGTATCTCAATAGGGATATATCCATAAGATTTACAACTTCTTTAGGTAAATCTGAAAATCTATCTATCAATTCATCTATCAAATCGCTGTATTCTTTTTCAGATTCTAAAACAGAAATTTTATTATAAATTTCTAGTCTTAAACGCTCATCTTCTATATAAGTTTTTGGTATATATGAATCGATTTTTAAATCAATTACAGTTTCAATGGTTTCTCTAGTTTCGATTCCCTTCAATTTATTTACGGCTTGTGTCAAATATTTCATGTAAAGGTCATAACCTATATTATCTATATGACCATGTTGCTTTGACCCCAAAATAGAACCGCTACCTCTGATTTCCAAATCTCTTAAAGCTATTTTAAATCCACTGCCAAATTCTGTAAATTCTTTAATTGTTTTTAACCTTTTTTGAGCTATTTCTGAAATTGATACATCTTTTTCATAGGTAAAATATGCGTAGGCAACTCTTGAAGACCTTCCTATTCTTCCTCTCAATTGATATAGCTGTGATAATCCAAGTCTATTTGAATCAGTAATAATCATTGTGTTGGCATTTTGAACGTCCATCCCTGTTTCAATTATTGTTGAACACAATAAGACATCTACATCCCCTCTCAAAAATGAAAGCATAGTGTCTTCAAGATCTTTTTCATTCATCTGACCGTTAGCCATCACAAAACTTACTTCTGGCACAAGTTCTCTTAGTTGCTGAAGTTTATATTCCATATTTGCAACTCTGTTATAGACAAAATAAACTTGACCGCCTCTTTCAACTTCTCTTAAAATTGCTTCCCTCACCATCAGAGGATTATATTCCAAAACATAAGTTTTTACAGGAAATCTTTCTTCGGGTGGTTCTTCAATTACAGACATATCTCTTATGCCTATCATAGACATTTGTAAAGTTCTAGGTATGGGGGTTGCTGATAGAGTTAGGGTGTCAATATTTTCCTTTAGCATTTTTAATTTTTCTTTGTGACGCACTCCAAATCTTTGCTCTTCGTCTATAATTAGTAAACCTAAATCTTTAAAGACTACATCTTTAGATAATAATCTGTGAGTGCCTACAACTATATCTACAATTCCTGCTTTTAATTTTTCAATGGTTTCCTTTTGCTCTTTTTTGGTTCTGAACCTAGAGAGTATACCTACTTCCA
This sequence comes from Peptoniphilus lacrimalis DSM 7455, assembly GCF_000378725.1. Taxonomy (GTDB): domain Bacteria; phylum Bacillota; class Clostridia; order Tissierellales; family Peptoniphilaceae; genus Peptoniphilus_A; species Peptoniphilus_A lacrimalis. Next base: position 186,268 of record NZ_KB900367.1, on the reverse strand, counting down.
CCGGAAAATCTTTAAATCTTTCCACCATTATATTGTAGTGCTGTTGGGCGAGAATTGTTGTTGGTACTAAAAATGCTACTTGCTTGCCATCAAGTATTGCCTTAAAGGCTGCTCTTAAAGCTACTTCTGTTTTTCCATAACCTACATCTGCACAAAGAAGTCTGTCCATAGGATGGGCTTCTTCCATATCTTTTTTTATTTCTTCAGACGATAGAAGCTGTCCATCAGTTTCTTCATAAATAAAGGCATCTTCAAATTCTCTTTGAAAACTGGAATCTTTTGAAAATTTAAAACCACTTTTTGATTCTCTAGCTGCATATAACTTGATCAAATCATCTGCCATATCATCAATGGATTTTTTGGCTTTTCTCTTTGTTTTATTCCACTCAATAGAGTTTAATTTATTCAGTTTTGGAGCCTTTTTTTCATCTCCTGTATATTTGTAAATTAGATCAAGAGATTCTATAGGTAAAAATAGCTTGTCATCACCAAAATATTTAATAACAACATAATCTCTTTTTATTCCTGAAACTTCAAGCTGCTCGGTGCCAATATATTTTCCAATTCCATGACTTTCATGGACTACATAATCTCCTACATGCAAGTCCTCGAAGTTTAAAATTTTTTCCTTTTTCCTCTTGGGCTTTTTCTTTTCCTTGTAAGTCCCATAAATTTCTGCATAGTTAATAATAACAATTTTTGAAAGGGCAAACTCACATCCTGCATTTACTGAACCTGTTGTAACGACAAAATTATTCGTAAATTCTGTATTTCTATCTTCTTTAAATTCAACATTTAAATTAAACTCTAAAAGAAAATTATGAAGTCTTTTTGCTCTTTTTAAAGAGCCTCCTAAAAGGATTACCTTGTATCCATTTGAAAGATAATAATCTAAATCCTCTCTAAAAAGTTTAATTTTAGACCTATAATTTGTAATAGATTTCATCTTGAAATTAACAATCGCCTTAGGTCTAAATTCTTTCGGTGAAGTCAACAGTGCATTTAAAGTTAATAGATTTCTTTTTCTTAACTTATCAATAATATTTAAATATGGATAGTAAATATTTTTATGGCTTGGCAGAGCCTCACCAAAAGTTATCATTTCAGTAATCGTTTCAGAGTTTTCAAGCTCTAAAGTTTCTTCTCTTTCTAATATCTGTTTTGGTTCATTTAAAATACTTATAGTATCTTCACCTATAAAATCAATAATTCCAGACAACTTATCCTCATTTAAAAAAGGAATTATAAGATCAGGGTTTTGTATATACTCATCTTCAACAAGCCTATTTTTGTAAAGTGAAAATTTTTCAAAAAGCCTATCTTTTCTTTCTCCGCTCAGCTTAGTTTTATTAATTTCATTTTCAATTTTTTTTGCAGCATTTAACCTATCATCTTGAGAAATTAAAATATCAAGAGTGGGATAAATCTTAACAGAATCAATAAAATCAATTGACCTTTGACTCTCTAGTTCAAAAGTTCTAATGGAATCAATTTCTGTATCAAAAAGTTCTATTCTGTAATTATCAGAGAATGTTGCAATATCAATAATATTACCTCTTATTGAAAATTGACCCATGCCTTCAACTTGTGGATATCTCTCATAGCCCATCTGTAAAAGTTTAGCATTTAAACTTTTTATATCAATATCCTTAGATTTTTCTAGAGTTAAGGTGTTTTTTAAAAACATATCCCTTGCTGATATTTTATCTCCTAAGGCTCTTAGAGTTGTTACAATAATGTCCCAATCGTCTGTTAAAATTTTTGAAATAGTCCCTAATCTTGTTTTCAAATTATCCCTAGACTTTGAATCCCTATCATACAAAAAAATATCCTTCTCAGGATAAAGCAAAACCCTCAAAGGAGAAATATTAAAAAGATCTTCATAATACTTTCTTGCAGACAGACGATTTTCAGCAATTATCAATAATTTTTTATTAAGTTTTCGAAAAAGTGCGTAAGAAAAAATACCACAAAATCCTTCTGTTGTGCCATAAACAGCTATTGGGCTTTTAGAATCTTTAAGGGCATCTGAAATTTCTTCAAAGGGTCTTAAATTATTAATAATATCAACTAAAAAATCCAATTTCTCACCTCAATAAATTTTATTGTTGTAAGCATTCATTGTGTATTCAATTCCCTTTTCCACAATATCAATAGCTGCATCTCTTGCGGCATCAGTTGCTTTGTCTATATGCTTAGCATCATTAGACGAAAAATTTGACAATACAAAATTTGCCAAATCTTCTCCCTCTTTTTTCTGACCAATACCTACTTTAATTCTTGGAAATCCTTTAGAAGAAAGGTGATTTACAATCGATTTTAAACCATTATGAGTACCTGCAGAACCTTCTTTTTTTATTTTTAACTGACCAAAATTTATGTCAATATCATCTACAATAACAATTAAATTCTTGACATCCACCTTATAAAAATCTAAACACATTCTTATAGACTCTCCAGAATTATTCATGAAAGTTTGGGGCTTTAGAAGAATCAGCCTGTTTTGACCGATTCTTGTTTCTCCCAAAAGCCCCTTAAATTTAATCTTATTCATATTTACAGAAAGTTTTTCTGCAATCTTATCAACTGTAGAAAAACCAATATTATGCTTAGTTTTTTCGTAATCCTTACCTGGATTGCCAAGACCTGCTATAACAAATAAATTATCCACTTACTTTGTAATCGTTCCTTTATCTTTTCTTTTCAAACATTTCACTTACTGAAGAGTTGGTATTAATTCTCTTAATTGCAGAAGCAAAAATTGGAGCTACTGAAACAATATCAATCCTATCTATTTGTTTTTCTTTAGGAAGGTGAATAGTATCAGTAATTACAAATTTTTCTAAATTAGAATTATTAATTCTATCAATTGCAGGACCAGACAAAACCCCATGAGTAGCACATCCGTAAACTTTCTTTGCTCCCTTTTCAATTAAAGAATCACAAGCCTTACATATAGTTCCTGCTGTATCAATAATATCATCAACTAAAATTGCATTTTTTCCTTTAATATCACCAATAATATTCATAACTTCACTTACATTTGGTTTTGGTCTTCTTTTTTCAATAATAGCAATAGGTAAATTTAATTCATTAGCAAAAGCCCTTGCTCTTGTAACTCCACCAAGATCAGGGGAAACAACAACAAAATCTTCTTCTTTAATAATTGACTTAAAATATCTTGCTAAATATGGAATTGCAGTTAAATGGTCAACAGGTATATCAAAATAACCTTGAATTTGTCCAGCGTGTAAATCCATAGCCACAACCCTATCTGCTCCAGTATTAGAAATTAAATTTGCAACAAGTTTTGATGTAATAGGTTCTCTTGCCTTAGTTTTCCTATCTTGTCTTGCATATCCGTAATAAGGAATTACAACATTTATTCTTCCTGCAGAAGCACGTCTTATAGCATCCATTAAAATTAATAATTCCATTAAATTATTGTTTACAGGTGAAGAAGTTGATTGAATTATATAGACATCTCTACCTCTTACAGATATATCTATATCAATAGCAATTTCACCATCAGAAAAAGTTGAAACTTTACATTTGCCTTTTTCTATTCCTATTTCCTTACAAATATTATCTACAAGTTCATGATTTGAATTACCTGTAAAAACAACAATATCTCCAATTTTTTGGTTCATTATTAATAATCCTCCTATTTGTCAAAACCTTTCTTACTTACCCAACCATCTATATTTTTTTGTTGACTTCTTTCTACAGAAAGTTGTCCTTTTTGGACATCTTTAGTAATTGTAGAACCCGCCGCAATATATCCATATTCATGAACATTTACTGGAGCAACTAAATTAGAATTAGATCCAATAAATGCATTATCTGAAACCTTAGACCTGTATTTTTTCTTTCCATCGTAATTAACAAAAATAACTCCACAGCCTATGTTTACATTTTTGCCAACATCAGCATCACCAATATAAGCCAAATGACTCATCTTAGTTCCATCACCAATATTTGAATTTTTAATTTCAACAAAATTTCCAACCTTGCAATTTTTACCCACATGAGAATTAGGTCTTAAATGAGCATTAGGTCCAACAGTTGTATTTTCTTCAATAATTGACTCTTCAATATATGAATCTGTAATTTTTACATTTTCACCTACAGAAGAATTAAATATTTTAGAATCAATAATTTTAGCTCCCTTTTTAATATGTGAATTTTTATCTATATATGATCCAGGATAAATGCAAACATCCTCTTCGATTTTTGCACCATATTCAATATATGTTCTCTCAGGGTCAATCAAAGTTACACCCTTAAGCATATATTCATTATTAACAATTTCTCTTAAAATACTAGAAACATGAGCAAGTTCAGCTTTTGAATTTACCCCTAAGATTTCTCTCTTATCCTTTAGCTTATAGGAACCAACTTTTTTGTTTTCTCCTACTAAAATATTTAAAGTGTCTGTAAGATAAAGTTCATTTTGTGCATTATCAGAATTAATTTTAGAAATAGCATATTTTAAAGATTTGCCCTTAAAGGCAAAAATACCAGAATTAATTTCTCTTACTAATTTTTCTTTTTCACTGGCATCTTTTTCTTCAACAATTTTAATAACATTAGCATTGCCATCTCTTATTATTCTTCCATAATTTGTTGGGTCACAAAAATCTGCCGTAAGCACAGTTAAATCATTATTTTTAGACTTATGATAATTTAAAAATTTGTCAATGGTTTTACTGCTTATTAAAGGAGTGTCACCATTTAAAATAATTATATTGTCCTCATCTCCAATTTCTCCTAAGCAGCATGACACAGCGAAACCTGTACCATAAGGTGCATCTTCACCTATGGGCTGAGAAATAAACTTTAAAAACTCGCTTTCTTCAAAGGCTTCTTTAATCTGTTCTTTCTTGTTACCAATAACAACTAAATTTTTTTCAATATTTGATTCTTGGCAAGCATTTAAGACATAAAAAAGCATAGGTCTTCCAAGAACTTCATGTAAAACCTTAGCTTTTTCAGATTTCATTCTCTTGCCCTGCCCAGCTGCCAGAATAATAGAAACTTCCATATTCCACCTCTTGATATTTACTATTTACATTATAACTTTTAAGGCAGGTAATATTCAAGGTAAAATAAAGATAATTTCTAGTTTTTTAAGTATTAGTATAAAAAAATTTTTATATATTTTTATTTTTGTACTTGCATAAGAAACAATATCCCTAATCTTTTTTAAGAGATTAAAGCTTAGCTGATATAAATTTATTATAAATAAATTATTTAAATATATTTTAAGAAAAATTTATTACTATGATATAATGATTTTAGGAAAATAGATAACTAAGGAGGACTATTAATGAAAAAAGTTGCCATAATGGGTTTTGGTAGAATTGGCAGAGATGCTTTAAGAATTTGGGCTTTAAGAAAAGATAAAAATTTCGAAATAACTCATGTAGCTGTCAGAAATTTGGAAAAAACTATGAAGGATAGAATTCATCTATTCAAATATGATTCTATTTATAGAAAATATCCAGGAACATTAGAACTTACTGATGATGGTATGATTCTTGACGGAAAGAAGATTACTTTTATTGAAGCTAAGGCTCCAAAAGATATGGATTGGAAAAAATATGGTATAGATCTTGTTATCGACTCTTCAGGAGCTTTTAAAAATAGAGAAGATGCACAAGGCCACATTGATTCAGGAGCAAAAAAATTAGTTTTAACTTCTCCTGCAAAGGGTGAAGATATAACAGTTGTTATGGGTGTAAATGATGATAAACTTGATTTAAGTAAACATGATATAATCTCTAACGCTTCATGCACAACTAACTGTCTTGCTCCAGTAACAAAAGTTATTTTAGAAAATTTTGGAATTGTTAAAGGTCTAATGACAACAGTTCACGCTTACACAAACGACCAAAAAATCCATGATGCACCTCACAAAGATATGAGACGTGCCAGAATGGGTGCTGAAAATATTATTCCTACTACAACAGGTGCAGCTAAGGCTGTAGGTAAAGTTTTACCTGAAGTAAATGGAATATTAACAGGTTTTGCAATCAGAGTTCCTGTTCCAACAGGTTCTTTAGTTGATGTAACTTTTGAACTTAAAAAAGAAACTACTAAGGAAGAAATAAATGAAGCAATAAAAAAAGCATCAGAAAATGAAATGAAAGGCATCTTAGCTTATAGCGATGAAGAACTTGTTTCAACTGATATTATCGGCGATTCTCACTCTTCAATTTTTGATTCAAAACTTACTTTAGTTAACGGAAATATGGTAAAACTTGTTTCTTGGTATGATAATGAATGGGGTTATACTTCAAGAGTTATTGATCTTGTAGATAAAGTTTGTAAATCTTTATAATAAATAAAAATATCAATTTAGGCGAGGTTTAATCCTCGTCTATTTTCATTTAATATAAGTTTTCTAAAATTTTACAAAGAATATAAGTATAAGAAAAAAATTTCTGATAGTTTTTCTATATTTTAGAAAATTTAATTCATTCATTTTTTAATAAAATGTTATAATCATCTTATAAAAGGAGGGATAAGATGCCATTTATACATGTTGAATTAGTTGAAGGACGTTCTGATGAAGCCAAGAAAAAAAATAGCACAAGAAATTATAGAATCTGTTCACAAACACGCAAATGCACCTAAAGAACATATTCATGTAATTTTTCAAGACATGAAAAAAACTGATTACTATAAGGGAAATTAATAAAAAAATGGGGTACACTTTAATAATGTTCCCCATTTTTATATAATAGATACTTAAATTTTCTCATTTTTTTAAAGTTTTATTTTGTAGCTGTATTTTATATATTTTCCTCATAAGAGTTTATATGGCATTAAGTACATTTTATTCTGATACTATTTTAAAATTAATAGTAAAGCCCTGCTATTTAAAATTTCAAATATATAATTATAAAATAATTCATAAGATATATTTGCAATTAAAATACCTAATATTGCTCCCACAATTACATCAGATGGATAATGAACAAAATGATATACCCTAGAAAATCCAATTAGAAAAGCTAAAAAAAGAAAAAATATACCTATGCCTTTAAAATATAAAAATATAGTTGTTGCTGCTGCAAAAGAAGACGTTGTATGACCTGAGGGAAAGGAAAAGTCTGTGGGATTTTTAATTAAAAGTTCAACCTTATCTATCCATGATGGTCTTTTCCTTCTTAAAATTGGTTTTAATGTCAGGTTGCATACAATTCCATTAATAAAAAGGGCAAAAATAATATTCATAGATAATTCTTTTTTACCTGTAAAATAAAAAATAAAACTCATAAGTAACCAAACAAAGGCACCCGTTCCTAAATGAGTTATAAAAATCATCAAACTGTTGAGTCTTTTTGTCCTTAACTTTGAAATCCAAAGTACAAATTTTTTATCCATAAAATAATCACATTTGATTTTGCTTATCCACCCATTCTTTTGCTTGTTCTACTGCCTCATCTGTGGGAATTTCTACTCCAGTTTCAGGATCCTTACCCTCAGTCTTTGAATAAATATCTCCTGATGGACGATTAGAATTTTTAATTTCCTTTTCTTGTTCCAACCTTGCAGAAATTTCTTTTTTCTTTTGTTCAGACAAAGTATTGGAGTTTTCAAGAATTTCTTCAAACTTTTTATCTTTATTTACCATAATTCTACCCCCTATATTTATAGTGATAAGATAAAATATTTTTACTTTCAATAAATTCAAATTTACCTTACTTTAATATCTTTACCCTTAAATATGAATCAATAAAGCTTTTTTTATAATAAGTTTATTTTTTTCATATTTTAACAGTAATTTCTTTTAAAACTACATAAAATAGGGTAAATTTAAATTTAAGTATAAAAATGGAGGTGTTAAATGTTTAAAACTTTTTTCCCATATTTTGGTCAATACAAAAAGTATGCAATTTTAACTCCAATTCTTGTAATCATTGAAGTTTTTATGAATATAGCTATTCCCTATCTTATGTCTTTATTAATTGATAGAGGAATCCTTGGCTATTCAAAAGATCAAATACTTAAGATTGGCATCATTTTAATTATAGCAACACTTATATCGCTTTTTTCTGGCATAACTTCAGGAATTACAGCTACTCGTGCTTCTGCTGGGCTGGCAAAAAATCTGAGATTTAATATGTTTAAAAATATTTGTAATTTTTCTTTTAGGAACTTAGATGAATTCAAAAAAGGTTCAATAGTTACAAGAATGTCTACTGATGTGCAATATGTTCAAATGGCTATGCAGATGTCAACAAGAATTGCTGTTCGTGCACCTTTAACTCTTTTATTCGCATTTATTATGTCCTTTAGACTTCAAAGTCATCTAGCTATATATTTTGTCTTAATCATTCCCATTATATCTTTAGGTATGGCTTATATAACAAGAAGGGCTTATCCAATTTTTCAAAGGGTTTTTAAAATAACTGATGACTTAAATACCATGGTTTCAGAAAATTTATTAGGTATCAGAGTTGTTAAATCTTATGTCAGAGAAGATAAGGAAAGAGAGAATTTTAATCATATATCTCAAAAAATGTTTAGAAATTATAGACTAGTTTCAAGACTTATCGCTTTGTCAGGTCCTTTAATGCAATTTTCCACCTATCTTATGTCATTAATTATTGCATGGCTTGGCTCTCATTTTATTGTGCGTGGAACTATGAGTACAGGGGCTCTTACATCAATGATAACTTATTCAATTCAAATTCAAATTTCTCTTCTTATTTTATCAATGGTAATAGTACAATTGACTATTGCAAAAAATGCTTCCCAAAGAATTATGGAAGTTATAAATACATCTTCCGATATTTTAAATCCAATAGAACCAATAAAAGAAGTGGTTGATGGCAGCGTGGAGTTTAAAAATGTCAATTTTTCCTATAATGATGACCCTAATAAGTTAGTTTTAAAAGATATAAACCTAAAAATTTCTTCTGGGGACTATGTTGGAATTATTGGACCAACTGGCTCATCAAAATCGACTTTAGTTCAGCTAATCCCAAGACTATATGATGTCTATTCAGGAAGTGTTTTAGTGGGAGGAATTGATGTCAAAGAGTATGATCTTAAATCTTTAAGAGATGAAGTTTCTTTTGTCCTTCAACATAATGTTTTATTTTCCGGCACATTAAGAGAAAATTTAAAGTGGGCTGATGAAAATTTAAATGATGAAAAAATGCTTAAAGCTCTTAAGGTTTCTAATGCTCTTGATTTTATTAATGCTAAGGATGGACTTGATACAATTGTTGAAAGAGGTGGCACAAACTTCTCAGGAGGGCAAAAACAGAGATTATGTATTGCAAGAGCAATTTTAAAGAATCCTAAAGTTTTAATTATGGATGATTGCACATCAGCTCTTGATAATTCTACCGAAAGTTCCATTATTAATTCTATAAATACTTTAAATCCTCATTTGACAAAAATTTTAATTTCTCAAAGAGTTAATTCTTTAAAAAACTGCGACTATATAATTGTTTTAAATGAGGGGAAAATTGAAAATATAGGTAGTCATGAGAATTTGATAAAATCTTCTGAAATTTACAGAGAAATATATGAATCTCAACAAAAGGGAGGCGATTTTGATGTCAAAGAATAAGAAGAAAAAAAATATTGATGAAAATTTATTAGCTGGTAAAAAAGTTTTGTCTGTAGTTTTTGGTGAACATAAACTTAAACTTGTAATTGTAGCTTTTCTTGTAATTTATTCTACTCTAACAAATGTTGGGCTTTCTTTATTTATAAGAACTCTCATTGATAATTATATTTTACCCATGACCAAAATGGCTTCTCCTTCTTATAAAGGTCTTCTTAATATTATAAGTAAAATGGCACTGATGCTATTTTCAGGCGTGCTTGCAAACTTACTTTATTCAAGAATGATGGTTGATATTTCTGAAGGTGCAGTTAATAAAATAAGAAAAAATATGTTTGACCACATGGAGTCCCTTCCTGTTTCTTATTTCGATAAGAAAAGCCATGGGGATATTATGAGTTATTATACAAATGATGTTCAAACCCTAGGTCAAGCTATAGCCAATTCTTTACCTTCATTTTTGTCATCAATCATGACCATAACTTTTGTAATTATTGCAATGATGTTTCAATCATTTGTTTTAAGTCTTATAATTTTTGTAACCATGGGACTTATGATTTTTGTAATGAAAACTGTAAGTAAAATTTCTACCAATTATTTTGTAGACCAACAAAAATCTTTAGCTGAAACTAACGGCTTTGTGGAAGAGATGGCTTCAGGAATGAAAGTTGTTAAAATTTTTAACCATGAAAAAGAATCCATTGATATATTTGAAGATATTAACAATAGACTTGAATCAAATACTTTTCGTGCTAATAGACTTTCCTTGTCCCTTATGCCTATTATATTTGGAATAGGCAACATTCAATACTCACTTTTTGCAATAATAGGTGGACTTTTTGCTATCAACAATGTTGCAGGTATTAGTGTGGGGCTTGTAGCATCATTTTTACAACTTTCAAGATCTTTAACAGGTCCTATGTCCCAAGTTGCCAACCAATTAAATCAAGTTGTTCTTGCTCTTGCAGGTGCTAGGCGAATTTTTGAATTTTTAGATGAAGAACACGAAAAAGATGGTGGAGTTGTAGAAGTTGTGAGGGTAGAAGAATACGAAAAGGGAAAGCTTAAACAATGTTCTAAGAGAACTGGAAAATGGGCTTGGAAAGACCCGGAAAATAATAATTCCCTGACTCCCCTTTTAGGAGAAATCAGATTTGAAAATGTTAATTTTTCCTACGATGGAAAAAATTTAATATTAAAAAATATTAATCTTTACGCAAAACCTGGTCAAAAAATAGCTTTTGTCGGACCAACTGGTGCTGGTAAAACAACAATAACTAATTTGATCAACAGATTTTATGATATTGACAGCGGAAAAATAACTTATGACGGTATTGATATTAAAAGAATAAAAAAAGATAGCCTTAGAAAAACTTTAGGTATGGTGCTGCAAGATACCCACCTTTTCACAGGAACTGTTTCAGAAAATATAAAATTTGGTAGAGATAGTGCCACAGAAACTGATGTGGTAAAAGCCGCAAAACGTGTTCAGGCAAATACTTTTATTGAAAATTTACCCCATGGATATTTCACAAAAATTTCCGGCAGCGAGATGGATTTGTCCCAGGGTCAAGCTCAACTTTTATCAATTGCAAGAGCTGAAATATATAATCCACCTCTTATGATATTAGATGAAGCTACATCAAGTATAGATACAAGAACAGAAAAAATTGTGCAAAAAGGTATGGATGAACTTATGAAAGGTCGTACAACTTTTGTTATAGCCCACAGAATTTCTACTATTATGGATGCTGATGTAATATTAGTTCTTGACAAGGGTCAAATTGTAGAGAGAGGAAATCATGAAGATTTGATAAAAGAAAAGGGAATTTATTACAAACTTTACAATGGTGGTTTCAAAGAAAATAATTAAATTCACTTTCAAATTTTTAGTATATAATAATTTTAGGAGGTCAAATTATGGCAAAAAATATTTTAACGGCATATTTTTCAGCTAGCGGAAACACAGAAAAAATGGCAAAAAAAATTGCAGATTTTATCTCTTGTGATATTTTTAAGATAAGTCCACAAGAAGATTATAAGAGTGAAGATTTAGATTGGAGAAATGAAAATTCTCGTGCCTGTCTTGAAAATAAAAATCCTTCCACTAGACCAAAAATTAAAAATAATGTAGAAAATTTCAATTCTTATGACTTAATACTTTTGGGTTTTCCTATATGGTGGCATAAGGCACCTTTAATTATTAATACTTTTTTGGAATCCTATGATTTTTCAAATAAGAAAATTATTTATTTTATGACTGATGAAGGCTCAGTTAATTTAGAAGTCCAAGAAAATTTAAAACCAAGCTTAAAAAGCAACGTAAAAATTGAAGAAGGACTTTTAATGCAGGGACCAATAAATGAGCAAGAATTAAAAAATTGGCTTAAAAAAATTGGCTTAATTAAATAATGTTTCAAAATAAAAAATCCTATCTAGAAAACTCTAGAAAGGATTTTTTTTATATATCTTCTTCTATACAACCTGCTCTTTTTAAAGCAAATTTTGCAACTATAGGCCCAATAAGTTCATAGCAAATTGTTCCTGCAAGTATTATTGTTCTAATCATTGAACCGTGAGGTTCCGGTATTATTTTTTCAGCAATTAAGGATAAACCAATGGCAACACCAGCTTGAGGGACTAAAGTAAGACCCAAATTATTTTGAACTTCTTTAGAAAATCCTGTCAATTTTGTAGATGCCATAGCCCCGAAAAATTTCCCCAAAACTCTTGCAATAACATAGGCAAATCCTATTAATCCTGCCGCTTTTAAACCGCCAAGATTTAAATCTGCACCAGACAGAACGAAAAAAGCTATAAAAATCGGTGGCGTTATTGTAGAAATAAGTTCCTGATATCTTCTATCCACACTTCCCATATTGGAAATCACTATACCGCTCATCATTAAAGTAAGTAGACTTGATAAGCCCCATTTATCGGTAACAGTTGTAACAATGAATATCATAGCTAGTGTAAAAGTAAGAGTTTCTGTATCATTTTTCAGCCTTTTAGACAATAAAATAAAAATAATTCCGGCAACAAATCCAACAATTAAAGCTAAAAATATTTCTTTTACAGGTTCAAAAATCATATTAACAAAATTAAGATCAGATCCACTCATAATGGTAATAGCAATAGATGAACAAACTCCAAAAGCCATGATACAAATAGCATCATCAAGAGCAACGACTGGTATTAATACATCTACAAGTCCACCTTTTGCATTATACTGTTTTATTACCATTAAAGTTGCTGCAGGTGCAGTAGCTGAAGCTATGCTTCCAATGGTAATGGCAAAAGCGACATCTGTTTTAAAAAATAAAAGCATTGTTAAGGTAACAAATATAAGAGCTCCCATAGCTTCAAAAAAAGTAACAATTAAAATCTTTGTGCCCATTTGCTTTATACTTTCAAAATTCATTTCACTACCTACGGAAAAAGCAATAAAAGATAAGGCTAGCTGACTTATTGCATCCATGCTATCTACAGCTTCTTTAGATAAAAGTCCCAAAACGCAAGGACCAATTATTATACCGCCTATCAAGTATCCAGTTACATCTGGAAACTTAAATTTTCCAAAAATTCTCGCAAATAACAGTCCACTTAAAAAGAGGACTGCAATATTAAATATTATATCCATTTTTTACTTTGTCAACCCCTCAAAAGAATCTACATCAATGGTAAACATAATCCCTACATTTTCCCTGTTTAAATTTCCCACAACATGCCTTACACATTCCTTGGCTTCTTCAACCTTGTCATCTTCAAGAACCAAAAAAATTGTTTTATTGTAAGGTCTCCCAGAATTTAAAAATAATCTGAAATAATTTAAACCTAATTCCGGAGCTATTTCAGCCTGAGATGCTGCAAGACCTTCACTAGAGAGAATAGTACCTCCACGAATACCAGTTTTTCCAAATTCTTTTAAGAGTTTTCTAAAATGTTCTTCATGATTTATTGTAATAAATAAAGCTTTCATACATACCTCCTAAATTTTAAAACTTACAAATACCTCATAAATAATGATATTCTTATTTTTATACAATTGCAAGAAAACAATTCTCCATATAAAAAGTTTTATATGGAGAATGATAACAAATTCTTTATTTTAAGAGATTTGATATAAGTGATAAAAATATAGGATTATAAATGTCATCAATTAAAACCGCAAATGATGGATAAAGTATCCAAGCTATATGGTGATAGCCATATTCGTCCATAACAGCCTTAATATTTGCTACTGAATTTGGTCCTGAACCGCAAGCCCAACCTACATTTCCTGATGCCATAACGGCTGCACCATAATCTCTTCCAAACATATTAAAAGAAATAATTATGGCAAATAATCCTACTAAAACTGCTTGAGCAAGTAAAATTATACCCATCTTACCAGCAACTGGAATTAATTTTGTAATATCTATTGTCATAAGAACAAGTGCCAAGTACAAATCTAAAAACATACTTTCAATGGCATTCATTTCATTGACATAAGTTTCCTTATCCATTTTTTCCAAAGCATTTCTCATTATTGCACCTGCGAAAAGGCAACCAATAAACTTTGGCATTTCAATATAAGGAATATTGTCTAGTAAAAAATAAATTGGCATTCCTAAAGCACCAATTAATAGGGCTAAGGCAAAGGCACTAACCATATTTTTATCTTTAAGTTCATAAACTGAGTCTGATAGTTCTTGTTCTGGTTTATCATTGGGATCAGATTTTAAACTGTATTTTGAAATTAAATATGCTGCAACAGGTCCTCCTATTAAAGACCCCATAATATTTCCCATAGTTCCAGCAGCAACACCAACTTCAGTTACATTAGCAGGTGCTCCCATTCCTTCAAAAACTTTTCCCATAGCTGCAGCCGTTCCAACTCCACCACTCATAGAAGAAGATGAACATTGTAGAGCTAAAAATGGATCAAGATTTATCAGTTTTCCGACTAAAATTCCCACAACATTTTGCAAAGTTATCAGCAAACATGCAGCAAAGGCAATTTTAACTAAAAATTTACCGCCAGCATTTTTTATAAGACCTGCTGAAAATCCGTAGCCAACTGCCAAGAAAAATATATTTTGTGCCAAATCTTTTGTTAAATCTACATCAAATTCAAATCCAACTATTCCTAAGGACTTAATAATTGCAACTAAAATAGAAAACAAAAGACCTGCAACAACTGGTGCTGGAATGGCATATTTTTGTAAAAGTTTTGATTTTCCAACTATAAACTTACCTAAAAAAATTACAATAGCTGCAATACCTAAAGACGTCAAATATTCAAATTTGAAGGTAGATACAGCTCCATCAACCCCTCTTGTATAAGTTCCAAAATAATCTAATGCACTTTTCACATTCATCTCTTTTCCTCCTTCAAATATCTAATTTTATTTTACCCAGAGAAATTCTATTTATTTATTTCTATGTAAAAAAAATAAATTTTATTTAATAAAAAAGAGGATTTAGTAAACTAAATCCCCATTTATTTTATTAAACCTATAAAATCTTTAACAAACTCATTTTTTTCATCTAAATATTTCTCCAGATCTTCAATAATTTCTTTTGGACCATAAGGGTTCATAAAATTATAGGTTCCAACTTCAACTGCACTAGCACCAACCATCAAAAATTCCAATACATCCTTATAAGATGTAACTCCTCCCATAGCAACTATTGGAATATCAATTGCTCTTGAAATCTGATGAACCATTCTTAGAGCTATTGGCTTGACACATGGGCCCGAAAGCCCTGCATAATCATTATTAAAAACATTTTTTCTTTTATCAAAATCAATTGCCATGCCTAAAATAGTATTAATTAAAGAAACTCCATCTGCCCCAGCTTCTTGACAGGCTCTTGCTACTTCAACCATATCTCTTGCATTAGGAGATAATTTTACAATCAATTTTTTCTTAGTAACTTTTCTGACATTTTTAACCACCTCAAAGAGTGGCCCAGCTTCCAATCCGAAAGCCATCCCTCCCTTTGACACATTTGGACAAGATACATTTAATTCTAAAAAATTAAAATCTAAATCTTCAAGAATTTCTGCACCTTCAACATATTCATCGAGAGTATTTCCACCTAAATTTACAAAAATTTCGCTTCCTAATTTTTTCATTTTAGGAAAGTAATCTGTGCAAAATTTTTCCACTCCAGGATTTTCCAAACCTATTGAATTTAAAATTCCTGAAGGTGATTCCCAAATTCTTACTCCTTTATTTCCATCCTTAGCAATTCTTGTGATTCCTTTAGAAACAATTCCACCTAAAATTTTCGTGTCATAATAATCAATAAATTCTTCTCCAAAACCAAAGGTTCCAGAAGCAGTGATAAGGGGATTTTTAAGCTTAATATTACAAAGTTCAACTTCCATCCTATTCATAAATATCACTTCCCATAAATACTGGTCCATCTTTGCAAGACCTTTTTCTGCCATTTTTTGTATCAACTGAACATGAAAGACAAGCACCAAGTCCGCAGCCCATTCTTAAATCTAAAGATATATAAGAATTTTTATTATTTGCCCGACAAAGTTCATGAGTTTTTTTCATCATAATTTCTGGTCCGCAGGCATAATAAAGCTTATGCTTATCAAAATCAATTATATCTGTAACAAAGCCACCTTTTTTAACCTTAATATCTATAGGTAAATCTGAAAATAGACTTTCTAAATTTTGTCCTTCTCTTTCTCCAAGGTATAGGCGTAATTTTGCATCTTTATTTTTTTCTAAAATCTTTTTTGAAAGATAGTAAAAAGGTGCGACTCCTACTCCGCCGCCAACCATTGCCAAACTATCCACATTTATATCAAAACCATTTCCATAAGGACCATAAACATTTATAGGTGAGCCTTTTTTTAAATTTTTTAAAATTTCTGTACCCTTACCCACGACTTGATACAAAAACTCCAAATGCTCTCCAACATTAAAGATAGAAATGGGCCTTGATAAAACTGGATATTTATCCCAGGCTCTTAACATAAAAAATTGTCCAGGTCTTGTATTTTTTACCCCATCAGTTTTTAATAGATAAAAATTATCCGTTATTTTAATATTATCTATAACCTTATTCATCTTCTTCATAGGTGCAAATTGTGTCGCAGTATTCACACCTAAACTCCCTTTTTTCCTTATTGTAAAGATAAAATACCTGACCAGGAATCACTCTTTCAGAATTTGATACGCAACGTGGATTGTGACATTTTAATACACCTTCAACAGCCTTAGGAAGTTCCATTGTGAATTTTTTAATTCTCTTTCCATCTTCAATATAATTTACAGTAATATCCGGTGCAATAAGACCTAAAACTGTGAAATCTAAGTCAAAATCTGTTTCTATTTTTATTAAATCCTTCTTGCCCATTGAGCTTGAAGGGATATTTTGCATTAAAACAACTGTATCTTCAATTTTATTTAATTTCAAAGCCTTATAAATCTTAAAGGCTTCCCCCCTATTAATATGGTCTAAAACTATACCCTTTTTTATTTTTGAAACATTAATCATTATACCAACTCCAATAAGAATAAAATTAGCGCCATCCTGCCATACATACCAAACTTCATTTGCTCAAAATAACAAGCCCTTGGATCCTTATCAACTTCAACAGAAATTTCATTAACTCTAGGCATAGGATGAAGTATGCACATATCGTCCTTAGATCTTTTCAGTTTTTCTGGTGTCAAAATATAGAAGTCCTTTAATCTTTCATATTCATCAGAAGAAACAAATCTTTCCTGTTGAACTCTTGACATATATAAAATATCAAGATCTGGCAAAGCATCTGTCAAAGAATCTGTTTCATCATAAGATTTTAAAAAAGACTTGAATTGGTCGGGCATCTTTAATTCCTTAGGGGAAATAAAAGTAAAATTCACATCTTCATATCTGTTCAAAGCACGCACTAAAGAGTGAATTGTCCTACCAAATTTCAAGTCTCCGCAAAAACCAATATTTAAATTTGAAAATGAGCCTTTGTGATGTCTTATAGTTAAAAGATCAGCCAAAGTTTGTGTGGGATGAAAATGACCACCATCACCAGCATTAATTATTGGCATCTTTGTCGAAACTTTACTAGCAAGTGTAGCAGCACCTTCTTTAAAATGCCTCATGGCACAAATATCTGCATAATTTTCTACAGTTTTAATAGTATCTATAAGAGTTTCTCCCTTTGTCGTTGAAGTTACTTTTGAATCAGAAAAACCAATAACGCCTCCGCCAATTCTTAACATAGCTGTTTCAAAAGATAACCTTGTTCTTGTAGATGGTTCAAAAAAAAGACTTGCCAACAATTTACCCTTTGCCCTATCTAAATATTTACTAGGGTCTAAAATAATATCATCAGCCAGTCTAAAAATAAACTCAAATTCATCTGTTGTTAAATCTAAAGGTTCTATTAAATGTCTCATAAGCCCTCCTTTATTCTTAAATATATTACTTTAAAAAAAGGACTTTGTAAAGATAGAATTTAATATTTATTGAATGTCCCACTTCTCAAAATCCCAGGGATAATTATTTATATAGGAATTTGCATAAGGTATAAAAATAGAAAGTATTGCAAAGAATAAAAGTGCAAACTGATACCACAGATAAGGCATAATAGAAAATACATTAATTTTTCCTCCAGCATAGGAAACAGCCATCAAAACTTGAGCCCCATAAGGAATAAACCCTTGCATTACAGCCGAAAAAATATCCATTAAAGATGCAGACCTTCTAGGGTCTACCTTATATTTTTCTGAAATCTGTCTTACAACTGGACCAACAACAATAATTGCCACTGTATTATTAGCAGTCGCAGCATCAGTCAAAAGCGTGATAAGACCTATACCAAACTCCGCAGACTTAGAGGATTTAATAAAAGATTTAACCTTTGAAATAAGATAATCCAAGCCTCCACCATACTTAACAAGGCTTGCCAGACCACCTGTTAGCATAGACAAAAGAAAAATTTCAAACATAGAAGTAAAACCATCGTAGATATGATTTGTAAAAGTTAAAAGAGAAAAATCTCCATAAATAATTCCAATAATACCAGAAAAAATTATACCGCAAGTTAGAACGATAAATACATTTACCCCGCTTATAGCTGTAATAAGTACAAAAATATAGGGCAAAACCTTAATAAAATTAAAAGCTTCTTTTTCAATAATAAGATTTTTATCAGGCCTTGCAAAAATTAAAAGCAAAACCACAGTAACAGCCATTGCCGGAAGAGAAATAGCAAGATTTGTTTTAAACTTATCCCTCATATTAACACCCTGAGTTCTAGTGGCAGCAATAGTAGTATCAGAAATAACAGATAAATTATCACCAAACATTGCCCCACTTATCAAAGTTCCGATTATAAGAGCAAGGCTAATAGACGATTTTTCTGCAAAACCAACAGCTATTGGTCCAAGCGCCACAATAGTCCCTACACTTGTCCCTGTTGATAAAGAAATAAAACAAGCAATCAAAAAAACACCAAGACTTATTAAAGACGCAGGGATGAGATTTATCCCCAAATTAACTGTGGCCTCAACACCACCCATTTTACTTGAAACATTAGAAAAAGCTCCAGCCAAAAGGTAGATCATACACATTAAAATAATATTTTCATCGCCACAGCCCTTTAAAAAAATAGATATTTTTTCGTAATAATCTCCACTAATTAAAATAAAAGCAAAAATAATACCAATTATTACAGCTATTGGAGATTTAAACATATAAAATCCATCATTTTTACCATTTATTACAAAAAATAAGCCTATGCCCAAATAAGAAAAAATAAAAATTAAAAAAGGCAAAAGACTTATAAAATTCCCCTTACTTTTCTTTATCATTAAAAACACCCTTCCTATAACAAATATAATTATATCACAATAAGTGGTAATAAATTTAATAACACAAATGACTTATAAATTAAAATATTAAAGAAAAACATTGTTTTTGACGGTAAAAGTTTTAAATCTAATAAAGTTAGTGACATTGATACGTAGTTAATTTCTGTAATAATTAAAAGACTAATACATACTTTCTATGTAAGGTTGATATTATAAATAATTCTACAATTATTTATAATAAGTTAAATAAAATTATAATAGATTTATTTCATTATTTTAGATTGAAAATTATATTGTATTTTAATATAAAAATATATGGTTAAAGATTTGCATCCCTAACCATGTATAAATAATTTAGGCTCTATAATATCTGTTGTGGAGTAAATCTCTAACAGATATTTTTAAAATATTAATTGTGATTTAATTTGAAATATCCACCTTCATGAATATGATATTCTTATAGACCTATTTCAAAATGTTACAATATAATTTTTGCCATATTTTTTAAATGTCTTTATTTTTTAAGACAATTTCCTCATATAAGAGCTTTTTTATTTTAATGAAGATCCATTGCTGATTCTGGTAGGATTTGTCCTCCGTCTACTACAATCGATTGACCTGTTATATATTTTGCTTCATCTGATGCTAAAAATAAGACTGCGTATGCAATATCTTCTGATGAGCCAAGCTTTCCAAGTGGAATTATTGCTTCTTGGTCTTTAATATATTTTTCTCCCAAGACTCCTTCCATGCCTGGTGTCATAATGTTTCCTGGTTCAACTGCATTTATATTTATGCCTAAAGTTGAAAGTTCAAGGGCGGCTGTTCTCATAAATCCGTTTACACCAGCTTTTGATGCGCTGTAATGAGAAAGTCCTGGATTTCCAACTCTATTGCCTGTGATGGAAGATGTTATAACTATATGAGAGCCGCTTTTTAAGTATTTCATTGCTTCTCTTGTGTTTAAAAATACTCCCTTGAGATTTATGTCAGTAACTTTTTCCCAATCAGATAACTTCATTTGGCTGATTCTATTTTGTGGATAGTAGCCTGCATTTAAAATTACTATATCAATTGAGCCTAAGAATTCATTGGCTTCTTTAAAAAGTTTTACGGTGTCTTCTTCTGAAGATACATCGGCTCTTATAAATTTTACTTTTTCGTTAATTTTTTTAAATTCTTTTTCGGCCTCTTTTGCTACTTCTACATTTCTTCCTGTAAAGACAAGATTTGCTCCTTCTTTTAAGAAAACTTCTGCAATACCTTTACCTATGCCTTTAGCTCCGCCTGTTAATAATACATTTTTACCTTTTACTGAAAATGCCATAGCTCCTCCTTTATTCTTGGTTTTTAAACAAAAATTCATTTTCTATATAAATATGTCTTCTCATATCGTTATCAAGTTTAAACAAGTCTTCGTTGACATCTTTTATTTTTTCATAATTTGCTTTTAGTG
This sequence comes from Peptoniphilus lacrimalis DSM 7455, assembly GCF_000378725.1. Taxonomy (GTDB): domain Bacteria; phylum Bacillota; class Clostridia; order Tissierellales; family Peptoniphilaceae; genus Peptoniphilus_A; species Peptoniphilus_A lacrimalis. Next base: position 165,399 of record NZ_KB900367.1, on the reverse strand, counting down.
AAAAATCATGAGATAAGTATTTTATTCTGTCAAAAAGCCCTATCGTTTTTTCGTGTTCTGCTATTAGAGAAGAAAAATCCACATTATCATCTGATAAAAATTCTTCAAATTCTATTTCTTCCTTAGAGAAATGATGAACAAGTTCAGCTTTTATTAACAATAATGTTTCATAAATTGTAAATAGTTGCTCTCCATTTTCTAAATAATGGTCGTGTATCAGTTCTCTTAATTCTTTGTCTAGTTTTTCTATCAAATTTATTTCAAAGGTATGAATTTCTCTTATTATATATTTTATAATTTCTTTCTTAGACCAAGTCTTAATTTGTTCAATACCTTCAAAGTCTTGCTCCCCTTCTATTTGTTTTACAAAAAAATCAAAGTCAATTCCATTTTCTTTTAAAACAACTTCCAATTTTTCTGCTGCAACAAAATCATAATTGATCCCTAAGTTATTTAGTTTTTGCAAAACTCTAGAGTCTGTCATCACCGCATCTTCTACTGTCATAGCTCTTTGTATCATATTATCACCTTTTATTTATTTTATACTTATGAATTTATACCCAATAAAAGTAAATATAATTATTTATAAGTTTCTACAAATTTGCTATATAACATATGAAATTTTAGTCTTTTTCTAAAAGAGATATTAATTCTAAATTTACAGTTCTAGGAAACTGGTCGAGCCCCACAATTTTTTTTAATTTATATCCTCTCTCAATAAATCTTTTGACATCCTTAACATAGCTTATAGGGTTACAGGATATATATAAAAATTCTTCTGGTGAAAAATCTATAATTTTATCTAATGCTTTGGGGTTATTTATTCCTACCCTTGGGGGATCAAGAATTATTATATCTGCTTTAATGTCTAAATCATTAACAACTTTTGCCACATCTCCAGCTATAAAATCTACATTGGAAATATTATTATATTGGGCATTTTCTCTTGCTGCATTCACCGCTTCTTCTACAATTTCTACTCCCAAAACAGATTCTGCTTTTTTGGCAAATACTTGGCTTATAGTTCCCGTTCCGCAATAAAGGTCTAAAACTTTTTTGCCTTGTAAATTATCAATCATATCAAATGCCAGTTGGTATAAATATGCAGCAGAGTAGGTATTGGTTTGAAAAAATGAAAAAGTTCCTATTTTAAATTTCAAACCTAAAAGTTCCTCTATAACATAATCTCTTCCATATAAGATGTGGAAATCTTCCTTTATAATAGCATCACCTTGTGAGTCATTAATTGTATGGCATATACCTTTTATTTGCGCCTCTAATTTGAGAGATAAAAGTTCATCAACATAAGATTTTAAGTCTAAATCATTGTCTTTTGTTGTAACTATATTGACTAAAATTTCCCCATAATTTGTCCTTCTTATAGCTAAATGTCTTAGGGTTCCCTCATGGCTTCTTCTGTTAAAAAATGCTTTATCTTTGAAAAAATCCCTTGTCTTTTCCCTAATAATATTGAAATCTTCGTGGGCAATGCGGCAATTATTCGTGTTTTCAATTTCATAAAATCTATTTTTTTTGTGCAAGCCTAGGGCTAAGGGGCTACCCTTGTAAGTATCTCCAAAGGTAAATTCCATTTTATTCCTATAATTTTCAAAAATTCCAGCAGAATAAATTTTAACATTGTCTAGATTTAACTCCTCATGCAAAAGATTATTTAGAAGTTTTTCTTTATATTCAATTTCTTTGTCATAAGAAAAGCCGTCATAGGTGCATCCTCCACAATCAGTATGAGGGCAAGGTTTGATATTTTCCCAAGAAGATTTTTTTATAGTTTCTATTAATTTTCCTTTTTTTCTTCTAGATGGCTTAAATCTTACTTCAGAGCCTATAATTCCACCCTTAATTTTGTAGTCCTTTTCTTGACAAGTTACTGTATTTCTATTGGGAAAAGTCCCATCTTTAATTATTCCTTCAAGTATTATATTTTTCATATTCCTCCACTTTCTAGATAATTTTAATATAGAAAAATTTATTATGCAAATTTGTTTATTTAATATAGTATAATATAAGCAGGTGATGATATGTGTTCTCCGTTAAGTAATGGGATTATTTTTATTATTAATGCTTTATTTTTAATTATAAGTATCTATTTATTTTTAATTTTTCCAAGAAATGAAAAATCAGAAATTAAAGATCCTCTTAAATTACCTTATTATATGGCAGGATTTTTAATCAAAGGCAAAAACTCTGCACCCGACTTTATTATTTCTAGTCTTATTAAATTTATAGAAAATGGAAATATAAAAATAGATAGGAATGATTATATTAATAGTAGGGGTAAAGAAAGAATAAACTATAATATATATGCAGATAATTCAAATAATTTGGATAAAGAAGAAAAATTTTTATATGATTTGATTTTTTCTCTTGATGAAAATATCTCTACAAGAAAAATAAATAATTTAAGGATTAAAGAAGGTATAGGCTTCAACCAAAAATTTTCCTCTTATTTGGATATTTTGGAAGAAAATGCTTATGAATTAAATTTGCTTTATAAGGCTATAGATAGAAAAAAATTCTTCATCTATGTATTTATGGCTCTTGTTGATGTACTTGTGGGTGCGGTGCTTGCCAATAAGGGCTTATATCCTGCTTATGTCCTGATCTTTTTTGGTTTTGTTTTACTTCTGAGTAGTTTAAAACTTTTGGGGCAAAATCCTCCCGCCGGCATGGCAACTTATAAATATTATAGGGATTTTGAAAAAGAATTGAATGAAAAAGATAATTTTCACGGTGATGATATTTACTATGCCCTTGCATTTGCCATGGACTTAGAAAAAATAAGGGATAAGGATATAAATATTGATAAATATATTAGCTTTATAGAAATATTAAAAGATTCTTTAGTTGGAAAAATCGGTTTTTAGATATAAAAAATACATTGGCTATACAGATTATGTCAATGTATTTTTATTTTTATTTATAAAATTTTTACTGGTCTTTATTCATACTTTTAAATAGATATTGATGTTATACTTACTAAATAAAAAATACCAGGTGATCCCTAGTATTTTATAATATCTGACATATTATTATTTTGCCACAACCCTTGATTTCAACTTCTTCATCTTCAATATATAAAGCTGAAAATTTTGGAAATATTTTTTCATTATATGTTAAAAGAGAATCGTAATTAAAAATTATAGATTTTCCTTTAAATTTATATTTTAAATCTTTAATATTTAATGAATACATTTGGGCTTTTAAGTCTTCTCTGTAAATAAGATTAAAATCCCTAACATCACCTGAAGAATAAGTATTGTCATTACCATGAAAAAACATAACTTCCATAGGTTTTAAAGAAAATTTGCAATCAGATGTAGTTATATTCATTGTATTATCCAAAGGGCATATATATCTTAAGAAGCCATCATAAGCTGTGTAATTGGATTTTTCTAAATTACAAGTTGCTGTAGAAATTCTAAAGTCAAAATTTTTTTCTGAAACTTTTGCATTTTCAGGATATATGAAGATTTCAGAAGTTACTCCACCTGCCCATTTAGAATCAATAAAATTTTCACTCTTAATTAATTTCATGATTTAAAATTTTCCAAAAGATCTCTAAGCTCTCCCTTTACCTTATATTTTACATTGCGAAGATCTTTTATATCTTTTGCTCCTAATAAAAGCATTATCATTTTTGATTTGTAAATTAAATTTCCAAGATATTTTAAGGTATATTCAACCCCACCATGAACTAAATAGGAAAGAATTTCTCCAGAAATAGCAGTCATATCTGCTCCTGCCACTATGCTTTTTATAAGTTGTTCAGAATTTTTAATACCGCCTGAACCGATAATTGTCAAATCGTCTAGACCTAAGCTTTTAGCTTCGATAATTGCAAGGGCTGTCGGAATTCCCCAACCATAAAGTTCTGATAGATCAGAATCAGGTGTCCTTAAATTTTCAATTTCAAAAAAGTTTGTGCCGCCAAAACCGGAAACATCAACATCTCTAACCCCAATATCGTAAAGCCTTTTCACAACATCAGAGCTTAATCCAAATCCAACTTCTTTTACTATTATAGGTACATCTAGACCATTTACTAGCTCTTCAATATTTTTTAAAATATTTTTAAATTCTCTTTCGCCTTCAGACATTGCTAGTTCTTGTGCAGGATTTAAATGCAGTTGTAAACTGTCGGCTCTTATAATATCTATTGCCTTTTTTGCATCTTCAAGGCTAGTTCTAGCACTTAAATTTCCGATTACTATTCCTTTTTCTACTATTTCTCTAACTACTGAAAAAGATTCAACAGTATCCGGATCTTCCAAAGCAATAGTTTGAGAACCTACAGCTATAGGAATATTAAATTCATTTGCGACTTGTGCCAGTTGTCTATTTATATCTTCAGCAAAGTCACTGCCACCTGTCATCGCATTAATCATCAAAGGAAAATTTACTTTTTTATTCAAAAAAACAGTAGATGTGTTTATTTCTGAAAAGTCAACTTCAGGTAACGAATTATGGTATAAGAACATATCATCAAATAATGGATTTCCCACATAAGTTGAACGCAAGTAATTTTCAATATGCTCCCTTTTCCTAAATTTCCTCATCTTTTTCACCCCTCACCTATTGTAATAAAATAATAACATTTTTATAAAAATTTTACAATAATTACAAATACTAAAGCCTACAGATTATATCGGCTAAATTTTCAAAATTATGCCTAATCAATTTATTTTCAATATATATCAAATCGCCCTCAATCAATCTAATTGATCTTTCTTTTAAAAATTTTTTATCCTCATCATTTGCATAAATTGGGCAAGTTTCTTCGAATGAATAATATGAATTAAAAATATCTTTAGGTTTTTTATTGTTATTAACTATTGCAATATCAAAAATCCCCTTATAAGAATGTTCTTCTATAGCTTCTATATGGTCCTTAAGGCTATATTTTAAAGTTTCTCCTCTTTGAGTCATAATATTAGCTATGTAAATTTTTTTTGCTTTTGACTTTTTTATGGCACAAATTATTCCTTTTATAATCAAATTTGGAATTACAGATGTGTATAAAGAACCTGGTCCAATTATTAATATATCTGAATTTTCAATGGCATTTATAGCTTCTTTGTTGGCTTTTGGTATACGAGGAAGCATAGAAATTTTTAAAATTTTTCCACCTAATTTATATGCCATTTTAGGAATAATTGACTCTCCCACAATTTTATCCCCTGTAGAAAGTTCTCCTACAAGATGAGTGTCTTCTAATGTTACAGGTATAACCCGCCCTGTTATATTAAATGCCTTAGACATTTCATTTAATGCCTTATCAAAAGAACCGTAAATATCATTTAATGCTGCAATTATAATATTGCCTACATTCTGTCCGTCTAAACTTCCGCCCTTGAATCTATATTTCAATAAAACTTCTAAAGATGGGGTCGCATTTGAAAGAGCTAAAAGACAATTTCTGACATCTCCTGGAGGAAGCATTTTTAAATCTTTTCTGAGAAGTCCTGAGCCACCTCCGTCATCAGACATTGTTACAATTGCATTTATGTCTGTGGTATAAGATTTTAGACCTTTTAATATTGTGGAGATTCCTGTACCTCCTCCTATTATGCTTATTCTTTTATCCATAATTTTTTCTTTCTATCTCTGTGAGAAACATAAAGGCTTTTGTAATCCTTCTTTAAAATTCTTGCAACTTCTTCTGCAATTACAACTGATCTGTGAAATCCTCCCGTACATCCAAAACCAATATTTAATACGCTTTTTCCTTCTTTTATATAGTTGGGAATTAAAAATTTTAAAAGATCAATAACCTTATCTATAAAAGTTTGGCTTACATCCCACTTTAATACATAATCTCGAGTTTCTTTACTTAAACCATCTTTATCTTGTAATTCTTTAATATAATATGGGTTTGGTAAAAATCTAACATCAAAAACTAAATCAGCATCCTTTAATATATTATTTTTATAGCCAAAGCTTGTAATTTGGATAGTTATTTCAGTTTCTTCATTATTAGTTAAAACTTCAATTAAATATTTTTTTAAATCCTTTGCAGAAAAAAGAGTGGTATCAATAATATAATTAGATTTTTTCCTAATTTCCCCTAAATTTTCTTTTTCCATCTTGTAGCCTTCAATTATTGAAGGGTTTAGGGGGTGAGGACGTCTGCCTTCTTTGTATCTGGCAATTATTGCGTCTTGTGAAGCTTCTAAAAAAATTATTTTATATGAAATATTTAGATTCTTGAGTTCTTCAATAGAAGAGAATAGACTTTCAAAAAATTCTCCACTTCTTAAATCCATAACTGCTGCAATTTTATCTACAGATTTTGATTGAGTCGCCATTTGGCAAAATTTGGGAAGAAGTTCCGGTGGCAAATTATCTATGCAATAATATCCTAAATCTTCCAAGGTATCAAGTGCCTTACTTTTCCCTGAACCGCTCATTCCTGTGAGAATTATAACTTCAATTTTGTTATCCAATTATCTTTACTTCCCTTTCTAGTTTTACGGAAAACTTATCGTAAACAACTTTTTGAACAATTTCTATAGTTTCTAAAACATCACTTGCGCTTGCATTATCATAATTAACAACAAAACCGCAGTGCTTTTGAGAAACTCCTGCTCCATTATGTCTAAAACCTCTAAGTCCCGAATCATCAATTAATTTACCTGCAAAATAACCTTCTGGTCTTTTAAAGGTAGAACCTGCTGATGGCAAGTCTAAAGGTTGTTTTTCACTTCTTCTTCTATCAAATTCTTGGAACTTTTCTCTAATTTTTTCCTTGTCGCCTTTTTCTAAGACAAAAGTTGCTGAAAGTACAATTAAATTTTCATCACCAACCTTAGAATGTCTGTAAGAAAAATCCATTTCTTCATTTGAATATTCTCTTATATTTCCAAGGTTATCAATAAATCTTACTGATTCAACAACATTTTTCATTTCTCCGTCATAGGCTCCAGCATTCATAGTCATTGCTCCTCCCACTGTGCCTGGTATGCCGTTTGCAAATTCTATACCGCTCAAGGAATTTTCATAAGCTGTTTGAGAAAGTTCTTTTAAAGAAAGTCCTGCTCCTGCCGTGATTTTTAAACCATCAACCTTCACATCTTTTAATCTATTTTTAATAGAAATAATTATTCCTTTATAGCCTTGGTCCTTAACGATAACATTTGTTGCGTTACCAAGAATATAAAAATTGTAATTGTTTTTTCTAATTATCTTTAAAATTTCTATCAAGGACTTTTCATCTTTAGGTCTTACAAAAAGTTCACATGGACCTCCTACTTTAAAGGAAGTATGATTTTTCATAGGTTCATTTTCTAAAAATTCTCCTAAGTTCTTATCAAAATTATATTTCATTTTTCCTCCTAATTGGCAAAACCTATATTATCTAAAGAAATCTGACCTATGCTTTTATCAAAATCAAATTCTATATTAGATATCTCCTCTAAATTAATAAGAGGATTATTATTTTTAAAATCTTCAAGATCAATCCTTAAAGATATGGGAGCTGAATAATTTTTATAATCATCAAAAACATGATCGCTTTTATAAAGATAAACTTTTGTAGGTGGGTAAGCTGGAAAATAATCTTTAATATTAAGGCTCGCACTTTCTCCAACCATATCAGAAATCTTTATTTTAAAACCATCATAATCATTAATTTCTTCAAAATTTTCCAGATCGAAGACCAAAAACTGTCTTTTTTGAGGAATGTTTCTCAAGAAAATTTGGTATCTTGACTTATCATTTGTAGATAAAAATACACAATTGTTTTTGCCTTTATCTTCTCCATAGGAATTTGCTCCTTCGTAAATATCAGAAAAATTTGAAAAATCTATATAATCTCCAAAAGTCGATGCACTTTGAAGGTTTGTATCTTCTTCAAAATCACAAATATTTTCATAGGTCGAATCTTTATATCTTGAATAATAAGTTGTCTTTGGAAAATCTTTGTAATTATAAGGACCATATTTGAATAAGTCCCTGTTGAAAGATTTGCCAAAAATATTCTCCAAAAAATTATAGGTGTAAATTGATAATATTCTTTTTTGACTCAATTGGTTTAGAAGTTCTTTTCTGTTTATATCTAGTCCTTCTGGGGGTTGTAAATCAAAATCTCCCCACAAGGAATTAAAATTTCCGTGATTTGCATAGCCAACATAAACAGCTGTTTTGAATTTATCTGAGTTTGGAGAAAATCCTATATTATCATATTGCATCTGACCTTCAAAACTTGTAACATCACAGTCATTGGTGCCAGCAATTGTTAAATAGTTTACATCCCAAAGTTTCAATTCTCTATCACATGGCTCATATTGACCAAAGGTAGGTGCAACTGCAATTAAACCCTTTATATTAAAACCATAATTAAATCTTATATTACCATTATCGGGATTTTTATTTAGTTTGTTAAAATTATTTGCTATACAAATTGCTTCTCCACCACGAGAATGTCCCATTAGGGCAATATTTTCACTGTCAAAAGCCTTATAAAATTTTGAATTTTCATTTCTATTTTCGCTTAAAAGATATTTTATATTTTCTAACAAAAGAACAGCCCTTGCATCATTTTCGTTTTTTAGGGAATATTTATAAAAACTGTTTAGCATGTTCATGTCAACTGATACAACAGCCACACCTCTTTGAGATAAATATTTGCCTAAATAATCATAGCCTAGATAGTTTTTTGTTGTCATTCTATGATTTCCGTGAACAACAAATAAAAGAGGGGCTTCTTTTTGATTTTTTGGCAGATAAACTTTTCCTTTGACTTCAACTTGATTTAATTTTTTCTTAAAATAAAAATCTCTCACTTTTTTTGTAAGTCCGCCATAGGAAACATAGGAATTTAAAGATACCTCTGGACCCTTATAAAAAATCTCTTTACTTTCATAAGCTGTTGCTCTTTCTACAACTTTGTCCTTTTTAAATTCAGCTAGCTTTAAAGCACTCCTTTGAAAACCAGGAAAGCTATAAAAATATATGCCTAAAAATACAAGGCAAAATGATGGCAAGAAAAAGATAAGAGCGAGATTTCTCTTGTTTTTAAATAAAGATATAAAGGATTTTGCAAAAATTATTAATATTGCACAGGCACAAAATAATAATAGGTAACTTTGCCAATCTTTCAAGTATAGGTTTAAAGAATTATCTAAAAAATATTTGCCCCCTATGAATAATAATATATAAACCGTTAAATTTATGGGTTTTGTTCTTTGCAATAAAATAATCAGATATTTGCCCAAAAAACTTATAATGCTTAAAATTAAATAAATAATAAAAGCAAAAATAATTATAGATATTATTGTTGGAACCTTAAAATCTGTAAGGTAAGAATAATGGTCAGTGGCGTAAAAAAGGGAGATAAAAATTTTTAAAATTCTTTCTGCTCCCTTTGTGCTACCAAAATTACTCCTAAATAAATCTTTTACTTTGTTGTAAATTTTCAAAATAATATTTTCTATTTTCATTGTTACTCTTTTTCCAGTTCAGACAATTCCTTTTCATCATAAGTTTCTTTATTTTCTGCCGTCACATCTAAGAAATCTCTATTAAATTTACCTGTTCTTTTTATATCCTTAACATCAAAATAAGAAACTACAGTTTCGTCATTAACAATTAAAGAAGCCTTAATAAGTTCTTGAATTGGGTATGTTGAAATTACAGTTGCTTTGCCATCTTCTGTAATAATAAACTCTCCAACTTTTGGCATGATTTTATTGATGCATTCATATCCTTTTTGCTCATATTTTAAGCAACACATTAATCTTCCACACACACCTGATATTTTAGTTGGGTTTAATGATAAATTTTGGTCCTTTGCCATTTTTATAGATACTGGTGAAAATTCTGACAAAAAAGTTGAGCAGCAAGTTGGTCTTCCACAACAACCTAGACCGCCAACAAGTTTTGCTTCATCTCTTACGCCGATTTGTCTTAACTCAATTCTAGTTTTAAAAATGGCTGCAAGATCCCTAACCAGTTCTCTAAAATCTACCCTTCCATCAGATGTGAAATAAAATAATAATTTTGAATTGTCAAATGTATATTCACAGGATATCAATTTCATATCCAGATTATGCTCTTTAATTTTTTTATCACAAAGAATAATTGCTTCTTTAGACTTATTTCTATTATCAATATTTTTACTTTGATCGTCTTGTGTAGCTATTCTTATAACAGGCTTTAATTCAGTCGAAAATTCTTCATCTTCAAAAGACCTAAAAAGGATAACATTTCCGAATTCAAGCCCCCTAACCGTTTCTACAATAACATCATCACCAACTGAGGCTCCGCTATCAAGTGGGTCAAAATAATAGATTTTTCCGGTTTTTTTAAATCTAACTCCAGCTACATCTATCATCTACATTCCTCCTATATACATAAGTAGAGCTTCTATGCTTAGATCATAATTCATATTTTTAGATAGGTTTTCTTTAGTTAATAGAATTTTATTATATATAAAAAGTATCCTATCCAAAGTCAAATCTTCAAGCTCAAGTATATTTAATTTATCTATATTAATTATCTTTTCTTTCTTATTAATTTTTATAAATGCTAAATCTCTAAACCACAAGCTAAAAAAATTTAAAATATCTTCTATATTTTCCTTATTTTCTTTAAAAAAATCCAAATACGAAAAAATATAGTAGGAACCTGTCCTTATAAGATTATCTAAAATCCCAATAAGCTCATCCCTTTTTTTCAAAAGTTCAACATCTTCTTTATATCTTTTTGCAAGACTTATGCTTCCGCAAGATAAGTTTGAAAAAAGCCTAGCATTTTTTTCTGACAAGCCAGTTTTTAAAAGATAATCATAAATTCTTTCAACTGAAATATTTTGAAATTTCAAAATTCTAGCCCTAGATCTAATAGTTGGTAAAATATTTTTAATATTAGATGAAACCAAAATAATTATCAGATAATCCTCAGGCTCTTCTAAAGTTTTTAATAGAGCATTTTGTCCTTCGATTGTAACATTATCAAAACCATCAATTAAAATGATTTTTTTATTAGATTCAAAAGGCTTGGTCCCAGCTTTTTCAATCAATTCCTCAATTTGTTCTTTTTTTATAGTTTCTTTCGAAGAAACTTCAATTAAGTCTGGGTGAAAATAATCATATAAAAGATTGCAAAAGGACTTATCATTTTTATTATCTCCACAAAGAATCGCTCGGGCAAAATTTTTAGCTTGTGCATATTTTCCTATTCCTTTTGGACCAACAAATAAATAGGCATGAGAAAAATCTTTATTTTTTAAGGCTAAATCCAGTTGACTAGAAACATTTTTATCTTCTAAGAAAATTGAATTGTCATTTTTCATTATATTCTTTTAGATTCTTCCAAATCTACTACAAACATTGTTGCTCCTGCAACTTCAAAAGAACCTTTTTCAGAAACTACTTCTTCTTTTTCAGTTATTTCTTTGAATATATCTTCAATTGCTTTTATTTCATTATCTTTACAGCCTAAAAGAAGTGTTGTGTTACCTGATTTAAAAAATCCACCAGTAGACGAAAGCCTTGTTACATAAATATCTTCAGTTAAAAATCTATCAATAAGATCATCAATAAATTTATCTTGAACTATTGCTATTATCATCTTCATTTTTATCACCTAAAATCTCTTATAATCTACTACATTCATAACAAAAATTGTAGCTCCACCCACTTTAACTTCAACAGGTACAGGAATCATTGCTTGTCCTGGAATATTAATAGGTGCTATTGTTTTATTTACTATACGGGTTTTTGAATTTTCTTCCATAATTTTCATAAATTTAGGATACACATCTTCCTCAACACCTGACAAAAGAGTAGTATTTCCAGCCTTTAAAAAACCACCTGTTGAAGAAATTTTAGTTACTCTAAAACCCTCTTCATTTAATCTCTGAATTAAATTTTCACTATCAACATCTTGAACAATTGAAATAATCAGTTTCATTTCAAACCTCCTACATTGTCAAGTACCTCTAGGGTATCTGAAAAAACTTTATCTATGCTTTGCCATGCGTCTATAAAATAATAATTATCTTTTTTTTGCAAATTTTTGTAAAAATCACGGACTTTGTTATGAAAATCATCTCCTGCCCTCTCTAGTCTGTCAGCATTTTCTAATTTTCTTGCTAAAGTTTCTTCCTTATTTAAAAATATAAAAACTATATCTGGCTCAAGACCCATAGTTGCATATTCGTTTATGGCTTTTATGTGGTCTAAATTTTGATTTCTTCCAATACCTTGATAGGCAAGAGAAGATAAGACAAATCTTTCACACAAAACTACCTTACCACTTTTTAAGGCAGGTTTAATTTTTTCTTCTACGTGTTGAGCTCGACTAGCTGCATAAAGTAGGGCTTCACACCTATAATCCATTTCCCTATATGAGTTATTTAAAATAATATCTCTTATAGCTTCAGAAATTCTAGTGCCACCAGGCTCTCTGGTTTTTATAACTTCTATATTTCTTTTTAATAATTCTTCATAAATGAGATTTGCTATGGTGGACTTTCCTACACCATCAGCACCCTCAAAAGTTACAAATAGACTCATCAACTACCTCTATTTTTCCTTGATTAATCCCTACAACTTCAATACCTTCATCTAAATTATTTAATATTATATCAATAATTTCTTTTGTAATCCTCTCACCATAACTTATAATAGGAATTCCCGGTGGATAAAAAGCTACATTATTTGCTGAAATCATTCCACAGGAATCTTTTAAATTTTTATAAATTGACGGACTGTCAAAAGCTTTTCTAGGAGAGATTATTCTTTTACTTGTAGGAAATTTAAGCTTAGCGATTTTTTTATACTCTCCATTTCTAAGAGATAAAATAACATCTATAAATTTTCTCAATTCACAAATTTCTGTCAAGGGAGAAAATATAGCTAAAGCATAATATAAATCCCCCATCTCTAACCTAATATTATATTCTAAATGGAATTTTTTTACAATTTCAATACCGCTCAAAATAGGCAGTCTGAAAAGAAATTTCATAGTATCATATGAAGCTATAGTAGAATCATTAATATTATAACTCATAATGCCCGTATCTTTACTTATTTTGTCTAATTCTTTTCGTAAAATTTCTAATTTTTTATAACCTTCTTTAACCATATAGTCTATTCCTTCTTCTTGGGATATTAGAAACAAATATGATGGTGAAGTTGTGGTATAAATATTTATAACTTTTTTCAGTTTATCAACATCAACCCTATCGTTATTTACATGCAATAAAGCTGTTTGAGTTAAGGATGGTATAGTTTTGTGAGTGGAGTTAATAACTATATCTGCACCTGAAAAATTAGCACAAAATTCTTTCATATGAGAAAAATATAAATGACTTCCATGGGCTTCATCAATAATTACATAAACATTGTGTGAGTGACAAAGTCTTACAATTTCTTTTAACTTTAATATGCCACCATAATAATTGGGGCTTACAAAAATTGCAAGTTGAATTGAATTTTCTTCTAAAATATTTTTTAAATTTTCGAGTTCGATTCCTAAAAATAGGGCATTTTCCTCATCATATTTTGTATTTATATAAATGGGATTTAGATCATTAATTATTATGGAATTCATAACAGACTTGTGAGTATTTCTCTGCACAAGAATATTATCTTTTCTTTTAGCAAGGGTTGATATTGCAATATTTATAGCTCCTGATGAACCGTTTGGAATATAAAATGAGTATTTAGATGAGAAAATTTCACTTACTTCTTCTTGGGACTTTTTTATTGCTCCTTGAGGGTTTAAAAGATTATCCGTATCAAGAAATTCCGTCAAGTCCCTTTTAATGTCAAGGTCAAAATATTTTTTACCCTTGTGAGCCGGCATACCAAAAGCATAGTCATTTTTATATTTGTCAACGGATTCTTCTATATATTTTCTCATATGGCATAAACTTGGCAGGAATCTAATACATCAAGTGCTGCTTTGTGTTTTTCTTTATTAAGACCCGCACACAAATCTTTATAAATTAAAAGTTCAATTTCGGGAAGAAAAGCCTTAATTAATAAAGCATTAGAAACTACACATATATCAGTACAAACACCTGTAAAATAAATCTTTCCTATATCTTCTCTTTTATCTAAGTCAACTAAATATTTAACAAGATCCTTAGAACCAAAAGTATTTTTCTCAAAAAATTTCCCGTGATTGAAATTTTTACAAGCCTTAAATTCATCAATAATTTCATGACCCCAAGTATTTTTAATACAATGTTTTATCGGCAAATTTCTGCCTTCTTGACTTTGTAAATAATTTTTATCATGAGTATCAAGTGTATAAATCACTTGACCTTCAAAATTTTCTATCTTTTCTTTTAATTTATCAACAATTTCTAATGCCTCTTTTGTATTTAAAGTTTCCTTAACAAAATCATTTTGCATATCAATTACAAGTAAAATATCCATAAAAAACTCCTTTTTTCTAATTATACTATATTGTTAAATTTTATTCTTAATTAAAAAAATTAAAAATATTTAAAAATTTAACAATTTCTTAATAAAAATTTTAAGATTATTGTGTACAATATAAAGAGTGAAAATTATTAGAGGGAAGAATGAAAAATATTACTTACAATTCTAAAGAAAAACTGATAAAAGAAATAAAATTTTTAGAAGAAAATACCCGTTTTAAAAATAACAAGAATTTTATACAGCATGGGACTACAAGTATATATGACCATGTTATTAAAGTTGCCTGGCAGGCAATTTATATTAGTGAAAAATATAAATTAAGGGTGGATTTAGATTCACTTATAAGGGGAGCTTTACTTCACGATTATTTTTTGTATGATTGGCATAAACCACATAAATATAGACATATTCATGGCTTTACTCATCCTTATACTGCCTATAAGAATGCAACAAGTGAACTAAAGCTTAATAAAATTGAAAAGGATATAATAATTAAGCATATGTTTCCATTAACAGTAATTCCACCAAGGTATTTAGAATCCTGGGTGGTTAGTTTAGCAGATAAAATTGTAACTGTTAGAGAAACTTTAAATCCTAAAGAAAATAATTATTATCTATTGGAGGCTGATATAAGTTGACTTTTATAAAAATATATATTTGTTTTTTTATATATTCTATAATAGGTTGGATTTGGGAATCATTTTTATGCTCATCAGTAGAATTAAAAAAATTAGTAAATAGAGGATTTTTTCTTGGACCTTACTGTCCTATATATGGACTTGGTGCCACTCTATCCTATTTACTCTTAAGAGATATAGGCTCCGCTACACTTATATTTATTTTGGCTTCAATAGTTTCTTGTACTATTGAATATATTGTTGGCTATATTTTAGAAAAAATGTTCAAAGATAGATGGTGGAATTACGACAATTATCCCTTCCAACTTCATGGAAGAGTGTGCCTTTATGGCTTAGTGATTTTTGGCTTGGCAAACGTAGTAATAATAAAATTTTCTACACCTTTTTTGATGTTTTCCCTATCAGTAATTAAGGATTCAATCTTAATTGGTCTTGCTATTTCCATAAGCCTTGTATCCTTTGTTGATTTGATAATTACAATATCAGCAAGGAAAAAACTCAACAAAAGACTTTCAAATATTCATGAAAGATTGGAAGAAAAGGCAGATATTTATTTTGAAAATATGACTAACAGTTCTGCTTTTTCTAATGAATATTTATTAGAAAGAGGAAAGATTCTAAGAAATAAGGCTATGAATATTAACGAAAAATTAAAGACAACTGAAGATAATATAAAATCTTATAGAGATGAATATTTTTCTTAATGAAGATTTTAATTAAAATATAAAACTGACCTTAAAGTTAAATTAAAAACTTAAGGTCAGTTTTTTAAATCATATTTAATTTATAATTTTCTTTATTTTTAAAACTCTACAGATTAATCTTCTTTGTAAAGTTTTCCAGCTATTGGACCTGAATCAAGAGTATAAATTTTTTCAATTTCTATAATAACACAAGCTTTTTTAGGAGCTACTCCCACTTTTTCTTTAGCAAGATTCATATGTTCATCATCTGTATAGCTTGTAGCTTTTCCCACAAAACGATAGCCGTGATTATTTTCTCTATCAGCAAAGGCCACTGCAATTTTCCCATTTTCTTTTATGTTATTAAAATGCTTTCCGCCTGTATTTTCGCAAAAGATTAAATGATTTTCATCTAAATATCTCATTGTACGTTTTGGTCCAATGTTAGGATTTGAATCCCCATCAACTGTAGCAACATAAGCTAATTCTTTTGCTATTATTTTTTTCATATCTTCATTTATTTTCATAATACACTCCTTAAAAAAATAATCTTTTTATAAATATACTTCCTAATGATATTATATATCACTAATATTATACCACTTTTTTTCTCAATTAATTTAATTATTTCTATATCTATTAATTTTCTTTTCTTATTGTTAAAATATATGAGGGGGTGATATTTTGCAAAATTTTCACGGGGCTAATTTATTTGAAATTGCCCAAAAAAATCATGTTGATATAAATGAAATTATGGATTTTTCTTCCAACATAAATCCTTTAAGCCCCAGTCCAAGGGCTTTAAAATTTTTAAAGGAAAATCTGGATTTAATAAGGACTTATCCTGACCCGTCCTACAATAATTTGAAAAATTCTATATCATCTTATGTCCATTGTCATAAGGACCATATAATATTAGGCTTAGGAGCTACGGAACTTTTAATTAACTTTATAAATATAATAGATCCAAAAAAATCTCTTATCTTATCACCTTCATATAGTGAGTATGAAAATAATCTCAGAAATATCGGAAGTCAAATTTATTATTATCAGCTTAATTTCGATAATAATTTTAAAATATCATGCGATTATATAATTGATTTTATAAATAAAAATAACATTGAACTTTTTGTATTTTCTAATCCCAATAACCCTACTGGTTCTATTCTCACTAATACTGAGATTAAAAAGATATTAAATAAAACTAAAGCTTATATAATTGTTGATGAAACTTATATTGAATTTACTGACATGGATATTTATTCCTGTACAAACTTAATTTCTTCTTTTGATAGGTTAATAGTAACAAGAGGAACTTCAAAATTTTTTGGTATTCCAGGACTTAGGCTTGGTTATTCATTAAATTCTAATGTTGAAATAATTGAAAAATTCAAGAAAAACCAAGTGCTTTGGCAAATAAATATTTGTGCAGATATAATGGGTCAAGAAATGTTTAAGGATAAGGAATATATTGAAAGGGTCTTTAAATATATTACAGACCAAAGGCTAAAATTAACTGATGAAATCAAAAAAATCAATAATTTGATGCCTATAGAATCTAAGGGCAACTTTATTTTGGTAAAAGTTTTGAAAGGAACTAATAAAATTATTGTTGAGAAATTAAAAAAAGACCTTATATTTGTAAGAGATTGCTCAAATTTTAAGGGACTTGATGATACATATTTCAGATTTTGTATCTTAGATACCAAGTCCAATGAAATTTTTATTAAAAAACTAAAGGATATTAAATTATGAAAAAACTTTTGAGATATTTTATAATTTTTAGTGTTCTATTTTCCTTTATATTTGTAAATGCAGGAGTTAATAATTCTTATCTTAATGATAATCTACCTATAAAATCAGAAAATTATTACACTAAAAAAGCTAAAATAAAAAATAATATAAAATTAAGCTACTGGGCTCTTTATGATATTAATGACAGCCAATTTTACGGCATATTTCCTTTTGAAAGAAATAAAGAAAATATGGATTTCACAAAAAATTTGACCCTTGACGATGCTAAATACTTATATAAAAATACAAAAGACAAGTTAAATTCTCTTAATATAAATACAAACGATAAAGAATTTAACTTCAAAAATCTAAATAGGAATGAAGTTATCTCTTCAATTTTATTCCTTGTCAATAAAGACGAAAGCTTCAGGCAAAAATTTTTCTATGGTTTACAAGATAAAGATTATTTAAATAAAAAAATCTCACTTCAAGAAAGTATCTGCCTATATACAAGGGCTTGTAAAGAAATCATAGGTGAAGAAAATAAAGAATCTCAAGGATATTTTTATAAAGTTGAGAAAGGAAATAATAAAATATATCTTTTAGGCTCAATTCACTTAGGCATAAAGGAAATGTATCCCATTAGGTCTGAAATCATAAAGGCTTTAAATGAAAGTAAAGAAATCTATTTTGAAATTGATCCAACAGATCCTGAACTTTCAAAAATTTATAAGACAAATATGTACTATGACTCTAAGGGTAATTTGGAAAATGATCTGGGTCAAACATACAATAGGCTTCTACCTCTTCTTTTACAAAGAGGCATACCTAAAGAAAGAATAAATAAAATAAGACCTTGGGCTATATATAATATGCTTTCTTTAGATGATAAAAATATTTATGGGTCAAGCTACGGTATAGAAAATTATTTTTCTAACCTTGCCCTTATTAATAATATTCCCATTAAAGAATTGGAAAGTGCAAGATTTCAGGCAAAGCTCTTAAAAAATTTTGACACTGATATGTACGCATCAATGATTGAAGATTTAATTTCTGAAATCGAAATTAACGGATACAAAAATATTAATCAAAGTCTATATCTTACACAAAAGGATTGGATAGATGGAAATACAAAAAACCTTAAGGCTCTAACTGAAGATGACGGTTATTCACAAGCTCAAATTTCCTTTGACAAAGCACTTTTAGATAAAAGAGATATTGACATGGCAAAAAAAATTGATAAGCTTTTGAAGGAAGAAAACAACAAGACTATATTCGTTGTTGTAGGTGCCGCCCATTTAGTCCCCCAAACTTCTGCAAGAGGTATCTTGGAAGATATGGGCTACAAAGTTATTAAATTATAAAAAATTCACCCCTAAATTATTTTAGGAGTGATTTTTTTTATTTCATAGAAGAACTACATCCGCATTCTTTGTTGTTATTTTCGCTCTTAGAATTATTTTCTTTTGCTTCTTTATTTTCCATTGATTTTTGACATTTTTTGCAGTGAGGACATTCTTTTTCACCCTTATCGTTTAATTTACATTGGCAAGTACATCCCTTTTCTTTATCTCCACTGCAAGTGCAAGTTTTTTCTCCACAACAACAGCATTTCTTTTCTTCAGTTTTTAATTCAACTATTTTCTTTTCATTATTAAAATCAATTTTTACTCCTACAAGTTCAGCTAAATCTCTTATAGGCAGATAATTATTATCCATAATATTTGCAGTTTGAACTTTAACTTCTTTGTTGTCTAATAAAACTATTTGTTCAGAAAAAATTGCCTTAGCGCTTGCTTCTTTATTTTCTTTTAAATCTTTGTCTGTTTTGTTGTAAGCTTTTCCGCTTTCAATAACTACGGCTTTTTTTTGCTTATCAAAAGAAATATCAAACTTTTTATTAGTTTTAGATAAAATAGCAGCAAAATCACGCAATTTTACATAATTTTTTCCTTGGATAATATATGCTGGTATTTGAACTTCTTCACCATCTAACTGAATCTTTTGTGGTGTTTTTTGTGCAACTTGTTTTTCTGTTCCAGCAAAAATTGTGCAAGGAATAAGTACAGTAAAAATTAAAAGAAATGATAATATTTTTTTCATAGTTTCCTCCTAAAATTTCAAATATTTTTACTAGGATATTATAAAGCCATCTTTAATAATATTCAATAGTTTTTGAAAATAATTATCATTTATTTTTTTGTAAATAAAAAAGAAATTTAGAATTAATCTAAAATTTCTTTTAAATGGTCTATGGATGTTTTGTTGGTTGTATCATAATATAAGGGACTAACTGTTGCATAACCCTGATTCAAATAATATATATCTGAATCTTTATCTCTTTTAAGTTCTTCTGGAAATCCTTTGAGCTTTAAATTATACTCATTTCCTTCTGAACTTATATCATAAATACTCATGACATCTCTTCCTACTTTTGCAACTTTTATTCCTTTTATTTCATCATAATTTAAAAAAGGCACGTTTAGATTATAAACCTGTAAGATATTTTCATCTTTAATCTTATCAAAAAGTTCCATGGAAATTTTTGCTGCCGACTGATAATTTACTTGACCTTTTACATAGGATGCTGATACAGCAACTGATTTTATATTAAATAAATTAGCTTCTATGGCAGAAGAAACTGTTCCTGAATAAAGAACATTGGTCGCTGCATTATAACCAGAATTTATGCCAGAAAAACAATAATCAAATTTTTTGTCGCACAGATGAACTGCTGCTCTAACACAATCTGCTGGCGTTCCAAAAACCGAAAAAGCTTTTACCCCCTTAAGAGAATCGAGTTCTATATTTTGTACAACTAGAGGAGTTTTAAAAGTTATGGCATGGCTTTTGCCTGAATTTTCCACGTTGGGAGCTGCAATTGTAACTTGATGGCCCTTATCTATTAAGGTCTTGGCTAGAGTCCTTATTCCCTCTGCCATGATTCCATCATCATTTGTGACTAATATGTTCATAAAACCTCCTATAAGTCATAGACTTTTCCTGCCTCGTATCTTGGTGCTACATCTAAGGTGTAGTCCACATCTCTAATAATATATTTTGAATTTAAATATTGTTCATTTGTTTTAGCTGCAATTTCCGGATTATTATTTTCATTAGAAAGATGGCCTAAAACAACAATTTCTTGATTTTTAGATAAAAGTTTTTCTAAAACTTCTGCACAATTTTCATTGGAAAGATGCCCCTTTGTAGACATGATTCTTTTCTTGCTAGCCCAGGTGTATCTTCCGTTTATCAACATATCTACATCGTGATTTGATTCCAAATAATATAGGGATGAGCCTTTCATACTTTCAAAAGCATTTGAATTTACCCAACCTGTATCTGTTAAAAGAGATATCTTTTTGTTACCCATGATTACAAATCCGCAACCTTTTTGACAATCATGAAAGGTATCAAAAGCTTTTATTTTTAAATCTTTAAAATTAAAAGCCCTGTTGTTTTCAAAAATATAAATATTTTCAGAATTTATTTTTTTTACCACAGGTGTCATCGCTTGGGCAGTTTCTATGTTAGAAAAAACTTTTATATTGTATCTTCTAGACAAAACTCCCACTGAAGTTACATGGTCCCTGTGTTCGTGAGTTACAAGAATGGCATCAATAGTAGATGGATCTATGCCACGAGATTTAAGATTATTTTCAATTTTCTTGCCTGAAAGTCCGGCATCTATTAAAATTCTTGTATTTTTATACTCAACAAATTGACAATTTCCGCTTGAGCCGCTGGCAATTGATATATATCTCATAACTACCTCCACTGATAAATTCTATCATATTAGGAAATTATTGTTAAGCTAGAAAGTATCAATTACTATATTATCTCCATCTGAAAATTCTATTTTCCATGCAGGAATGGCTCTACCTTGCAAGGCTTTTGTTATATCTTCAATATATCCTTGGTCTTCTGGATTAAAATAATAACATGGGACTATTCTTTTTACAATTTTCCCATAAGATTCTTCCTTATCAATAAGAGCAAGTAAAGCCCTTGGTGCTGATGATAATCTAAACTTTGCTTTTGATTTTTTTAAAACATTTAGCCACAATCTATCCATACTTACAACGCCTCTATTATCTATTACAAAATTTGTGTAAGAGGATTCCAAAGAGTTTTTCTCAAATATTTTGGAATAATTGAGATAGTACTTACCCTCATCAAAATAAGAATATGAAAGTTCCATGTCATCAATATTGTAGTTATTATTAAGCATAAAATTTTCACATATTTTTTGGGCCTTTTTTAAGGAATCAACATCATAAATTTTTACTTTTGCGGAATTTTCATAAAAAATTCTCCTGTAATTAAATAAATTTATATGCTCGTTGTTGTAATTAATCTCAATTCTGTCAGTAGAAGGATGGGTAATTATTCCTAAACTGTCAAAAAATCTTCTGTTTAAAGATTGTTCATCGTAAGACTCAAATTCAACTAAAAGTGAAGAGAGTCTGGGGTGTTTTTTTGGAATTTTACAATCAATTTCTATTTCAAAATTTGCAAGTATATCCTTAGTGTTTGCTATAGAATATTTTGACAACGATAAATCTCTGGTATTAGAATAAGATACCAAAAGAATTATTGATAGTATCAGGTTTGTTATTATAAGAGCTATTATTAAAATTGTTTTTGATTTTTTCCAATCCATAATATCACCTTATTAATATTAATTTACCAAGACTAATATCAAAATAATATTTCTTGCCATTAATTAAAAGTTCGTAGGCAAGTTTTAGCTTAGATGAATCTGTTGTGCTTTCATTTATATATACTATAGAAAGATTATTTAATAAATTTAAGATATCTTCAGTTTTTTCTTGAGGAAAAATTTTCAGATTTCGATCAATTATAGTTTTTATATCTAAAACTTTTACCCTCAATTCATTATAAGATGGGTCATCAGCTCTTTTAAAATAGTATTCTCTATAAAATTTAACATGATTTGAAAATACATCCATCTCAATGAAAGAATTATCCTTGGAATTTAAAACTAGATTCTTGCCTGATTCTCTCAAGTTAAAGAAAAACTTATAACCTAAAGAGCCCTTATATTCTATTGGATTTGTGCTGTCTAAATAAACATTAGATGTCATGCCGGAATTTCTTGATAAAAATTCAAGGGCTGTTATTATTGATGTATATAAGTTCCTATCAGTAACATTAAATTCTTCCTCATTGGAGTATTCCACAATTCCATTCTTATTAAAGGATATATATTTATTTTCATAAATGTATGAAGTTTTTTCGCTCTGTTTAATTTCCTTTATATAATCAAGATCTGTTTGTAAATATCTTACCGCTAAATTATTTCTTATATCATCTGTCAAGGCATCTGTTGCTATATTATAATAAATTTTTTGAGTTTTTATGAAATCAGAATCAGGAATTAAGGTATCCTTATAAATTCCATACCTTTCAAAAAAGTTTATATATCTTGTTCCTAAATTTTTTGCATTATCAATGAGTCTATTCATTTTTAAATTTGTTTTTAAGCCCAATAATTTATAAAAATTATTGGATGCGCAAAGATAAACATCATTATCATCAGATATATATATGGAATTTATTGATAAATTAATATTATTATCCTTTTTATTTTCCCCAATAAGATTAATTAATATTGATGCAGAAATGGGGGATGAAAATTTAAAAACTAAAGATTTTTTGTTCTGTAAGTTTAGATAGGTTTTTTCATCTATCATTATAAGATTTTCAGAACTTGCATTTTCAAGAATTTCCGAGATGTCAGATGAATATAATTTCCAATAATCCTTGAAATTTCTTAAAACATAATGTTCTCTATATCCTAAATTTACAACAAGCATTGAAGGCATAAATACATCCATAGATGCATCCTCAGATTTAAAGACTAAATCTTCCACCTTATTGGGCATAGAAAAACTAATCCATAAAAATCCCGCTTGAATAAGTAATAAAATTATTAATAGCAAAAGAACCAAGTTTATAAAAAAATCTCTCTTATTTAAATTCATAATAATCACCAGCTGGGAAGAACAATTCCACATCAGTTCCCACATTTAAAGTTGAGGATATTTTTATGCTTCCTCCTAGGGATTTAATCATCTCATTTGCAATAGATAGACCTAATCCAGTACCTCCCATTTCACGAGATCTTCCCTTTTCGACCCTATAAAATCTTTCAAAAATCATCGGCAAATCTTCTTTGGGTATTCCTATACCATTATCTTTTACTGAAATTTTTACAAAATTATTTTTACCATTTTTATAATTTTCGGCAGCAATTAAAATCTTACCGCCTTCTTTTGTGTATTTTAAAGCGTTAGAAATTATATTAATTAAAATTTGACTGGCACCATGCCTATCTGAATATATGGTTCTTATTTTTATTGGAACGTCTATAGAAATATTATGAGATTTTTGTGAAATTAATAAACTTTGACTTTCCACAGCTTCTTCAATAAATTCATAACAATCAAAGCTTTCTTTATTTAAGTGTTCTTTTTTGTAATCAATATTAGAAAGAACAAGAAGATCTGAAACTAATCTTGCCATCCTTGCGTTTTCTCTTTCTATTACCTTTAAAAAATGATCTATATCTTCTCCAGCAACTCCATTTAATAAAGTTTCTGTGTATGAGCCTATAGTTGTAATTGGTGTCTTTAATTCATGGCTAACATTAGCTACAAATTCTTTTCTCAAAATGTCTAATCTGTGCTCCTTATTTATATCTGATAAAACTATGATTAGCCCTTCATTTTCCTTTAAATCTGACTTATAGGGAGCATATTTTAACTTATAAAAATGATTTTTTATTTCTGCAAGCACTTCTCCCTGTAAACTTTTTTCAATATCGTAATTGATATCTTTTAAACCAATTTTCTTAAGATTAATTTGAGTATTAATCCTGCTATCATCAAGAGATAAAAGGTTTTTAGCTATACTATTAGCATGAATAAGTTTATTTGTCCTGTCAACAGCTATAACTCCTTCAGCCATATAATTAAATATGGTGTTGAGTTTTGACCTTTCCAAATCATTTTTTGCAATAGTATTTTTTAATTCATCGGTCAAATAATTAAACATATTACCAAGTTGACCAATTTCATCATTACTTTTTACATCAACTCTTTGATCAAAATTTCCCTTAGCCATTTCACGAGCTTTTCTTGTAACATCTCTTATTGGTGTTGTTATAGAATTTGCAATAAAATAACCAAGAATTGAAGTGATCAAAAGGGAAATAACAGTAGCATAAGAAATAATAATTTTTGCTTCGCCAATTAATTCATAAATAGAATTTAAATTTTCTGTCATATAAACTATAGCTATAACATTTCCCTCATTAGATAAAATTGGGCTTGCAATATGTTTACTGTAAAGATTTTGCGATTTATTTAAAACGATTCTTTCTTCCTCTCTACCTTTAGAGGCATCTGTTAGAAGAGAAGATTCCAAAAATGCTAAAGAATATGCACTTTTTCCCCTTAAATTCTCATCAGAATTTAGTGATGTAGAAATTACTTTAGGATTGTCACCACTAGATAAGATATAAACATTTTGACCAGAAGTTAAGCCCCAATTTTTTAAATTCTTATCAAGAAAAATATAATTATCTTCACCACCCTTAATGGTGGCAGAAACAGCCGTAGAAATTGATGATATTGTTTTTTTCATATTCTCTTCGACTTTTTCTCTTTGTATAACTTCAAGCCTTTGTATGATAAAAGAACCTACAATAGACATACAGATAAGCACAAGAACAAAATATATTAATACAAATCTGAATTTAATACTTTGAAAAGTATTTTTGAGCATTATTTAACCTCTCCGTCAAAATAATATCCTACTCCTCTTTTTGTAAGAATATACTTATAATCTTTAGAGGTATCTTCAACTTTTTCACGCAAACGTCTAATTGTTACATCAACAGTTCTTATATCTCCATAATATTCATACTCCCAAACTTTTTCTAAAAGTTCTTCACGAGAAAAAACTACACCTGGATTAGAGGATAAAAATTTTAAAAGTTCAAATTCTCTCAAAGTTAAGTCAATAATTTTACCGTTTTTCTTAACTTCATATTTATTTATATCTATTTCAAGTTCACCCACTGTTATTATTTCATCTTCAGAGCCTTCTTCTTCAGTCGGTGGACCAAATCTTCTTAATACAGCCTTTACCCTAGCTATAAGTTCTCTTATAGAAAAAGGTTTAACAACATAATCATCTGCACCAAGTTCAAGACCTAAAACTTTATCTACTTCATCTTCACGAGCTGTAAGCATAATAACAGGCGTTTTATGTGACTTTCTTATTTCTTTTAAAGTATCAAAACCATTTAATTTAGGCATCATAATGTCAAGTAAAATCAAAGAATAAGTATTATCCTTTACAAAATTCAAAGCTTCTAAGCCGTCTTTAGCAATATCAACGCCGTAACCTTCACGTTCAAAATTAAATTTTATAATATCGGCTATTGCTTGCTCATCATCAACTACAAGTATTTTTATATCCATTAAATCACCTACTTCCTATTATAACATATAAGATTGAGAAAATTATTTAAGAAAATTCCATAAAAAAAGAGCCTTAAGGCTCTAAAAGATAACTAGGCATCTTTATTATCTTCATAAAAAACCTTGTTATCAAATTCTTCACTTTTTAAAATCAAAAGCGTTTTTGTGTCTAGAACTCCATCAAGTTCCAAAACTTTATCATAAAAACGTCTAAGGTCGCTAGTAGTAATAGTTTTAACTCTTAACATGATACAATGTTCTCCAGTTACTCTGTAACATTCAAAGATTTTAAATGAGTGATCTTTTATATTTTTAATATCTTTAATAAGTTGAGGAAAACTGCTTGTATTTACCCTAACAAGCACAAATGTATCAACGTTATATCCTATTTCCTCCCAGTCAATTATTACCTTATAACCTTTAATAAGCTTTGCTTCTTCCATTTTGTAAATTCTTCTGTGAATAGCAGGCCTTGTAAGATTTAAATGTTTTGAAATCTCTTCATGACTCATTCGGCCATTTTCGGAAAGTAGTTCCAGGATTTTTAAATCAATATCATCCAACATAATTTGCTCCTTTTTAATCTATTACTAAATTATAAACTATTTTCTTATATTTTACTATAACTCTTTATAATAGTAAATTTTTTTATTTACTTTACAAAATAAAGTAAATAAAAATATGATTTTTTTCTTTTTATTTTATATCAAAGTTCAAAGAAATAAAAGCAAAAATGTTATATAATAATATCAGGTGATAATATGCTTGTGGGTAAGTATGTGAGTTTAAGAGAATTAATATTAAAGGATGTTTATACCTTTAAAAATTGGTCAAAACACAGCTCTTATTTACTTCTTGATTATAATTTCAATGAGGTGGAAGAAAAGAGCATAAAAGATTGGTTTATTTGGAAAACCCATAGCCCTTTTTCTAAATATTATGTGATTTTAAAAGATTCTTACCCTATAGGATATATATCTTTTAAAAATATTTCTTATTTTTTAAAAAGTGCGTGTTTAGGAATAGCTTTAAATCCTACTTATATAAACAAAGGTTATGGAGGGGATGCAATTAAAACCATGCTTAAATATTTTTTCGACGAACTTAAATTTAAAAAAATTAGCCTAAAAGTTGCATCATATAATAAAAGAGCCCTTCATCTGTATGAAAAAATTGGTTTTAAAAAGAGATGGACGATTTTAATGTCTTTTCCCAATGGGGATTTTGATATAAATATTAAAGATTTTTATAATAATAAAGAATGTTTTAAGAAAGTTTTTGGCAAAACTTTTTTCTACGCATATCAGATGGATATAAGAAGAGAGGATTTTATAAATGGAATTTAAATTAGAAAAAAATAAATATGATTTAGGAGAAACACCCATATCTAATATATTTTTTAATGATTTTATGCCTTTAGCCAATGGGGACTTTGTTAAAGTATATCTTTTGGCTTATAAGCTGTGTCTAAAGGGCGACAAGGAAAAAACTAACAATGAATTTTTGGCAGATATGTTGGGCATGCTTGAAAGTGATATAGTTAGGGCATGGAATTATTGGCAAAAACAAGGAATTGTTAAAATCTCAGAAGAAGGCGATATTGAGTTTGTAAACTTAAAGGAACTTTATATAAGAGATGTATATAATTTGAAAAGCCAAGAAAAAACTTCAAAATATTCAGATATAGTTCAAGATCCAAAAATCGCAAATTTGTTGGCAAAAGCTGAATTTTTGATGAGAGAAAACATACCTTCTGTCAAAAAAATGGATATAGCTTCATGGATTGATGTATATAACGAACCGGCTGAAGTTATTGAAGAAGCTTTTTATTATGCCACAGAAGTTCAAGATGTTTATGATTTGAAATATATAGAAAAAATTGTAAGAAACTGGTCTAAAGATGGTATAAGAACCGTAGAAGATGTTGAAAACTCTTATATCAACAGAGATCAAAAATATTATAGATTCAATAAAGTTAGAAAATTTATTGGAATTGAAAGAAAAAAATTCAATCTTGTGGAATTTAACATAGTAAATTCCTGGTTTGATGATATGGGTTTTGATATGGATATGGTCACGGAGGCTTGCAAAAGAACTGCAAATATTTCTAAACCAAATATTAATTATGTTAATAAAATTCTAAAATCTTGGAAAGAAAAAGACATAAAAAGTCCTGAAGAGATTCCTTTTAAAGATAAGATACAAAAAAATAAAGTAAAAACTAAGTTTCATAATTTTAAACAAATTACTGATGCTTACAGTGAAGATGAGCTTGAAGAAATTGCAAGAAAGAAAAGAGAAGAATCATATAAAAGGTTGGGTATTTAATGGAAGTTAATAGAAAAATATCTCTGCATTATGAAAATATTAGACGCAAAAATGAAGAAATTTTAAAAAACAGAAAAAAAGAAATATATAGAAATATCCCACAGATTGCTGAAATTGATAAATATATAAATCAACTAGGTCTTAAATCTTGCAAGAGCCTTTTTCTTAAACCATCATCTTCTCTTGTTATGGATGTAACAAGAGAAATTAGCGACTTGAAAAAAGAAAAGGAAAGGCTTTTAACTGAAAACGGCTATGATATAAATTACCTATCTATGCCTTATGACTGTGAATATTGTAAAGATAGTGGTTTGTTAGAAGATGGAAGTAAATGCTACTGCCTAAATAAATTAATTATAGATAAGCTTTATAAGACATCAAATCTTGACCATACTTTAAAAAAAGAAAATTTTCTTCACTTTGATACAAATATTTTTTCTGACAAAATTGATGAAAAAGAGGGCATAAGTCCCAAGGAAAATATTTTAAAAATAAGAGAAATATCTAAAAGATTTATAGAAACTTTTAAAGAAGATAATGATTTTAATTTATTATTTTACGGACCTACAGGACAAGGTAAAACTTTTACTATAAATTGTATAGCAAAGGAACTTTTAGATAGAAATATTTCAGTTATATATTTAACAGCCTATGAAATTGTTGAATTATTAGAAAATAAGAGATTTAAAAAAATTGATGATGATAGATATGATTATCTCTTTGAGGCTCAGCTATTAATTGTTGATGATTTAGGTATAGAGCTTGTAAGTAGCTTTACAAATTCTGAAATATTTAATATCATAAATACTAGACTTATTAGAGGTAAAAAAACTGTGATTTCAACTAATTTGTCGCCAAAAGAACTCTCAGAAACTTATACTGATAGAGTTTTCTCGAGGGTATTTCAAAAATTTATGCCCCTTAAATTTTTTGGTGAAGATTTAAGATGGCAATAGAGGAGGAAAAAATAATGAAAATATCAAATAGAGTCCAAAAAATTCAATTCTCTGCTATAAGAAAATTAACTCCTTATGCTCAAGAAGCTAAAAAAAATGGCAAGAAAGTATATCATTTAAACATAGGAGCACCCGATGTTGAAGTACCACAAGCATTTTTTGATGCTATAGGAGATTTCCAAGGAAAAGTACTAAAATATCCTTCTGCTCCAGGAATTGA
Source organism: Peptoniphilus lacrimalis DSM 7455 (assembly GCF_000378725.1). Lineage (GTDB taxonomy): Bacteria > Bacillota > Clostridia > Tissierellales > Peptoniphilaceae > Peptoniphilus_A > Peptoniphilus_A lacrimalis. The sequence continues at coordinate 135,910 of NZ_KB900367.1, read as the reverse complement.
TGAATTAAGAGAAAGTTGGTCAAATTATTATAAAAAAAGAAATTTAAACTTTGAACCAGAAAATATATTTATAACCTCTGGTGCTAGCGAAGCTTTGCTTCTTGTTTTAATGACAATAGCCGATGAAGGTGATGAAATTATTACAACTAATCCATTCTATTCAAACTATAAAACATATATGGACCAACTTAATTTAAAGATTAATGCTTTTAATACAAGTCCAGATAATGGTTTTGCTCTTCCATCAACTGAAGAAATAGAAAAAGTTATTTCTGATAAGTCTGTTGCTTTTTTAATTTCAAACCCAACTAATCCTACAGGAGCAGTTTATTCAAGAGAGGAACTTGAAAGACTTAAAGAATTAGCTATAAAACATGATATGTATATAATAACTGATGAAGTTTATAGAGAATTTATTTATGATGGATTAAAATACTTATCTTTCGCTGAATTAGAAGGAATTGATGATAGACTTATTTTACTTGATTCTATATCAAAAAGATTTGGAGCCTGTGGTGCAAGAATCGGAGCTATTGCCGCAAAAAATAAAGATATATTGACATCAATTAATAAACTTGCAACAGGAAGATTAGCAGTACCAACATTAGAACAAATAGGAGCTGCAGCTTTATTTAATTCAGATGAATCTTATTTCGAAGAAGTTAATAAGGAATACGAAAAAAGACGTAACACTATTTATGAAGAACTTAAAAAGATTGACGGAGTAAGTGTTTATAAACCAAAGGGAGCATTTTACATCATGCCAACCCTTCCTGTAGATGATGCTGAAGATTTTGCCAAATGGCTGTTAACTGATTTTGATGTAGATGGTGAAACTCTAATGATGGCACCTGCTGACGGATTTTTCTATAATTCCAATGAAGGTAAAAACAAGGTCAGACTTGCCTTTGTCTTAAATGTAAATGATATTAAAAAAGCCATGAATATTCTAAAAGAAGGATTGAGGAAATATAATTCTTGAATAAAGAAAAATTAAAAAATCTATTAGAAAAGCTCACCTTATTTTTAACTTTTTTAATAGTTGTTGTTACATGGACAGGAAGAATAAAAAAAACAAATATTGGTTATGTACCTTCTTCCATAAGAAACTTGCAGATCATTTTAGTACTCTTTACCATGGCGGAGATTTTACTTTTAACATATCTAGATAAAAAGAAAAATGCCCTTTATCTATCAATATTTTATATAATAATGGCTGTTGTATATATAGCCTTTAAAGGGGCAGGAAGAATATAGATTATAAGTTTGAAAGACGAGGAAAAATAATTCCTCGCCTTTTTTTGTAATATATAGATAAAAATTTTTATTCCTGTGATAAAATATTTTATTGTAAGGTGAACTTTATGGAAAAATATGTAAAAGTTTCCGGTGGCTCAAAAATTTATCTAAGAATTTTAGGTCAAGGAGAAGCTTTAATTCTCCTTCACGGAAATGGAGAAAATTCTCATTATTTCGACAAGCAAATTAGGGATTTTGCTAAATATTTCAAAGTTATAGCTATAGATACTAGAGGACACGGCAAAAGTGACCCTATAAAAGAAAAATTAACTTTTGAAGATTTATCCAGGGATTTGTTGGATATTCTTAATTTTCTAAAAATAGATAAGGCAAATATTTTAGGCTTTTCGGATGGAGCAAATATTGCTCTTGTTTTTGCAAAAAATTATCCTTCAAGGATAAAAAAATTAATTCTAAATTCGCCTAATAAAAATGTAGACCAAATAAAATTACTACCTAGAATTTTCAGTTTTATTTTCTATTACTTATTAAAAATCGTAAGTAACTTATGTAAAAGATTTAGAAATTATTTTTCTGTTTACAGCCTTATTTTTGATACTATAAAAATTAAAGATTCAGATTTTAAAAAAATCGACTTTCCTGTTCTAATTATTGCTGGAGCAAAAGATTTAATTTATATTGACACTTTTTATAAGATTGCAAAAAAAATAAAAAAATCTAAATTATCAATAATCAAAGGGCATGGTCATAAAGTTGCACATACAAATCCAAAAGAATACAATAAAATAATCTTAGATTTTTTAAGAAGAAAGGCAGACTAATGAAAATTATAAAAAATATTTTGAAATATATAAAAGCAATATTTTTGATTGGTGTAGTTTTTTTAGTTATATTTGAACTTTCAAAGTTAAGACGCGAATTTTCTTATGATGAACTTTCAAATATTTTTACAAGCATAGGATTTTTTAAACTAACTTTTTTGATGGTTTTAGGTTTCTTATCCTTTATACCTATGATAAATTACGATTTAATCTTGAATAGATTTGCCAATTGTGAAAAATCTATTAAATATACAATAAAAAGAAGTATTATAATAAATTCTTTTAACAATTTAATAGGTTTTGGAGGCCTAATAAATATGGGTCTAAGATTTAGATATTTTGCAAAGGAAAATGACGATAAAAAACTTCTGAAATTCTTGGCGAAATCTTTTTTATTTGATTTAACTGGCATTTCCTTTTTATCTTTAATCACTTTAATTTCTCTTATAATTTATAAAAGTACGATTATTATAAATTATAAATATTGGTTAATTGGTGGGATTTTATATGGACCTTTAATTTTAATTGTTTCTTTATATAAAAACACAGACGAATTTCATATTTCTAAAAAATATAGCCTAGATGTTTCACTAACTTCTATTGTAGAGTGGACAAGTGCTATGTTATTTTTCATAAGCATAGCTTATGTTTTAAATTTAAAAATAAAGTTTTTCCCTGTGGCTGCTATTTTTGTTGTGGCAAACTTAATAGGTCTTATTTCTTTTATCCCAGGTGGTTTGGGCTCTTTTGACCTAGCAATAATTACCATTCTTTCTTCTATAGGAATAAATACCAATGAAGTTTTTACTTGGTTAATTTTATATAGACTTTTTTATTACATTGTGCCTTTCATAATAGGAATTTTATTTTTTATTTCAGATTTAGGAGAAAGTTTTGATTTAAAAAATGATAAAATTCCATCAAAAATAGTTAAGTCTATTGGGCTTGATCTTCTTTGCCTAATACTTTATATACTTGGGGCTTTAATGGTAATTTCTATTTCTGTACCTGATAATTTATCAAAAATTCGACTATTTAAAGGATTTAACCTTCTAAATGCCAATTTAATTTATCAATTTTTAAGTTTGCTCTTGGGTTTTTCTTTTATTCTTCTTGGCAGAGCCAACAGAAAAAGAGTAAAAAGTGCAGTTAAGGCAACAATTATTTATTTATTAATAGCTTTATTTTACTGCATTTTATCAGGATTTAGTTTTATAGAAATAAGTTTAATAATAATAAGTTTAATTCTTATTACTTTCACAAGAGAAATCCATTTTCGTAAACAATTTGTTTACTCTATGGAAAATATAACACTAGATTCAATAGTTTATTTTGCTATTGGAACTTTAACAGTAATTTTAAGTGTAATAAATTATGGTATAAAAATTAAAAGGACCAGATACTTTATTTTAATTCCTTTTGAAAAATCTTTTGTAAATATAATTATAATTACAGGAATTGTATATTTTGCAACGAGAATTTTAATGGATTATTTAAAGGGAAATAAGGAAAAATTAGGAGAAAAATTAAATAGACAAACCGTTCTTGAAATTTTAAATAAATATGATTGTTATGCTGAATCTGCCCTGGCTCTTGTAGGGGATAAGGATATTTATTATTATGAAAATGAAAACGGTGAAAAAACTTGTGCTATGTCGATATGTACCTACAGAGATAGGGTTTTAGTTATGGGAGATGCTTTTGGAAAGAAAGAAGATTTTAAAAAGCTTATAGAAAATTTTGTAACAGATGCAGATAAACTTTGTTATAATCCAGTATTTTATGAAATAAAAGAAAATCAAACCATATATCTTCATGACTTTGGCTACTCTTTTATAAAATTTGGTGAAAAGGCAAAAGTTAAACTTTCAGACTTCGTAATGGAAGGCCCTAAGCGTAAATCTCAAAGAAATGTAATAAAAAAATTTGAAAAAAAAGGTCTAAGCTTTGAAATTGTAAGCCCTCCTTACCAAGATGATTTTATGGAAGAACTCAAAAAAATATCGGATTCTTGGCTTGATGGCAGAATCGAGAAAGGATTTTCTCTTGGATTTTTTAACGAAGAGTATTTAAAACTTTGTCCAATGGCCTTAGTTAAAGATGGAGAAAAAATCCTTGCTTTCTCAAATATAATGCCCACCTCAGGAGAAACTTGGGCAACAATAGATTTAATGAGATATAACAGGGAAAATGAGCAAAATGGAATCATGGATTTTTTATTTATAAATTTAATTTTATATTTTAAAGATTTAGGCAAAAAATATTTTGACTTTGGCATGGCTCCCCTTTATAACGTCGGCATAAATTCCAACAGTTTTATCGAAGAAAAACTCGCATATTTAGTTTATAAATTTGGCTATAAATTTTATTCTTTTGATGGTCTAAGGGCATATAAGGAAAAATTTAACCCAGAGTGGTCTTCTGTTTATTTAAGTTATACTAAAAATACTTGGTTATTATATAGTGTAATAACAATTTTTCTTATAGATATAAAAGCCAAGGAAAATTACGATAAAAATAGAAAATAATTTTTTCAAATTAATTCATATCAGAAATATTAAAAGTCCCCATATTTAGGGGACTTTTTGTTTGCAATAATTTTTATTAAACTAATAAATATTTAATAATATAAAATAATGAATAATAAATTTATTGATGATTAAAACTATTTATCCTCATCAATTTTTTTATATTTTCTATTTCTATTTTCACGTTTCCTCTTTTTTCTAAGACTGATAATGTTTTTATCTCTAAATAAATTTACAGTCATATACAAAATATCTACAACATTCATAAAAATAATAACCCTGATAGGAAAAATATTTGGTATAGCAAATTTTAAAAGAATAGCGAAAATAGATATAGTAAGTAAGTCAAAAATATAAGCCACATAAACAATATTAGATACTGTTGAGTCCTCGCTAATTCTTAGTGTATCCCTTAAAACATTTATAAAAAAGAGCAAAATAATAATATTATAGGTACTTTTTTCAATATTTCCTGTTTTTGTATAAAGTTGTAAAAGAAAAAACATTGATGAATATATTAGAACAAATATAATGCCATATATAGAATGTTTTATAGAAGATGATTCATATAGGTCATCAATGCTCCAAGCTTTCATAAAAGTTTTTAAAATTTTTGTACTCTTCACTTTTTCACATATCCATGAAGGTATAAGAGCAAGCATAAAAGCCGTAAGAATTATAGTTTGTAATATTTCAAAAAAACCGAGCTTCGATATTCTTGCAAAATAGTTGAAGAAAAAAAGAATTAGGGAAACTGCACCTGCAGAAAAAAGCATGTAAATCATGGAAATAAATATCTCATAAGACTTACCATTTAATAAAAAATTACCCTTATTACTATATTTAAGACCTATCTCATAAGGATTTCCCAGTCTATTTAGCTCATCTTTAATGTCTTTATCGGTATAGGCTATAGGAAGTCGCCTTTGTAAAATATCCATAATTTCATCCTTAGCCAATTCCTTTTTATCATAAGGAATATAACGACACAAATAATATATATATCTATTAATAATTTCATTATCTATAAGTTTCATTCAATCACCTTTAGTTCTCTATAATATATTATAAGGGATAAATTACCTCTTGCAATAAATAAGATAAAATTTTCTAAAAAAAAATCGGCATAAAAGATAAAACCTCTTTGCCGATTAAATATCATAAAATAATATCAAATTAAGATAAAATTCTTATATCAATTTTATTTTCCCAAAACATAAACTTTAACAGTTCTTCTGCCGAATTTGTTAGCCGTTGCATTTGAATTAAAGAATAAATCAATTCTATTACCCTTAATAGCTCCGCCTGTATCTTCAGCTACTGCATAACCATAAGATGGCCATGAATCAGTTGATTCAATATAAAGTTTTGAACCTAAAGCAATTACTGATGGATCAACTGCAACTGCTCCTACTCTTGCTCTAGTTCCTGAAGCAGTCCTTGAGCCTGCTGATGGGTCATAAGCTGTTGCCTTCATTGTATAAACAGCTATTACATTATCTCCTGTAGGACTTTTGCTAACAGTGTTTTTAACTCCAATTTCTTCTACTTGTGTTACAGGTTCTTTAATAACTTTTCTTGAAACAAGCTCTTGAGAACGAAGTTGGTCATTAATGTAAACACTTTTTACTGTGTCTTCTTGTAGACCTTTTTGTCCAGGAGTAATGATGTTTTTTTCTCCCTGTTCTAAATCTTTATTCTCTTTTGATATAATTTGAAAATCAATTTCTGTTTGATTCTTAGTAACTTCTTCTTTAACCCTATATATAGTTATTTGAAATTCATCTTCTATAGTATCTGTAGCTGTATCAAGAGATGGTTTTACAATATCAAGTTTGTTAACTTTAATTCCTAAATTGTTTAAAACTTCTTGAACACTTGCGCCCTTAGCTTTAACTACAATTGTTCTGTTATTAATTTTAATTTTATATGTTTTTATTTTCCTGATATTAATTTCCATTCCTTCAGTAATTTCTTCTGAAAGTGAAGGATTAACCTCTTCGTCATCTTTAAGTTCAATTTTTTCTTGATTTAATAAAGTTTCTACATCATTAGCATAAGTAAAAACTTCTTTTACCTCTCCATTTATATTTATAACAACATCCTTACCAAGGACTGTTGAGAAACCCATTGTAATAATAGAAAGGAGAAATATTGCTATAGTTAAAATTTTAAAATAGCTTTTTCTTCTTTTGTATTTATTCAATTAATTACCTCCCAAATTGAAAAATTATAAATAGTTACTAAAAATTGTTACTAATTTGTAACTTTTCTATATATTAGTATAAAGAAAGGCTTTTTATTTGTCAAGATTTTTGTAACTATTTTGTAACCTTTGATAAACACTGGGTTTCATGGGATTATTTCGACCTAAAATACAATAAAAAAATAAATAATAAAGGCTCCATTCCCTAAAAATGGAGCTTTTATTGCTTGTATTACAGTTTTATTACAATTAATATACATTTTTTATGAAATTCCTCAACATTTTTGCTGTAAATCCCCAGATAACTATGTCCTTATAAACATAAAAATCCATTTCTCCCTCAGCTCTTTTCCACTTATAATTCCTACCATTAGGAATAAGTTCGTAGGGAAAAGAATCTTCTCTAATTAGATTAATTTTTGTTTTATAGGACTTGGGTTTATTAATTTTAAAAAAATCCAAGGGTATAGTAAAAATACTTTCTACCTCTTCTTTTGAAGGGCTTATAGCATCAAATTCAATATTTAATATGCCTACATAAGAATAAATAATGGCTGAATAAGGATTTACCAAAAAATCTCCCTTACCAATTATTGATAAATCTCTCTTATTAATTAATAATTCCTCACAAGTTTCTCTGATCGCAGCATCCCTGGAATTTTCTCCTCTTTCAATTCCACCTCCTGGAAATGAAATTTCTCCAGGCTGATTTTTTAAGCTTAAGGCCCTTTTTTCAAAAAGAATATGAACTTCATTATCTCTTTTTATTAGAGGAATCAAAACTGAGTATGCATTCCTAACATCTATTGCTCTTGGCTTTTTATGTCTAAATTTTTCTTTTATTGTAAAAAGCTCTCTATCCACTAATTATTTCACCTACAAGTTCATCTACACTATAAATTTTTAGCCTATCAATATGCTTTTTCTTGGCCTCTCTCTCAATTAAAAGATATAAGATATCTCTATAATCGTAATCATTTTTTACATTAAATTCTTTAGCCATTTTGGGAATAAGATTTTCAACTATATATCTCATCAATAAATTTTCATTCTCTTTGAGGGAATTTTTTAATATCATATAAATATACTTCAAGGAATCTTCTTCAGGAATTTCTTTGATGTAATAATCATAACCCTTAAGATTTTTTATTTCTTTATAGGTATCAAAATATCCCAATCTAATTAAATTATCACTTTTTTCTGGGTCAAAATCCATTATTTTACCTAAAGAATGTTTTGGACTGATAATATATTTTGCTTGTGAGAGATCATCATTAATTGGAAGATTTTTAAGCCTTATTACTATTGGGGTAAGTCCCTTTTTTAAAACCATGTTTATTGGGGCTTGTGAGTGAAATCCACCATCTAAATAATATTTACCATTGATGGGCCTCATTTTAAATATAGGTAGATAACAAGAAGCTATTATATAATTTTTAATCTGCCCCTCAGGCATATCTTCACAAAAAAGTTCTTCACTTTTAAAATCCGAAATATTTACTGTGCAAAGTCCAAAATCTATTTGGCTATTTCTAATCTTATCTTCACAAATAAGTTTATCTACAAGATCAAATAAGGGCTGTGGTGATACTCCTATATCGGTTATTTTTTTTGTAATTTCATTTAACCTGTTTTTTATAATTTCAATTAAATCTAAATTTTTAAAGTTTTTGTTTGAAATCTCTATATTTTTATTGAAATACTCAAGGTCCAAAGACCTCCAAGCTCTCAAACAATCATAAGAATCTCCTGACACAAACATTGCCGCATTTATTGCACCAATTGAAGAGCCAACTATTGCTTGGAATTTAAATCCCAATTCACAAAGAGCAAGATATGCTCCAACGTGGTAGGCACCTCTAGCCCCTCCACCTTCTAAAACAAGACCGTACTTATCCATTTTATCACTTACTTAATTCTGATGTACAATGTGGACATCTAATAGCTTCAATAGGTATTTGTGTAAAGCAGTAGGGACATGATTTTTCTTTCTCTACTTTGGGTTCTTCTTTTTTCATCTTTGAAGTTAGTTTTCCGATTTGTTTAATAACTAAGAATATTACAAAAGCAATTATTAAGAAATTAACTATACTTTGGATAAACATACCATATTTAACTTCAGCACCACCAACTGTTATTGATAGAGATTCAAAATTAATTCCTCCTATAAGTATTCCTATAAGGGGCATAATAATATTATCTACTAGAGAAGTAACAATGGCTCCAAAAGCTGCACCAATTACAACACCTACAGCCATATCAATAACATTGCCACGTGCAATAAATGCCTTAAATTCTTTAATAAATTCCTTCATTATTCCTCCTAAATTTTCTTTAAACTGACATTATTTCTTTCCAAAATTTCCAATGCATAATCATCTACCCTATAAGCTTCATGATAATAAATTGCAGATATTCCAGCTTGAATCAAAGCTTTTGTGCAGTTAAGGCAAGGAAAATGCGTTACATAGCATATGCTTCCCTTAGCCGGTATCCCTTCCTTAGCACAGTACAAAAGAGCATTCATTTCTGCATGAATAGTTGCAATGCAATGACCATCCCTCATCCTGTGACCCACATCAATACAGTGAGGGTTTCCTGAAGCCGTGCCGTTATAACCAGTTGAAACAATCCTATGATCGCTATTAACAAGAACACAACCTACAAAAGCCCTATCACAAGTAGATCTTTGGGCTACAAGCTGTGTTATTTCCATAAAATACTCATCCCAAGACTTTCTCATTTTGCCTCCTTTGCTAACTTATCAACAAGCTCATTAAATTCCACTCCGCTATGAGCCTTCACTTTAATAAAAATAACTTTTAACCTATCTTTTATTGAATCGAAATAATTTTTGTATGAAATTGTGCCTTCTTTATTGGTTTTCCAATTTCCTTGAGGCCAAGCCCTTATACCTTCATAATCATAATGTAGATAAAGAACTTTTTTATTTTTCTCCAAGGAAACTTCCATAGCCTTCATGGCACCTTTAATCTCACCACAAACATTTCTCATAGTTGAATCTTCATCGTGAAATCTTTTGGAAAAAGAATAACTTTCCCTCTCATTAAAGATATATACCCCATAAGAGAAGGACTTATCACTATTTCTGTAAGACCCATCAACATAAGCTATAAATTCATCATCTTTTACCTTTATATCTTCCTTATCTTCTAAGGAAAAACTATCAGTTTTAATAAAATTTTCAGCATCTTCTAAATTTGAAAACTTTTTATATATAGCACCCTTAAAGCCTTTAACTTCTTTATTGCACTCATCCCAAGTTTTATAAATTCCAGGATTTCTTCCACACCTCACAGCGTAATAATTCAAATAATCACCTCAGTATTGTAATTGTAATATACTTATAAAATTATACTATCTTTAGAAGAACTATAGTAAATAATTTTGCCAAATATATTTAAAATTATTTTATAAATTTTACTTATGAAACTCGGTATTATATAATTAAATAAAGACTAGGAGGTATTTATGAATAGGCAACAATTTGAAAGAATGAAAAGTGGCAAGGGTTTTATAGCTGCTCTAGACCAAAGTGGCGGTTCAACACCTAAGGCTTTAAAAATTTATGGCATAAACGAAGATGCGTACAAAAATGATGACGAGATGTTTGAACTTGTACATGAAATGAGAAAAAGAATTATAACAAATGAAGCCTTTACTTCTCAAAGAATTTTGGCTGCTATTTTATTTAAAATTACTATGAATTCAAAAGTTGGAGAACTTTACACTGCAGATTACTTATGGGAAAAAAAGGGCATAGTTCCAATTTTAAAAGTTGATGAAGGTTTAGATGTATTAAAAGACGGAGTTCAACTTATGAAGCCTTTTAAAAACTTAAATAGCCTGCTTGAAAATGCAAAACAAAGACATATATTCGGCACTAAGATGAGATCAGTTATAAAGGAATTAAATGAAGAAAGTATTAAAAAAGTTGTCAAACAACAATTTGATTATGCAAAAGAAATTTCTAAACAAGGTTTTGTACCTATTATAGAACCAGAAGTGGATATACATTCAAAAGATAAGGAAAAAATTGAAGAAGTCCTAAAAAAAGAATTAATAACTGAACTTGAAAAGCTCGATAAAGAAACTTATGTAATGTTTAAACTAACTTTACCTGAAAAAGCAAATTTATATCACGATTTATATAATTACGAAAATACTCTAAGAGTTGTCGCTTTATCTGGTGGATATTCAAGAAAAGAAGCTAATGAAAAGCTATCAAAAAATAAAGATGTTATAGCATCTTACTCAAGAGCCTTAACAGAAGGTTTAAATGTAGATCAATCAGAAGAAGAATTTACAAAAACACTAGATGATTCAATAGACAAAAATTATAAGGCTTCAATTGCAGGCTGACAAAAATGGACTTAAAGTCGAAAAAGCTTTAAGTCCATTTTTTAATCAAAATATTTATTTTTTTTCAATCAATTGGGGATTATATTTAATCCTTATTACACCTTTATTTATAAGCGGTTCTCTAATCTTAGTTGTTAAAAGATTATAAGCTGAAATAGCAAGTTTATCTATAGAATAATCCACGCTAGTTAGGGAATAACTTTTAAGATATGCTAGAAAAGAATTTCCAAAACTTGCAACGGGTATCTTTCTTTCATTAATATAATCAAGCTCCTTACAAGCGTCAACAATTCCGCATGCTAAAAAATCAGAAGAACCAATAAATGAATCTATATTAGGTTCTTTTTTTAGTATTGATAGAGCTAAATGATAACCTGTTTGATATTCTATGATATATGGGTCTAAATCGCTTTCAAGCTCAATATCTTTTTTATAAAAACTTAATTTCACATGCTCATGTAAATCTGCTTCTTTTTTCGCACCTTTTATAGCTTTTAATCTAGTCAATGAAGGATATTTGTAAGTTGTATAAACATAGGCTATGTTTTTGTGACCCTTTTCTACTAAAGATTTAACTATTGTACTTGCAGCTATTTGATCGTTAGTATCTATAGAATCAAAAGAATCCTCATAATCAAAATTATTTAGAATAACTGTTGGAATTTGCTCATTGATAGCTTTTGCAACTTCTATATTTAAAGGATAAGCCGAATATATGACTCCCATAACTCTGTGTTCTCTTATAATTTCTAAAAGTTCTTCTTCCTTTTCCTTATTGGCACAATTATTAAAAATAAGAACCTGATAATTATCCTTGGATGCTAATTTGCAAATATAATGAGCTACACTTAAAGAAAGAAGCTTATTAAAATTAGCAGAAATAATTATTAGTCTTCCACCTTCTAAAAAAGTTTGTCTATCTTTTTGAGTTTTTACCTTATAACCTAATTGTTCTGCTGCTTTAAAAACATTTTCCTTTGTATCCTCTTGAAAGCTTACGCCTTTTTTATTATTTAATATCATAGATGCTGAAGAAGTAGAAACACCTGCTAATTTTGCAACATCTATTAGTGTGGGTCTTCTTTTATTACTTTTCATGATTCCAATCCCCTGTTAAAATATATAAATTTTCTAACTGATTAAGGATATTATACACTATATCGTAAGAAAATTTAATGTAATAATTTAATAGATATTAAATTTTTTGCAAATTTTGAAAATATTTTCCTCTTTTAAATTAATACTAGAATCTGAAAAAAGCATCAAAAATTTGAATAAAAAAATCGACCTTAAAATAATTAAGGTCGATTTAACTTATTTTATCTTACATCATGCCGCCCATACCTGGATTCATTGGTGGTTGTGGATTATCTTCTTTGATATTTGCAACAGCAGCTTCTGTTGTTAAAATCATAGCTGAAGCTGAAGCGGCATTTTGAAGAGCTGATCTTGTTACCTTTGTTGGGTCAACAATACCTTCTTCAAGCATATTTACATATTTATTTGTGAAGGCATCATAGCCAATTCCTTTTTCTTTGTTTCTAATATTTTCAACTATAATAGAACCTTCAACACCAGCATTTTCTGCAATTTGTCTTACTGGAGCTTCTAGTGCTTTAAGGATAATATTAGCACCTGTTTTTTCATCACCTTCAAGAGAGTCAACAAGTTTTTGAACTTCATCACAAGAATCAAGAAGTACAGTTCCACCACCTGGCACAATTCCTTCTTCAACAGCAGCTCTTGTTGCTGATAGGGCATCTTCTATACGAAGTTTTCTTTCTTTAAGCTCAACTTCTGTAGCTGCACCTACTTGAATTACAGCAACTCCGCCAACAAGCTTTGCAAGTCTTTCTTGTAATTTTTCTCTATCGAAATCAGAATCAGTTTCTTCAATTTGTCCTCTGATTTGACCAATTCTTTTATCAATAGCTTCCTTTTCTCCTGAGCCATTAACAATAACTGTTAATTCTTTTTCTACTCTAACCTTGCCACAATGACCAAGCATTTCTATTGTGGTATCTTTAAGGTCTTGACCAAGATCAGTAGAAACAACTGTGCCACCTGTTAAGATAGCAATATCTTGTAACATATCTTTTCTTCTGTCACCATAACCTGGAGCCTTTACACCAACAACATTTAAAGTTCCTCTTAAAGAGTTAACAACAAGTGTAGCAAGAGCTTCTCCATCAATATCTTCAGCAATAATTAAAAGTGGTCTAGATTGTTGAAGAACTTTTTCAAGTAAAGGTAAAATTTCTTGAATATTTGAAATCTTCTTATCAGTAATTAAAATATATGGGTCATCAAGTTCAGCAACCATTTTTTCAGAATCAGTTACCATATATGGAGAAAGATATCCTCTGTCAAATTGCATACCTTCAACAACATCAAGACTTGTTCCCATAGATTTTGATTCTTCAACAGTAATAACACCGTCGTTGCCTACTTTTTCCATAGCTTCTGAGATAAGCTTTCCGATTTGTTCATCAGCAGCAGAAACAGCAGCAACTTGTGCTATTTCATCTTTAGAATCTACAGATTTTGAATATTTTTTAATAGTTTCAACAGCCTTATCTACAGCTTTTCTTATACCTTTTTGTAAAACCATAGGATTTGCACCTGCTGCCAAGTTTTTCATACCTTCAAGAGTAATAGCTTGGGCTAGTAGGGTAGCAGTAGTTGTACCATCCCCTGCAACATCATTAGTTTTTGTTGCAACTTCTTTTAAAAGTTGAGCACCCATGTTTTCAAATTTATCTTCACATTCAATTTCACGAGCAATAGTAACACCATCATTAGTAATAAGTGGAGTTCCATATTCCTTATCAAGGATAACATTTCTTCCCTTAGGTCCAAGAGTAACTTTTACTGTATTTGCAAGTTTATTAATACCTTCAATAAGGCCAGCTCTTGCATCTTCTGAAAATTTAATTTCCTTTGCCATATTATCACCTTTCTTCTTATTCAATTACAGCTAAAACATCAGCGAATTTTATTATTGTAAATTTTTCTTTTTCAAGTTCAATTTCTGAACCAGCATATTTAGAAAATACTACCTTATCTCCAACTTTAAGAAGACCTTTCATATCTTCATCTTTATCAATTTTATTGCCAAGAGCAATAATTTCAGCTACATTTGATTCTTCCTTAGCGCTTGAAGGTAAAACAATACCTGAAGCGGTTCTTTCTTCCATTTCTATTTTTTTAATAACAATTTTGTCATCTAAGGGTCTTAAATTCATATTATACCTCCAATTTCTTTTTAGCACTCACCGCCGAGTACTGCTAACACTTATTATAATAATACATATTCTGTAATTTTGCAAGAGATAAATATATAAAATATAAATTTCAATAAATTTTCACACACCGACATAAATTATGAATATTTAAATCAGTTTTCAAATTTCATGTAGATTTAATTAATTTCTTCATTTTTATAAACAATATAAATGCAATTAATTCAGCTATAAGGGAAATAATGATAATGGTAGTAATTGAAGACTTGTCATAAAGCAGACCCATTATTGAGGAACCGCAAAAAAGTGCAAGTCCATAAGAAGTATTAAATACACCATAACCGCTACCTCTTTTAGAAAAAGGAACTAAATCTCCTATGGCAGATTTCATTATTGTTTCATGAGTGCCCATAACCATTCCCCAAATAAACATTCCTATTATAATAAGGGGGATTTTATAGGAAAGTGTCAGAAAAGGAAGCAGACAGGTTAATAGAGGAATTAGGGCCAAAACTAAAATACCTCCGGTTTCAAGGCCTGTTTTATCTTTTAACTTATCGTATAAATGACCAACTAAAAGGGCAAAAAAAGCATCAACAATCATTGCAAAAGAATAGATCATTGCGATTGACTTATCACCAATTATTGCTTTTGCTTTTAAATGATAGCCGATAATAGAAAAGTTTACAAAGCCTAAGCTGGCAAAAAAGGCAAAGAATGTATAAATCCAAAAAATACTTTTTAAATTATCCGACCTGTATTCTTTAATATTTATTTCTTTAATAATATTTTCTCCGTTAACTTTTCTATAAGCAATATACACAAAAACCATTAATAAAATAAAAGGCACAAATAAAAGTTTGTATGAAAACTGATATTCATTGATTGTATTTTTACCGGTAAAATAAAAGACAGCAGTAAAAATCAAGGGACCTAAAAAAGCACCTACCTGATCAAGAGCTTCCTGCAAACCGAAGGCAAAGCCAAGGCCGACTTCATTTTTAGCAATGCTTGATAAAATTGTATCTTTGGCAGGATTTCTTAAAGATTTGCCAATTCTTTCCAATAAAATTAAGATGATTAAAATATTCCAATTTTGACTAAAGCCAATTAATGGAATAACAAATAATAAGCCATAACCAACAAAAATAAAAAGCCAATGTTTTTTTGTATAATCAGACAGGTATCCTGCAAAAAGTCTTAAAAAATAACCTAAAAATTCACCAATGCCAAATACTACTCCAACTTTTGTTGCACTGATGCCTATTAAATTTAAATATTGGCTGTTTACGCCCCTTGCAGATTCGTAAATCACATCACCCAGCATGGAAATAATTCCGAAAATTAGGATTATTTGAATCGCTGGAGATATATTTCTTTTTTTCATATAATCACCTTGTTTAATTATACACTAATAAAATTTATAAAAACTTTTGTAATATTAAGTTATTGTAAAGAAAAATCTTATAAAAAAATATAAATATAACTTTAAACATAAAAAAAGATGCTATCTATAATATAGAAAGCATCCATTTATAATAAATATAAGAATATTATAATTTTTCATTAAGAATTAAATATGGCTTAGATTATTAATAAACTAACTTATTTTGTGAAAAGATTCTAAAAAACTTTTGAATTTTCTTTCGGATCCCTTAATCTTCTTAGAATTTTTAAATAAGATCTGTTTCTTTTCTTTATTTATAACACATATATTTGAACAATTTACTAAAATAGACCTATGGATAAATAAAAAGTCGGGAAAATTTTCCTTTATATGATTAAGATCTACTCTTATTTTATAGTCTTTGTCTTGAGTGTAATTATTTTTTTATTTTTCTTAAAAATTCCGCCAAGATTTGACCCATTAATATTAATAGCAAAAATAAGATTTTATAGACATGATCGATATTTTGACTCAGGGAAATAATTGCCAGTAAAATAAATGCTGTTAAGAAAGTAAATATAAGAGTTTTTTTACTTAGATTTTTAATATCTACTGCGAATAGATTCAAGAAATATCCCAAAAGAATTATTTGAAAAGCTTGTACCAGCAAAGATGAAA
The DNA here is from genome assembly GCF_000378725.1 of Peptoniphilus lacrimalis DSM 7455. Taxonomy (GTDB): domain Bacteria; phylum Bacillota; class Clostridia; order Tissierellales; family Peptoniphilaceae; genus Peptoniphilus_A; species Peptoniphilus_A lacrimalis. The sequence goes on along the minus strand of NZ_KB900367.1, from coordinate 119,405 downwards.
TAAAAAATTTATGGTCAAAACTCTTTTTAAAATAAATAGAAAACCTATTTAAAATTAAATCACTTATAAGGTATAAAAATGTTATAAATGAATAACTAATTATTTTTGAAAATTTTTTCATATATTAAAGTCCTTTCTTTATAAAAAATACATAATAAAGAAATAAAGAGCTAAAACTCATTAATTAAGCAATAATATTTAATATAAGTTGATAAATTAAGGGAACTAAAAGGGCAGGCAGGGTATTAGCAATTTTAAAATTTTTAATTTTCATCATTTGTAGACCTATGGCAAAAATCATAACTCCCCCAATTCCAGATATATTTGCTATTACAGCTTCTGAAAAAATTGGGGCTAAAAAACTTGCTAGTATGGTCAAAGTTCCTTGATAAATTAAGAGGGAAAATCCTGATACAGCTACTCCTATGCCCATTGTTGAAGCAAGTATTAAGGCTGTTATTCCATCTATTGAAGCTTTTGCTAGCAAAATGTCGGAGTTTCCTCTTATTCCTGCATCAAGAGAACCTAAGATACCCATTGAACCCATGCAAAATATAAGGGTTGCAGTAACATAGCCCTCAACAAATTTTGAATCATTATCTTCAGGATTTTTTATCAGTAATTTTTTGAATTTTTCTCCCAATTTGTTTACAGAACCTTCAAGGTCAAGTTTTTCTCCTATTACAATTCCTATTACTAGGGACACAATAATAATTAGAGTGCTGCCCTTTAAACCTGCGTTTACACCTATCATCATTATAGCTATAGGTATAAATGCTAAAATTGTATCTTGTAAGGATTTTGAAATTTTATCTCCAATTTTTGAGCCTGCAAATCCAAGTATTAAAACGGCTAAGGCATTTGCAATTACTCCTATCATTTTTTTACTCCTATCTTATTTTCACGTCCATAATAAAAAAGATATTGATTAGCAAAACCCGCATAGGCTCCGAAAATCTCTCTGCCTTTTTGGGCAACTTCTTTTTTTTGTATTTCTTCTTTTATATATAATTCTTCCATTACTCTTTTAATCCATACATCTACTGGAAAGGATTCATTTCTTTCAAAAGAAAATAATAGTATGCAGTCTGCAACTTTAGGACCAACTCCTGGAAGTTTCATCAGTTCTTCTCTTTGAGATTGTAATGAAAGTTTTGAAATTTCTTCTATGTCTATATCTTTATTATAAATCATTTTTGAGCTTTCAACTATTCTTTTATCTCTAAAACCCACCTTTGTTTTTTCTCTTATTTCTAGCGGGTCTATATCTTTTAATACTGATGGACTAGGAAAAGAGTAGTAGCTTCTGTTTTTATCTTCTGTAATATAATTTCCATATAAATTTGAAATTTTTTCTATAGATTTTCTTATTCTTGAAATTCCATTATTTGCTGATATTATAAAAGAGATTATGGTTTCAAATTTTTCCTGATTTAGAATTCTTATACCCTTGCCGTAGGAGATTGCTTTTTTCATAACAGGGTCTATAGAAAGAGCTTTTTCAATTTTTTTGTAATCTTTTTCTAAATCAAAATATTTATACCAAATATTTTTGAAATCTTCTTCGTTAGAGCCAATAATATAAATATCATCTTCTTCTTTTTTTATATTAAGGACTTTTCCGTAAGCTACTATTGTAAAAGATTCATCATCTTCTTCATAAAACCTAAAGCATTGACCACAGGTAAATATATCTTTAGGATCAAATTCTATCAAATTTTTTATGTGCACATGGTCTGAATAATAAGTAATTTCCATATAATCTTCCTTAATAATTAATTTAAAATAACTACAGAATAAATACCCTGTAGTTAGTTATTTGATTTTTAAATACAATTTAAAATCTTAAGTAGTTTCTTATTTATCTATATTTTTCATATAATATGATAATATAAGTAGTGAATCATTTAATCTTATGTTTTCTACAACAACATCTTTAGGTGCTTTTAAATCAAAGGGTGCAAAATTCCAAATTCCCTTTATACCTGCATCTATCAAATCTTTTCCAACTTTTTCAGCTTGTGATTTAGGCACTGTTATTATAGCTATTTGAATTTTATTTTCTATTATAAAACTTTTTAACTTATCCATAGGTAAAACTGGAATACCTTCAAGATTCGGGAGATTTTTTACATCAAAAAGGGCTTTTATATTAAAACCCGACTTGCTAAAACTAATATATCTTGCAATAGCTGAGCCTAGTCTTCCTGCTCCTACCAATATTGTATTATAAGATTTATCAACGCCTAAAATTAAATCTATCTGTGATTTAAGTTCGTAAGTATTGTATCCGTAACCCTGTTGACCAAAACCACCAAAATTGTTAAAATCTTGTCTTATCTGTGAAGCTGTAAATCCTGTTAGTTCACTTAATTCTTGGGATGAAACTCTATTGATACCTCTATTTATCAAATCTTCCAAATATCTGTGATAGACAGGCATTCTTCTTATTACCGTATCTGATATTTTATTAGATAATTTAGCCACATTTCACCTCCAACCTAAATAATTATAACAATCTTTTATTGCTTTGTAAATTCTGTTAGAATAAGAAGTGGAGGATAGTATGGCAGAAATTCTACTAAAAGATATTAAAAAAATTTTTATAGATAAGATAATTTTACAAAAAGCTAATTTGACTGTTGAAAGTGGAGATAAAATTGGACTTATAGGTGCAAATGGTGCTGGTAAAACAACTCTTTTTAAAATTATTTTAGGAGAAATTTCTTATGATGATGGAGATATTTTTGCCAAAAAAACTTTAAAAATTGGATATTTAGAACAGCAACTTAATCTTTTAAATTCCGGTAAGGTTTACGATACTTTGCTGGAAATTTTTTCTGATTTAATTGCTATGGAAGACAGATTAAAGCATTTAACTGAGCAAATTTCTAAGGACCCCCATTCTAAAGAATTACTTGAAACTTATTCCAAGCTTCTTGAAGATTTTAACAACAAGGGTGGCTATTCCTATCCCTCTATGATAAGGGGTACTTTAATTGGTCTTGGATTTAAAGAAGAAGATTTTGATAAAGATATTGGAACTCTTAGTGGAGGACAAAAAGCAAGGGTTGCCCTTGCTAAGCTTTTGCTTGAAGATTCTGATATTTTACTATTAGATGAACCTACTAACCACTTGGATATAGAAGCAATTAATTGGCTGGAAAAATTTTTAAAGGACTACAAAAAGGCTTTGATCGTAATTTCTCACGATAGATATTTTTTAAATAATGTAGTTAATAAAATAGTTCTATTGGAACATGGAATTACCACTACTTATAAGGGAAATTATGATTATTATGTAAAAAAGAGAAAACTAGATTTAGAAATCTTAAAAAAGCAATATGAGGATCAGCAAAAAGAAATTAAAAGACAAGAGGAAATAATAAAGAGATTTCTAAACCTAGGCAGAGATAGATTTATTAAACAAGGCAAGTCTAGAAAAAAACTTTTAGATGCCATGACAAAAATGCCAGCTCCAACTAATGAAAAAAAGACCAAAATTTCTTTTACAACAGAAATTGAATCTGGTAAGGAAGTTTTACAAATAGAAGGCTTGAAAAAAACTTTCAAAGATAAATTGTTATTTGAAAATTTATCCCTAAAGGTTTTTAAAAAAGATTTGATCGGCTTAATTGGTCCTAATGGAATAGGAAAGTCAACTCTATTTAAAATTATATTAGGGAAAATACAAAAAGATCAAGGCAAGATAGAAATTGGAACTAATGTTAAAATAGCTTATTTTGACCAAGAGCTAAAAAACCTAAATAAAGAAAATACAGTAATTGATGAAATTTGGGATGCTTATCCTAAATTAGACCATTTTCAGCTCAGAAAATATCTTGCCCAATTTTTATTTGTTGGTGATGATATTTTTAAAAGTATATCTGAGCTTTCAGGTGGAGAGATGGGCAGACTTAGCCTTTTAAAAATTATGCTTTCAAAGGCAAATTTTCTCCTTCTTGATGAACCCACTAACCATTTAGATATAGACTCAAAAGAAATTCTTGAAGATGCCCTAAATTTATATGAAGGAACTGTTCTTGCAATTTCTCATGATAGGTATTTTTTAAATAAAGTAGCTAATAAAATTTTTGCCATGGATAAGTGTGGAATTGATGAATATTTAGGTAATTATGACTATTATTTAGAAAAGACCCAAAATACAGTTGAAAATGAGGATGAATATATTTCAAAAACTCAACTGCAAAAAAAGAAAAAAGAAGACCAAAAAATTCGTCAGGAAAAAAAGTTACTTAAGGGTAAAAAACAAAAAATGGAAGACGAGATAAAAACTCTAGAAGAAAACTTATCCACAATTGATGAAAAACTGACAAATAACAGTAATTACGAAGATTATAAAGAAATTTTAAAGCTTACAGAAGATAGGCAAATGCTTGAAAATAAGCTGAATTCTCTATATGAAGAATGGATTTTGTTAGATGATAAAGTCTAAAAAAACTTTCCACTTTTATTATTTGTTTCAAAGTTACTTATGGACTTTATCCCCAAACTTATGCACATTATCCACATACTTTATAGGATTTTTAAATGATACTATTAACATTTGCTGTGAATTTATACTTATTCACAGCAAATCTCATATTTTATAGTTTTCCCACCGTTTTTTTACAAAAAATATATAAACTTATCCACATTTTTTATAATATTATCAACATTTGTTAATAAATCGCTATTTTTTAAGATTTTATACTTATCATGAATTGAAAAATTTTTTAAAAAGTTTTGTCAACTGATAAATGTAATTTTATCTTAAATTTTAAGAAATTCTTATATTTAATCACTAAAAAGTTTTAATTCCTTTGAAAAATCTTTTTTGCCAATATAGATATACCGAGAGATAAAAAAAGGATTATGAAAAGATCTATAAATAAAATTAAAATTTTCTCTATTCCAAAAAAATTAATATAATCTAAATCCATATTGTGAATAAAATCTGTAAATAAAACATGAACAAGATATATACCCAGAGTATTTTGGCTAACAAGTGTCAAAATTTTTTTAATTTTATTGGAATTTATTTTAACCTTTAAGGCAAGAACAAATAAAGAATAAGACATAAGGAAAGTAAAAATATTAACGCTGTCCCATATAGAATAATCGCTTTGTCCACTAGTTTTTGATAGCTTCCACATAATAAAAACTACACCTAAATATCCAATCAAAAATCCTAAGATGCAAAGAATAGTATTAAAATTTAGATGGATTTTTTTGTACTTTCTTATATATGCTCCCAGCATTGCGTAAATAATAAAATTGTATGCTCCATAAAGAATATAAATATTAAATATTTTAAAAAATCTTATATTAACAATATCTGCCAAAAAAAGCGTACACATTGATAAAATTATCCATAATTTTAAAAGATATGAAAGTTCTTTATTTTCATTTTTTACAATTAATATTCCCAAAGGTGCAAATAAGTACACCAATGATATAATTTGCAAGAAATACAGGTGAGGTTTTATATTTCCTTGTAAAATATCTTCTATTATATTATGTAAAACAATTTTTTCCCCATACAAATATTTCATATATGGACAATAACTTATCCTATATACTATTTCTGCTAAAACAAAAATAATTGCAAATTTTAAAACTTTTTTTAAAATCTTATTTATATCTATGGAATCTTTTGTGTATAATAAGTAGCCTGTTGCCATGCAAAATACTGGCACACAAAACCTTAGTAAAGAGCCGAATAATACAAAAAAATTCCAAGTTTTTGAATAAATTTGGCATATTGATCCACAAGCATTTAAGTGAATCCCCACTGTTGCTATTATTGCTAATGTTTTTATCAAATCTAAATTATAATCTCTTTGTTTCATCTTATTCTCCTTATTTGAAAAAATTATAGCATAAAACTAAGCTTGAGGTTTTATTATATTTCATATCAGATTAAAATAAATAAAAAAGACTCGCAACGAGCTGAACCCCAAAATCTGGAATACGGATGGAGGGGTTTTTGTATGCCAAAATACACAAAAGAATTTAAAATAAAATTAGTACTAGAATACTTATCAGGTGAATCAGGAGGACTTAAATCAATAGCTAAAACATATAAAATTCCTAAAAGCACGTTAGAACTATGGATAAACAAATACAAGTCTGGAGGTTTTGATAACTTATCTAAAAAGTTAAAAAACAATAAATTCACTAGTGAATTTAAGCTATCTGTAATACAATATAGGCAAATCAATAATACTTCGCTTAGAGAGACTGCTGAGTATTTCGATATCGCTAATGGAGCAATGATTTGTAATTGGGAGAAAAAATACAAAGAAAGTGGTTTATCTGGGTTAGAAGGCAATAGAGGAAGGCCTAAAAAAGAAATGACCAAATCAAATAAAAATTCTAAACTAAGTAATCCAATAAACGAAAGCGAAAGAGAAGAATTAATAAGACTAAGAGAAGAAAATAGACTTCTTAAAATGAAGATAATCTACGAAAAAAAAGCTACAAGCCTTGCTACTGGAAGAGGAAGCAGAAGCAAGGAAAAGACAAAGATAATCCTCAAACTACAAAAAGAATATCCAAAAAGCAAAGTAAGTGAATGGATAGAAATAGCTAAGTTACCAAAATCATCCTACTATGAATGGAAGATAAAATTAGAAAATCCAACAGATAAAGACAAGGAAGTTAAAGGTGAAATTAAAACCATAGTAAAAGCATCAAAAGGTAGATATGGCTACAGAAGAGTAACTATGGTATTAAAAAATAAAGGATTCAATATCAACCATAAAAGAGTATTAAGAATAATGAGATAAGAATCCTTGCTATGTACTAAATTCAAAACTAGATCAAGAAAATACTCATCATACAAGGGACAAATAGGCAAAGTAGCAGATAATGTAGTAAGAAGACAATTTAGCGCTACTAAACCAAATCAATTATGGTTAACAGATGTAACAGAATTTAGATTGAGAGGCAAAGAAGAAAAACTCTATCTATCACCAATACTAGACCTATACAACAGCGAAATAATTAGCTATACATTAAGCAATCACCCAACAACTAAATTAACCAATACGATGTTAGAAAAAGCAATAAATAAAACAAAAGATATAAGTAAACTAATAATACACTCAGACCAAGGATTTCATTACCAACATAGTACTTGGACAAATAAGTTAGAAAAAATAAATATTAGACAAAGTATGTCAAGAAAAGGGAATTGTCTAGACAATTCTCCAATGGAGAACTTCTTTGGGATATTAAAGCAAGAAATTTTTTATGGAGAAGAGTTTAAAAGTTATGACCATTTGATAAGTAGGATTGAAAAATATATCAAATGGTACAATGAGGATAGGATTAAAACAAAATTAAACGGAATGTCCCCTGTTATGTACAGATTACATTCCGCTTAAAATATTATTAAATTATTCCGTGTTTACGGGTTCAGCTCATTCATTACTTATTTAGTTAGAATCTTGGTCTTTTTTTATTTAATATGATGATTAAAGATATAAAAGCTTGTAAAATGATAGAGAAAGAAAATATTATAGGGGGAAATTATGAATCGTAAAAAATATTTGATTATAATAAGATATATCTTCATTGTATTATTAGCTTTGTTTGCAATAATTGCTATAAGTTCTATGTATATAGTTTTAAAACTTGGTAGTGGATATTATCGAGAGGGAATGGAAGGTTTCATAGCTGACATAGTTGTTCGTGTTTTTATGAGCATAGTTGTTATTATTTTTCTTATAGGAACTTTTTTTGTAAGAGAAAGTACTAAAACAATAGTTATTTGGTGGATTTGTTTAATAATTTCTATAGTGGGTATTTTTTATGCCTTAAGAGCACCAATCCTCGATTTAGCCTATCTAAATCATCCCCAATCTATAAAACTTGATTATGTAAGCTTTGAGGTGGATTGCAATCATGAATATATAGTAACTCATAAATTAAAGGGTTATACAGAAAATGGCGATATTGAAATTTTTGACATTAATAGCGACACCTTAGATATCGAAAAAGAAAAATGGAAAGATGATGAAAATGTTTTGGCAAATGTAAAATATCTTCCTCACACAGGGGTTTTGATGAGCTATAAGACATATAGGGAAAAATCACGATAAGGTTTTTGAATTAAAATTGAAGAAAGAACTATGATAAAATTATGTGAATTTTGGGATAATATATATAAGAGAAATTTATGTCTATAAATATTTAACAAAAAGCTTTAATATAGCCTATTTAAGAATTGGTGCTAATATAATATTTTTAGATATTCTTTTTACCTCCGTTCATTACTATTATAACCTATTTTACTCGATTTTAATACACTTGTGACTAAATAGGGTATACCCTAAGTTATCACCCAACATTAGAATTAACAAATACAATGCTAGATAAGGCTTTACACAAGTTAAAAAACAAGAATAACTTAACATTACACTCAGACCAAGGATTTCACTATCAGCATAATTCACGGACTAATAAGTTAGAAAAAATAAATATTAGACAAAGTATGTCAAGAAAAGGGAATTGTCTAGACAATTCTCCAATGGAGAACTTCTTTGGGATATTAAAGCAAGAAATTTTTTATGGAGAAGAGTTTAAAAGTTATGACCATTTGATAAGTAGGATTGAAAAATATATCAAATGGTACAATGAGGATAGGATTAAAACAAAATTAAACGGAATGTCCCCTGTTATGTACAGATTACATTCCGCTTAAAATATTATTAAATTATTCCGTGTTTACGGGTTCAGCTCACAAGAGCCTTTTTTATATTTAGATTTTCCTAACAAGCCAATACCAAGCTCAGGCTTTATGATGAAAGTTTCTCTTAAATCTTGGCTTTAGGTTTTACCACCACTATATTCTCAATAAACTAATTTTTTAATAATTTTATCATTTCAGTAGCTGGGTCTATAATATCAATTGAAGTATATTTTTTCAGCTCATCTTTTAAATAAGGAAAATGAGTACATCCTAAAATTATTGCTTGAATCTTATATTTTTCATCCTTGATATTGTTAATATAATTCATTAGTCCTTTTAAATTTAATTTTTCAATAATTTCTTCTGCAGGCATATCCACTTCTATATTTTCTACAATCGAAAGATTACCCATGCTTATTATATTTCTGTGAAAAGTTTTACTTAAAATTTCATCTTCCTTATATGCTGCTAGGGCATTTGCAGCTAATATAAATATATTTTTATATTTTTCATCTAAATTTTCATATACATCAAAGGGAGAGATAATTTGAATATCTAGCTCCTTTGATAATCTTTTAACATCTAAAGCTGCAGAAAGTGAATTACAATATATAAAAAATTTTTCAGCTCCCCAAGATAAAGCTTGTCTACTTAAATTTTTGAATTTTTTTTCTAACATATCTTTAGAATAATATTGAAGCCTACTTTGTTCTTTTGGTGAATCTGCTAAGAAAAACTTTCTAGCTTCAAAATTATTTTCTATAAGAATGTCTTGACCCATCTGGCTATCTTTTGGAGTTCCAGCAAAAACAGCTACTTTCATTTTTTATCACCTCAATCTTTATTATTTTAGCCTATATTAATTTTCATGTAAATATTTTACTATAGTTTCGCTCTATTAATTTAACCCAATTATAACATTACTAAAATTTACTTAACTCACCTATAATTTTCCAAAATTATGAGTTTATTTATTACGATTCGTATAATATTTCATCAAATGAAAAAATTGTGTAAAATTTAAGAAAATTTTGTTTTAAAAAAATAAAAATTCTGCTATACTATGTAACGTTGTTAAAAATTATACATAGGGAAGGAGAAATAATATGTTAACAATTAAACTTAATATGATGCAAGCAGTTGCTCTTGCAATCGTTGTGTATTATATAGGAAAATTTTTAAGAGGGAAGATAAAGTTTTTTCAAACTTTCTGTGTTCCTGCACCAGTTATTGGTGGTTTTTTGTTCGCTTTAGTTCACTTAGGATTAAAACTTGCAGGCATTTGTCAATTTGAAATGGACACTACACTTCAAGATCCATTTATGATGGTATTCTTTACTGCTATTGGTGTAGGTGCAAATCTAGAAACTTTGAAAAAAGGTGGAAGAGGCTTCGTTTTATTTCTAATTATTTCTGTAATACTTGTATTTTTACAAAATGCAATTGGTATGGCTATTGCATTAGGTCTTAAAGAAAATCCTTTGATGGGACTAATCTGTGGTTCTATTTCAATGGTAGGTGGCCACGGCTCAGCGGGAGCTTGGGGTCCTAATTTTGAACAAAACTTTGGTTACCAAAATGCCACAGTTTATGCAATGGCAGCCGCAACATTTGGTGTAATTATGGGTTCTTTAATTGGTGGACCTATTGGCTCATCTCTAATTAAAAGACATAACTTAAAACCTGTTGAAGATAGGAAAAAAATTGAAAGTTATGACGAAGTCCTTGAAAATCTTCATGATCAAGAAAATGGCTATGAACATTTACCATTAACAGCAGAAGATTTCATCAAAGTTTTAGGACTTATATTTATTTCTATAGGATTGGGAGCAATTCTACAAAAATTCATTTATGACCATATATCTATTAAAGGAACACCTCTTTCTTTACCAGCATATGTAACATCAATGATTATTTCAGGTGTTTATGTTAATACTATTGGTAAAAAAGGAAGAATGGCTGTAGATCAAAGAGCTGCAGGAATTTGCGGTGATGTTGGTTTAAATGTATTTCTTGTAATGGCTCTTACAAATATTGACCTTTTAACATTAAAAGATGTTGCTGGAAATATGCTTATTATTTTAGGAGCACAAACACTTTTAATGGCTTTATTCTCATCTATAGTATGTTTCAGAGTTATGGGCAAAAATTACGATGCTGCTGTTTTATCTGGAGGAATGTGTGGATTTGGAATGGGTGCTACTTATAATGCCCTTGCAAATATGGACTCTATTACTGAAAAATACGGCCCTTCTCCAACAGCATATTTCATATTGCCAATGGTTGGAGCTTTTGCTATTGATATCATAAATTCTTTGTGGATAACATTCTTTTCAAACTTATCCTTCTAGGATTTATAAACTATATTTTTAAAGCTGATTTCTTTTTGAAGTCAGCTTTTTTTATTTTTATCTTTATGTTATTGTAGAAATTTTCTCAATAATTTTTTCCAATTCTAATTTTCTTTAATTTATGAAAAAATATTGGTGTAAATTATCAATTAAAATGCAATTAAAAATGCCCTAAAACTAGGGCATAAGAACCTTGTTGGAAATCCAACCATAATAACTTTTTTCATTTTCTATATTTTTTGCTTGAACATAACACCAAACTCTTGTTGAGCCTTCAATCTTTGTCTTTTCTATATAAAGCTCACTTCCTTGGGGAAGAGTTGTAATTATATCAGAATCAGCATCTGCTTCTTTCCTTAAATTTGCCATCTTCATTGTAACTTTTTGATAAGTATTTAGAAGAGAAGAAGCAAGCTCTTTCATAGAAACTGCATTGGCATCATCGGTAGATTTTTCATAATCTTCATCAATTACTTCAGAAACTTTTATTAAATTTTTGTTGGTATTTATATCTTTTAAGAGATTTTCAGCTCTAACAGACAAAGGCTCAGCTTGAATATATGATTTTATTAAGCTTATAGCATTATCTTTATCTCCTTTTTGATAAAACACTATAGCTTTTTGTAAAATTATATCTTCAAGTTCTTCAAGTTTTTCACCAGCTTTGGTGAAATTTTTTTCATCTTGAGGAATGACTTTATTTAAAGATTTTACAGCCTCAATATAATCGCCATCTAAAACTTCTCGATTGGCATTTTTAAAATAATTATCAGATTTAATCAGACTATTAGCTTTATCAAATTCCTTGCTCAAATCTATTGAGGGATTTATTCGGCTAATATTTTTGTAGATATTTTCTGCACGAGTATAATCTCCCTCTTCTATAAGAATCTCAGCCTTTGCAAGTCGATTTTTTTCATAAATTTTACGGCCAAATAGAAATAAACCGAAGAAAATTAAAAGGGCCAATAAAATTTTGAAAATTGTATTAAAAATATTTTTGGTTTTCTTAATTGTTTTTTTATAGCTTAAAGATAAGTCATTAATTCTACTTTTTGTAATGCTTTCTTTTGTAGGGGCAACCTTGGTTAGATTTGAACGTGTCATGTTTCTTTCCAAAGATTCCATTTCAATAACTGATTTATCAGATGTCTGAAGAATTTCATTAACAATTTTTGAATTAATGAGAGCCTCTGTTAAATTATTTAAAACAAAATTTTTATTTCTTTTACAAAATCTACATTCTTCAATATCTTTTGGATTAATTGCCCCACAAATACATCTCCAATAGTCAAGGAGATTTTCACCATAGGTATTAATATCAGGACCTAAAATTTCCTTTATTTTTTCTAATTTTTTTTCAGGTATTATTGGCTGCAATATTTGCACTTCGCCATCCATACTGATTTTTTTTACCCCTTTATTTGCATTATAAGAAGCTATTCTAATATCAATAGACCTGCTAGAAGAAAACCTCTCATCAAGAGAAAAGGGCTTAAGATAATATTTTGAATGAGGCAAAATTTCAACATCTGAAGAAAAATAAAATTCTCCTCCATTAAATAAATATTCTCCAGAAAAATTTTTAAACTTTACAGATAGGGTAATCTTATTTACTGTTTCTTCACCCATATTTAAAATATCTATGGCTAAAGAGAATTCTTCAGATAAAAGTTCCGCCTTTGAAATTTGAAGAGTTTCATTTGGATTAAAATATATAGTTGTTGGTAATGTTCTAAAATTTTCCACTGTAAACTCCTTTCAAGACCTTTTAATTATAAACTAGGAAATTAAAATTTTCAATCAGATAAGCTTATAGGTTAAATTATTAAATTAATTACTATTCCACATACTGCTCCCATGATAATAAGTTTGAAAAGTCCAACTTTTTTATAATACATGATCAGTGCTGGAATAAAGGTTAATAGAGCCGCAAAATTAATAGAAGAAAAAGAAATTTCATCAGCAAAAACTGATGATCTAAATAAATCTAAAGCAGTAATAAAAATTAAAGATACAATTCCTGCTTTAATTCCATTTAGACCATAGTCTAAAATCTTGAATTTTTTATTTTTTGTAAATAAAAAATGTCCCAAAACTAACATTAAAACAAGCTGCGGCAAAACAAAACCTGCTGTTGCAATAATTGATCCAACTAATCCGTAAACTTTTTGACCTACAAAAGTTGCAGAATTTATTGCTATTGGTCCTGGTGTCATCTGAGAAATAGAAATTAAATCAATAAGCTCTTTCATTGAAAGCCAAGCATTTTCTTCAACTACAAATTTTGAAATAAGAGGTATGACGGCATAACCTCCACCAAAGGCAAAACAACCTATTTTTACAAATACTAAAAATAAAGCTATCATGAATACCTCCTATCTACAAAAGAGAAGAATCCAACACCTATTAAAGCTAATATTAAAATTATAAGTGCGGCATTAATTTTCGTAAAATATCCAAGGACAAAGGCAATAACTATTAATAAAATGGTAAATCCTGGATATTTGCTATATGACTTTAGACCCATTCTAATTACAGTAACAAAAAGTACGGCAGAAATTACACCGCTTATCCCTTGCAAGGCTGCATTGATGTAAAAATTTTCTTTAAATTCTTGATAAAAACCTGCTATCAGAGAAAGAATAATTAAACATGGCAAAACACTTGCCACCAAACAAATAAAGGCACCAATAGGGCCTCTTAATTTATAACCTGTTAAAATTGATGCTGAAATTGCCATAGCACCAGGCCCACCTTGAGCAAGAGCTACAATATCCATCATATCATCTTCATTAATTAGCTTTAAATCTTCAACAAAAATATCTTTTATTACGGGAACAATTGTATATCCGCCCCCAAAAGTAATTGCATTTATTTTAAAAAAAGTGAAAAAAAGCTTAACTAAAGATATTTTTTTCATTAAATCACCTTACTTCCAATTAATTATAACATAATAATTAAAGCTTTAATATTAATTAAGGCTCAGCTGTAGTATAATGAGGTTAGGTGATAAAATGAAAATAGGAATAATTGGACTTGGATCAATGGGAGGAGCTATACTAAAAGGTTTAACTCAATCAGGAATTGAAGTGAACTTTCACAGCCCCCACTTTGATAAAAATGAAAAGATAAGAAATGCAAGTTTTTATGAATCAAATTCTCTAGTTGTAAAAAATTCTGATCTTATAATACTTACTGTTAAACCAAATGTTTACAGGCAAGTTTTAGAAGAAATTAAGGATTTTGTTGAAGATAAAATCATTGTTTCTGTGACATCTAAATTTGGTTTTGAAGAATTAAGACAGATACTTGGAAATAAAAGATTTATTCAAATGATGCCCAACACTCCAGCTTTAGTTAAAGAATCAATGACAGGAATATGTCCTGACCAAAGCATAAAAAAAGAGGAAGTAGAAGAAATCATTAAACTATTTAATTCTTTCGGAAAAACTGTTGTAATTAAAAAGGAAGATTTTTTAACTTTTGAAGCTGTGTGCGGATGTCTACCAGCTTTCATATATGTAATAATTGAAGCCTTAGCTGATGGAGCTGTTTTAAATGGTATGAAAAGAGATGAGGCTTACCAATATATTTCTCAAACAGTTTTAGGTTCTGCTAAAATGATTTTAGAAACTAAAACTCATCCAGGAATATTAAAAGATAAGGTAACAACACCTGGAGGTTCAACAATAGTTGGTATAAAATCTCTTGAAGATAGTGGCATCAGAGGTTCTTTAATAGATGCTATTTGTAATATTATAAATAGATAGGTTTATAAATATACTTTTAGGGTATAATATCTAATAAAGAAAGGAGACATCATGAAAGATTTATTGGTATTTTTAGCAGATGGGTTTGAAGAGGTAGAAGCTTTAAGTGTAGTTGATATTCTTAGACGTGGTGGTTTAAGTGTTGATACTTGCTCAATAAAAGATAGTAAGAAAGTAACAAGTTCTCACCAGGTTACAGTTTTAGCTGATGTTCATATTGATGATATCAAAATTGATAATTACAAGGCTTGTTATATACCTGGTGGTCAACCAGGAGCAACAAATCTTCAAAATGACCGCCGCGTAATTCAAATAGTTGAAATGTTTAAGGAACAAGGAAAATTTGTAGCGGCCATTTGTGCAGGTCCTCAAGTTTTAGACACAGCAGGAGTTTTAACCGATGAAAAGTTTACATGTTATCCTGGCGTTGAAGAAAGATTGAAAACTAAAAAAAGACTGGATGTTCCCGTAGTGGTTGATGATAATATTATTACGGCTATGGGTCCTGCCATGGCACCTTTTTTAGGATACGAATTGCTTAAAATTTTATCTGGAAAAAAGAAGGCAAAAGAAGTAGGAGATGGATTCTTAATTAATAAGATTAAAGAGTTTATCAAAGAAGATATAATTTAATATTTCTTGAGGTCGGCGTGATTTGCCGACCTATTTTTTTATATATTTTACAGTTTTTTCACAAAATTTACATTTCATCTTTAAAAAAGATTAAATTTATTATATTATAAATATATAATTATTTATTGGAGGATGCAATGTCTATAAATTATATATTCGGTCTTTTAGGTGGATTAGCTTTATTTTTATATGGGATGGAGCTAATGAGCAGAGGACTTGAACTTGTAGCAGGTGCAAGACTTAGAACTATAATAGAAAAAATGACATCTAATCTATTTAAATCTATTTTAGTGGGAACAATTGTAACCGCTATAATTCAGTCTTCATCAGCCACTACAGTTATGGTTGTCGGATTTGTAAATGCTGGTGTAATGAATATTTACCAAGCTGTCGGTATCATTATGGGAGCTAATATTGGTACTACAATTACAGGTCAGTTAGTGGCTTTAAATATTACCTTAATGGCCCCACTTATTGCCTTTATAGGCTTTGTTATGTTTACATTTTCCAAGAAAAAAACAAAAAAATATCTAGGACAAGTCATTATTGGTCTTGGTTTTTTATTTATGGGTTTGCAATTTATGTCAGAATCTATGGAACCTTTGAGATATTATGAAGGTTTTATAAATTTAATGACTAAATTTTCAAACCCAATTTTAGGTGTGCTTGTTGGTGCGGGAATTACTGCTATTATCCAGTCTTCATCAGCATCAGTAGGTATTTTACAAGCGATCAGTAATCAAGGGCTTATACCCTTATCCTCTTCAATGTTTATCGTATGTGGATTTAATATAGGTACTTGTATAACTTCAGTTCTTTCAGCAATTGGTACTTCTAAAAATGCTCAAAGAACTGCAGCCGTTCACGTTTTGTTTAACTTAATTGGTACAATAATTTTTATAATAATTTCATTTTTCATTCCAATAGATAAAATTATCATCTCTTTTACAAGAAACTTGCCAGCGGCTGAAGTTGCAAACTTGCATACACTTTTTAATGTTGGTACTACAATTTTACTTTTCCCATTTTCTAAAAAACTTGCTGATTTATCAAAATTAATAATCGTTGGTGATGACAATGATTATGATGAAATGAAGCTAAAATATATTAACCCATCTGTGAAAAAAGATCCTACAATTATGCTTACAGATATAAAAGCTGAAATAAATAGAATGTTTAAAATTTGTAGGAATAATTTTATGGAAACAGTATCTTTGATTGGTAATTATAGCGAGGAAAAATATGATGGTATCTACAAAAGAGAAGATGTAATAAACCTCCTAAATAAAGAAATCACAAGATATATAATAACTGGCCTTGGTAAGGAAATGGATGAAAAAACATCAAATAATTTTGCTGGATATTTAAGAATAGTAAGAGATCTTGAAAGGGTTGGTGATCACTGTAAAAATATTGCTGATTCTACTAAGCAGATGGATGAAGAAATGCTAAGTTTTTCTTCTATGACTTCTGGAGAAATTGAATCTTTGAGAGATACAATTTACCAAATTTTTGAAACTTTAAGAGAAGATTTAACAGCTCGTGAAGTTGATATTGATGTAAAAAGAGAATTACAAACTCTTGTTAAAGATGTGGATACTATAAGAAATGCCCATATGGAAAGAATGAAAACAGGAGTATGTAATCCTGAAAGTGGTCTTAATTACGAAAAAATGCTCACTGCTTTTGATAGGATAGGTTCTTATCTTTCCAATGCAGTAAGGCTGTATTGTAATTAATTTTATTAATGATTGGTTGTAATTTTGGTGATTGAATGATTAATTTTGATACAAAAAATAAGAGAATTTCAGATTTAGATTCTTATATTAATAAATATTACAATGGAGCAGAATTAATTGAAGAAAAATCTATTGACCTTCCAACTTATACCATAAAAGATATTACAAATGATAGGAATGCTTGCTCGCTTGTTTCATTAACAAGGCTCATAAATTACTATTATAAAGATATTGATCCTATGGAAATTTATAATTTCATAATAATTTTTGCCAGAAAAAGAGGTTATTATGAAGAATATGGAACATTCCCAAATTTTATATCTGAAATAGGAAATTCATACTTTAAACTAAAAAAAATTCCTCTTAAATGCAAAGGAATTTATTTTACAAATTTTTATATTCATGTGAAAAATCAAATTGATAAGGATAGACCGGTAATTATGAATATAGGCGAGGGATATTACAAAAATCATTCCTTGACTGTAAGAGGTTATAAAATATTTTTATATAAGAAATTGAAAATAAAAATATTAGAAGTTATAGATGGTTGGTCAAAAGAAAAAAGATATATAGATTATTCAGCCTTAAATGGTCTAAATTCTTTAGGTGCTTATTCTTTTAATTTAATTAAATTTAATGATTAGCTTAAACTTTTGGCAATAGATATATTTAAAGCTTCCTCTAGGGAGCCATATAGTTCCACATAATCATTGTAAATATTTTCAAGTCTTTTGAGATTATAGATTATAGCATCTGAATCTTCTAAAAGGCTTATTTTATTTAAGGGAAAACTTCTATATAAATCAGATATTTCTATTTCAAGTCTAAATCTTAAATTTTCAAGTTCTTTAGTTGATAATTTTAATTCTAAATGACTTTTATAGGAATCCATATTTTTTAAACTCACCAAATCATAGGCATAAAAAGCTTGTCTTATGTTTTCAAAGTTTTCCAAAGGAAATTCATAAAGTTTTGGAGAATATTTACTTATTAAAGACCTATATAAATCTTGGCATTTCTTTTTTCTAGATTGAGGTATTTTTTCAAAGGGATAAGTGAAAATTCTTTTATTTTTCTTTATTTTATTTTCTTCAATTTCTATTTTAAATTCCTTTTCCACTTTTTCATTAACATAAAGTGAATCACATTCTCTCAAAAGATCGAGTTTTCTCCTTATAATCCTGATATTTAAATTTAAGTCATTACATATATCTTCAAGCTTAGCAAAAATCTTGTTATATTGACATTCTGTTTTTGGGATAAGATGCATTATTGTATCGTCTTTTAAAAAGAGTAATTCAGAAACTAAAAAAGATAAATATTTTCTGTTCAAATTCATCACCTTCTCTTTATTGTAACATATACCCTTCTTTACAAAATTCATTTATTTTTAGATAATAATCTTTGAGGTGATTAGATGAAATTTTTTACAAGAAAAATACTCACAAAAGAAAATTACAATAAGGCTCTTGAACTTTTAAAAGAATTAAGAGATAAATCAAGGCTTGAGCAAGGCTGTATTTACTATGATTTATATAGTGATGTAGACAGTCCATATACCATAATAATAAATGAAGAATGGGAAAATTTAGAATTTCAACAAAAACATACCCAAAGCGAACATTTTAAGAGAATTGTTCCTTTAGTTGCAGAATTAGTAAAAGAAAAATCTCCATTAATAAGATTCGATGAATTAAAAGAGATTAAATAATTTCTGCAAAGATTTTGTAAAAATTTCATTATTTGCTATACTTTTTAAAGGTGATTAAATGAATTTTGAATTTAATATTTTATATTTTATCCACTCGTTTCAAAGTCCACTTTTAAATATAGTAATGAAATTTATTACAAAGCTAGGAAATGGAGGTATGGTTTGGATAATTTTAGCATTGGCATTTTTTATTAGTAAAGATAAAGAAAAAAAACGATTAGCCCTTACAATAATACTGGCCTTATGTATAGAATTAGTTTTGGGCTCATTTATTTTAAAGCCAATAATTAAAAGGCAAAGACCATCGTGGATAGTAAATATTCCACTACTGATAAAAAATCCTAGAGATTATTCCTTTCCATCAGGACATACAGCCTCATCAATAGCTGCAAGTTTTGTAATATATAAATATAAAAAATCATGGGGAATAATATCCTTTATACTTGCAAGTCTTATAGCTTTTTCAAGGCTCTATCTTTTTGTCCATTTCCCAACAGATGTGCTTGGCGGAATAATACTTGGATTGGTATCGGCAAACTTCGCATTATTAATAAAAAATAAGATAGAGATGAAGAATAAAAAATTACCCTCACACTAGTGAGGGCATTTTTATCGCTATTTACTTTCTACATTATCAGATGAATTTTCATCTGCATTTTTTTCTTGAGATGGCTCTTTTTCTATTATGTCTTTAGGGTCAAGTACAGATACCCAAGTTTGTCCTGGACTAAGAATTATTTCTTTTCCGTCCTGTGTCGTAAATTTTGTTCTTTGACTTGGATCATCTTTTTGCCAATTAATATTTATTATCTTACCATTTGTTAAAAGTAGACCCTTTCCTTGACCTACAATATCTATTGTCAAAGTTCCCAATGGTCCTGTTACCTTTGATGATGCAAATTCAACTATCAAATTAGAAACAAGAACATCTTTTCCATCTGCTTCATCTGTTACATTTTTTTCATTTCTTATTATCCTATATTTGTTTGTATTTGCATCATATTCATACTTTTCCTTATAATGTTTGAAAAAATTAAGGGTTATAGAATTGCAAATTTCATCTCCCATTTGTTTTTTTATTTCATCTAGGTTTTCGCTTGTATCAAAATTAAAAGCCTTATTGTCAGAAACTAAATCATATTTATATTTTTCTGATTGCTTTGTCATTAAATCAATGGAGCTGTAACCGTCATGGGGTCTTTTTTTCTTTACATCCTTATTTCTATAAAAAGTTATTCCTTCAAGGGCTATTCCATCTAAATCGTCAACTTTTATTTTAGGAATTTCAGCATAACCCATTTCACTTCCACCCCAATGAGCATAAATTGCGTTATATTCCTTAGCTGTGTCTACAAAATATGGTCTAGCACTTCTTATTGGTCCAATAACAGATGGACTTTGTGATTGAAATATTGCCATATATCTTGTAAATTCGCCTTCAGCCTTAAATTCATAAATCATATCACTTTGGTTAAGACCAGATTGAGGTATGGCATCAAAATGATTATCAAGCATAACAGCAAAAGGACGTCTTCTAAGAGTATCCTCTGTTGTTTCTAGTCCTGTAAAGGGACTTCTTATTACTTCTTTTTCATCAATACTTTCTTCTTTTTTTACATCTTTTCCACTATTGGCATCCTTATCATTACGCAAGTCTTTGCATGCACTCAAGGTAAAAATTAATAATCCAACACCTATGAAAAGAACAAGTTTTCTAGCTTTAAATTTCATCAATTAAATCTCCTCATTTAGTTTTTCTTTTGTAAAATCAATAAAATCCTCTACAACTTGGCTTATTTGTCTGTCTTTTTTTACTATTGCCTTATAGGATCTTTGCAAATTGACATTTTTAATAGGTATGCTAACCAAATCTTCAAAATGACTTAAGAACTTTGGAAAAAAGCTTATAGCTTGACCGGATTTTACAATATTTAAAACCATATCATTACTTAAACACATAAATTTTAAATCAATAATTACTTCATGGTCTCTTAAAATGCTAAGTAATGCTTTTCTATCCTCGTCATCAAACTCTCCCAATACAAACTTCTCACCATTGATATCCTTAATATCAATTTCTTTTTTATTTGCCAGCCTGTGATTTTTATTCACTATAAGACAAAATTTATCTTCATAAAGATTATAACATTGACACCCATCTTCTGCTATATCACCTTCAACTATACCTAAATTTATAAAGCCCTGGCGACTATCTTTTATTATTTCAGTTTTCCCCTTAACACTTGTCCTAATTTGCACCCTAGGATTTAGTTTTTCATACTCAAAAACTATATTTTTAAGGAAATCACTTGAAAAAGACGAACTTAGACCTAAGTTTAAGTCATAGATTTTTGAGGAAGATTGTAGAAAAAGAATTATCTGGTCGAACTTTTCAATCAGTTCCATTGCATAATCAAAAAGTTTAAGGCTGACATCAGTTAAATATAGCTTTTTTGAAACTCTATCAAATAATTTTACTGAATATTCCTTTTCAATTTGTGATATTGCATGAGATACTGTAGGTTGAGATATAGATAAATTCTTTGCAGCTTGGGACATATTTTTAGTCCTGACCACTTCCACAAAAATTTCAAGATCTCTTATAGTCATTATCCTCCCCCCTTTATTTTAGTTTAATATGTAAGCTTTTAAAATGCAATATTATATATATAAAAACAGATCTTTAATAAAATTACAAATATTTTAAAGTTATTTTTAAATAAATATGAATATTTATAAATTTTTACAAATTTTTTGATGATTTTTTTTCATTTTGTGATAGAATAAGAATCTATAGAAATTTTATACAAAATTTCATCTAATGTTTGAATTTTAAGTGTTTTAATCATTCCATAAACTGGAAAAAATAATAGAAAAGAGGATAGATTGACAAAATTAAAAGAAAAATTTAGTAAAAATATTTCATTAACAGAAGGTAGTATTTTTGAAGGGCTTATAATTTTTTCAATTCCTTTAATTCTTACTAACTTTCTACAACAACTTTATAACACAGCCGATTTAATGATAGTTGGTAGGTTTGCAGGAAAAAATCCTATGGCAGCAGTTGGGGCAACAGGACCCTTATCAACTCTTCTTGTAGGACTTTTTTTAGGTCTAACCACTGGGGCAGGTGTAATAATTTCAACCTATTATGGTATGAATGATGCTAAAAAACTAAGAGATTCCGTAACTTGTGCATACTTTTTAGCAATTTTATCTGGAATTATTATTACTGTTGGAGGAATTCTAACTACACCGTTACTTTTGAGGCTTTTGGGAACGCCAGATGAAATTATGACTGATGCCATAAATTATATGAGAATATTTTATCTTGGAGCTACCCCCCTAATAATTTATAATATGGGTGCTTCTATTTCTATTGCCACAGGTGACTCTAAGCGTCCATTTAACTTTTTATTAGTAGCCGCTCTAGTCAATATTGTTCTTGACTTTGTTTTTGTCGGATATTTCAAAATGTCTGTAATAGGTGCTGGTATAGCAACCTTTTCAGCTCAAGCAGTTTCTGCAATTCTTGTAACTTTAAACCTAACAAGTTCAGACAGTGCTTTTAGACTTAGAATTAAAAAAATTTCTTATCACAAAGAAATAGCAAAGCAGATATTTTTAATTGGAATACCAACAGGCCTACAATCATCATTTATCTCCTTCACAAATGTAGTTATTCAAGCAAAGATTAACTCCTTTGGTTCTAATGTAATAGCTGGTATTGCCGCAGAGGGAAGAATTGATGGATTTGTCTTTATGACCCTACAAGCCGTGGCTCTTGCTGCTACAACTTATGCTGGGCAAAATTATGGGGCTAAAAAAATTGATAGAATTAAAGAAGGTGTAAAAGTTACTGTTAATATAACTTTGGCAATAGCTCTAGCTCTGTCATTAATATCAATAGTATTTGCAAATCAATTAATTGCAGCCTTTAATCCAAATGAAGAAGTAGTATTTTATGGAGCTAAAATGCTTAGAATAATATGTCTAGCAGTTTGGGCTTTTGGACTATCAGAAAGTTTATCTGCTTTCATTAGAGGAAGTGGAGAAGCCCTTGCACCAATGCTTATATCTTTTGTATGGCTTTGTATTTCAAGAATAGCTTTTATTTATTTACCAATTAAAGGCTGGTCAGAAAGTATTGACCCCTTATGCTGGTCTTATCCTTTTTCATATATATGTAATTTTATAGTAACTTATATATATTATAAATTTGGAAAATGGAGAAAAAAAGCTTCTTTATAAAAAAACCTTGGATCTTTAAATCCAAGGTTTTTATTAATTAAAATTCATTGTAGTGAACTTTACTTGTAACATCAAAATCTTCATGAGCCTTTGTGCCACGTTTTTTATAACCAACAGGTATTAAGCACATCGGTTTATAAGGTTTTTTAACTCCAAAATTCTTTTCAAAATATTCGTCATAAGAAATTTTTCCTGAAGTATTTCCACGAACTACGTTTATCCATGAAGTAGATAGACCTTCTTCTTCAGCTAAAAGTTGGAAGTAAGATGCATCTATTGCACATTCTTCAAGCCAAGTTGTAGAAAGTTCAGTATTTCCCATAAAAAGAATTACACAAGGACATTCCTTTAAGTATAGGGTAGAATATGAATCCATATTAGAAAGCTCATCTATTTTTTCTTTATCATCAATAACTAAAAACTCTACAGGATGAGCATTACCATTAGATGGAGCCATTGAAGCATACATTAAAAGTTTTTCTAATGTTTCTCTTTCAACTTTTTTATCCTTAAAAGCCCTAACAGTTCTACGATTCTTTATAATATCAGTTAACATTAAATCAACTCCTTAAATTTTATTAATTATATTCTACCATATTATTGAAATAACTTCTTCTTTAAAAAATTATTTTTATAATAATTATATGGAATATACCTGCAAACAATATCAAAATGATAATTTACAAGAGCTTTTAAAAAACTTAAATCTGTTAATTTTATTGAATTTTTAAGCTTTTATAAGAATAAAATAATAATAATTTTTTTTGAAAATATTTTCATAAAAAACTTGACAAATTTAAAATAGTAGGTTATTATATTAGAGAAGTGAAAACTTCATCATCTTTTTTCTTCCCTGGAGGGTGCTGTGTTAGTACATATAAGCACCCTCTTTTTATATTTCACTAATATTACAAAAGCTAAAATCTGTAACAGAATCTTAAACTTAATTTTTACTATACTTGTTATAATATAGATAGAAGTTCTTAGAAGGGTTGATGTCATGAAAAGGAAGTTTGTAGTAATTGCCTTTTTGTCTTTGACTTTGCTTACAGGTGGAGTTTATGCTAAATCTTTTAAAGACACCAATAATCATTGGGCTAAAAATGCTGTAGATAATATTACTAATTTAAATGTAATGAATGGTTATGAAAATTCTTATTTCAAACCTGACCAACTTATGAAAAAAGTTGAATTCTATTCTCTTGTAAATAAATTATCAAGTTTGAATAAAACTTATACAGTTACTTTTTCAGATGTAAATCCCAATGATTGGTATTACAATGATGTAGCTAAAGCTATAAAGGCAGGATATTTAATACCTACTATGGGAAAACTCTATCCAGATGAACCGATCACAAGGGAAGAAGTTTGTGAAATTTTAGGTTATATGTATGGTTTGAGAAAAAACAAAGATGTTTTAAAAGAATTTCATGATTATAATGAAATTTCTGAATCTGCCAAGGGATATGTTGGCGCCATGGTTAAAGCCAATATAATTAATGGTTACTCTCAAAACATTTTTGCACCAAAAAGAGGTATGACAAGGGCCGAAATTGCTACAGTTGTTAACTCTCTTATGGAGGAATATAATCGTCCTCAAGGAAAAGTTGTAATTGATAGCAAGATTAAATTTGGCAACAGAAATCTATATGAATAATTTGAACTCAGAAAAAAGCACTATAAATAGTAAATCTACTTATAGTGCTTTTTTCTTTTATATTATAAATTTATCTAGAAGAATTTCTTAATTTTTCAAAAAAGGAATTTAAAAGTCTAGCTGATTCTTCTTTTAAAATTCCTCCTTGGTAATTTGTTTTATGATTAAAACCCCCATCTTTTAAGAGTTCAACATGAGATAATACAG
Organism: Peptoniphilus lacrimalis DSM 7455; assembly: GCF_000378725.1. GTDB lineage: Bacteria > Bacillota > Clostridia > Tissierellales > Peptoniphilaceae > Peptoniphilus_A > Peptoniphilus_A lacrimalis. The sequence continues at coordinate 94,385 of NZ_KB900367.1, read as the reverse complement.
CTCCGAATCTGTAATTATAAGATCCAAAATATAAATTTTTTATGCGGGCATTTATTATTGCTCCAACACACATGAGGCAAGGCTCCAAAGTAACATACATATCACAATCTTCTAAATGATATGAATTTAAATTTTTACAAGCAGAATTTATAGCATTTATCTCTGCGTGACATAAGGGATTTTTATTTTTCTCCTTTTGATTATATCCTTGACCTATTATTTTTTTATCTTTAACTATTACACATCCTACGGGAACATCAAAATTTTTATAAGAAATTTTTGCTAATTCCAAGGCTTTTTTCATAAAATAAACTTCCATAAATTTATTATATATCAATAAAAATTTATAGTAAAATTTTTAATTAAATTATCGCTATAGTATAATATTAATATAATTAATTTTACACAAAATAAAAAATTTACAAGATAAAATGAAAGAGAGGTTCTTATGAAACAAGATAATTTAGGAAATAGGATTGAAGAATTAGCTATAGAATATGGCAAAGTTGTTACTCATACTGGAACTGAGCTTGAACAAAATAGTGTGAACTTTTTTCAAAAATGGTTTAAACACCTTGAAAAAATAGCAAAGCTTCCTATAGAAACTAAAATTTCACCCGTTAAAAATGACCATCTCAATAGGTCAGTTTGTTATGCACTTTTACAAGGCAAGAGTAAAGATACTGTTGTACTTATCGGTCATTCAGACACTGTTGATGTTGAAGACTTTGGAAAAATTAAAGATATAGCTTATGAACCCGAAAAAATTAAAGAGGGTTTCAAAAATGGCCAAGTTGATGTTTTAGACAAAGTAAAAAAAGATTTAACAGACGAATGGCTTTTTGGTCGTGGTATTTGTGATATGAAGGCTGGTGGTGCTATTGAAATGGCTCTATTTGAAAAGTATGTTCAAGATAAAGATTTTCCGGGTTCAGTACTCTTAGTTGCTGTCTGTGATGAAGAAAATCTATCTGCCGGTATGCGTCATCTTTCTTATATTTTAGATGATCTAAATAAAAGATATGGTCTAAATTATAAGCTAATAATTGATGGTGAACCTCATGAAAGAATAGACAAAAATACAATGATTATTTATGATGGCTCCATAGGAAAAATTATGCCAATATGCCTAACTCGTGGAAAACTTACTCATGTTGGACAAGTTTATCAAGGACTAAATCCAATTTCTTTATTATCTGAAATTGTAAGTTTAACTGATCTTAATCAAGACTTTATAGAAACTAGAGGAAATACTACTTCTCCTGCACCAACATGGCTATATCAAAAGGATAGAAAATATGTATATGATGTATCTCTTCCTATTACATCTGGTGGATATATGTCAGTATTACCCCTTACCAAAACTCCTAAAGAAATCATGGAAAAATTAAAAGAAATTTCTGTTGAAGCCTTTGAAAATGTAATTAAGAGAACTGACAAATCCTTTAAAAAATATTTACAAGCTAGTGGAGAAGAAGGAAAAATTGAATATCCAACAAAAGTTTTTATTTTTGAAGAATTAGTCAGGGAAATAAAAAATGAAAATAAAGTAGATATAGAAAAAATTCTAAAAGATACAGAAGATAAATTAACAAAAATGGTTAATGATGGAGAAATATCTATTCCTGAAGCTGTCTTTAGATTAATGGAAGAACTTTTATCAAACTATTCATATAGGGGACCTGTAGTTTTATGGGGAATTTGTCCACCATACTATCCTTCAGTAAATAACTTAGATTTAAAGAATTACAAAGAAATGCAAGAACTTGTGGAAAAAATGAAGGATTTTACGAAAGAAAATTTAGATTTAAAATTAGATGTTCAAAATTATTTTACAGGTATCTGTGATTTATCCTATGCAATGCTTACTCTAGATGATGAGGAACTTTCATATGTTAAAGATAACTTTTTAATGTGGAATACTTATCCTATAAATCTTGATTTAATTAGAAAATATTCAATGCCTGTATTTAACATCGGTCCATGGGGTAAAGACCTTCACAAATATACTGAAAGAGTTTCAAGATCAGATTTAAAATCCAATACTCCTAAACTTATGGATTTTGTAATAAAGGAAATTTTAAAATAATACTTATTACTTATGGATAATCTTATAATTTTAAGGTATCATATCTAATGAGGGAAAATATGAATATTAAAATAATAGCGGATAATGCATGTGATTTAACAAAACAAGAAATTAAAGAATTTGATATAGAAATAATGCATATTGCTTTAATTTCATCAAAAGCTGATGAAGTTGATAGGAACATAGAAGTTGAAGAAATTTTTCAAAGGCAAGGACAAGGAGAAAGTTTTAAAACATCTCAGATACCTGAATTTGAATATTTAGAATGCTTTGAAAAATATGCTAAAGAAGATATACCTTTTATTTATCTAAGTCTTTCAAGTGGACTTACAGGCGGCTATGCCAACTCCTGTATGGCACTAAAAAATATAAAAGAAAAATATCCAAATATTAAGGCTTCTGTTATTGATACAGGATCTGCTTCAGTTGGCTTTGGATTATTTACTTATCTTATGGCTAAGGCAAATAAAAAAGGTAAAACTTTTGATGAACTATTAGAATTTGCAGATTTTTTACAAGAAAATATAAGCCATATATTTACAGTTTTTGATTTAAAATACCTCTACCAAGGTGGTAGGATTATTAAAGTAGGAAAAAATATTACTAAAATGTTAAATATTATGCCTATTATCACCTTTTCTAATAAAAAATTAAAGATAGCAGAAATTGTTAGAGGTAAGAAAAAAACAATTAAATCTATGGTAAATACCATGGAAAGGGATATGAAAAGACCCTTTAAAGACGAAATAATAATGCCTGTTTACGGACAGGATATGGAAATCATAGGAAACTTTGAAGAACTTTTAAAAGAAGCAGGTGCTAATAAAATTATACCCCACCAAATGGGAACTGTAATAGCATCTCATGTAGGTCCTGACATAATTGGGGCAAGCTATTTAAAAGAAGAAATTCCTGAAAAATTTAAAGATATTTTATAAAATGGCCGCTTTTGCGGCTATTTTTCTACATAATAAAGGAGTAAATATGAAAAAATATATTATGGCATTTGATGCTGGAACTACAAGTGCAAGAACTATATTGTTTAATAAAGATGGAGAAATTGTTTCACAAGCTTCAAAAGAATTTACCCAATATTTTCCCCATCCAGGATGGGTGGAAGAAGATGCATCAGAAATATGGTCATCTCAAATAGGAACTGCTGTAGAAGCTATGTCAAAAATTTCTGCAACAGCCGATGAGATATCAGCTATAGGAATAGCTAACCAAAGAGAAACAACAATAGTTTGGGACAAAAATACAGGTGATGCCATATATAATGCAATTGTTTGGCAATGTAAGAGAACTGCTCCCTTGTGTGACAAATTAAAAAAAGATGAACTCACAGATATGATTAAGAAGAAAACTGGACTTGTAATTGACCCATATTTTTCAGCAACAAAAATCAAGTGGATTCTTGATAATGTTCCTTTGGCAAGAGAAAAAGCTCAAAAAGGTGAACTTTTATTTGGAACAGTAGATTCCTATTTAATTTATAAATTAACTGGTGGACTTTGCCATATTACTGATTATTCCAACGCCTCAAGAACCATGCTATTTAATATAAAAGACTTGAAATGGGACGATGAGCTTCTAAAAATTTTTGACATACCAAAATCAATGCTTCCTCAAGTAAAAAATTCTAGCGAAATCTATGGAAAAAGCTCTTCTAAATTTTTAGGTGGAGAAATCCCCATAGCTGGAATTTTAGGAGATCAACAGGCATCACTTTTTGGTCAAGCTTGCTTTAACAAAGCTATGGCAAAGGCTACTTACGGAACTGGTGCTTTTATATTGATGAATACTGGAAATGAAATTGTAAATAGCAATAATGGACTTGTAACAACAATTGCTTGGTCCTATAAAGATAAAGTTACCTATGCTTTAGAAGGATCAATATTTGAATGTGGCTCTGCAATAAATTGGCTTAGAGATGATTTAAAAATTCTTGATGCTGCTGATGATTCAGAATATATGGCAACAAAGGTAAAAGACACCTGTGGATGTTTTGTTGTTCCTGCTTTTTCAGGCCTTGGAGCTCCTTATTGGAATCAATATGCAAGAGGGACAATAGTTGGTCTTACAAGGGCAGTAAGTAAATACCATATAGTAAGGGCAACATTAGAATCTTTAGCCTATCTTTCAAAAGATGTATTAAATGCCATGGAAGAAGATGCAGGATTTAAAATTGAAGAACTAAAAGTAGATGGTGGAGTTAGTAAAAATAATTTCATAATGCAATTTCTTTCAGATATGACTGGTATCTCAGTTTTAAGACCAAAAATTGTTGAACTGACAGCCTTAGGAGCAGCTTATATGGCAGGGCTTGGCACAGGTTTTTGGAAAGATTTAGAAGATGCAAAAAATATTTTAAAAATAGATATGAGTTTTAAATCTAATTTTGATGAAAAAAATCGAGAAGAAAAAATAAAGGCTTGGCACAAGGCTGTAAAAACTTCACTATATTATAAGGAATAATAATGGCTATTACTTATAAATTTGGGTAATAATGAAAAAGGAGTGTGATTAAATGTATGATATCATAATTCTTGGAGCGGGACCTGCTGGTTTGAGTGCAGGTATTTATGGAGCCAGAAGCAAGAAAAAAGTATTAATAATAGAAAAAGCAATTGATGGCGGTCAAATGGCTGAAACCATTTCTATAGAAAATTATCCTGGAATAGATAAAATTTCAGGAGCAGAATTAGGTCAAAAAATGGCAGAGCAAGCAAAATCTTTTGGAGCTGAAATTGCTTCAGACCAAGTTGAATCAATAGATATAAAGGGAGATATTAAAAAAATCCAAGGAAAACTTGGAACTTATGAAGCTAAATCCTTAATAATTGCACAAGGTTCAATTCCTAGACCTCTTGGTGCCAAAGGTGAAGAAAAATTTAAGGGCAAAGGAATTTCTTTTTGTGCCACTTGCGATGCAGCATTTTATGAAGATTTGGATGTTTATGTAGTTGGTGGTGGAGATGCCGCTATTCAAGAAGCACTTTTTATAGCAAATTTTGCAAAAAAAGTTCACATAATTCACAGACGTGATAGGCTTCGTGCAGCTCAAGATATTCAAGAAAGAGCCTTTAACAATAAAAAAATAGACTTTATATGGGATACTTGTGTAGATGAAGTAAAAGGCGATAAAATTGCAAATGAACTTGTAATAAGAAATTTAAAAACAGGGGAAGTTAAAAGCATAAAATCTGATGAACCCTTTGGCATATTTGTGTTTATAGGATACCTGCCAAATACCGATTTATATAAAGATATACTTGATTTAGACGATAAGGGCTATATAATTACAGATGATGAAATGAGAACAAAAATAGATGGAGTATTTGCGGCAGGAGACATTCGTAAAAAAACAATAAGACAAGTTGTAACAGCAGCTGGAGATGGTGCCATTGCTGCAATGAATGCTCAAAAATATGTAGATGAAAAAGAGGGCAATCTCTATGAAGGATTTAAAGAAAATAAATAAAATTTATTAATATAATATTTTCAAACTAAAATAAGTGTCAGTTTTATTTCTGGCACTTATTTTTTATGATAATTAATAAATTTTGAAATTATCTATACCTTTTACAGATTCTAAATATTTTATGAAATCTTCTTTTTCTTTACAATCTTTTGCTATAAATTGAAAACTTAATATAAATTTTTCATTATCATAGGTTAAATTGTATGATTCTTTTTCTATCCTTATATTTTCAATATATTTATCTATATAGTTTACTGTATCTGAAATTTTAGACTCAATAATTACTGTATAAACCATATAATGAAATTTCATAAACTCTCCTTTGTAGAGAAATGTTTGTAAAATTAAGATAATAAATGAGGATATTATACCTATAAAATACATTCCTGCCCCAAATGCCATTCCAATTAAGGAAGTTGTCCAAATTCCAGCAGCGGTTGTAAGTCCTGTAACGTTATTATTGTAGACAAAAATTATTCCTGCACCTAAAAATCCTATGCCTGAAACTATTTGAGCCGCAACTCTTGCTGCATCAAATTCTGCAGAATCAGCAAAACCATACTTTGATATAATCATACCTATACATGCACCTAAAGCTACAATTGTATGAGTTCTAACTCCTGCAAATTTATGCCTATTTTCTCTTTCAAATCCTATTAAAAAGCCACATATACAGGCTATTAATATTCTTATAAAAAAATCAAAATAAATATCAATTTTATAATACATTTAATCACTACTTTTCTAATCAATAACCTTATTATAATACATTATAAATTTCTTTGAAACTTTTATATATTAAAAAACCTTAAGATGGGCTTAAGGTTTTTCCTTTATTATTGTAATAATAATATATATTTAGCAATATAAAAAATCAATTTATCATACTTCCATAGTTTTTTTAATTTCTTTTCTCATTTTTTCTAAAACTTTTTTTTCTATTCTTGAAACTGTCATCTGAGAAATATTTAATTTTTTAGCTATAACTATTTGAGTTTTTTTGTTAAAATATCTGTCTATTAATATAGTCTTTTCAACTTCATTTAGATTTTTCATTGATTTTAGAAGAAAATCTTTTAAATCAATTTTATCAAAATATTTTTCATTTTCGCCTATTAAATCTTGCAAAGACATCTTCTTATCATCACCAGAATCATAAACTATATCTAAGGACTGAGGAGTATAAACTTTAGATGCTTCCATTGATTCTATTATTTCTTCAGGACTAGCATTTAAAAATTCAGCTATATCTTCTACTGTTGGTGTCCTTTGATATTCTTGAGATAATTTATTTTTGGCAATCATAATTTTTTTTGAGAGTTCTTGAATTCTTCTAGGTACTCTTATAGTCCAACCCTTATCTCTAAAATATTTTTTGATTTCACCTATAATTGTTGGTGTGGCAAAGGATGAAAATTCATAACCCTTAGTTGGGTCAAACCTATCTACTGAATAGATTAAGCCTATAGAAGCTACTTGATATATATCGTCATAGTCTATGCCTTTTCCAATATATTTTCTTGATAAGATTTCCGCTATATATAAATATTCTTCGATCAATATAGTTCTTAAATCTTGATCTTTTGTTTTATAGTATTCTAAAAAAAGTTCTTTTTTCTCTTCTTTTGTAAGTTTCTTATCTAATTCTTTATATTCTTTTATATTCATAAGCTTATAAATTTTTAATTAAATGAATACTCATATCTTGAAAATAAACTTTATCAACTAAGCATTCAATTATAGTTATGGCAAGTTTAAGTTCATCAAAATTATCTAATAAATTTGAATCTATATTAGATATTTGAATTTCTAAATTATCTTTTTCAATTTTAAATTCTATATCTATTTGTGGAGATAGACTTAAAGCTAAACAGATATTTAAACATTCTGTTACAGATATTTTCATATCTTCTATTTCTTCTATATCTCTTTTTAAAGTATTTAATATACCCCCTACAACAAGCCTTACAGAAGAAAAATATATTGCGTTGTTTGGTATAGAATATAATATATTTTCCATCTTAACTCCTTATTTCAAACATTTCGTCTAATTTTGTTATTTTAAATAATTTTAAAATTTGTTTATTTAAATTACTTATGGAAATAGTATTATCGTCATCATTTACAGTTTTCAAAAGAAATATTAAAGCTCCTAGACCTGTAGAGTCTAAATATTCAAGTTTTGAACAATCAAGTTCAATATCAAATTTGTTATCATTATAAGCTTTAAGGGCTTCTTCTTTAAATTTATCTGTTGAATAAACATCAAGTTCTCCTGATGGTATTAATATTAACTTTTTATCTTTTACTAAAGAACCAATTTTAAAATCCATAATTCCTCCTAGTCACCTATATATTTAGCTATGGCTACAATTTTAGAATCATTAAGATTCATGAGTTTTACACCCATTGTATTTCTTGATGTTACAGAAATATCATCTATTAAAAGTCTAATAATAATTCCTGAATCTGCAATTAGCATTATATCATCTGATTTATTTACTACACTTGCTGCACTTACCTTACCTGTTTTTTCACTTATCTTATAGGTGAATATACCTTTACCACCTCTATTTTGAGGTCTGTATTCTTTAAGTTCAGTTAGCTTTCCAAAACCATTTTCAGAAACTGTTAGTAAGTAATTTCCATCTCCTACAATATCTGATGATACGATAGTATCATCTTCATCAAGATTCATAGACTTAACTCCCATAGTGTTTCTACCTTGATCTCTTAATTCATCTGTAGAAAATCTTATAGATTTTCCTTCTTTAGTTACAAGAATTATTTCTTCATCGCCTCTAACCAGATGAACACTTATTAATTTATCATCATCTCTAAGTTTAATACCTATTAGACCATTTTGCCTAATATTTTTAAATTCTTTATTAGATGTCTTTTTAATCAATCCTTTTTCTGTTACCATCAATAGATAATGATCAGGGTCAAATTCTTCAACATTTATTACAGATGTTATTTTTTCACCCTTATCAAGATTTAAGAGATTAACCACTGCTGTTCCCTTAGCATTTCTTCCAGCTTCAGGTACTTCAAAGGCTTTTAGCCTATAAACTTTTCCTTTATTTGTAAAGAATAGTAGTCTATCATGAGTTGAAGTAACAAATAATTCTTTAACAAAATCATCTTCTTTTTGTGTTAAAGCTGTTATACCTCTTCCTCCACGTTTTTGTGGTTTATAAGTTCCCTCTGGCATTCTTTTTATATAACCAAATTGGGTTAATGTAATTATAACATCTTCTTCTTTAATAATATCTTCAATATCAATATCAGATTCACTTGATTTTATTACAGTTCTTCTCAAATCTCCATATTTATCTTTGATTTCTAAAAGTTCAGTTTTTATCAGTTCCATCAAAACATGATTATTTTCAAGAATTTCTTTAAATCTCTTTATATCTTCTAATAATTTATCATATTCATTTTGCAACTTTTCTCTTTCAAGTCCAGTTAGCCTTTTTAATCTCATATCTAAAATAGCTTGAGATTGAATTTGTGTTAAAGAAAATTCCCTATCAAATTTTTCTATTACTTCCTTATCATCTTTTGATGATCTAATTATTTTTATAACCCTATCTATATTATCAAGGGCGATAAATAAACCCTCAACAATATGAGCTCTAGCTTCTGCCTTATTTAAATCAAATCTTGTTCTTCTAGTAATAACTTCAACTTGATGGTCAACATAATATCTTATAAGTTCTTTTAGATTTAAAATTTGTGGTCTTCCATTAACTAAAGCTAGATTAATAATTCCATAAGTTATTTGAAGTTGAGTTTCTTTATAAAGTTTATTTAAAACTACATTGGCATTGGCATCTTTTTTCAGATCAATTACAATTCTTATTCCTCTCTTATTTGAAGAATCTGTAATTTTACTGATTCCATCTATTATCTTATCTTTTGCCAATTCTGCGATTTTCATGACTAAAGCAGATTTATTAACTTGGTAAGGAAGTTCTGTTATTAAAATTTGTTCCCTTCCTTTTTTGGGCTCAACAATTTCTGCAACAGCCCTTACTGTTATTTTTCCTCTACCTGTTTTATAAGCTTTATTTATACCATCTCTTCCCATGATTAAAGCTCCTGTTGGAAAATCAGGTCCTTTAATCACTTCTTGAAGATCACTGATTGAAATATCATCGTCATCAATATATTTTACAATTCCATCTATGACTTCATTCATATTGTGGGGTGGCATATTTGTAGCCATACCAACAGCTATACCAGAAGATCCATTGACAAGTAGGTTTGGAAATCTTGAAGGTAAAATCGATGGTTCTTCTTGGTCATTATCAAAATTAGGAACAAATTCAACAGTATCCTTATTTATATCCCTAAGCATTTCCTCTGCAAGTTTTGTCATTTTGACTTCAGTATAACGCATAGCTGCTGCGCCATCACCATCTATATTACCAAAGTTACCTTGACCATCAACAAGAGGATATCTCATGTTAAAATCTTGGGCAAGTCTTACAGTTGCTTCATAAATTGATGAATCACCATGAGGGTGGTATTTACCCATTACATCCCCAACAAGTCTTGCAGATTTCTTGTAGGAACCTCCTGAAACTAAGTTTAATTCACTCATCCCATAAAGAATTCTTCTGTGAACTGGTTTTAGTCCATCACGCACATCAGGAAGGGCTCTTGCAACTATTACAGACATTGAATAGTCTAAATAGGAGGAACGCATTTTTTTACTTATATCTACATCAAATATTCCATTTTCAAATTCTTTTGTATCTGTCATATTTCCTCCTATGCATCTATATAATCTGCATATTGTGCATTTTCACTAATAAATTCACGTCTAGGTTCAACTTCTTGACCCATAAGCATTTGGAATGTATCATCTGTTTCATCAAAATCTTCAATATTTACTCTTAAAAGTAGTCTGTTGTCAGGATTCATTGTTGTTTCCCAAAGCTGGTCATAGTTCATTTCGCCAAGACCCTTATATCTTTTTATATTAATGTTTTTTTCACTCTCATGAGCTTTTAAGGCAAGATTTAATTCTTCTTCATTATGACAATATCTTAAAATTTTAGAATTTTTTTCAAGTCCATAAAGAGGAGCTTGTGCCACATAAACATGACCATTTTCTATTAATGGTCTCATATATCTGAAGAAAAATGTTAGAAGTAGGGTCATTATATGAGCTCCATCGACATCGGCATCTGTCATAATTATAATTTTATTATATCTCAACTTGCTAATATCAAATTCACCTGCATATCCTGTACCAAAAGCTGTAATCATAGCCTTTATTTCTGATGAATTTAACATTTTTGCTTCTGTAGCTTTTTCAACATTCATAATTTTTCCACGAAGAGGTAAAACAGCTTGAAATTCAGGATCACGACCATCTTTTGCACTACCACCAGCGGAATTACCTTCGACTAGGAATATTTCACTTTTTTCGCTACCAACATCACTACAGTCAAAAAGTTTTCCAGGCAAAGTCATATCTAAATTATTTTTTGCCCTTGAAATTTCTCTAGCACGTCTAGCTGCATCTCTTGCACGTCTGGCTGCGACAGCTTTTTCTAAAATTGCCTTAGATGTTTTTGGATTTTCTTCTAAAAACATAGAAAGTTTTTCAGACACTACAGAATCTACAACACCCTTTGTTTCAGAGTTACCAAGTTTAGCCTTAGTTTGTCCCTCAAATTGAGGATTAGGAAGTTTGACACTTAAGACCGCTGTCATACCTTCTCTTATATCATCACCAGATAAATTTTCTTCTTTTTCTTTTATAAAATTATATTTTCTTCCATAATCATTTACAGTTTTAGTAATAGCTGATCTAAATCCAGATAAGTGACTACCACCTTCTTCTGTATTTATATTATTTGCAAAAGTCAAAACTTCTTCTGAATATGATTTTGTATATTGAATTGCTACTTCTATAGAAGTATTTTCTCTTATTTCGTCAATATATATAATTTCATCATGGATGGGTTCATATTTCTTTTTGCTATTTATATATTCAACAAAAGATTTAATTCCACCTTCATAATGGTAAATTTCATTTTTATTTATTCTTTCATCAGTAAAATCAATTTTTATTCCCTTATTTAGAAATGCCATCTCTCTAAATCTTTTTGAAAGAATATCAAAAGAAAACTCTACAGTATCAAATATCTCAGGATCCGGTGTAAATTCAATTTTAGTTCCAGTTTGATTTTTATCCACTTTACCAATTTCTTTTAAGCTTGAAATAGCTTTGCCTCTTTGAAATTCTTGCGAATAAATTTTCCCGTTTCTTTTTATTGTCGCTTTTAAATGAGTTGACAAGGCATTTACAACTGAAACGCCAACTCCGTGAAGTCCTCCTGATACCTTATATGCTTTGTTATCAAACTTACCACCAGCATGAAGTATTGTAAGTACTGTTTCTACCGTTGATTTTCCTGTTTGTGGATGTATTTCTACTGGTATACCGCTACCGTTATCTTCCACATAACAAGAGCCATCTTTAGTAATAACAATTTTTATATGGTCACAGATACCTGCAAGGGCTTCATCAATAGAGTTATCAACAACTTCATATACAAGATGATGTAGACCTTTTTCTCCGGTAGAACCTATATACATCCCAGGTCTTTTTCTTACAGGTTCAAGTCCCTTTAAGACTTGTATATCTCCTGCATCATAATGTCTCTTTTTTTCTGCCATTATTTCTCCTATTCTTTATTTATATCTTCTATATTGTAAGAACTGATATTTAAATTTTTAAAATAATCTTTAAATTCAGTAGTTGTAATAAATGTCTGTGTATCTTTAATTGAATCTAAAAGATACATAGTCCTTTTTTCATCTAATTCTGAAAAGACATCATCTAATAAAAGTATAGACTTATCATTAAATTTTTTATAAATTAAATCAAATTCAGAAAGTTTAAGGGATAAGACTACACTTCTTTGTTCGCCTTGTGAGCCAAAAGCTTTTGTTGATTTATCATTAATTTTAAAATCTATATCATCTCTGTGAGGACCTATACTTGTATTTTTTCTTTGAAAATCTTTATATTGATTTAATTTTAAAAAATTATAAAAATTCTCTCTTATTTCTTCTTCATTTGACGATAGAGGAATGGTTGAAAGATAAGTAGTTTTTAATCTATCATTTTTTGAGAGATTTTGGTAATGCTTATTCGCATATTTATTAAGCTCTTTTATAGCTATTAACCTCATAATAATTATTTTTGAGCCAATTTTTGACAATTCTCTATCATAAATTTCAAGCAAAGACATATTTTTAGAAATTTTTAAAAGTTTATTTCTTTCCATTAAAATCTTTCTATATTGAGATAAATAATAATCATAAGAAAGATCTATGTTTGAAAGACTCTCATCTATGAATCTTCTTCTATCCGATGGGGAATTTTTTATAATATTTAAATCCACAGGTGAAAATAAAATTATATGTCTTGCTTGTCTAAAATCTTTAGAATTTGTTTTTTGTTCATTTATAAAATATTTTTTTACATTATTTCTTGTTATCTCTATCCTATAATTGTCTTTATAGCAATTATTTTCATAAGTTCCCAGGATATAAGCCTCATTTTTTGAAAAATTTATTAAATCATTATCCCTGGGATTTTTAAATGAATATGCTTTACATGTCATATAAATAGCTTCTAAAAGATTAGTTTTCCCACTTGCATTTTTACCATAAATAATGTTAATTTTGGGACCAGTATTTAATTTTAAACTTTTATAATTTCTAAAATTATATAGACCTATAAAGCTTAGGTTCATTTCTCACCTATTACATATTCTTTATTTTGAAATTCTACAATATCTTTTGGATAAAGTTTTTTGCCACGCCTATATTCAACTTCACCATTAACTTTGCAAAGACCTTCTTTTATAACTTGTTTTGCAAATCCTCCACTTTCAACTAAACCTTGAAATTTTAAAAAAGAATCTAATTTTATATATTCATCTTTAATTATTACTTTTTCTTTCATTATTGTGCTAACCTTACAGGAAGGACTAAATATATATAATCTTTATTATCTTCTTCTTTTATAATGCAAGGATTAATAAAATCAGTTAAATTTAAAATTATATTATCTGTTTCCATAATCTTTATGCCTTCCAAAATATATCTTGAATTAAAAGCTATCTTTAAATTTTCACCAATTTGTGAACAATTTATTACTTCATGAACATTTCCAATTTCAGATTTAGAATCAATATATATTTCTTCATTATTTAAAGTCATCTCTACCAAATTTGCTCTATCTTCTCTTGCAAGAAGAGAAGCTCTTTCAAAGGCTGATTGAAATTCACTTCTTATTACACTTGTTTGAATTTTATAGGAATCTCTTAGTAAATTTTCATAGTCAAAAAATTTACCACTTATTAGAGTTGAGTAAAATACTGTATTGTCAAATTCAAAAACTATATTGTTTGATTCCAAATTTATAACTATATCTTTTTTATCATCATCTAATATTTTTTCAAGTTCTACAAAGGACCTTGATGGAACTATAGCTGAAGATGTAAATCCTGTATTTTTATTTATTTTCATAATAGCCATTCTAAAACCATCTAGGGCTACAAAATTTATATGGTCTTGTAAAAAGTCCATATAAACTCCCGTAAATTCCATTCTTGTTTCATCAAGTGATACAGCAAAAGATGTTTTTCTAATTGCTGATTTTAATTCATCTACAGAAAGAGAAAATACTTTATCCTTTTTAATATTAGGAAGAGCTGGATATCCTTCAGCATTTTGAACTGAAATATTAAATTCAGAATTACCACATTTTATATTCATGTTGAAGTTTTCAACCTTGATGAATATATCATCATTATTTAATTTTCTAATAATATTTCCAAATAGTCTTCCATTAACAACTATTTGACCTTCTTCTTCAACAAGAGCTGAAGTTTCAGTGACAATTGATATTTCTGTATCAGTTGCAGTTAAACTTATTTTATTGTCCTTTGATTTAATAAGAATTCCTTCTAATATCTGCATAGTTGTTCTAGCAGATATTGCTCTTTGAACTATAAAAATATGTTTAGCTAAATCCTTTCTATTAATTTTAAATTTCATTTTTTTCCTCCTGAATAAAGTATATTAATTAGTAATAGTAGTAGGCCTTGTTAATATGTGTATAAGTATTAGAAAATTCCAAATATTAAAAAAGTTTCCTTTAATAACTTGTGGATAAGTTACTTATATTTTTGTTATTTATTCACTACATTTTTATTTTTTTTATAATATCATTAACTTTAATTTTAAAAACTGGGTCTTCCTGCATATCCTTTTCTATTTTATCATATGCATGAATAACTGTTGAATGGTCGCGCCCTCCAAATTCTTCTCCAATTTTAGGAAGAGAAAGTTCTGTTATTTGTCTAGTTATATACATAGCTATTTGCCTTGGATAAGCTATCTGTCTAGTTCTTTTTTTAGAATCAATATCACTGATTGTAATATCAAATTCTTTGCAAATAACTTCCTTTATAAGTTTTACATTTATAACTTTCTTCTTTTTAGATTCAAAAATATCTGCTAAAACTATAGCTGTATTTTCTATTGAAATATCTCCGCTTGTAAGCTTAGAATAAGCTACAACCCTTGATAAAGCTCCTTCTAACTCTCTTATATTACTTTTTACATTTTCAGCAATATAATTAATTACATCTTCACTAACATCAAAACCTTCAACATTAGCTTTAGATCTTAATATAGCAATTCTAGTTTCAAGATCTGGTTGACCAATGTCTACCACAAGTCCCCAGGCAAATCTTGAGATTAACCTTTCCTCTAAAGATTTAATTTCTTTAGGAGGTTTATCTGATGTCAAAACTATTTGTTTATTAGCCTCATGAAGCTCATTAAAGGTATGAAAAAATTCTTCTTGAGTCCTATCTTTATCAGCTATAAACTGAATGTCATCAATTAGAAGTAAATCTACTTTTCTGTATTTATTTCTAAATTCTTCATTCTTATTTTTTTGAATTGAATTTATTAATTCATTTGTAAACTGTTCACTTGTTACATATAATATTTTCTTTGTGGGGTCCTGATTAATAATAAAATTACCTATTGCGTGCATAAGGTGAGTTTTTCCAAGTCCCACTCCTCCGTAAATAAATAAGGGATTTGAATAAGACTTTCTGGGATCTTCATAATTTTCCGCAACAGCAAGAGAAGCAGCATGGGCAAATTCATTAGATTTACCGACTACAAAAGACTCAAAACTATATTTTGGATTCAGTCTAGTGCTTTGAAAATTATCATCAAAGCTATCATTATTTTTATTCAAAACTACATTTTTTGCTTCATCTTCAGAAATAATATTTAGGTCAAAGTCAATCCCTGTAACTTCAAAAAGACACTTCTTAACCAAATCAAAATGCCTCTTGTTGTTTACTAAATAATCTCTTATGAATTGAGATGGTACACTAATTATTATTTTTTTATTTTCATAATCCCAGGATTTAGGCAACATTCTGGAAAACCAAGTATTATATGTAACAGATGACATGGATTTTTTTTCAATATCTTTTAAAAAAAGTTCCCAAATAGTGGAAAAATCATTATCCATATAGCCTCCTGTTAACAATTTAATATTTGTGAATAAAAATAGAGTATAAACTTATCCACAAATGTTCATAAATTGTGAAAAATTTTTATTAAATTTCAAAAATATATTTAATAATATAAATTAAACTGTGAATAAATAAAGAAAACAAAAAATCTATTAAAGTTATCAACAAGTTATTAACAGATTGTTAATAAATATATTTATTAACAATTTTTAAATTTTCCACAAGATTAAATAATTATCCACATATATTTTAACAAATTTACTATAACTTATCAACAAGCTAACTCTGTTATTAGGGTTAAAATGACATTATTTCTTGACAAATTGCTAATTCATACATATAATTTTAAGGATGAAAGAGGTGAGATTATGAAGAGAACTTTTCAACCAAAAAACAAACAAAGAAAAAGAGAGCATGGTTTTCGTGCAAGAATGAGAACTAGAGCAGGAAGAAATGTAATTAAAGCAAGAAGAAGAAAAGGAAGAAAGAGACTTTCAGCTTAATTTTAAATGGATAGGGATTGTTTTATAAGAAAAAATAGTGAATATCAAAAGGTTTATAGGGCTAAAAAAATATCTTCTTGCAGATATATAACTTTATTTACAAAAAAGAATAATTTAAATATAGCAAGGGCTGGCTTTACTACTACAAAAAAGATAGGCAATGCTTGTAAGAGAAATTTTGTAAGAAGAAGATTTAAAGCAATATATAGGGATTTGTATCCTTTAATCTATAAGGGTTATGATTATGTTTTTGTTGCTAAAAAAGAAGCAGTAGATTGTGACTTTACAGATTTTAAAAAAGACTTTTTGAATGTTTTAAAAAGACAAAGGAAAGTGAAAAATTGAAAAATATTTGTGTGCTTTTAATTAAATTTTACCAAAGGGTTATATCTAGATATTTATTGCCTGGAAGCCACTGTAGATTTACACCGACTTGTTCACAATATAGTATTGAAGCCTATGAAAAGTATGGTTTTTTTAAAGGAACTTACCTTACACTTATAAGATTAAGTAAGTGCCATCCTTTTCACAAAGGTGGTTACGATCCTCTTATCTAAATTTTGGAGGGATAAATGACAAAACCGATTAGTGTTGTTTTAGGTATATTTATTCGTTATGTCTATAATCTTATAGCTCAAATTATACCTAATGAACCTACAAATATTTCTTATTATGCTCTTTCTATTATTATTACTACATTAATTTTAAAGATATTAGTTCTACCATTGACTATATCACAGATGAAAAACCAAAAGAAAATGGCTGAACTACAACCAGAGATAGCAAAGATCCAAAAGAAATATAAAAATGATCCACAGACTCTTGCTATGAAGCAACGACAACTATATAAAAGTGCTAATTATAATGTTCTTAGCGGATGTTTACCAATGATTGTACAGTTGTTAGTTTTAGTTGGTTTTTATCGTTGTTTTTATAAACCACAAACTTATATTTTTAGTCAAGCGGGTTTTTATCAAGCAATGAATAAAAATTTCTTTTATATAAGTAATTTAGGAGTTGCTGATAAGACAATGATATTACCAGCACTAGCTGCTATTACAACATTTTTTACAAGTTATTTAGCTACTAAATCTCCAGCAGCAGGAGCAGGTCAAGATCAAGCAAAATCTATGATGAATTCAATGATGGTTGCAATGCCTATTATGATTTTCTTTATGGGTAGAACTTTACAAGCTGAACTAATTATTTATTGGACAGTATCTAATATTTTTGCTATTGTTCAACAACTTGTAGTTAATAATTTTGTAAAAAAATCAGTGGAGGAGTCTAATGAATTACGTAATTAAAACGGGAAAAAATGTCGATGAAGCCGTAAATGAGGCTCTAAAAGAATTAAATATTTCAAGAGAAGAAGCTAATATCGAAATTTTAGAAGAAGCCACAAAAGGATTTTTGGGTATTATAGGTACCAAAGATGCTACTGTAAAGGTCACTAAAAAAGAAGAATCTACAAGTGACATTTTAAAAGAAATATTTGATAATGATATTGAACCAGAGAAGAGCCAAGAACAGGTAAAACCTGAAAAAGAAATAGAAAATAATTTTTCTTCATATGTTGATTCAAGTGATGAAAAAAACACTTCTGATGAAGCAAGTTTAGATTTAGATGAAGAAAATGAAAATATTATAAAAGTTGCCAGGGAGTTTATGAATAAAATTATAAATGTCCTTGGCTTAGAAGCAGACCTTTCTTTAGGTCTAGAAGATAATGTTTTATGTGTAAATATTATAGGTGATGAAAATAAACTCGGAATCATTATTGGAAAAAGAGGCGTAACTCTTGATTCTATACAATATATTTTAAATTTAATTGTTAATAAACACAGTTCAAGATATATAAAGGTTAACCTTGATTCCAGTGGTTATAGAGAAAAAAGAAGACAAACTTTAAGGGAACTTGCCATTAAAATGGCAGATAAGGTAATAAGAAACAATAGGTCCATAAGACTTGAACCTATGAATGCTTATGAAAGAAAAATAATTCATGAAGCACTTCAAGATTACGAAGGTGTTATTACACATTCTGAGGGTAAGGATCCTTACAGAAAAGTTGTTATTCAAAAAGAAAGAAAGTATTGATTAGAGGGACCTTAAAAGTCCCTTTTTATTTTAAAGGAGCTTTATGGATACTTATGACACAATAGCTGCCATTTCAACTGCTGTCGGCGAGGCAGGAATTGCCATTGTAAGGACGAGCGGAGATAATTCTGTTGAAATTGTAGACAAAATTTTCAAGGCTAAAAGCAAAAAAAAGTTAAAAGATAGCGAGAATAGAAAATTTATTTATGGTCATATCTATGACAATGATAAGATTATTGATGAGGTTTTGGCTGTAAAAATGCTTGGACCTCATTCCTACAGTGGAGAAAATATTGTCGAAATTCACTGTCATGGAGGTATTGTTGCTGTAAGAAGAATTTTAAATTTACTTTTAGCTAATGGAGCTAGGCTTGCTCAAAAAGGAGAATTTACAAAAAGAGGATTTTTAAATGGAAGAATTGATTTATCCCAAGCTGAAGCTGTAATTGATTTAATCAAAGCAAAAACAGAAGATTCTTTTGATATAAGCATGAAGCAATTAAAGGGTAGCATCTCCAAAGAAGTAGAAAAAATTGAAAAAAATCTTGTAGGTATGCAGGCTCTTATTGTTGCTAATATTGATTTTCCTGAAGATGAGGTTGAAGATGCCACTTATGATGAATTAAAAAGAAGAAATGATGAGATTACTTTAAATATAAGAGAACTTCTAAATAATGCAGGCAGAGGAAAACTTTTGAGAGAAGGAATAAACACATTAATATTAGGTAAGCCTAACGTAGGTAAATCTTCACTTCTAAATGGAATGCTTAAATATGAAAGAGCCATAGTAACAGATATACCCGGAACAACAAGAGATACAATAGAAGATTATATCAATCTAGATGGTTTATTACTTAAGGTTACAGATACTGCAGGGATCAGACAAACTGATGATGAAGTAGAAAAAATTGGTGTTAAAATTGCAAGAGATAAGATTAAGGAAGCTGATCTTGTAATTGTTATTTTTGACTTATCTAGGCCTTTTAATAAAGATGACAGGGAAATTTTAGATTTAATTCAAAATAAAAAAGCACTTTTCATTATGAATAAAGATGATTTACAAGCTAGAGTTAGCGATGAAGATATAAAAGAATTATTAAATGATAGAGATTACCTTAAACTTTCAGTTAGAAATCCTGAAGAAATTAAGCTTGTAGAAAATGCAATAAAAGATATGTTCTTTTCAGGAGAAATTATTCAAAAAGACCAAGTCTATGTCAATAATATAAGGCACATAGATGCCTTAAAGAAAGCTTTGAAAACAATGGAAGAAACAAGACTAGACTTGGAAAATGAAGTTTTTTTAGATTTAGTTGAAGTTAATTTAGAAGAAGCTCTGGAAGAGATTTCAAAAATCACAGGTGAAATTACCACTGAAGATGTTTTGGACAGAGTTTTTAGTGAATTTTGTATTGGGAAGTAGGACTTATGACACAAGTAAAATATTTTGATGCTGGAGATTATGATTGTATAGTAATCGGAGCAGGTCATGCAGGAAGTGAAGCAGGTCTTGCTGCCGCTAGAATGGGCTGCAAGACTTTAATTTTATGTATTAATTTAAATGCTGTAGCTAATATGGCATGTAATCCAAATGTAGGTGGTACTGGCAAGGGTCATTTAGTTAGAGAAATTGATGCACTAGGCGGTGAAATGGCTATAAACATTGACAAAACTTTTATTCAATCAAGAATGTTAAATACTTCTAAGGGGCCTGCTGTCCACTCTTTAAGAGTTCAAGCTGATAAAAGAAAATATCACGAAACAATGAAAAGAGTCTTGGAAAATCAAGAAAATCTTGATTTAAAAGAAGATGAAGCTGTAAGGATTTTAAAAGAAGACAACAAGGTTTGTGGTGTTTTAACAAGAAACGGGGCTAGATACAAGGCTAAAACAGTAGTTTTGTGTTCAGGTACCTACTTAAGAGGTAGGGTTTATATGGGTGAGGTTAATTATTCATCTGGACCGACTGGTTTTGGACCTGCAAATGAACTCTCAAAATCTCTAGAAGAAGATTTTTCTATGAAATTAATGAGATTAAAAACTGGAACACCCGCAAGAGTATTGAGATCATCAATAGATTTTTCCTGTATGGAGGAACAAAGGGGAGATGAGAAGATCGTTCCCTTCTCTTTTAAAAACTATGATAAAGATATGAATATTGACCAAGAGCTTTGTCATTTGACATATACCACAGAAAAATGTCATCAAATTATCAGGGATAACATAAATAGAAGTGCATTAAGCCTTGGAGATATTACAGGAAAAGGTCCAAGATATTGCCCATCTATTGAAGATAAGGTTACAAGATTTAAGGATAAAAACTCTCATCAAGTTTTTATAGAACCAGAAGGCTTAACTACTGATGAAATGTATATCCAAGGAGTATCATCCTCTTTACCAGTTGAAGTTCAAAATGAATTTTATAAGGAAATTATAGGTTTAAAAAATTGTAAGATATTAAGACCAGCCTATGCCATTGAATATGACGCAATTGATGCAACTCTATTGAAAAGAAATTTGGAACACATGGACTATGACGGTTTATTTTTTGCTGGTCAAATTAACGGTTCAAGTGGATATGAAGAAGCAGCATCACAAGGGCTTGTCGCTGGAATAAACGCAGCTTTAAAAGTTCAAGGAAAAGAACCCTTTATCATTGATAGGTCCCAAGGTTATATTGGTGTCTTAATTGATGACTTAGTAACAAAAGGCACAAAAGAACCATATAGAATGATGACTGCTAGGGCTGAATATAGACTGACATTAAGACAAGATAATGCTGATCTAAGACTTACTCAAATTGGTTACGATTTAGGGCTTGTAGATGAAGATAGATATAAAAAATACCTTTATAGAAAAGAAAATATAGAAAAGGAACTTGATAGGGTAAGAAGTATCCGAATAAATCCAACTGAAGAAAACAATAATATAATTAGAAAATTAAATTCAACTGAGCTTAAAAATTCTTTAACCCTTGCTGAACTTTTGAGAAGACCTGAGCTTAACTACGAAAAACTTGCAGATTTAGACAAAGATAGGCCAAAACTTAGAAAAGATATTATTGACAATGTTGAAATTGAAATCAAATATGAGGGATATATTAAAAAACAAGAGATACAAATTCGTCAATATAAAAAATTGGAGAATAGAGTGCTTTCTAAAGACTTAGATTATAAAAAGATTGATGGTTTAAGACTTGAAGCAAGAGAAAAATTATCAGATATAAGACCTGAATCTATAGGTCAAGCAGGAAGAATAACAGGAGTTTCTCCTGCAGATATCAATGTTTTGTTGATATATTTGGAAAGTCAAAGGAGAAGGCATGACGCTTAAAGATTATTTTATAGAATATAAACTTAATAATGAAAATATAGAAGATTTTGAAAAATTCAGAAAATTTTTATTAGAATATAATAAAATAACAAATATAACAAGAATTGTAGATGAAGATGAATTTAATGTAAAGCATTATTTAGATTCTCTCTCTATCTTTAAGACGGGTCTTATAAGAGATAATATGAAAATATTAGATTTAGGGACAGGCGGAGGCTTTCCTGGTGTGCCTTTAAAATTATATAAAAAAGATCTAGATATCTCTCTTGTAGATTCGTTAAATAAAAGAATTGTTTTTTTAAACAAAGCAATAGAAGAGCTTAATTTAAAAAATATAAAAGCTATACACGCTAGAGCCGAAGAATTAGCCTTTGATAAAGACTATAGAGAAAAATTTCAATTAGTAACATCAAGAGCAGTTGCAAGATTAAGAACTCTACTTGAATATGCACTTCCCTTTGTAGAAGTTGGAGGCTATTTCATAGCTATGAAAGGTCCAGAATATAATGAAGAAATAAAAGAAGTTTCAAATACCTTTAATATTTTAGGTGGCAAATTAATAGAAGTTATGGAAATTGATTTACCTTTGGACATTAAACATTATTTATTGATAACAAAGAAAATAAAACCAACACCTATGAAATACCCAAGACAAGGTGGAAAACCAAAAAGTAAACCATTATAAATTAATAAATGCTCCACG
This sequence comes from Peptoniphilus lacrimalis DSM 7455, assembly GCF_000378725.1. GTDB lineage: Bacteria > Bacillota > Clostridia > Tissierellales > Peptoniphilaceae > Peptoniphilus_A > Peptoniphilus_A lacrimalis. Next base: position 71,578 of record NZ_KB900367.1, on the reverse strand, counting down.
TGGAGCTTAAAAAAATTAATGCTCCATATGGAGCATTTTTTAAATTTTTATCTATTTAAAAAAATTTGTAAATCTGTTATTATTAATATAGAAATGAGGTTTGAAATGGCGAGTGTATTTACTGTATTTAATCAAAAAGGTGGAGTTGGGAAAACAACTACTGTCGTAAATCTTTCTCATGCCCTTGCAAAAATTGGTAAGAAAGTTTTAATTGTAGATATGGATCCTCAAGGAAATTCCACATCGGGATTAGGATTCTATGATTTTGACCTTATGATATATGACTTTTTGATGGAAAATAATGGCAAAGCCCTTTATAAAACTAATTATGAAAATGTCCATATTATACCTGCAAATAGAGAATTTTCTGGAGTTGAAATTGAACTTGCAAAAGGTGGAGATTGGCAATTTAAGTTAAAAAATGCCATTGAACCTGTTATAAATGATTATGATTATGTATTAATAGATTCCCCACCATCTTTAGGGATATTATCAATGATGAGTTTGATTGCGTCTAATTATATAATAATTCCTGTTCAGTGTGAATATTATGCCTTAGAGGGAGTAAGTCAGCTTATGGATACAATTAATCTTGTAAAGGATAATTTTAATCCAAACCTTGAAATTGGTGGAGTTCTAATGTGTATGTTTGACAGCAGGACTAATCTTTCACTGCAAGTTGTTGAGGAAGTAAAAAATTTCTTTAAAGGAAAAGTTTACAAAACAATAATTCCTAGAAACGTAAGATTAGCAGAGGCTCCATCATTTGGAATGACTATTCTTCAATATGACCCTCTCTCAAAAGGAGCAAAAGCTTATTTGAATTTAGCAAAAGAGATAGAAGGTGAAGTATGACAAAAAAAAGGTCTTTAGGTAGAGGTATAGGAAATTTTTTATCATCTGAAGAAAATATAGCACAAATTATTAATTCGGATAAGGAAAGGAACCTTTTATATATAGATATAAATTTAATTGAAAGAAATTCTGACCAACCGAGAAAAGTTTTCGATAAAAAGTCATTGGATGAATTGGCAGAATCTATAAAAAATTATGGAGTAATTCAGCCTTTACTTGTAAAAGAAAATGGTGATTCTTATATAGTAGTTTCTGGCGAAAGAAGGCTAAGAGCAGCTAAAATTGCTGGATTAGAAAAGGTACCTGCAATAATAAAAGATGTTGATGAAGAAATTTCTGATAAGATTTCTTTAATAGAAAATATACAAAGAGAAGATTTAAACCCAATAGAAGAGGCAAAAGCATTTAGATATTTGTTAGATGAATATAATTTAAAACAGGAAGATTTAGCTAAAGAGATAGGTAAATCAAGGCAATATGTTGGAAATACTATAAGACTTTTAAATCTTGATTCTAGGGTAATTGATTTGATACTAAATGGAGAATTATCCCAATCTCACGGAAAAGCTCTTCTAGCCATAAAAGACAAGGAAAAGCAGTATAAAGAGGCTTTAAAAATAGTTAAAAACTCAATTTCTGTATCAAATACTGAAAAAAACACTTCAAAAAACAGATATGAAAAGCTAGATATTTTTACAAGAGATATTAAAGATAGATTAAGTTCTCACCTATCTACTAAAGTCAATTTTAAAGGTAGAGGTAAACATAAAAGACTGGAAATAGAATATTATAGTGAAGAAGATCTAGAAAGAATTTGTGATTTAATATTGGGAGGAAATTTAGAAAGATGACTAGATTTTATAATATGTACTTGGTTTCCGCCTTTACAGATAAGCCCTTTAAAGGCAATTCTACAGGTGTAATTATTGATAAAGGAGATTTAACTGAAGAAGAAAAGTTAAATATAGCTAAGGATATTAATCAATCAGTTACAGTATTTATAAGAAGAATGGATACTGGTGTTTATGAAACTAGATTTTATACTCCTCATGGAGAAATAAAACTCTGTGGTCATGCCACAATGGCAACTTTTTATGCAATAGCTAAAAATGAATATATATTACCCATTGAAGAAGGAATAAACAAAATAAAGCAATTTACAGCTTTAGGAAAGGTAAGTGTAGAATTAGAATACGAAAACTATCAGATTAAAAACATCTATATGAATTTGAAGATGAAAAATGAAGAGAAAGTTGAAAATTTGGATAAAGTTTTATCTATTTTAGGTTTAAAAAAAGAAGACATAGGTCTACCCTATGTAGATTGTATGCCTAAAAAAATTTCTACAGGACTTTGCGATATAATAATTCCTGTTAAAAATGAAGATATTTTAAAAAATGTTCAAGTTGATTTTAAAGAAGCAAAAAAGCTTTCCGAAATTGAAGACATAATTTCCTACCATGTATTTACTACTAAAGATGGGATAAATATTCATCAAAGAACATTCTCTCCTGTTATAGGAGTTAATGAAGAAACAGGATCAGGTACATCAACTGCTGCTACTATGTATTATCTTCATAATAATTCATACACTAAATCAAATGTGATATATTCAACACAAGGAACCTATGTGGATAGAGTTTCTAAAGTTATTGCTCAGTACAAGGAAAAAGACGGTATAGTGAGAGTCGGAGGTCGTGCTTATACTTTCATGAACGGGGTTTTAGAAATATAATGAGAAAAAATAAAAAGAAGAGTAATTTGTGGAAAATAATTTTAATTTTATTTTTTGTTATACTTCTATTTGTTGGGACTTCAATAATATCTTCCAGAAATAAATTGGTAGATATTGAAGTAAAAGATGTAGATTATATAGAAATTATTGCAAATAAAAGTCAGGTTATGCAAACTATAAAAAATAATAAAGAAATTAAGGAAATTGTATACTCATTGAACAAACTAAGAGGAAAAAAATCCAACAGAGATACTTCTGCAGATACTATAAATTATATCAATGTTTATTTCAACTCAGGTAAAAAAATTGAATTCGTAAAAAGCGGACAAGTAATTAGAGTTGATAATAAGTGGTATGCTTTAAATAGAAGATATTCTAAATTAATAGAAAAAATAATAAATAAATATCAAACAATTGATTAAAGTGATCTTTATCAAATATCCTTGGTAAAGATGAGTTTATAAAAATATGGTCTGAGAAATAAAACTTGGACCATTTTTTTATGGGATAAATTTCAAATAAAAATATTTTTTATAGTTTCTCACCAAAATAAAAAAAAGACTCCATAAAAATTTTTTAATCAAAAATCTATGAGCCTTCTTCCTTTTTTATATTTAAAAAATTCTAACTTAAATTTTTTAAATTGGTCTTTTATCTGCAGGAATAAAGATATCAACAATTCCTAAAATTACGGCACCAACAACTGCTCCAATAATAGTAACTTGGAAACCATCAACCAATTTACCTGTTATGAAAAGAATAATTGCAGCTGCAATAAAACCTACACTACCTCTACCAAATGGTGAAGCATCAATTCCTGTGAATCTATTTATTGCCCAGTCAAGTAATCCAATAACAACGGCAGCGCTAATAGCTACACCAAAACTATCAACCTTAAACCCTCCTGGTAGCCATGAAGCCACCAAAATAGCTAGTGCACTTACTAAAATTTTAATAATTAATTTAAACATAATTACCTCCTATAATTTTTATATCCCAAATATAGGTATTTCAAACATTTTTATGTATAATTAATTAAGGTGATACTATGAAATATTATAAATTTGAAGTTTTTATTCCACAAGAAAGTTCCAAAATTTTAATTAAGGCCCTTAATGATAGAGGTTTACTTAGGGATGGTTCCTATGATTATTGTTATTCCAAAACAAGTGTAAAAGGTCATTTTAGACCACTTAAAGGAGCAAACCCCTATATAGGAGAAGTTGGAAAAATAGAAGAGCTTTGTGAAGATAAGTTAGAATTTAGGATAAGAGAAAAAGATAAGGATATAGCTTTAAAGATAATAAAAGAAAATCACCCTTATGAAGTTCCAGTAATTAATATAATTCAACTCTTAGATTTATAAAAAAATTATTGGAAAATATAAATAACAAAATAATTTAATATAAAATTGTGAAAGGATGATATTATGTGTACTACAATTCTTGTAGGCAAAAATGCAAGTTATGACGGTTCTACCCTTGTTGGTCGTATAGAAGATTCAGGTTCAGGTATGTTTAAGGCTAAAAAATTTATAGTTGTAAGCCCTGAAGAACAACCTATAGATTACAAATCTGTTAGAACTGATTGTCAAATTAAATTACCAGAAAAATCTATGGCATACACCTGCCTACCAAATGTAAAAAAATGGAGAGGTGTTTGGGGTGCTTGTGGTGTTAACGAAAAAAATATTTCAATGACAGCAACAGAAACTATAACAACAAATGAAAGAGTTTTAGGAGCAGACCCCTTAATAGAATACGAAGAAGGAGTAGTTAAAAAAGGTGGTATAGGCGAAGAAGATTTTGTAGTTATAACCCTTCCCTATATTGAAAGTGCCCGCCAAGGAGTTGTAAGGCTTGGGAAATTAATAGAAGAATATGGAACCTATGAAAGTAATGGTGTGGCTTTTCAAGATGTAAATGATATTTGGTGGTTTGAAACAATAGGAGGACATCATTGGATAGCAAAAAGAGTACCAGATGATGTTTATGTTGTAATGCCTAATCAATTCGGTATTGATGACTTTGATTTCGATGATGCCTTTGATAAAAAAATAAATTATATGTGTTCTGATGACCTAAAAGAATTTATAGAAGAAAATCATCTTAATAGAACTTTAAATGGTCAATTTAATCCAAGAGAAGCTTTTGGAAGTGACACCTATAATGATCTTTTATACAACACTCCCCGCGCTTGGGCAATATATAGATATTTCAACAGAAATTCTTATATTTGGGATGGTCAAGACGCTGAATTTTTGCCGACTAGCAATAATTTACCATGGTCTATGGTTCCTGAAAAAAAGATAACCATAGAAGAATTAAAAACAGCATTCTCAAATCACTATGAACTTACACCTTATGACCCCTATATGATATATGGTGATAAATCACAAAGCGGAAGATTTAGACCAATTGGCATTAACCGTTCAGATGTTCTTGCTTTAACTCAAATAAGACCCTATGTAGACGAAAAAATAAGCGCAATAGAATGGTTGGCATTCGGTTCTAACGTATTTAATGCAATAGCACCTTTTTATGCAAATATAAAAGATACACCACAATATCTAAAAAATACTACACTAAAAGTAACGACAGAAAATTTTTATTGGGTAAATCGAATTATAGCGACTATGGCTGATGCACATTTTCAAGAAACAGCAGCAGATGTAGAAGAATATCAAAGTGACATCGCAGCTAAAGGACATTACATCATTAAAAAATATGACAAAAAATTCAAAGAAATTAAAGGACAAAATGATGATGTGCAAAAACTATTAGAAGAAGCAAATCAAGAGATGGCAGATTATTTAAAAGAAAGAACAGATAAATATTTAGATTCAATACTTTACACTGCATCTATGGGTATGAAAAATTCATTCCAAAGATCAGATGCTTAAAAATTAAAAAATATAAAATAAAAGGTCAGTTCAAAAGCTGACCTTTTGTGGCATTTGTAAAAGAAGTAGAAACTGTGAGCAAAAATACAGAAAATACTTTGCAAGAAAAATAAATAGGACGCAATTTTATAAAGGTTTGTATAGCTGTTAAAATATTGGAAAATACAGCATTGCAAGACTTACAAAATATAAATCACTTTTCAAAACTCTAATTTTACTATAATTTATTTATTAAAAATCTAATTAATTAAAAAATTTTTTGGCAATTAATCTGCTTACTATATATTTTAATTTTTCTTAGTTATAAATAATTTTTCAATTCTTTTTTGGACATTTTACTAATATCTTTTTTTCTTATTTGTTTTGTAGAAAGGCGGTGTTGCCTTATTATCTTCTTAAAAATGTGTCATTAATAGTCATTTTGGTTATTTTTATAAATAATCTTGTAATTCTTTTTCAGACATTTTACTAAAGTCCAAATCAGATAGTGGTGTCAAGCCATTTTTTCTATCTTCTTCCATTAATCTGTCCCCATCCAATTCATTTTTTATGTTTCCATTAATTAGTTCTGGTGCCCATTTTTCATAACAACCATACCAGCGTGCATTTGGATCTGTAATGATACCATTTACCCTATCTAAGTATGCTTGTCCGTATTCTTGTAGTAAGTCTGGGTTTACGATTGGTTGTTTCTTTATTTTATCTGTGATTTCTGGGTCATTGTCAAATGCTGTTGGCCTATTTTCTGGATATTCGTCTACTATTGATTGTTGTATTTTATATGGATTTCCATATTTGTCTTTACCTTCTAATGGTAAAGGAAAAGTTCCTTGTGCTACTGGTTTTTGGTCTGCTTTCTTTGCTTTTTCTACTGGTTTTCCTTCTCCACCTAAGCCTTTTATGATTACTGCTGTTTCTGCACGAGTTAATGATTTTGATCCATTAAAGTTTTGGTTTTCATCACCTTTTATGAGTCCAGCATTTACTACACTTGCCACCAAATCTTTGTATTCATTTGGAATGCTATCAAAGTCTTTTATACTTGCTGGTGTTGTTGTATCTATCTTTTGATTTTTTAGTTTTTCTAGTCCTAATGACAAATATTTTGCCATTTCGTTACGAGTGATTTTTGCGTTTGGGTTTTGGATGTTTGTAATTACTCCCTTTTGTTTTAGATAATCAAATGTTGGCTTGTACCATTCTTCTGAGTTTTTGTAATCTGGTGTTTGTTTTTCTCCTATTGAGTTGTTTAGTAGTGTTAAAAATTCAGCATAAGATACGGATTTTTGTGGTTTGAATGTATTATCTTCATAACCTGAAATGATGCCTTTGTCTGATAATTCATTTACAACACTGTAAAACCAGTCATTATTATTAACATCACTAAAAGTCTTTGCCAAAATATTTGTAGGTACTATTAAAATAGCACTAAGTGTAATGGCTGAAATTAGTTTTTTGTTCATTGGTTTTTCTCCTTTATCATTATAAATCGTATATAGCTTATTTTTAATTATAAGCTTTAGGTAGGTTTAATAAAAGTTTAATATATGATTATTTTAAACAGATCTTTATTAGCAAAAATAGCCTCAATTCTTTTATTCATTTCTCTAAGCAGTTTATTGTAAATTTTAAAAAATTGTGAAAAAAAATCACCTGCTAATGCAAGTGATTTGTGGCGTCCGCGAGAGGAGTCGAACCTCCGGCCCCACGCTTAGGAGGCGTGTGCTCTATCCAACTGAGCTACGTGGACATAATAAAAATATTTTAAAACATTAGTAAAATTATGTCAAGTAAAAGACTACTTGACATAATTTTTTAATTTTTAAATGAATGAATTGGGCTTGGTATAAAGCCACCACGATTAGAAAAATTAGTTGATTTGCTTTTTCCAATATCCATTATAGGTGCATGACCTAATAATCCACCAAATTCAGCACTTTGTCCTACATCTTTACCTATAACGGGGATAAGTCTTACGGCAGTTGTTTTTCCGTTAATAACACCAATAGCGGCTTCATCTGCAATAATTGCAGCTATAGTTTCGCTAGGAGTTGAACCAGGAATTGCAATCATATCAAGACCAACTGAGCATACACATGTCATGGCTTCAAGTTTATCAAAGGAAATATATTTATTTTGACTTGCTTCTATCATACCCTCATCTTCTGAAACAGGAATAAAAGCACCGCTAAGTCCACCAACATGAGAAGAAGCCATGATGCCACCTTTTTTCACAGCATCATTTAGCATAGCAAGGGCAGCAGTTGTGCCATGACCGCCAACATGTTCTACTCCTATTTCTTCTAAAATTCTTCCAACGCTATCGCCTACGGCTGGGGTTGGGGCTAGAGATAAATCAATTATGCCAAAAGGAATGTTAAGCTCTTTTGCAACTTCTTTTCCAACAAGTTCGCCCATTCTTGTTATTTTAAAGGCGGTTTTTTTGATAGTTTCAGAAACTTCTGTAAAAGATTTATCCTTCACTTTTTTTAAGGCACCAAGAACAGTTCCTGGACCTGAAACTCCAATATTTACTGTGGACTCTTTTTCACCTACTCCATGAAATGCTCCAGCCATAAAAGGATTATCCTCTACTGCGTTAGCAAAAATAACTAGCTTTGCGCAACCAGATGAATCTGAATCTTTAGTAAGTTCTGCAGTTTTTTTAACAATTTCACCCATTTTTTTGCAGGCGTCCATGTTTATGCCTGATTTAGTTGAGCCTATATTTACAGAAGAACAAACTAAAGAAGTTTCTGCCATAGCTTGAGGAATAGAATTTATTAAAACAAGATCAGAATCTGTGTATCCCTTTTGGACCAGGGCAGAAAAACCACCAATAAAATCCACTCCTAAGTTATGGGCGATTTTATCAAGAATCTTTGCATAGGGTACATAGGATTTTTCTGAAGTTGCAGCACCTATAATAGATATTGGACTTACAGAAATTCTATTGTTGATAATAGGAATAGAATATTTTTGTGAAATTTTTTCTGTTACGTTTAATAAATTATATGCAATTCTATTTATTTTTTCATAAATTTTTTTACAAGACTTATTGATATCAGGATCTATACAATCAAGAAGTGAAATGCCTAGAGTGACAGTTCTGATATCTAAAAGCTCGTTATCCAGCATATTTATAGTTTCTAGGATATTATCTTTATTATTCATAAGAAAAAAACCTCAGATCTTGTGCATAGCATTGAAAATATCTTCATGCATTACTTTTATCTTAACTGATAAGTTTTTTGATAAAATATCATAATCATTAATTAAATTTTCAAATTTATCACCTAAGTTAGAAATATCAACAATCATAATCATTGTGAAGAAATCTTCTAATATTGTTTGGGTGATATCAATAATATTAATATTATATTTAACTAAAAGCCCAGTAGATTCATGAACTATACCGGGTTTATCTTTTCCAATGATGGTTATAACAGCTTTCATAAATACCTCCAAGAATAATATCTATTATATATTATTGACATAATATTTTCATTAGTATATATAGAAAATAAAATATTTTATAAAATAAAAAGAATGAATAATTATTTTATAGACCTTACTATAACCAATAATAATTATTCATTCTTAATAAAGACTCACTTGCAATTCCATCCTATGAAAATTTTCTGGTTCTATCACTTATTCTATCACCTATTACTTTCGAATATTAAACTTATATGATTAGGACAATTTATTATGCTAATACTCAAATTTCTAACTCTCAAAATTTGTAGCCATCTAAAAGTCTTATCAATATAAGTAATACTTTATATATTTTTATATAATCAACAAATTTGAATTTAATTTATATTCAGAAACTTTTAACATACAATTCAAAACCTAAATGTTTTAAATTTAATTTATATCAAAGTCAATGACTGATAAATTTTAGCACATATTATTCTGTTCTGGTCTTTAATCTCTCAATACTGCTCAATTTCTTAATTAAATTTTTGAAAAGTTTATCTTTAAATATAATAAACACAACTACCTATGCTAATTAAAATTTTAGTAAAGGTTAATTATATTACAAATAAGCTCTGATAAAATTTTAAAATCTTTACTAATTTTAAAATTTATATCTGGACTATTAGTTTTAAATAAATATTTAAAAGCTAACATCTTTAAATTTAATTTCAAGAACTAAAAAATGATTAAAGTCACAAAATAAATATTTTTTGAATAGGATGGAATTGTCATGATTCGAGCCACCAAGATGCGCTCTCTTTATCGCACTAATGAGTTACCGTTCTTGGTATTTATATTATACCCTAAATAAAAAAAATAAACAAAATATTTAAAATTTTTGTTTATTTTTTTATTAATCTTATAAAATTAATTTTTATATTAATATAAATTGAGATTTTCTTTAAAGAAATTTTTTGGAAACTTCATTTTTAATTTTTGCCAATCTTTATCATCAATTTTTAAAATCTTAATGAAATCTTTATCAGCCTTTATATCTTTTGCAAAGGCATAAAAATTGAATTTAATATCTTTATATTTATATGGTCCTTCTACATTGATTTTTGAAGTAAAATAATAATTTTTTTCTAAGGAATCAAATTTAATTTGAAACCTTTCTATCCTATTCCAGGCTAATATTTTATAGTCTTGCGGATAGTAAGAAATTCTAAAAAACTTTCCTTTGTAGTAGCCTTTAATCATGTTTCTGTTTTCATAATTTTCTCTTATAAAATCAAGAGATATTGTTGGAAATTTAAAATTAAATCCATTAGTGAAATCTAGCAAGTATTTATTATCTGCTGTATATATTTTTTTTATTTCTTTATTCTCATCTATACTAACATTTAGGATAATAATAGAATTATCCTCTATTTTTTTCATAAGTCTATTAAATCTTATTGAAATATTAGGGTATCTGTCAAAAATGTAAGAGTTTTTTTCCTTAAGATATTCAAAAGTTTTTAAGAAAAGAGATTTGGAATCCCTACTATTTAAAATAAGTTGGAAAGAATTATCATCAAGTCTTTTGACCCTTGTGGTCTTTATAAACTCAACCCATTCTTTTGCTACATATTTTTTAAAATCAACCTTTAAATCCTGAAAGCTTTTAGGATAGGAAAAATTCTCTTCTTTACTAAAATCCCAGCCCATATCCTTAGAAACATTATTATTTTTTGAAAAGCTTTCAGCAGTATTTTTGTCTATGTAAAAACTTTTATCTAATATTTGAGGATAGGCAATATAAATATCTGAATTTATAATTTTCTCACTATATTCATTAATATTTTTGTCCTCAACCTTCTTATAATACAAATATTTTCCCTTTTTAGTGGCATCAGAAGTATAAATAATATTAATCTTATCATTATTTGAATTTTCTGTATTTCCCAAAAGGGAAAAAGTAAAATTTCCAGAATCACTTATTTTATCAGCCATATTTTTTATTCCTATATTAGGGAAAAAATTATCTATAGATATTAATATTTTATCGTCAAGGGAATAAAATGCTTGAGCAATAATTTTTTTGGGATTATTTTTATAAGAATTGTAGCAATAGGCACAAGCTAAAAGCACTATAATTGATAAAATTATATATTTTTTCTTTCTTTTCATCTCAACACCTGTAATAAATTATTCTTACAAATTAGTTATCTTCATTTATTTCAATATTTAAAGGTATTAAAATAAATTTATTTAAAAGTGCAAGGGCAACAATAAGGGTAATAAATTCTGATATTGCCAAAACATACCATATATTATCTCCACCTGAGAATTTTTCATACAAAAACATAACCATACTTATATTTATAGGAGTTCTAAGTAGAGAGATTATAGTTGCAATTTTTCCCTTTCCAAGAGAGGCAAAAAGAGTAACCATTAAAATATTGGCACCAAGAAACAAAAAGGCTAAGGCGTATTTCTTCAGAGCCTTGTCCGCCAAGTTTAAAAGTTCAACATCATCACTTAAAAATATAAGTGATAAATCTCTGGAGAAAAAGTAACATACAAGTATTAGAATTATTGCGATGCTTGTAACAAATATCAAACCTCTTTTAAGAGATTTTTTTATGTAAGAGTAATAAGCTCTGCCATAATCATATGCAAATAAAGGAGCAAGCCCCTGACTGATTCCAGACATTGTAGATTGACCAAAGGTTGATATATAAGATAAAACTGTATAAACAATTACACCCCTTTGACCAAAATTTCTTAAAAGAACATTATTAAAAAGAAAAACAGTATAACCCATTGAAAGTTCAGAAATGGAATCACCAAAACCTAGGGGTATTATTTTTTTTAATTTTGAAAAATCAAGTTTTTTAGAAAATCTCAACCTACCTTTTTTTAAAATAAAATGAGAAAGCATAAGAACAGTTGAAACAATTTGACTCATTCCCGTAGCTAGACCAGCTCCAAAAACTCCCATTTTAAAAGGAACAATAAATAGATAATCTAAAAAAATATTAGATATAGCAGCTACAACCACAGAAGCAACCGCAAGTTGGGGATATCCATCCACCTTTACAAGAACTTCTAATTGATATGTAACCATAAAAAACACGCCAAATACAAGTATTATTCCCAAATATTCTAAAATAAAATTGTGAGTCAAATTATTAGCACCTAATATGGTTGAAATGGGAATTAAAAATATTTTAAGCAATATGGATACAATAATACCAACAATTACAAGACTAATAAGACCAGTTGAAAATACTGTATTTGCAATATCAAATTCCTTTTTGCCCAGCTCATAACCAACTATTGCCTGAGTTCCTATAGAGAAAAGAATACCCAGGGCAAAAAGCAGAGTAACCAGGGGCATAGAAATATTTACGGCTGAAAATTGTATTTCTCCCACATAATTAGCCACAAAAAAACCGTCAACCATTGTATATAGGGAATAGACCCATAAAGACAAAATTGACGAAATTGTAAACTTAAAAAAACGTTTCATGATTAACCCCATATATAGTATATTACATTAATATTATAGCATAGGTAATTTTTAATTGAAATAGAGGGATTTGTTAATAATAAAAAGATATATTAGTTTGGGAAAATATGAACTTTTAAAATATCCATAATTAAAAGAATAAAGATAATATTTTTAAAGAATTTACTTTGATCATCTCCTATATATGTATTAAAAAGTGTAGTTTTGTTGTATAATATATGTGTATAAGCATTTTTATGAATAAATTAGAAATAAAAAATTTTTCATTGAAAAAATATAGGAAGGAGTAAAAATATAATGAAAAATTATTTGAAGAGGACAACGACATTTTTCTTAGCATTACTAATGCTATTGTCAGTCCCACTACAAGCATTTGCTGAGGTGACACAAGGAGCGGCTCCTCCTAAAGAGGAAAAGAAGATAAATTACGACAAAACTCCTATACGCAAGGGAGACTACGTAAACAAAGTAGACAAACTCCCCGTAGTACCTGCAAAACCAGGAGAAGGACAAACGGCTGAGGAATTTATTAAAAATCCAGACCAGCCGGCTATTTATACCCTAAGGACAGACTACAAGGTCCAAAGAGGTGAGGAGTATCAGGTTGACTACCAACCTTATATTTCCAGTGTAGGTGCAGCAGCAACTCAAACAGAAAAAGACAAGGTCAACAAGACTATAGACCTACCTGACATTGCAGGTTATGACAAACTACAAGATAATTTTACAATTAATTACGATACAATTGTGAAAAAGGCAAAAGCAGGCACTGAATCTAAAGACGCCAATAATGGCGATAGGTACAATGCCAAGCAAGAGTTTGACTACAAAGCTAGAAGCAATAGCATTAAAATCAAACACGTTTTCCAAGACCTAGAAGACTTTACTAAATACACAAATCCAGATGGAAGCGTTGGAGAAACTGGAGAGCTTATTACCACTCAAAACGGAAATACTGGTTCTACCATGGAAGTAAGTCCATTGGACAAAAATGATCCGAGAGTAAAAGGCTTTGTTCCGGAAGCTGACTCTATAACAATGCAAGTTCCAGAAAATGCTGAAAACTTCATCTTGGAATACCGCTACAACCGTGCCCACTACGATGTAGTTTACGATACTGCAGGTGGAACAGAGCTTCCAGCTCGTACCCTTTACTATGGACAAGCCATTCCTAAAATTGCTGATGAATCTATTCCAAAAAAAGTCGGCGGTGACTTTTTAGGATGGAAACCATCTGTAGAATTGAAAACAAAGGATGGAAAAACATTTAAGGCCAATGAAATAATTGCAGTCGGAACCGGCGGTGCTATCAAAGATCTTAATGCCAATTTAATTATGCCTGCAAGTAATATTACTTTCACCGCTGTGTGGAAGGACAAGGAAAAGGCAGACTACGCAGTACAATTCTGGGCAGAAAAGGCAGACCACTCCGATGGTGCTTCTCTAGCTGATAAGTACGACTATATAGGTACTCGTGTCTATAAAGACAAAGACACAGGCATGAGACCGGACCTGGATAATGAACCTGTAAAAGACATAGTCTTTCCTGACCTAGACCAAGCTCGTCTAAACAAGATATGGGCAGGCAAAAGATTTAATCGTGGCAGAGATCCTTATCTAAACAAGTTCTATGTTTACAACCAAGTCCTAACTCATGACCAAAACAAAGACCCTGCAAATGTAAACTTAGTTAAGTCTGTGGATGCAACAGGTAAGACTGTCTACAACATCTACTACGACAGACAAGTCTACGACCTATACTTTACTAAGTCCAATGCACAACCTGCTGAAAATACCTTCTACCCTGAAATTTGGGGCTACGACAAAGCAAAGGGGGAATCGGTCATGCTAGGCGGACCTGGTAAGCCTTACCACTACAAGGCGAGATTCAACGAGCTTATGTATGAGTGGCCAAACGATGCTAAGCAAACCAAGGGCTTTACCCCTGGCTATCAATCCTTTGGCTGGGGACCAAACTATACTACGCCAAATTGGCCTCTTTATTTAGACACACCACCATACAGGCTAAATGCCGAAGAATTCCTAGACATGGCAAACTACACCAAATGGGGCGGCTATGTGAAAAAGATAGATAAGGGTGATGGAACAAGCATCGATTTGGATAGATTCGATTTTAAAACCCTTTCTTTCGGCATAAAACAAGATAAACCTTCTATCCCCCATCACATGGACTTTTGGATGGATGGCTTTAAGAATGGCGAAACCATCATACGTTACGACCTTGTAAGAACTAAGGCAGATACCGATAGCCTGACCTATGGCCACAAGTACCCTGAAGTTCTAGGATTTACACCTTATGACTATAATCCTAGAGCTGCATGGCCGTTTATCGAAGAGGGTCAACAGGAAAATGGCCGTGTGAACGGAGATGAAATTGACACTCTAAACGACGAACGTGAAGAAATCACACCTAACAATAGTGGGTCATACTATAACAACCAAGGGATCAGATTACCTATAGGTCAGCTGGACTTTATATCGGTCTTCTTTAGCGATTCCGATGAATTTGGCGACGTAAAGGAAGGCGGTCAAGAATTTAAAGAAAATGGCTACCTACGCTTTAAATATCATCGTAACAAGTACCAACTAAGGTTTAACTTCGACCCATCAATTATTAGGGATGATAGTTATTTTAATTCTAAAAATCAATTAGATACCTTCTACCAATTCCCTCTAAAGGTTTTAAGCCCTGACTTAGTGCCTGATGGTACTGAAAGAAAAGATAGAGAATATTTCAAAGAAGACCCTAAAAACTTTATAGATAATCCGGAAAACTTACAAAAATTAGGCCTTACAGACCTAGTGTTTACTGATCCAAAAGATGGCAAGTTAAAAGTTAAGCGTCCAGATAACTTATCAGACCAAATGGTCTTCAAGGGCTGGGCACTAGACCCTGCCGGCACTAAGCTTATCTGGGAGAACCCGGGCGAAAAGATGCCTTCTCACCCAGTAAACCTTTACGCTAAGTGGGGCGAACCAGACTACAAGTGGAAGGTTACATTCGACCCGAACGGTGGATCTTTAAGAAATATTAAAGAAGAGAACTTAACTACAAGCCGCAAAAAGTTACAAGAAGGCGATATAGGTCAAGAAGAAATAAATACCTATGCGAAAAAAGAAGAGAGTGTTGGCGACAAGCAAGTCTTTACCGTTATTCAAAGGCAAAAACTTGTAGAACCTAAGAAGCCTACAAGAAAAGGCTACGACTTTATGGGTTGGGAAGTAATTCGTTATAAAAAGGATAATAAAGGCGACTATACAGACCAAATAGATACTTCCTATAGAGATACCTATAAAGTTCCTGAACTTTATAGCTTTGGTAATGACGTAGTAGCTCCAGTTTATCTAAAGGCAATTTGGGTTCCAAACAACAGGGTAGATGTAAAGGTAGAGCACCACTTTTTAAGCTTGGATTTGAGCAAAGAAACAAAAGCACCGGTTAAAAAAACTTTAGCTGATAAGCGTGCAAACTACCTTGTTGCTACAACAGGTGACCAACAAGACGATGAATATATCTTGGCAACACATGAAGAGCTTACAGAAAAATTAACCGGCGACTTAAAGACTCTATATGATGAATATAATAAAAGAGTAAAGGCTAATAACACCTTCTTCCAACAATTCCGCGTAGAACCTGAAAAGAAATTAAATCCAGAAACCAACCAAGTAGAAGCTAATCCTGATGTAAAAAACAATGTCTTCCACTTCTTCTACAGACCATTTAGGACTCGTGACTACAAGGTTAACTATATAGATGAAAGATTTAAAGACGATCCAGAAAAAGGAAAGATTATTGACCAAGAATTAGTTACAAATGGTAACCGTCACTATGATGCAAGAAACTATAGGAGAATCCCAGGTTGGGTATTGGTAGGAGATCCACAACAACAACTTTTCTTCGATGTAGATGAAGATACTAATGCATTTAAAGGCATCAATGGCACAGGTAAAGATGAAATAACCTTCTATTATAAAGACGTAAGAGTAATTGAAATAAAAGACCCTAATGAAGCAGTTCCAGATGGTTATGTAAGAGTAACTTTTAAGGCAGACAAAGGCGGATCCTTTGGTAAGGACGCTCAAGGTAAAGATATTACAGAACTTAATTACGATGTAATAAAGGGACTTAAGTCCGACCTACTTCCAGTTCCAAAAGAGTTAGAAGAAGGCAAAACAAAAGAAGAAGGCAAGTACTATATCACTCCAGAAACTGGAAGGAAATTTATTAAGTGGGATGAAAAACCATTATTAAACAAAAATACAATCATTGAGAACGATGCAAAAGACTTCTATGTATTTACTGCGAAGTTTGAATGGTCAGGCTTAACAGCATCTGGTCTAGTAAGAACAGAAGCCTTTAAAGATAAAAATGGCAAGTGGACAAATGACTTTGCTCCTACTATTGATCAATTAAAGAAACAATTAGTCTGGAGAGAAAAAGATGAGGTTAAAGATCTTCCAGCAGGAACTGAAATAAAATTATATGACGAAGCTGGCAATGAATTAACAACAGACGAGCAAGTTTATGAATTAGTAAATGAAAAGAACAAAGCTGACAAGGACGAACTTGTTCGCACAGTAAATATCAAGGCTAAAGTTACTTTCAAAGATGGCAAAGAGCCACAAGAGCTTGATATACCAATTACAGTTTACAAAAACGTCTACGAAGCCCTTAACAAGGAAGGCGACAAACCACTATTCTTAAAAGAAGCTGAAGGAAAAGAAGCAAAAGACGGCGGACTAAAAGACGTAACTGGCGATTATGTAAAAGTTACAGTTCAACCTACTGAAAAGAATACAAATAAAGATGCTAAGGTTTATTATGTTAATCCTAAAGCTTGGGTTAATATTCCTGAAGTAGCATGGTCTGAAGCTGACAAGGATAAGACTGACTTCTTAAAGTGGACAGCAGATAAAAAAGATCAAAACGAAAATAAAGAAGAGAATGGTGTATTTGACTTTAGTAAACGTCATAAGTTTACTGAAAATACAGTAATTTCGCCAGGATTTTCTAAAGATGTAGTTCCTCAAGAGGGACAAGACAAGCCAAAAGTTCCTGATAATTTTGTAAAAGTTATTGTAGACAAGACAACAAATGCTAAACTTGGAACTGAAGAAAAACAAATACAAACATTCTGGGTTAATCCTACTAAGGAAGTTACTATTCCAGTAACAAATCCCACAGGAAAAACTGACCAAGAAGTAGATATACCAAAACTTGGCAAGAAGAAAGTCAACTATGTATTTAACGAATGGCAAAAAGTTAAAGCTGGCGAAGCTGATGATAAATTAACAGAAGTAAAACCAGCAGCTAAAATTGATTTATCTAAGAACCAATATACAGACAAGGTAACAGTAATCAAAGCTGCTTACTATGAAAGATTTGCAGCTACACCAATTGTTAAGCCTATAAAAACAGAAGAGCTTCATACACCTGAAGGTAAAGAAATTACTGATAAAGATTTAATCAAAAAGATTACGCCTCCAGCGAATAAAGAAATTGAATCAATAACAGTAGTTGAAAAACCAGACCCATCAAAACCAGGCAAACAAGAAGCAAAAGTAACCATTAAATACACAGACGGATCAACTCAAGGAACAAAGGACAATCCAGTCGTAATTCCAGTTGAAGTTCACAAAAACATAATTCCAGAAGCACCTGGCGGACAAAAGCCAAAAGACGCTTTAGAAAATTATGTAAAAGTAATCTTCAAAGCAGGCGAAGGTGGAACAGTATCAGGAGATTTAGTTTACTATGTATCACCAGAAGTAGAAGTCGACATGACACAATCAGCTACTAAGATTACAAAAACTCCAGATACTGGATATATTGTAAATGGAGAAAAGTGGAATAACAAAGATAATAAAACTTTAAAGGGAACATTCACTGATTCAGAAACAGAATTTGTATTTACTTTTAATAAGTCAAAAGATGTAGTAGAAAAAATTGATGAAAAAACAAAAAAACCAGATGGATATGTGACAGTTATCTTTAGAGCTGATGATCATGGTAAGCTTGAAGGTGATAAAGTAGAAAAAACTTACTATGTAAATCCAAATGCAGGCATCAAGCTTGTTGAATTAGAGGATGGAGAAGTAGCAAGCGAAAAAGAACTTGCAGTTCCAACTACTATTCCTAATAAAGATTATGGATTTGCTTATTGGTCTGAATCTTTAGACTTAACCAATACAATTACAGGTGATAGAGAATATGTTGCCCACTTCACAAAGGGTCAAGTTACCTTGACTTATGATGCAGGTGGTGCTACAGGAAGTGTACCTGACCCAGAATCTACAAAAATTGGTGGAAGAATAAATCTTTCTTCTCCAAGTGGACTAAGTAATGGAAACAAGAACTTTATAGGTTGGATGGTTGATGGAAGATTATACCAAGTAGGAAGTCAATTGACATTAACAAAAAATAAGACAGCTGTGGCTAAATGGACAGAAGACATATATCCAGCAGATGAAAATGGAAATAAGACAGAAGAAACACCAGAAAATTATGTTAAGGTTACTCTTGTTCCAACAGAAAAGGCCATAGATTCTGCTAATAAGATTTATTATGTAAATCCAGATAAATACCTTACAATACCAGCAGAAGACCCTACAGTAAAAAATGATTATAAAGAAAAGGGATATAGTTTCTCACATTGGGATAAACCTTTATTTGGACAATTCACAAAAGATACAACAATTACTGCTAGATATAAAATATCATCAAGTCCAATCACACCGTTAGAACCTTACGCAGGAATTGTTGAAACTAGGGTTGGAATTCAACCTAAGGAAAAGGACTATAAGGATAAAATCACTCCTCCTAAGGGAAAGACAATTGAAAGTGTTGAAATAATTAAAAAACCAGACGTAAGTAAAGAGGGAGTAAGCAGTGCTAAGGTTAATGTAAATTACACTGATGGATCTTCTAGCCTAGTTGACGTTACGGTTGTGGTTTATGGAAAGATACCAGAAAAACCTGACTATCCATCTTATCCAGATAGACCTGATTATCCATCTTATCCAGGCAGACCTATACCAATGTATCCTGAAGTAAGGTATGAAACTATAATTAAAGAAAAGATTGTTAAGGTTCCTGTACCTGTTACTGACGGCTACTTTAAAGAAGTAAGATACATGCAAGGTTTTAATGGTTACTTCAGACCTAATGATGGACTTACTCGTGCTGAGGCTGCACAAATTCTTGCTAACGCTCTTGTTGAGGACGGCTACAAATACAATCCTAACTTCAAGATTTCTTACAAGGACGTTGGAGAGGCTTGGTACACTAGGGCTGTTAAGATTGTAACTGAAGCAAAAGTATTTACTGGTTATGATGATGGCAACTTTAAACCACAAGCTAAGATCACAAGGAACGAATGGATTGCAACTCTTAAGAGGTTCCAAGAACTTGGAAGTGCTAGTGGTAACAACATGAAGTTAAGAGATGGCCACTGGGCTAAGGCTGAAATCCAAGCTGCTTTCAATGAAGGTTGGCTAAAGATTTACACTGATGGACTTGCAACTTATAAGGGAGATGAATTTATCCCAAGACAAGAAGTTGCGGCTGTATCTAACAAGGCCTTTAAGCGAATTGTCGACAAGACTTACATTGGCAAGAACAACTTGAGTCTTGTAACTTACAAGGATGTTAATACATCTATGTGGGCATACGAAGATATACTTTGTGCAAGTAACACTTTCTTAGATAGAAAAGATCGTTACATTGCTCACTGGGTTAAGGAAGACAAGAATCAATTTAATATTGACACTAGTGATTTTAAGATTGTTCAAAAGAACTTTCAAAGAAATCCTAGATAGATAGAGAAGGCTTAAGGGGATCTTAATTAGGGATTTATTTCCTTAAAACTTAATCGGCATGAAGGTATTAACCTTTGTGCCGATTTTTTTAGGATCTATGTAAAATATTGGGGAGGCTCGTTAGATCGAGTCTCTCTTTTCGTTTAAAAATCAATACTTAGACGTTAATATAATAACAAAAGTAAAATAAAGGAAATACTACTAAAAATAAAGATAGCAAACAAAACCCCTAGGAGTTTTGCGGAAATTTCCTAATTTTCTATCACTACTTACAAGCAAACATAATTCTTTTTCTAAACAAATTGAAATTTTTCATACCAAAATAATTTCTCTTTAAGGTCTTTATCTTAGTATGAGTACCTTCTAAAGAACCATTAGACCAAGAGTAATCAAATGAATTACATATCTCATCAAACCAATTTTTAAATGCTGTTATACAAGATTTTAATTCTTTTAAATTTGATTCTTCAGCTCTTATTATCCATTAGCGTGGCATCTAAGTATTCTTGCATAATAAAGTCTTGGTGTTGTTTAAGAATAAACATCTCATATAATCTTTTTATTGTTGGATGTTGACTTTCAAGATTCTAGTAGTTTGAAAGGTCTTCAAAAGCCATAGGCTTTGAAACTGCATCAATGTCTGTCATAAAGTTTGAGATTAGAATTTCTTTTCCCATGAAATTGCCACGATTTTGATTCTATAGTGACTTTCTTTTAAACTTTGAAGATAAAGGGCAGTGTTTTCATTCATTTAAGAGCACCAGGAAGTGCAGACGAGGTTGTTACAAATGATACATTGACTGTTTAGAAAAAGTTTTAAATTATATAGTAAAATAATATTAGCATCAAAAATATTTAGGTTTAGGTATATAAAAAGGGCTATGAGAATTTATACTCATAGCCCTTTATCTTGCCACCTAAAGGCTCTCCAAATCAGTTTTTCTAAAACACCTAATTCAATGAGCCTTAGCGGGACTTTAATTTTAAATTATCTAATAACTGAAAATAAAAGTTTAGAAGCTTCTTTTGCAGAATCTTTGATATCTTCACTTACATCTTTAGATTCTTTTTTATCTTCTTCTTTTTTTACATCTTTATCATTTGCTGGAGCTTTATCTTCTTTTTTAGCTTCTTCTACTGATTTTTTAGCTTCTTCAAGTGCCTTTTTTTCTTCAGCCTTTATAAGTTCATCAAGTTTAGAATCTTCAACATTATATAAATCAACAGTACTAAAGAAATCTTCTTTTTGATATTTAACCTTATAGCCTAAAGATTCAGCTACAAATCTTACAGGTAAATAAGTTTTGTTTTCAATTATTGTTGCAGGAGTATCAAGCTTAACTTCTTTGCCATTAACAGTTGCAACATTTTTTCCTATAGTTAATTTGATTTCATTTTTGTCAGATTTTAAAGTAACTTCTTTTTTAGCTTTGTCATAAGAAACTTTAGTGCCTAAGCTTTCAAATAAAGATCTGCAAGGAATCATTGTTCTGTTATTAACGATTTTAGCTTGGTCAGGTGTATCAAGAACTTTGCCATTAACTCTTATAATAACAAAACTTTCCATGTCTGAACCCATTATAGACATTAAATCTTTTTGTGTTAATTTCTTAACGTCTGTAGGAATAATAACCTTGGCATTTTCATCTTTTTCAGTAACTGCTTTCATATCTAGAGTAAATTTAAATGAATTTTCTACATTAACAGTTATTTTTGAATTTTGTGTAACTTTGTTGTCTTCAAAAGTTGTAGTTTGATTGATGCTAGAACCTTTTAAAATATTTTTAATTTCAGCGAAAGTTTTATTTAAATCTTCTTTTTTATAAGAATCTTTAAATTTAGAAATTTCATCTTTATTGATAAGTTCGTTTGGCATTTGAGCCTTTTCAAGCATTGGCATTAATTTTTCAACAACTTTATCCCAATTAGATACTGAAAGTTCAATAGCCTTAGAAAGGTCGGCTAAAATATCATCAATATTTGCTTTATAAGTGTAAGTATTTCCTTTTACTTGAATATCAGTGCTTGGTTTGAAGTTTGGAAGTGCAGTTTTATAAAGATCTATTAAATCTGCCTTGAATTCTTCAGAATCAAAATATTTTATTGAATTTTGGTTTTGACCATAAGAACTTGGAAGTTCAATATAGTTTTCCTTGATATCTTTAGCAAATTCAGGACTTAAAGATGTGAATAAATCTTTAGAGAAGATAACTCTATCATTATCAACAAAGATATCAAAAGATAAACTATCTTTTACGTTTTTAAGTTCTTCAGCTTTTGCACCCAATTTTGTCATTTGAGCTTTAAAGTCTTTAAGATTAGCTGTTACAGTAACTTTAGCTTTTTCTTGACCTTCGCTTTGTCCCTTAAGGCTAGCAGGTAATTTGAAAGTTACTTTTTGACCATTTTCAGGGTTAGTAACTTCAAAATTATAAGTGAGTTCAGCATTTACATTTGAACCTTTCCAGCTTGATACTTTTTTACTAGCATCTAAATAAGCTGTAGTATTTGGTGTACAAGCAACTAATGACATAAGCATTGCTAGTACTAGAAATATACTAATTAATTTCTTTTTCATATAGATCCTCCTAATTCATATATTATAAGCTAATTTTAACTTATATCCGTACAAAATACAATAAATTAATCAGTAAGTAAATATTAAGTTTTTATTAAGAACCAGAAAAAATGAAAATAATATTTGCAAAAATTAAGAATTAAAATTTAATTTATTTTGGTCAAGTTTTCCATTTTTTGCAGCATCTTCTAAAATTAGTACAGCACGGGCTGCAGAATTTAAAGAATCAATGTTTACCCTATAAGTACCAAATTGGTCTTTACCTTTTATAAATATGCCAATTTTTTTCTTAGCAGTAGCACATGATTTAATTGATTCATAGGGAAAATAATAATCACCTAAGACAATCCCATCATCATAATAGCCAACAACTGTCGCATACTTATCTCTTCCATTTTTAAAAGAACCTTTAGCAAGAATAGTATAAACATTAGTTTGTCCATCTTCTTTTATTGGGAAATTTCCAAATTGTAGGTTCATTATATAAAATATAAATAGGAATATAAGCACATAAGGGCTGGCTAAATTTTGGAAGAGCTTATCTTTTGGGAAAAATAGCATTGCAGAAAAATAAATATTTACAAAAATAATTATCAAAGAGTAAAGAATCATATTAGTGTAATATGTAGCTTTTCTAATTTTTAATCCCGGAAGACTTAAAATTTTTTTATAAGATGAAAAAATACTTATGATTGTTGATAAAAATAAGTAATTTATCATGACCCACATAAACAGATATAAAACTCCGCCTTCTCCTACAATATTGGTATTATAAAAAAGCTCCAGTCCCAAGGGTATGAGAGCTGAAATAAACATAATTAATAAAGTTTTTGATTTTGGCAAAATTATCCCTCCATAAAAAAATTATATCATTTATAATATTATTAAAAAAGAGGTCTTATATGAATTTTAAAACTTATGGAAATATAACAAATGAGAAAATTTTACTACTCGCACCAGTTCTTCCTAAGGATCAAGAACTTACAAATATTTTAAAGCCCTTAAATGATTATTATTTAATAATTCCAGATTTAGCTAGCAGAGATGAAGATTTTATTTCATTTCAAAGAGATGTAGATAGCATTTATAAATATTGTAGAGATGAGAATATAAAAAATTTTAAATATATATGTTCTTTTTCATATTGCTCAAACATTGCTATTTATATGCTAGAAAGAAATTTAGTAAAGGTGGAAAAAGCTGTATTAGAGGGAGTTATAAATATAAATATTAATTTTATTTTTAAAAAAATATTAAAAATGAAATTTTCAAATTATAGGAAAAAAATTGAAAAAGATGAGCATACAATTGAAAAGATAAATAATCTTTATCCCAATATGTATAAAGAGATAAAGGAACTTGCAGAAAATATAAATGACAAAAGTTTAGACAACTTTTTAAGCGAAGTTTCTAATTTTAAATTTAGTAAAATAAAAAATACAAGTCTTTTATTTATATATGGGAAAAAAGATTCATCTTTAAAAAATATTGAAAAATTAAAAAAGAAATACCTTCAAGCAGACTTTTTGAGCCTGGAAGGTATTGAACATGGAAATATAATTTTTAAAGATTCAAAAACTTATTTTAATCTTCTCAAAAGTTAGGTCTATCAAATTGACCTAAGTGGTATTTTTCAACAATTGCAATAATTTTTTCTGCGTAATGATTATCTGTAGCATAACCTGCATCTTGAAGATATTGAGAAGCTTCTCTAAAATCACGAGCTTCTTTAACTTTTTTGTATCTTTTGCTTTGACTTATAAGTTTACCATAATGGTTGAATGAGTCGCTTTTTGAAAGATATTTTTTAAAAGCCTCATTTACAGAAGTTGTCTGTCCATTTATAACTTCATTTGTTTTTAAAACTACAGAATCTTCATTAGACCTTGCCTTGATTCCAAAATAATTATTATATTCAAGCGATAACAAACTCCTGCCATAATCACTTTCTAAGGCTGATTGTGCCAAGACAACTGAAGTGAAAAGTCCAAACCTATCGGCTGTTGATTGGGCAAGTTCAAGAGTTTCATCGAGATATTCTTTTTTGTAGTCACTAAAATTATTAGGACTTTTAAAAGTTAGGAAGAATAAGGCAAAAAGCACACATATTATAAGTGGAAAAAATAGTAAGCATCCACAACCTTTTCTGATCATAAAAAACCTCTCTTTTATTTTATTATAGCATAGCTTATTAGGTTAAATATTTAAGAAATTCTTAAAATCATTGTCTTATATGGTTTTACAATTAAAATATTATTTGTTAAAATAAGTACCGAGGTGCTTTATGAGAAGATTTACAGCCCTATTTTTATTAGGAATAATACTTATTTTAAATATAAATGTCTTTGCACAAAAAGATGTTTCTATTGACAAGAATACTTCAGTAAAAGCTACTGAAGAGGCTAAGGAAGAAAAAAAAGAAATTAGAGATCAAAATATTCTTGTACCTACAAAAGACGGAGTGCAAAAAGCAACGGCTGAAGAAGCTGGAAAAATTGAAGAATATGAAAAATATTCTTTAGAAGAATTATCTAAGTCTTATCTTTTGGGAGATTATCAATCAGGAAAAATTCTTGAAGCCTATAATATTGACGAGGTTAGACCCATGGCTTCAACATCAAAACTTGTAAGTATTTTTGTAGTTTTTGATAAGATTAAAGACGGGACCATTTCAAAATCTGACGAGCTGACAATAGATAGAGAATCATCAATCTTAGGAGGCTCAACTTTTAAACTTAAAGAAAATGATAAGATGACAGTGGATGATTTAATTAAGGCTAGTATGGTAGTTTCAGGAAATGATGCTATTACAGCCCTAGCTAAACATATTTCTGGTTCTGTTGAAGCTTTTAGTGTTCTTATGAATAAAAAATGTAAAGATTTGGGACTTAAAAATGCACATATGGTTAATCCAACAGGACTTACTAATTATGCTATTGAGGATTACAACAAAATGACCACAAGGGAAATGTTTATCCTTTCCTGCGAGCTTATAAAATATTATCCTGAAATTCTTAATTATACTAAAGAGGCTTATTTAAAAGATGAAGACAGAAACTTTTTGGAGTACAACACAAACCCGATTTTGGGGATAGTACCAGAAATTGACGGATTAAAAACAGGATATACTAACGCATCAGGAAGGACAGTAATTTCTACAGGTTTAAAAAAAGGAATTGAAGGCAAGTCAAAAGATTTAAGATTAGTAGGCATTGTAACAGGATGTAACGGCGATTGGCAAAGATATGTTGCAATAAAAAGATTAATGAGCAAGGGCTTTGACAATTATGAATATACAATTTTTGGGACTGAATCAAAACCCATTCAAAATATAAATGTTGAAAATGCACAAGACGCGCAGACGCCAGTATTTATTAAGAGCAAAGGCTATGCACTTGTAAATAAAAAAGAAAATATTAAAAAAGATATAAAAATTATCAGTGAACTTAAGGCTCCTATTGAAGCCGGAAAAAAAGTTGGAACCATTAAATATTACTCTTCAGGAGATTTAATTTTTGAAAGTGATTTAATAGTTAAAGATAAAGTTTATGAAAAAGGCATATTACAAAGATTTGTAAGAATTTATGAAGATATATTTAAGAATATTGAAAGGGAAGTTAGTTGAATATAATAGCAGTTTCTTTGGGAGGAGCTTTAGGTTCAATATCTAGGTATCTCTTAGGCTTTATACCAATAAAAATATATGACAATAATATTATAACTATAATAATAAATATTTTAGGCTCATTCTTAATAGGTCTAATAGTAGCAGCAAGTTTAAAATCAAGCATAAGTGAATTTAAGATTAATTTTCTAAAAACTGGATTTTGTGGAGGATTTACAACATTTTCCACCTTTTCCCTCGAAATAATTAATTTATTAGAAAAAGGGAAAATAATATTAGCCCTATCATATTTGTTGTTATCAGTAATATTTAGCCTTATAGCAATATACTTTGCATTTAAGCTTGTAAAATAACCACACCACCAATTAAATTTGGTGGATTTTTTTGTTTTTTTTAGAATATATTATTATTAAAATTCTAGTCTTATTAAAAAAATATAAATTAAAGTAGTAAAAATATAGTGAATAAATTCTTTCATCTTTACACTCCACTAGAAAATTTTTATTTAATAATATATTCTAAATCAATAAAAAAATCTCGAGATTTTTCTCTCGAGATTTAAAAAAATATTTTATTCTTCTTCTGATTCTAATATTTTGGCAGCCATTTCTTTACCGAGATTAATCAAGTCTTCTAATTCTTCTCTAGTTGCAGCGCCTTGAATTTCTGGTTGATGTTCTAATACATTGTACTTTCCATCTTCCATATATTTTTTAAGATTCTTTAAGGCTCCACCGCTCCATGAGTAAGAACCGAATATTGCCCAGAAATTATTTTTCATTCTTTGGTGAGATATTTCTGTAAGAAGGAAATTCATTGGTGGGAATAGAGAATTATCGTAAGAACAAGAACCTAAAATAACACCTCTATATCTCCAGGTATCTGTTAATAAATAGGATAATGGAGTTTTTGCTACGTCCCTAATTTTCACATCATTAAGCCCGCCACGAACTAGACCTTTTGCAACGGCTTCAGCCATTCTTTCAGTATTTCCATACATTGAGCCATAAATTACAACACAGCCCTTAACTGTTTCTTGTTTTGCAAGAGAAATATAAAAATCTACAATTCTTTTTGGGTCTTTTCTCCAAATTGGGCCATGAACGGTACAGATTGTAGAAATTTCTAAATCTTTAAGTCTTTCTAAGGCTTTAAGAGCTTGTTTTGCATATTTACCAACTATATTTATAAAATATCTTGCGGCTTCTTCTTTGTAGTGGTCATCAAATTGAATTTGATCATCGAAAATGCCACCGTTTAAAGTTCCAAAACCACCGAATATATCTTGTGAAAATAAAACTTTACTTGCTTTTTCGTATGTTACCATGGATTCAGGCCAGTGAACCATCGGTGTAAGATAAAAATCAAATTCTCTATCTCCTAATTTTAAATGTTCCCCATCTTTAACAACCCTTACATTTTCTGTAACTCCATAGAAATTTTTAAGCATTGGCACAGCCTTTGGTGAAACTATTATTTCTACATCGGGATATAGATCTATAAGTTCAGGAACAGAAGATGAATGGTCGGGTTCAAGGTGGTTCATAATAATGTAATCGACTTTTTCATCACCAAGAATTTCCTTAATTTTTTCAATATAAACGGAAATAGTATTTATCTTTACCAAATCCACTATAATGTTTTTTTCTCCCTTAATTAGAAATGAGTTGTAAGCAACTCCGTTAGGTAGTGGCCACATTCCTTCAAATTTTTCTGTTTGCCTATCATTAGTTCCTATATAATAAATATTATCCTTAATGGGGGCGGTTACTAAATATTCCATATTTTCTCCTTTCAACAAAAATTTTAATTTATACATATATTCTCTTTCAATAAAGGGAATATAGATTTGTATTTATATTATTAAGTATTGATAAATTTAACTATGCTTTATAACATATATTTTTTATTGAAAAATATAAAATTATTCATAAAATTCTGTAAATAAATGTTTTTGTCCTTTATGTTTATAGCCTAGAATTTGACCTAAATTTACATTTTCGCTAGATCTTAGTATGTTAATATCAGCATTTTCATTTTCTTTAAGCAGACTCTTTACAAGTTCTTTAACATAATATCTTTTGTTACCTGATTTTTTCTTTGTTACTGTGCAGGCACAGTCAAGAGGATTAAGACCTGTTGATTTCATGAATCTAATTAT
The DNA here is from genome assembly GCF_000378725.1 of Peptoniphilus lacrimalis DSM 7455. Taxonomy (GTDB): domain Bacteria; phylum Bacillota; class Clostridia; order Tissierellales; family Peptoniphilaceae; genus Peptoniphilus_A; species Peptoniphilus_A lacrimalis. The sequence continues at coordinate 42,943 of NZ_KB900367.1, read as the reverse complement.
AGCTTCTTCCTTAACAAGATACATTGGTCTTATGAGTTCCATATCAGAGAAATTTTTAGCCTTTAATTTTGGCATCATAGTTTTATAATCTCCTGCAAAGATTATATTTAATAGTATTGTTTCAATAACATCGTTAAAATGATGACCTAAGGCTAGTTTATTACATCCAAGCTCCTTGGCTTTTGAGTAAAGATTACCCCTTCTCATTCTAGCACACATATAGCAGGGAGAATCCCCATTTGTTAATTTTTCAGCAACTTCAAAAATATCTGATTTGTATAGTTTAACGGGTATGCCAAGTTTTTTGCAATTATAAAGTAGATTATCAGAATTTTCTTTTATATAGCCAGGATCCATTGCTATAAATTCTAGAGAAAAATCCACCTGCCTATGTCTTTTTAGTTCTTGCATTAATTTTGCAAGAGTTAGGGAGTCTTTTCCTCCGGAAATGGCAACAGCAATTTTATCTCCGTCTTGTATAAGTTCGTATTCTTTACAAGCTTTAATAAATTTTCTAAATATATCTCTTCTGTAAGTCTTAATTAATGACTTTTCTATATCTTTAATTTCTTTAACTTCATTTTCTTTTTCCATCATATTACACTTTCCCATTTAATAGATTATATCATAATATTAACTTATTTTTTATAAAAATTACTAAGACATTGTTGCAGATAATACTGGCTAAAAGTTATTTTTTTGCCCATTTTTGTTAATGTGTTATAATTAAAGAGAATATAATTTTATAAGAAGGGAAAAAATGAATAAATATAATATTGAAAAAAATTTCACCCTATTAACCGATTTTTATGAATTCACCATGGCTAATGGGTATTTTCAAGAAGGCATTGGAGAAAAAATTGTTTATTTTGAAATGTTTTTCAGAAGCGTTCCTGATGACGGTACATATGCTATTATAGCTGGGCTTGAACAGTTAATTGAGTATTTTGAAGACTTGCATTTTGCAGAAGATGATATTGAATTTTTAAGAACAAAAAAAATATTTTCAGAAGAATTTTTAGATTATCTTAGAAAGTTTGAATTTAAATGTGACGTATGGGCATTAGAAGAAGGCTCTGTTGCATTTCCGCAAGAACCTCTAATTATTGTTAGGGGACCTGCCATTCAAGCTCAAATGCTTGAAACTATGGTTTTGTTAACCATTAACCACCAATCAATGATTGCTACAAAGACTAATAGAATTGTAAAGGCTGCTGGCGGAAGACCTGTTTCTGAATTTGGTTCAAGACGTGCTCAAGGATATTCTGGAGCAAATCTTGGAGCAAGGGCTGCTTATATAGGGGGAGTTATAGGTTCTGCTAACACACTTTCCGATAAACTTTTTGGAGTTCCAGCTCTAGGAACAATGGCTCATTCTTGGGTACAAATGTTTGATTCAGAATTAGAAGCGTTTCGTGCCTTTGCAAAAGTTTATCCGCAAAACTGTTTATTGCTTGTAGATACTTATGATACTTTAAAAAGTGGTGTTCCAAATGCTATTAAGGTATTTAATGAAGATGTACTACCAAAGGGATTTAGACCAAAGGGCATAAGAATTGACTCAGGAGATATAGCTTATCTATCTAAAAAAGCTAGAAAGATGCTTGACGATGCAGGATTCGAAGACGCTTTAATTATGGCATCAAATTCTCTTGATGAATTTACTATAAAAAATATATTGGTTCAAGGTGCCAAGATTGATGCCTTTGGTGTTGGTGAAAGACTTATCACTTCAAAGTCTGACCCTGTATTTGGTGGAGTTTACAAGATGACAGGAATTGAAGGAAAAGATGGTAAAATTATTCCAAAGATTAAAATTTCTGAAAATGTAACAAAAATTACAATACCCGGCTTTAAAGAAATTCATAGATTTTATGATAAATCTTCAAACAAAGCTATTGCAGATGTTGTTTCTTTGCATGATGAAGTTTTGCCTGAAGATAAACTTGAAATCTTCCACCCAATTTATACATGGAAGAGAAAGACTTTAAATAATTATTACAGCAAAAAATTGTTAGTACAAATTTATGATAAGGGTAAGTTAGTATACAAGATGCCAAGTCTTGATGAAATTAGAAATAAAGCTCAATCTGAAATTGATTCTCTTTGGGATGAAGTTTCAAGAATTGACAACCCAACTGAATATATAGTGGATTTATCCGAAGAACTTTGGAAGACTAGAGATGCATTACTGAAAAAGTATGGCAAAAACTAGCTTTTAAAAAATTTAAAAAGGAAAGAAATAAGACTGATTAGAAAAGAGGAAGTATGCAATATTACGGAAATGTTTTTAGACCGCCCAGTGAGGCAAGATCTTTAATTATTCAAGCAACTGTTGGATGTGCTCACAATAAATGTAGCTTTTGTTATATGTATAAAGATGATAATTTTATAATTAGACCCTTAGAAGATATAAAAAAAGACCTTATAGAAATGAGCCAATATGGAAGTTACTGGAGAAGGATTTTTCTAGCTGACGGTGATGCTCTTGTTTTAAAAACAAGCGATCTTTTGGAGATTTTAAAAACCATTAAGCAATATTATCCCAATATTGAAAGAGTTTCATCTTATGCTACAGCAGGGGATATAAATAGAAAATCCATAGAAGAACTTAAGGCTCTTAGGGATGCAGGCCTTGAAATGTTATACATTGGATTTGAATCTGGTGATGATGAAATTTTAAGAAAAATAAATAAGGGTCTAACTTATAAGGATTATGTATCTGCAATGGCTAAGTGTAAAGAAGTTGGTTTTAAAACTTCAATCACTATAATAGCTGGTCTTGGTGGAGTAGAACTTATGGAACAAAACGCTAAAGGTACAGCGAAAATTATTTCAGAAACTAAGCCTGATTATGTGTCTTATCTTACTATGAGAATATATAAAAATACACCACTTTATCTCGATTATATAAATGGCAAATTTAATATGCCAAATGCTGAAGAGATTTTACAAGAAATGAAAATATTTTTAGAAAATGTGGACTCAGAAGGAACAATTTTTAGGTCCAATCATGCCTCTAATTATGTATTATTAGCTGGTACATTGAACGAAGATAAAAAGGGACTAATTGAAGCTATAGACAAAACCTTAAAAAAGAAGAATTTTGTTCCTGAAGTTTTAAGAGGTTTTTAACATATGAAAGTTTACAGATTTAACTTAGATTTAGAAAAATTTGATAATTTTATAAACACAAATAGACTTTTTATTCTTGAAGATAAAAATATTTCAAGCAAAAAAGATTTAGATGAATTTTTGCTAGAAGAAAAAAACAAGAAATATAAAAGCCTTGTCAATAATTTTTTGAAATTAGATGTGGGTGATTTTGTTTGGCTAAGGGCAAAAGAAGAGTATGCCCTTGGCAAAATTAAAAGTAATGTTTTTTATAATGAAGCTTTGGAAGTTTCTTTAGATATTAAAAAAGTTTCTTATGAAGAAGTCCCACAAAAACTTAAAAAAGTAACAAGGGGTTCAAAACTTATCGGTATTAATGATGAGTATATATTTAGTGAAAGTAAGAAAATTTATGATAAATCTTACGACTATTCATCTTATGTGGACAGCGGACTTATAACTATAAAAAATAATAGGGCTGCCTTAGATGTAGGTTATGAAAATACCAATAGAGGAAATTTCCCACCAGCTTTAAGAAAAAGTGGGCAAGTTGCTATATATAAAGACAGGGAAAATATTAAAATAAACTATAAGAACCATAAAACTCCAGAAAAAGAAAAGCATGAGGAAAAAAATTTTGACTTAATTTTTGAGATGAATCCAAAGGAAGAGAAGGAAGAAAAAAGCTTACTTCCATTGAGAGCTTCTGATATAAATATGGAAAGTCTTCCCCTAGTTTGCTCAAAATTTTTAAAATTACAGTTTGATTTTGCCAAAGAATTTACAAAAACTTCCATGGAAAATTTAGCTAAAGTAAATATTAAATTTTGGCAAGAATATTTAAAGTTGTTAAAAGAATGAAATTAATACTAAGTTTGGAAAAATTTCTCATTGACTGCTCAATGGGCATGAAAAAAGCTGCACAAATTGCTGGTTCAGTGATGGACTATAAGCCACTAGATGAAATTGATCTAGAAAAGTTTTGTTCTCCATCTATAATTAAGAGTGCTATGGAAGTTTATAATATTAAAGAAATTGAGGCTAAGGTTTTTTTCAAGTGGTATGGAGATTATTTCAACAGGATTGGTAAATATGAAAATGAATATTATAAAGGTGCTTTAGAACTTTTAAATGATTTAAAAAAAGATTATGATATTTCTGTATTTACCGAGCTTTATAGTCTTCAAGCCAGACAAATTTTGAGAAAAAAGGATATTCTTAAAGATTTTGAGCTTGTTGGCGGAAAAGAAAAAGATAGAGAAAATAATGAAAAATACCATATTTTGGAGACTCTTGTTAAGAATTTAAAAACAAAGGATGAGATTGTTTTTATTTCCTCTGATATGGAAGATATAAAAGTTGCAAGTGAATTGCTTCTTAATAATATATATTATGATTTTAGTGAGAATAAAGAAATAAATGTAGATTTTATAAGGGATAAGTTGGAGCAAATAAAATGAAAATTAATAAGGATGATAAAGATAAAGATTTAGAAATTGAAGAAGAAAAACTACACTTATCTGAGGGAAAAATAAGTTTTTCCAATGATGTATATAGAAATATTTTTCTTGTGCTTTTAGGTTTTTCTACAGTATGTTACTTATTTTTAAATCAAAAAGGAATTTCAAAAATTTTTGTAACTTTACTAAGTATAATGTTTCCCTTTATACTTGGTGGAGTTCTCGCATTTATGATAAAAATTGTACTAAATTTCTTTGAAGAAAAATTATTTAATAAGATAAAAAGTGCTAGATTTCAAAAACACAAAAGAAAAATTTCAATATTAGTTTCAATTTTTGTAATATTTTTAATAATTTTTATAATTTTAAGAATAGTTGTACCTCAATTTATATCATCTATATCAAAACTGCAAACTGCTCTACCGCCTTTAATTCAAAAGGCTATAGATAAAAGTAGAAATATAGCTTTTATAGATGAGTATTCAGATAAGATGCAAAAAATATATGATCATTTGTCTGTTTCAAAGATTTTTGATCAAATTAGAGAATTTGTTAAAAACCAAGGAGATAATTCTTCAATAAGCACGGCTTTTCAAAGAGCTTATTCGACGGCTACAAATATCTTAGGTGGTATAGTTAATTTTGTTCTTGCCCTTATAACGGCAATCTACATTTTATCAGATAAGGAACACTTGGAATATCAATCAAAAAGAATAGTTTATTCAATTTTCTCCAAAAAAACCTCAGGAAAAATATTTCATGTATTTAAACTTTTACATCAAAATTTTGAAGGATTTATCAGGGGACAAATCATTGATTCAACTGTTCTGGGAATAATTGTATTTATATTTTCTTTTTTGGCAAAAATGCCGAATGCTACAACTCTAGGAGTTCTTGCAGGAGTTACAAACCTTGTTCCTATTATTGGACCATTTATCGGTGGCTTTATGGGATTTGTTTTGATTGTAATTGATGATTTTTCAAAGGCTATAATATTTGTAATTTTTATTTTCATTATGCAGCAAGTTGAATCAAATTTAATTTATCCAAAGCTTGTCGGTGGTGCCGTTGGTTTACCAGCCCTTTGGACACTAATTGCAATTACTGTTGGTGGTAGCCTTTTTGGAGTTGTAGGAATGTGGGTTTTCATACCTTTAACTTCAACTATATACACCCTTATTGGCGAATATACCAAATATAAGATTGATAAAAAAGATATTGATTTAAGAATGCGAAAGGTATAAAATAATTTGTCAAAAGTTAACATAATTTTAAGAAAAAATCTATTTAATATTAAATCACTATAACTATAGTGATTTTTTACTTTTGAAAGGAAATTGATAATAAAAATCTATTAAATCTAGTTTTCTTCTGCTACAATAATTATAAAAAGGTGGTTTATGACTGATAATAAATATAAAAAAAATATAGGAAAAATAAATAGGGTAAATGAACTTACAAAGACTTCTGTATTAGGATTATTAAGTAACTTATTTTTATTTATGACTAAAGTTTTAATGTATTTTTTTACCGGTTCAATGTCTATTTTATCCGAAGCTTTAAATAATCTTAGCGACTGTTCATCATCTATTATTTCAATAATGGGTGTAAAATTTGCTCAAAAACCCAATGACAAATCGCACCCCTATGGACATGGACGTATAGAGTATTTAATAACACTTGTTATTTCAGGCATGGTTTTAGTTGTAGGGGGGAATTTTGTTTACTTTTCTTTTAAGAAGATAATCCATCCCCAAGCCTTAAACTATCCGTTTTATACTTTGGTACTTTTATTTTTATCTTTACTTGTAAAAATTTGGCAGTCAGGTTTTTATTTAAAAAAATCTAAACTTCTTAATTCTTTAGCTTTGAAAGCGCAAAGCAAGGATTCTTTATCAGATTGTCTTATAACTTCTGTAGTTTTAATTGGTGTAATAATTCAAAAATTTACCGGACTTAAAATAGATAGCTATATAGGTCTTTTAGTTGCACTATTTATAATATATACGGCAATAGAACTAATTAATCAGACAATTTCTATTTTAATCGGTAAGGGTCTAAGTGAAGAATTAAGACAAGAGATTATTTCTAAGGTTTCATCTTATGAAGGAATATCTAATGTTCATTCCATTATTGTAACTGATTTTGGACCGGAAAATATCATAGTTATACTTGATGCTGAAATAGCCTACAACTTAAGCCTAGAAGAAGCGCACAATATTGTAGATAAGGTAGAAAGAGAAGTTTCAAAACTTTTAAATATTAAGCTAATAATTCATACTGATCCTCATGGCTCAGCAAGTAAATTAATTGAACAGATAAGGAAAAAACTCCATATAATAATAAGAGAAAACTTAAATCTTTATTCTGTATATGATATAGTAAATGATGGTGATACTTTCCATATTGAGTTGGATTTTAACGGAAGAATAATAAAAGATGAAAATGCAAAGGAGGAGCTTAAAGAAACTGTTGTAAAATCTTTGAAAGAAGAATTTCCTGATTATAATTTTGTGATCAGATTACTAGCAGTTTTTTGATTATTATGAAGGCATTGATTGTTGGAGTAGGTAAACTTGGCTTTAAACTTGCCGGTGCCCTACTCGATGAAGGTTATGAAATTTGCGTTATAGATAACAATGAGGATGTAATAGAAAACGTTTCAAACGTGTTGGATGTATTTTCAGTTTGTGCAAATGCTCTAGATTTCGGGGTGTTAATGGAACTAGACATATCTACTTTTGATATAGTAATTTCTACAACAACTAATGACGAAGCTAATGTAATTTTATGCTCCATTTCTAAAAAATTAGGGGCTAAATATTCTATTGCAAGAGTTCGTGACCCTGAGTACAGAAAATATTTGAAATTTATGTCTGATGAGTTAGACATTGATTATATAATAAATCCTGAATATGCTACTGCAAAAGTTATAGATAAATATTTATTAAAAAAATATCAACTATATGCTAATGAAGTTGCGGGTGGAAAAATAAGGCTTGTAGAGTTTAATATTGGTCAGGATCCGGAATTTATTGGTAAAAAACTTATAGACTTAAATACTTTTGATAAGTTAATTGTAGCTGCTATTTCTAGAGATGGGAAAGCCATAGTACCTAATGGTATGACGGAATTAAAAGCTGATGATGTTATACTTCTTTCTGGAATCACTGAGGATATTGAAGCTTTTGATAAAAAATACTCTGGCATATCTAAAGAAAAAACAGTCAGAAAAGTTATGATACTAGGGGGAGGTAAGGTTGGATTTTACCTTGCAAGCCTTCTTGTCAATGAAAAAATAGATGTTACAGTTATAGAACTTAATAGGGATAAGTGTGTAAACATTAAAGAGAAACTTCCTGGTGTTGAAGTAATAAATGGAGATGGAACAGATATAAATTTATTAGAAGAAGAAATGTTTCATACTTTTGATGCCTATGTTGCAGCAACAGGCATTGACGAAGCAAATTTACTTATGAGCCTTGTAGTTAAAAGAGCAGGAATTTATAAATCTGTTGCAAAAATTTCCAGGACAAATTATGACGGTATTATTGATAAGCTAAATATTGATGCTGTTTTCAATAAGTCTTATATTACAGCCTCAGAAATTTTAAAGGTTATTAGGGGTAATGACTCCCAAGCAGTCAGCCTTCTTTTAAACGCACAAGTTGAATGTAATGAATTTATTTTAAAAAAGAAACTTGCCATTTGTGGGCAGTCACTTAAAGATTTAGCCTTACCCAAGGGTATACTTTTCATAGCCTTGATTAGAGGTGAAGAAACTATTGTGCCAAATGGCGATACTGTTCTTGAAGATGGTGACAAGGCAGTAGTTTTTGCAACAAAAAATGAGATAAGTAATATGAAAAATTTATTTAAACGTACAAAAATTATTGATGGAATATATAATAAACTAACTAAGAATTGATATAGAGGTTAAAATGAATCGCTCTTTAATTGTTAAAATTTTAGGTATAATTTTGTTAATTGAATCCTTTTTTATGATTCCTTCTTTAGCTATATCACTTTATATGCAAGATGGCTCATCGATAGGTTTTATAATCACAATAATTCTTCTGATTATAGTTGGTGCTTTAACAAGATTTATAGAAACTAAACATAGGACACTTGCACCGGCAGATGGCCTTGTAATTGTAACTTATGCTTGGATACTTGTTTCAATTTTTGGATCTTTACCATTAATTATTGATATGAATATGTCTTTTCCAGATGCTTTTTTTGAAATAGTTTCAGGTTTTACTACAACAGGTGCTAGTGTAATAAATAATATTGAATCTTTTCCAAAATCTGTTGTATTGTGGAGAAGTATAACTCACTGGATTGGTGGGATGGGGATTTTAGTTTTTACAGTATCTCTTCTACCTAAACTTGGTGTTGGTGGTTTTCAAATTTTTAAAAGAGAATCTCCTGGACCTGTAAAGGGAAAAATTGAGGCGAAAACTTCAGACACAGCTAAAAAATTATATATTATTTATGTTGTTATAACTATTTTACTTTTTCTATGTCTTAAATTTTTTGGCATGGATGTTTTTGATGCCTTGGTACATACCCTAGGTGTTGTAGGTACTGGAGGTTTTTCTTCTAAAAACACATCTATTATGGGATATTCAACACCGATTATATTTACTATGTCCTTTTTTATGATTGTTTGTGGAAATAATTTTTCAATATATTATTCTCTTTACAGAAGACGATTTAATGAAATTATTAAAAATGAAGAATTGAGATTATATTTATTCATAACTATAGCAGCAATTTTACTTATCAGTATAGATTTATATTTAAAAGGAGTCGCAAGTCCCTTTAAAAGTTTTAGAGATGCAACATTTCAAGTGACATCAATTGAGTCTACTTCAGGTTTTGTATCTACAGATTATGACTTGTGGCCTTCATTTTCAAAATATATATTATTTGTACTTATGTTTATAGGTTCTTGTGCAGGTTCAACTGCAGGAGGTCTTAAGGTCATAAGAATTGTCGTTTTATTTAAGTCAATAAAAAGAGAAATAAAAAGAGTTATACATCCTAGGGCAATACTTCCAATTTCTTTAAATGGCAGAATTTTAAGTGAAGAATTGGTTCAAGGCATAAATGGATTTTTTGGAATTTATATGATTGTTTTTGTTTTTTCAGTAGGTCTTATTACTTTGTCAGGAGAGGACCTAATAACTTCAATGTCTTCAGTTGTAACAATGTTATCTAATGTTGGACCAGGTTTTGCATCCGTTGGTCCTACTAAAAACTTTTATTACTTCAATGATTTCTTTAAAATTTATTTTGCTTTTTTAATGCTCTTAGGAAGGCTTGAATTTTTCACAGTTCTTGCAATTTTCTCAAGAAAAAGATATTTTAAAGAGAAGGTATTGAAATGAAAATATTGATAATAGGAGCAGGACGTGTAGGTAGCGAGCTTGTAGATGTGCTTTCTTACGAAGATGCTGAAATTTTAGTTATAGATAAGGATTCAGGAAATCTCCCTTCATTAAAGAAGTCTAATGTTTCATACATTAACAAGGATATATTAGACGGGGACATATTAAATGAAATAGATTTTTCGTCATTTGAATATGTTTTGGCAGTTACCAATAAGGATAGGACAAATATCTTAATTGCCTCATTAACAAAAAATTTATCTACTAAGACGATAATTAGACTTAATATTGTTGATTCTTTAGATGAAATAGAATATCTTAAAAAATCTCTTAATATATATGAGATTGTAAATCCCGAATATGAAGTTGGAAAATTTATTAAAAACATAATCGGAAATTCATCATATTACACGGCAGATTATTTTGGCAAGGGGAAAATAGAAGTAGCAGGTCATTTAGTTGATACAGACGGGGAATTTGATAATATAGCTCTAAAGGACATCGGCTCTTTGGCAACAATTTTAGTTGTTGCTATTTTAAGAGATGGCAAATTTTTTACACCCAATGGTCAGACAATTTTACAAAAGGGAGATTATTTGTATCTCATGGGTCTTTCTAAAGATATTTCCAATTTTAAGATGGAGCATTTTCTAATAAAATCTACTAGAAAATCAAGAGATGTAACAATAATTGGTGGAAATCTCATAACCAATACAATGATTAGTGAAATTGAAGACATCAATTTAAAAATTATAGAAGAAGACAGCAAAAAAGTTAGGCTTTTTAGGGACAAAATACCAAAAGCTTTTGTAGTAAATAGACCTTATAGGGATGAAAATTTATTAAATGAGGAAAATATAAGAGAAGATAGTATTTTTATTTCTATGACAGATAATGATGAGTTAAATATAGTTTTAGGACTCATGGCAAAAAGCTTGCGCATAGAAAGGACAATAATCTCTTTAAACACAAATATTTATTCAAAAATTTTAGACCCCTTAAATATGTATAGCCATGTTGAACCTTTTACAGTAATGGCAAATGAAATTGTCAACAAAGTTTCACAAGGTTCAAAAATTTCTGTTAACTTTATGTTTGCAGGTAAGGCTCAAGTTTTTGAAATCTCAACGAGCGAAAAATTCCCTCACATAAACAAAAAAATTAAAGAGATGAATATTCCTAAGGGAATTATAATTGGTGGAATAATAAGAAGTGATGGTTTGGCTATAATTCCTAGGGGAGAAACTATTATAGAAAAAAATGATAAGCTTGTAGTTTTTTGTACAGATGATAAAAAAGAAGAATTAAAAAATTTCATAGATACAAAAAAGAAAAATTATCTTTCGTCTTTATTTAAGTAGGAGAATTTATATGGATTTTTTAAAAAATGATTGGCAAGAGCTTTTAAAAGATGAATTTCAAAAAGATTATTACAAAAACTTAAGAGAGCTACTGATAAATGAATACAAAAATTATCAAATATATCCCAAGGCAAGTGATATTTTTAATGCCTTTAACTATACTTCATATAAAGATTTGAAAGTGTTAATTTTAGGTCAAGACCCCTATCACAATCCAAATCAAGCTCACGGACTCGCCTTTTCTGTTAATAAAGGTATAAAAGTTCCTCCATCTCTTGTAAATATTTATAAGGAGCTTCATGACGATTTAGGAATAGGACCTTTTAAGGATGGTTATCTAAAATCATGGACACAAGAAGGAATAATGCTTTTAAACACAACATTAACAGTTAGAAAAAATGCCCCTATGAGTCATTCAAAAATTGGTTGGGAAATTTTTACAGACAGGGTAATTGAAATTATTGATGAAAAAAAGGAACCTGTAGTTTTTATCCTATGGGGAGCTCATGCAAGAAGTAAGAAGAAATTAATAAAAAATAAAAATCATCTTGTTATTGAAGGACCACATCCATCACCTCTTTCAGCACATAGGGGATTTTTTGGCTCAAAGCCATTTTCAAGAGCAAATAAATTTTTAATGGAAAGAGGAATTGATTCACCAAGCTGGGAGGTAAAATAATGGCAGAATTATATATAGGAAAAGGAAAAGATAAATTCACAATATCTTCAGATAAATTAAATCAGCATGGAATCATAGCCGGAGCAACTGGAAGCGGAAAAACTGTGACTGTAAAGGTATTAATTGAAGAATTATCTAAAATTGGAGTACCTACATTTGTTTCAGATGTTAAGGGTGATTTAACTAATCTTTGTAAAGAAGGAAGGGAAAATGAAAATATAAAAAAGAGGCTTATTGCTATTGGACAAGAAAATTTCGAATATTCATCTTATCCTGTAAATTTATGGGATATATATCAAGAAAATGGAATTAATTTAAGAATATCAATTTCAGAACTTGGACCACTACTTCTGTCACAAATTTTAGAATTAAATGAAGTCCAAGAAGGAGTTTTAAATATTTTATTTAAGCTAGCTGACGAAAATGGACTTTTACTTTTAGATTTTAAAGATTTAAACTCTATGCTGGGATTTTTAACTGAAAACGCTAAGGATATTTCTGCAAAATATGGGAATATTTCTTCTGCAAGTATTTCTGCCATAAGAAGAAAATTATTAGTCTTAGAAGAAGAAGGGGCAGATAATTTTTTTGGAGAGCCCTCTATTGATGTAATGGATTTTCTGCAAAAAGATTCAAGGGGTTACGGTTTTGTAAATATCTTAAATTCAAAAAAACTTATAAATTCACCAAAATTATATTCAATATTTTTGATTTATTTATTTACAGAACTTTTTCAAATATTAGATGAAGTTGGCAATCCAGAAATTCCCAAGGCTGTATTTTTCTTTGACGAAGCACATCTTTTATTTGACGATATTTCTAAAGTTTTACTTGAAAAGCTTACAAAAGTTGTAAAACTTATTCGTTCTAAGGGTGTGGGTATTTTCTTTATAAGCCAAAATCCTTTAGATATTGACCAAGCAGTTTCTTCACAGCTTTCAACAAAAATTATCCATCAACTTAGGGCATTTTCACCAAAAGAATTAAAAAATCTTAAAGAAATTAGTTTGTCTTTAAGAGAAAACAAAGATTTTAATACTATGGATACTTTAACAAGTCTTGGTACGGGAGTTGCAATAATTTCTAGCCTTGATGAGAATGGAATACCAAAACCTGTTGAAGAGGTTATTATTAGACCCTTACACTCATCTTTTGATGTCCTAACAGAAGGGGAAATAGATTCTCTTTTAGAAAATTCTAATCTATATAGAAAATATCAAGAAACTATTGATAGGACATCTGCTTATGAAATTTTACAAGAAAAATTGCTCAAAAAAGAGGACGAGGAGAAGAAACTAAAAGCTAAGTCAGAAGAAGAAAAAAATAGACAGATTGAAATGAGATATATAAATAAGGGCATAGATTCCATGCTAGGTACCATTACAAGGACTATAGGAAGAGAGATAGCAAGAGGAATTTTAGGTTCTCTTAGAAAGAAATAGCTCATTAAAAACTATAGCCTTAATTTAAGGCTATTTTTTATAAAATGTTTTTAAATAAAAAGTTTTTATAAAAAAGACTTGTTTTTTTTATTTTATATGATTATAATGTTAAAAAGCTTTGAAGAGAGGAGTACCTTTAAGGAAGATTTTAGAGAGTGCACATAAGGTGAGAGGTTGCATAGTTGGAATTTTAGGGAATAAAGGCTTGGAGCTTAATCGTTTGGCTTACGTTACAAAGCTCACAATGAGGCTTTATGCAAAATTGGGTGGTACCACGAAACTTTCGTCCCATAGGGATGGAAGATTTTTTTATTTTAGGAGGAAAAAATCATGAGAAAAATTTTAAAATTATTAGTAGCTTTATCATTAGTTCTGACATTGGTGGCGTGTGGTAAAGATAAAAAAGAAGATGAAAATGTTCTTAAAGTAGGAATGGAATGTGGTTATGCACCATTTAACTGGACTCAACTTGATGATAAAAATAATGGGGCACAAATTGATGGAGCAAATGAATATGCAGGTGGCTATGATGTTATGATGGCACAAAAAGTTGCACAAGCTTTAGGAAAAAAATTGGTAATCGTGAAAACAGAATGGGATGGTCTTCCACCAGCTTTACAAGCAGGAAAGATTGATTTAATTATGGCAGGGATGAGCCCTACACCAGATAGAGCAAAAGAAGTTCAATTTACTGAACCATATTGGCAAAGTCAATATGTAATGATAGTAAAAAGAGGTTCTAAATATGAAAATGCAAAATCATTAAATGATTTTAAGGGTGCAAAAATTTCTGCTCAACTAAATACAGTTCACTACGATATTATCGATCAAATAGATGGAGTTATAAAAGAAGAAGCACAAAGTTCTTTCCCTGAACTTAGAGTTGCTTTACAATCAGGAGTTATTGATGGATATGTTGCTGAAGTGCCTGAAGCAAAGTCAGTAGAATCTGCAACCAAAGATTTAGTTTCAGTAAATTTCCCAGAAGGTCAAGGATTTACAGTTAAAGATAATTCAAACCTTGTGTCTGCAGCAGTTAAAATTGGCAATAAAGAATTATTAGATGCTTGTAACAAAGTATTCTCAAATATTAGTGAAGATGAAAGACAAGAAATAATGAATACTGCAGTTAAGAATCAACCAGCTAATAATTAAGGTGAATTATGACAAAAGTATTAGAACTTTTTACTAGATACAAGCCCTTATTTTTTAATGGCACTTTAAATACTTTAAAAATATCAATTGTAGCTACAATTTTTGGACTTATTATAGGACTTATCACTGGAACAATAAGAACTCTGCCAAAGAAAAATGGTTTTGGAGGATTTTTACAAAAAGTCGTTAATTTATTAATTTCGGCATATATTACTCTTTTTAGAGGAACACCAATGATGGTTCAAGCATCACTTTTATTTTACGGATTTCCCTTGTTCTTGGGAGTAGATGTAGATAAGATACTCACAGCTTATATAATAGTTTCTGTAAATACTGGAGCTTATATGTCTGAGGTTGTACGTGGAGGAATTATATCGATAGATAAGGGACAATGGGAAGCCTCAAGAGCATCAGGACTTAGTCATATACAAACAATGCTATATGTAATAGGACCGCAAACTTTGAGAAATATCTTGCCTGCAACTGGAAATGAATTTGTAATAAATATAAAAGATACATCGGTATTAAATGTAATTGGAGTTGGAGAATTATTCTTTGCTGCAAAAACTGTAGCAGGTCAATCTTATTCATACTTTGAAACTTACTTTATAATTTTAATTATTTATTTACTGCTAACTACAGTAATTACAGAAATTTTGAGGCAAATAGAAAAAAGATTAGAAGGTCCTGTATCTTTTGAGTTAAAAATGGGAAATCAACAACAGGTGTAAAATGGAAATATTAAGAATTGAAAACTTAAGAAAGAAATTTGGGACAAATGAAGTCTTAAAGGGAATTTCCCTTAATGTAAATAAGGGAGATGTAATTTCTATAATAGGCAAGTCAGGAAGTGGCAAGTCCACATTTTTAAGATGTATAAATAGGCTTGAAGAAGCAAGCGAAGGGAATATATATTTTGAAGGAAAAAATATCATGGATAAGGACTGTGATTTGAAAAAAATCAGGTCTAAGATGGCAATGGTTTTTCAAAATTTTAATCTATACAATAATTTAAATGTATTAGATAACTGCACTCTTGCTCCTACAAAAGTTCTTAAAATATCAAAAAAAGAAGCAGAAGAAGAGGCTATAAAAAATCTTTCAAAAGTAGGAATGGCTGCTTATGTAAAAGCTCGTCCATCTCACTTATCTGGAGGTCAAAAGCAAAGAGTTGCAATTGCTAGAGCCTTGACAATGAATCCTGATATAATGTTATTTGACGAACCCACATCAGCTCTTGATCCAGAAATGGTTGAAGAAGTTTTAAACATTATGGTAGAGCTTGCAAAAGAAGGAAGAACAATGATTGTTGTAACCCATGAAATGGAATTTGCAAGAGATGTTTCATCTAAAGTTATATTTGTAGATAAGGGTATAATAGCAGAAGAAGGCTCCCCGCAAGAAATATTTAATAATCCAAAAGAAGATAGAACAAAAGAATTTTTGAAAAGAATCTTGTAAAAATTCTAATTGAATTATATAAAATAATCGGCATAAGAAAAAACTTATGCCGATTGTTTTTTGGAAAAATTATAAAAATAACCAATACGAAATTTATTAAATTTTTTAAGATATACTTTCATCATCTAATATTTTATATATTGCACTTTTTGTTTTTCTTTTCTTTTCTCTTAATTCATCATCTTTGCTGTAGCCAAGAGCAATTACAAGTCTTATTTTTCCCTTAAACTTTAAAAGCTCTCCAAGTTCTTTTTCATCAAACCAACCCATGATACAAGTTGAAAGTCCCAAGCTTGTTGCTTCAGATGTTAAATAGGCAACAGAAATTCCAATATCTATTGATTTGTAATCCTGATTTTTAACAATAGATCCTATCTTTGCAGTCAAATTATAATTTTCTTCACAGACAACAATTATTACAGGGGCATCTTTAGAAAATGCATTCATTTTTCCTGTAAGTTTTGCGGCTTTTTTCGCTTTTTTACCTTCAAGAACATAGTAAAAATAAGGTTGGGCATTACAAGCCGATGGAGATAATACCATAGCTGATAAGCACCTTTCTAACAATTCTTGAGGGACTTTTTTTAAAGGGTCAAAATTTCTTGTTGATTGTCTTTTCTTTGCTATTTCTAAAAAATCCATTATTTTTCTTTAAACTCCTCAAAAGTATAGAATTTATTGCCCTCATCTTCAATAAATAGAGGGATTCCAACATTTCCATCTTTTTTTATCTTATCAAAATAAGGATTATTATCCCTAAATGAAAGATAATATTTAAGATTTTTCATTGATGATGTAATATCAATGATTTCTAAATTAATTTTATTATCTTCTACATATTTTAAAGCTGGTGGACAATCAGGGCAATGGCTGGAAACAAGTAATTTTAACATTTTTTTATTCCTCCTTAAAAATTCTCTTAAACTTGATTCAAAATTTATATTTTCAGACTTTTTTCTTTTTTTGAAGTGGGTATATATTCCTTGTTCTCTCATCAACCTGCTCATGTGTCTAGATGCTAAATATGAATCTATATTTAAGTTATTAATAGTATTACCACCAAAATCCATTACATAAGCAAGTCTTGCAAGGGCAAGAGATGATAGTCCCTTGTCGTTTGTAAGGACTAAATCTCCTTTTTC
Organism: Peptoniphilus lacrimalis DSM 7455; assembly: GCF_000378725.1. Classification (GTDB taxonomy): domain Bacteria; phylum Bacillota; class Clostridia; order Tissierellales; family Peptoniphilaceae; genus Peptoniphilus_A; species Peptoniphilus_A lacrimalis. The sequence continues at coordinate 25,736 of NZ_KB900367.1, read as the reverse complement.
AAGATGATTTACAATGTATAAATCTGCTGCATCACTTTCAACATCCACATTAATTATTGTGCCATAATTTGTAGAAAAATCTTGGCTATAGTTTTTAACAAGTATTATTTCAATTTTTTCTTCTTTGCAAACTTCAACAGCCAAATCTCTAATAGATGCTGCATCTGAATCTAAATATACTTTCATATATCAATTATACCCATAAAAATAAAATTTGCAGGCAAATCTTACATTTTTCTAAAATAATAAAAAAACTATTGAAAAATATGATTTATTTATATAGACTAAATTAGAGGTGCATCAATGAAGCGATTTTATACCATATTTGTAAGCCTTGTAATATTAATTTTATTGAGCGGCTTAGCACTTGCATTTTTAATGGTTCCCAGAGGAGAAGAAGTAGCTACAACTACAACTACAAAAAAAGAAGAAGTTAATAAGGAGCCAAGAAAAATAAATGTTTTTAATCAAAATAAAGACCCTATTAATGTTTTAATGATTGGACTTGATTCTTCTAGGGTTACCTATGAAGTGGATGAAAATTCTAAAAGAGCAGATACTCTTATGCTTTTAACTATAGATCCTAAGAAAAATAAGGCACATATTATCTCGATACCTAGGGACACATATTATAAATTAAAAGGTTATGATAATTATAAGATAAATGCAGGATATTCTCGAGGAGGATTGGAACTTCAGATATCTTCTGTTGAGGATTTTATGGACTGCAAAATAGACCACTACATTGTTGTAGAATACGATGCTGTTAAGGAGCTCGTAGATGCTATAGGGGGTGTTGAAATTTATACACCAGAATATTCTTACAATGACCCTTCAACCATCCCACCTCTTGAAATTAATTTTCATGAAGGCGTCCATAATTTAAATGGAGAAGATGCTGTTAAATATTTAAGAATCAGAAAATATTATGAAGATCAGGATATAGGTAGAATTCATGCCCAACAGGGATTTATAATGAAAGTATTTGAGAAGTTAAAAAATCCTTCTACAATTTTTAAATTACCAAAACTTGTATCTATAGCAAATAGATATGTAAAAACTGATTTTTCTTATGGTCAGCTTTCTTACCTTGCCTATTATGCAATGAGCCTTGAAAAAGATGATATAGAATTTAATACTCTTCAAGGTCAAAGAAAAGTTTTAAATAATATAGATTATTATAAGGTGGACAAGGATTATGCAAGAGGAGTTTTGAAAGAATTTTTAAATAGAGAAGAAAATGAAGAGAATTTAACAGAAGAAGAATTAGAAAAGAAAAAAGAAAATGAAAAGGCTAGAAGTCAGCTAAATTTTGAAAGTCAGTAAAATTTAGCTGACTTTTTTATATAAAATTTATGATTAAAATTTAGGATGTAAAAAGTCAAAAAAAGTCAAAAAAATTTCTAAAAAAAGCTTGACAATCTTTGACCAACATTTTATAATATAGATAGATTAGCAGAAGAAGTGAGTGGCTGCTAATGAGTATAAAAATAAATCCACTTTAAATATTAGAAAATAGATTCAAATAAAATTTATGAAAGGAAGATGGATATGAGTATTAAACCTTACACTGGAAGCTTATTAGACCAAAGATTTGGTGATTTTTATGATATGATTGATTCATTCTTTAATGATGAATATTCTAAAGAAAGAGCACTTAGGTCCAGTTCTTTCAAAGTAGATATTTCTGAAGAAGAAGGCTCTTACAAAATCGAAGCTGAACTTCCAGGATTTAAAAAAGATGAAATAAGTATTGGACTTAATGACGGCAGATTGACAATATCTGCTAAGAAATCAGAAGAAACGAAAGACGAAAAGAAAAATTATATACACAAGGAAAGAAAGACACAAGAAATGTCAAGGTCAATGTTTTTCAAAGACATTGATGAAAATGGCTTAAAAGCAAAGCTTGAAGGCGGAGTTTTGGAAATCACAGTTCCCAAAAAACCTCAAGTGCAAACTTCTAAAAAAATTGAAATAGAATAAGATGAAAAAACCTGCACTTTCAAAAATCTGCAGGTTTTTTTATTGGTCTACATATTTTAAGATATCACTTACCTGACAATCAAGAGCTTTACAAATTTCAGATAAGGTAGAAAACCTTATTGCTTTTGCCTTACCTGTTTTTAAAATAGATAAATTGGCAATGGTTATCCCTACTTTTTCTGAAAGTTCAGTCAAGGTAATATTTCTTTTTATAAGCATTAAATCAAGTTCCACTTTTATCATATTGTTAAATCCCAATCCTTTTTTATTTTTTCTCCTTTGTAAATTATATCAGCTATTAAAAGAAATATTTGAGATAAAATAAAGTAAAAAAGTATAACAATTTTTACAAAAAAATTTGTAATTGGATAGGGAACATTAATATGACTATAAATGTGGATTAGAATTTCAAAAATTATTGCAATATATAGGCTTTTGCTTATATTTTTTAAATTCTTATATAGTTTTATGGTAAATATTTGATTTTTTTCATAGTTTAATAGGGCAAAAAATGCAAAAATTATTGCAATAATTGTAGATAAACTAACACCCATACATAAAATAAACATGGGTAATCTCATATATGAAAGTTCAGGATATTCTTCCGCTAATTGGAAGGAAAATTCATGTAGGACGTAAGAAAGTAAAAGTATAGCTAATATACAAATAATTAGTCCAATTTTAATTATAAGGGGTCTATAGTTTTTCATATCATCACCTCATAAATTATTATAAACATAATTTTATTGAATATCAATAAAAATTTATCAATTATCAATAAAATTATTAATTTTATAAAGCTTTCAACAAAGTCTTATATGTGGTAGAATGGATATAATATTAATACGTTATAAATGTATAAGGAGATGATTTTTTGAGTATAGTAAAACCGTCAACTTTGCCTGGTTTTATGGAACTTCTTCCTAAAGAGCAAATTTTGTTTAATCAAATGCGTGATATTATTAGGAAAAATTTTGAAAGAGCAGGCTTTTTACCTATAGATACTCCTGTTATTGAAAAGTCTGAAGTGCTTTTGGCAAAGGGAGGAGGAGAAACCGAAAAGCAAATCTATAGATTTACTAAGGGTGATACAGATATGTCTTTAAGGTTTGATTTAACTGTGCCTCTTGCAAGATATACAGTTGAGCATTTCTCAGAACTTTCTTTTCCTTTTAAGAGATATGCTATAGGTAAGGTTTATCGTGGAGAAAAGGCTCAAAAAGGAAGATTTAGAGAATTTTATCAATGTGATATTGACACCATAGGAAATGGTGAACTTTCAATTGCAAATGATGCCGAATTTCCTGTAGTTATTTATCATACTTTTAAAGATTTAGGATTTTCAGATTTTACTATTCATCTTAATAACAGAAGAATTTTAAAGGGATTTTTCGCATGGCTTGGAGTTTCTGATTCACAAAATGCACTAAGAGCTGTTGATAAGATAGAAAAAATAGGACCTGAAAATGTGCTTAAAGAACTTGAAGAGTCAGGAATAGATAGAGAAAAAGGTAAAAAAATTCTTGAATTTATTGAAATAAAAGGTACAAATGACGAAATTATTCAGGCTTTAAAAGACTTAAACATTGATGAAGAAACTTTCAACCAAGGTTTAGATGAGATGAGTGAACTTATTTCATGTATTAAAGCTTACAATATTGATGAAAAAAATTACAGGATTGATTTGAAAATAGCTAGAGGTCTAGACTATTATACGGGAACTGTTTATGAAACAACTCTTGATGATTATCCAAAAATAGGCTCTGTTTGTTCAGGAGGTCGTTATGATAATCTTGCTTCATATTATACAGAAAAAACCCTACCTGGAGTGGGAATTTCAATCGGTCTTTCAAGATTATTCTATCAATTAGAACAAGCAAAAATAATTTCAGCCGAAGATAAATCTTTAATTGATATTATTATTTTGCCTATGGATGGTTTTATCCATGAAGGAATAAAACTTTTAGCTAAACTTAGAGAAAAAAATGTTAAGGTCACAATTTATTCAGAAGATGCAAAACTAGGAAAAAAATTCAAATATGCCGACCAAATAAAAGTACCTTATGCTATTGTTTTAGGCGAAAATGAAGTAAAAAATGGTCTATATTCTTTAAGAAATATGGCTACAGGCGAGCAAGAAGAAGTTGATTTTAATAAATTAGTAGAAAAATTTTCAAAGTAAAATTATTATTTAGTGCAAGGCTCTAAATCTTGCACTTTTTTTATTTAAATATTACAATATAAAGGAATTAAAAGAAAGAAGATGAAATATGAACTATAGAGAAGATATTAGAAATATAGCAATTATTGCCCATGTTGACCATGGTAAAACAACTTTAGTTGATGCTCTTTTAAAACAATCGGGAATTTTCAGAAAAAATCAAGTCGTAAACGAACGTGTTATGGACTCTAATGCCATTGAACGTGAAAGAGGTATTACAATTTTATCAAAAAATACCGCAGTTCACTATAATGGAGTAAAAATTAACATTATTGATACACCTGGCCATGCTGATTTTGGTGGAGAAGTTGAACGTGTACTTAAGATGGTAAATGGAGTTGTTCTTTTAGTTGATGCCTTTGAAGGTCCTATGCCTCAAACAAAGTTCGTTCTAAAAAAATCCTTCGAACTTCATTTACCTGTTATTGTATGCATAAATAAAATAGATAGACCAGAAGCAAGACCTGAAGAAGTTGTAGATGAAGTTTTAGATTTATTTATTGAACTTGGAGCTAGTGAAGATGTACTTGATGCACCTTTTGTTTATGCTTCTGCTAAAAGGGGAATTGCTGGCAAAAAATTAGATGAAGAAATGACATCTATGGAACCACTTTTCCAAACAATTCTAAATTATATACCAGCTCCTGTTGAAGCAAGTAACGAATCTTTTAAACTATTAATTTCAACAATTGACTATAACGATTATGTGGGAAGAATTGGTATAGGAAAAATTGAAAGTGGAACTTTGAAAGAAAATGATAGTGTTTATATAGTAAATTCTACAAAACCGGGTTATGAAGAAAAAGTTAAGATTTCTAAAATATATGAATTTGAAGGTCTTGAAAGAGATGAAGTAGAATCATCAAGTTCAGGTTCCATTGTTGCCATTACAGGTATTGAAGATATTAATATAGGAGATACCTTAACAAGTGAACAAGACAAAGAACCCCTTGAATTTGTAAAAATTTCAGAACCAACACTTTCAATGAATTTTTCAGTAAATGATTCACCTTTTGCCGGAAAAGTTGGTAAGTTTGTAACTTCAAGGCAGTTAAGGCAAAGACTTTTTAGGGAACTTCAAACTGATGTATCTTTAAGAGTTGAAGAAACAAATTCTACAGATTCTTTTAAAGTTAGCGGTAGAGGGGAACTTCACTTAAGTGTATTAATAGAAAATATGAGACGTGAAGGATATGAATTCCAAGTTTCCAAACCTCAAGTTTTGTTTAAAACTATTGATTCTAAAAAATATGAACCTATTGAAAGAGTTACAATAGATGTTTCATCAGAATATGTAGGAGCGATTATTGAAAAGCTTGGCAGACGTAAGGGAGAACTTGTAACAATGCAAGAACCTCAAGGAGGTTATCAAAGACTAGAATTTTTGATTCCAGCCAGAGGTCTTATTGGATATAGAACAGAATTTATGACTGATACCAAAGGAAATGGGATTTTAAATTCAGTATTTGAAGATTATGCACCATACAAGGGTGATATTCCAAGAAGAGTTAATGCATCTATTGTGTCTTTTGATACAGGAGTAGCTTCAACTTATGGATTAAATAATGCCCAACAAAGAGGAAGTCTTTTTGTAGGTCCTGGAGAAGAAGTTTATGAAGGTCAAGTAGTAGGAGAATCTCCAAAGGGTGTTGAAATTGAAGTTTCTGTAACTAAAGAAAAGAAACAAACAAATGTCAGAGCCTCAGGTTCAGATGAAGCTTTAAAACTATCACCGGTTAAAAACTTAACCTTGGAAGAAGCTTTAGAGTTTATTGAAGATGACGAATTAATAGAAATTACACCAGAGGATTTTAGAATTAGAAAAGAAATTTTAAGCTCACAACAAAGATACAAATCAAAAAATAAAAAGAAGTGATTCTATGCTAAAGATGTATTTTGATGCAATAAAATCTTTTGCACAATTTTATTCAATAATATTTTTAATAAATATAATTTTTTCAGCAGCAGTAGTGTTTTTTCAAAGGAAAAAACCTACTTCAACCTTGCTGTGGGTAATGGCAATTAATTTTATACCCATAGTGGGTATTATATTATATTTATTAATAGGTCAAGATGTATCTAAATCTAAGATGTTTGATTCAAAAACACAAGCAGATAGGATAACTAAGAATAAATACAGGGACACGATTGAAAATATACAGAGTAGAGAATATAAGTCTTCCAATGCAAAAACTAAAGAATACAAAGAAATAGTTAAGATGTTTAATAACGCTGAAGGAGAAATTCTCTATTCAGAAAATGATGTAAAAATTTTTAACAACGGATTGGAAAAATTTAAGGCTTTATTTGAAGATATAAAAAATGCAAAAGAAAGCCTTTATATTCAATACTATATTTTTAAATCTGACCAATTATCAAGCCAATTTATTGATTTATTGATAGAAAAAGCAAAAGAAGGGCTTGATGTTTACTTATTAGTAGACGGCATGGGTGCAAGGCATTTAAAATCAAGTGATAGAGAAAGAATAAGGAGTGCAGGCGTTAATTTTGCTGTATTTTTTCCAGGGATTTTGCCCAAAATAAATACTCACATTAATTACAGAAACCACAGAAAGATAGCAATAATAGATAGAAAAATAGGCTATGTAGGCGGTTTAAATGTTGGTGATGAGTATGTGGGAAATGGAAAATTTGGGAATTGGAGAGATACACATTTAAGAATCTTAGGTGATGCAGTCAATGGACTTTCATGGAGATTTTACCTTGACTATAAGTTTGCCAGTAAAAAAGACATAAAGAATTTTTCAACTATATATTTAAAAGAAAAGGGAAATAAGGATGTTTCCATTGTTACATCAGGTCCAGATACAAAAGCCGATTCAATAAGAAATGGTTATGAAAAACTTATAACTAGAGCTGAGAAAGAAATCTATATACAAACACCATATTTTGTACCAGATGAGGGACTTTTTAAATGTCTAAAAGTAGCAGCTCTTTCAGGCGTTGAAGTTAATATAATGATACCTCAAAAAAAGGACCATCTTTTTGTTCACTGGGCATCTCTATCCTATGCTGGAGAATTATTGGACTGGGGTGTAAATGTTTATATGTATCAAAAAGGATTTTTACACACAAAAATTATGATTTCAGATGATTATCTTTCTTCAGTAGGAACGGCTAATTTTGATATAAGATCTTTTGAGCTTAATTTTGAGGTTAATGCTTTTATGTTTGATTATGAATTAAATCAAAAACTAAAAAAAGATTTTAAAAATGATTTAAAAGATTGTAAAAAAATAACTAAAGAAATCTATGAAAAAAGAGGACTTTTCACAAAAATTAGAGAACAGATCTCAAGACTTTTGTCACCCTTATTGTAATGAAAATTAATATAGATAGAAAAAATATAAAAAATGTAAAAATACGAGTGGAAGATGGAGTTGTAAAAATTTCTGCCCCTCAAAATTTAAGCACATCTCATATACTAGACATATACGAATCAAATGAGGCTATTGTCGAAAAACTAATAGAAGACGATAAGAAAAGGTCAACTTATAAAAATCACCTCTTTGGTGAAAAATTAAAGGAAAATTTTAGCCAAAAGGAAATTGATGACTTATATAGAAAAGAGCTTTCTTATATACTTTTTCATATATTTAAAAAATATGAAAAATTGACAGGACTTGCCCCTAAAGAATATAAATTAAGAAAGATGAAAGCTAGATGGGGTACAGCTTATCCCAATAAGAGGCTTATTATTCTTAATATTTATTTAGCCCAAAGACCTATAGAAGAGATAGAGGCGGTGGTTTTACATGAACTTATTCATTTAAAATACCCTAATCATTCTAAAGATTTTTATAAGGAAATAGAAAAATATATGCCTAACTATAGGGATTTAGACAAAAAACTTAAGCATACATAGGTGATAATATGTTAAAAAAATTTTTAAAATTACTGATAGTTGTATTCCTAGTACTGATACTTATGCAAATATTTAATATCACTATATTTATAGGAACAAAAAGGATAGATCCTGAGTATTTTGCTGACAAAATAAAATCTGTGCCTTATCATGTAATTTGGAATAAAACAAAAGAAAAGGCAATAGAAGTAAAAGAAGTATTTAAAAAAGATAAAAAAGATGATTCAGAATCTGATAAAAGTGATGATAAAATTACAACTACCGATAAAAGTGTTAATGAAAATAAGGAAAAATCAACAAAAAATATGTAAAAAATTAAGCTCCAATCATGGAGCTTTTTTATATGAGTTAATATTTAAAAATCATAATAAAAATGAAATTTATTTTGTAAATTCAAATGTAAAATTATCTTTTGCCTTGAAGTGATATTTATAAAAGGCTTCAATGGCATCAACCATATATTTAGCATCCTTAACACCTGCTGTTTCATATGTTGAATGCATAGATAGTTGTGCAAGACCAATATCTACAGTATTTAGGGATACATGATTTTGTGAAAGATTTCCTAGGGTTGATCCACCGATTTTATCAGACCTGTTTGAGAAAAATTGAAGGGGTATATTTTCATCTTTACAAATTTTTTTAAATACTGATATGCTTTGACCATCACTTGTATATTTTTGTCCAGCATGAGATTTTATAACTATACCACCGTTCATATATGCGTAGTTTGTATCATCAGTTAGCTCTTTGTGGTTAGGGTGAAAAGAGTGAGCGTTATCAGCACTAATCATAAAAGATGAAGAAATAGCCTTGTAATAATCTTCTTTACAATAAGATAAATTTTCATTAATTCTATTTAAGACATCAAATAAAAATGTAGATAGGGCACCTTGTTTAGTTTCAGAACCAACTTCTTCATTATCAAAAGATGCGTAAATATCAATAGATTTTGAATTATAACTATTAATAAATCCCAAAAGACTTGTAAAAGCACATTCTAAGTTATCAATTTGCGGACAGGAGAAAAATTCTTCATTAGCTCCCCAAATTGTTCCTGGAGTCCTGTTGTATAAAAATATATCTCTTGAAATAATATCATCAGGGTCTATATTAAGTTCTAAAGCCAATATCTTATTAACAAGATTTTTCCCATCATCCTTGGAAGTTTGAGAGATTAAAGGTAAAAGGTCAATTTGTTTGTTATCTGTAGAAGCTTTCATATCTTTTGAAATGTGAATTGCAAGGCTAGGAATAAGGAGTAAATCCTTGTCAATCTTCACAAGGGTAGAGAAAATACCATCGGGCCTATTTATAAAGACCCTTCCAGCTAAGGATAAGGGTTTATCAAACCATGATGAAACAATCATTCCTCCATAACCTTCAGTATTTAGTTTAATATATTTATTATCAACAGAAATTTCAGCATTTTCTTTTAATTTAAAAGTTGGAGAATCGGTATGGGAAGCCACAATATTGAAAGAATAATTTTTTATATCTTCTCCAATTTTGAAAGCTATAATTGAAGAATTATTTCTTGTTACAAAATAATTTTTTCCTTTTTCTAATTTCCAAGTTTGTCCCTCAAGAAGCTCTATAAAATTTTCACTTTTTAAAATATTTTTCATATTTTTGACTGCGTGAAAACAAGTTGGGGAATCTTTAATAAAATTAATAAGTTTTTTTACGATTTCTTTAGACATTTCTTTTCCTTTCCTTTTTATCAAGATTAGTCAAGATAAATCCAAATCCCAAGTATTGAAGAGTAATTATATTAAAAAATATTTCAAAATTAATGAATTTAAACATACTCTTAATACATATAGATAAACTTTTCATTAAATAAATTTGTTAAGTACTTATTTTAGATTTTTCTTTACTAATTTATATATATTATAATTAGTATAAAATTAATTTGAAAACAAAGCAAGGAACTTTCATATAGGAGAATAGGCAAGGCATAAAATTAATGCAAATATAAAAAGTTCGGTAAAATTCTCATAATAATAGGTCATAATAATGATATTTACATAAAGAAATGATATAATTATTTTTGTAGAGGGGGAAAGAATATGAAAGAATATAGAGCCTTTGAAATTTTGGGTCCTATTATGGTAGGCCCTTCATCGTCCCATACAGCAGGTGCATGCAAAATAGCCAGGGTAGCATCTAGAATTTGCCCTGAAAATTATAAAAAAGTTATATTTTATTTACACGGTTCTTTTGCCATGACCTATAAGGGTCATGGGACAGATAGAGCCTTATTAGGCGGAATATTAGGTTTTAAAACCTATGACGACAGGATCAGAGATGCTTTTAAAATAGCAGATTCCAAAAAAATAAATTATGAATTTGTAGCTACTGATTTGGGAGAGGATTTTCACCCAAATACAGTTAAGATTTCTTTTGTATATGAAGACCACGAAGAATATGTTATAGGTTCTTCTATTGGTGGCGGTAATATGATTATAGTTGATATTAACGGAATTCAAGTTGAATTTGACGGAACTCATCCCACTCTATTATTTAGATATAATGAGCAAAAAGGAATAATATCTGAGATCTCATCTATTCTTTATAAAAATGATTATAATATAGAATCTATAAATACAATAAAAGATGACCTTACAGAAATTGTTAACTTAACTATAGAATTAGACCAAAATTTATCTATTGATTTAGTAAAAAAACTGACAACAAATTCTAAGTTTTTGATGGCTAAATATGTGGAGGTATAAATGTTTAATACTGCAAAAGAAATTATTGAATATTGTCAAAAAAATAATTGCCATATTTATGATTTAGTTCTAGAGGATGAATTAAAAAATTCATCTTTAACTAAGGAAGAAATTTTTGAAAAGATTTTAGAAATTTTACAAGTTATGAAAAAATCTTCCACAAATACTCTTGATAAAAAATTTACCACTAAATATAAAATGATTGATGGATTTGCTAAAAAGTGTTTTTCTTATCAGGAAACGAGTGAGCCCATTGTTGGAAAGTTCTTAATGAAAGCAATGGCAATGGCTTTTTCCACATCGGAAACAAATGCCAATATGGGAACAATAGCAGCAGCTCCGACGGCTGGTTCTTCAGGAATTATGCCGGCAACCCTTATGTCATTAAAAGAAAAATATGACTTAGATGATGAAGTGTTAGTAAAAGGACTTTTAACCTCTATAGGCATCGGTCAAATTATTGGCAAATATGCAACATTTGCTGGAGCTGAAGGAGGATGTCAGGCAGAATGTGGTTCTGCCTCAGCAATGGCAGCTTCTGCTGCTGTGGAAATACTTGGAGGTTCACCTAGTGAGGCATTAGAAGCTGCAAGTATAACTCTTATAAATGTTTTGGGTCTTGCATGTGATCCTATTGCAGGACTTGTAGAATATCCTTGCAATTTTAGAAACGCATCTGGAGTTATGAACGCTTTAATTTCTGCTGATATGGCGATGGCAGGAATTAAATCAATTGTACCTTTTGATGAAGTTGCAAGTGCAATGGGAGAGGTTGGAAAGCTATTAAATGTTTCTATTAGAGAAACAGGACTTGGCGGTCTTGCCGGAACCAAAACAGGATGTGCAATAAGAGCACAATTTTTAAATTTAAAGGAGGAAGTATGAAAAAAAAGACCCTTGGTTTGATACCAAAAATTATTATAGCAATTGCTTTAGGTATTGTAGTTGGTAGATTTTTACCTGACTGGATGACAAGAGTTTCCGTAACATTTTCAACAATGTTCGGTGCATTTTTAAATTTTATTATACCACTTATGATTCTAGCTTTTGTATCTAAAGGAATCGCTGATCTTTCAGAAGGAGCAGGCAAGCTCCTACTTGTAACAGTTATCTTATCCTACTGTTCAACACTAATAGCAGGCTCTTTATCATATGTAATGAGTTCAAATATTTTCCCATCATTTATAACTCCAGATTTGGTGCAAAAAATTCAAGAAGCATCATCAAAAACTCTTGACCCATATTTTACTATACCTTTGGGACCAATAATTGAAGTAACCAATGCCTTAGTTTTTGCTTTTATGCTTGGACTTTGCGTATCAGTGCTCAGAAATAAGGGTAAGGGACAAGGACTTTATAACATAATTAACGAATTTTCTGACATTATAAACATGGTTCTTGCTAAATTTGTAATTCCTATCTTACCATTCTTTATTTTTGGTAATTTCTGCGGACTTTCTAATTCAGGTTCAGTTTTTGCAATACTCGGAATTTTTGGAAGAATATTTGTGTGCATAATAGCACTACATTTAATTTATATTTCAGCTCTATTTTTTGTATCATGTATTTATGCAGGAAAAAATCCTTTCTCAAGCATAAAAAAAGCAGTACCTGCTTATTTAACAGCAGTAGGAACTCAATCATCAGCCGCAACTATTCCTGTAAATGTAAATTGTAACAAAAATATGGGAGTAACAAGACAAATTAGGGAATTTGTAATTCCTCTTTGTGCCACAGTTCACATGCCAGGCTCAATGATAACATTAACGGCTTGCGTATTTACCCTTTTAACGATGTTTAAAATGAACGCATCTTTTGCGATTATTATGAGATTTATTTGTATATTAGGAGTAGCAATGGTAGCAGCACCTGGTGCACCGGGAGGAGCAGTTATGAGCGCACTTCCGTTTTTACCCTATGTTGGAGTAGAATCAACTGGAACTATGGCAACAATTTTAATTTCACTATATTTGACACAAGATTCTTTCGGAACAGCTGCAAATGTAAGTGGAGATAATGCAATTTCTATAGCAGTTGAAAAAATTTATTACAAATATATAGTAAAAAGACCAATTCCCGAAGAAGATGATAAGGAAGAGGTAAAAATAGAAGGATAAAAATTCAGATTATTTTAGAATTGGCATAAAAATTTATATCTACCCTCTTTACTGGTCAGAACAGTTGAGAGGGTATTTTATATCCTTTATATTTTTAAAATTTCATAATATACTGTTAAGAATGAGAAATTAGTAAATTAAAAAGAGGTAGAAAATGAGTAAAAAATTAATGTATTTAGGCTTTAGTGAAGAAGAAAAAAGAATTTTAACTGAGCTTTGCAAAGATTTTGAAATTAAGGCTAGAGAATTAAAAAAAGAAGACTATAATGAAAAAATTGGTTATCTTCTCGGTATTGAAAATTTTAAACACAATGAAGATATAAACAAAAATGATTTTTCACAAATTCAGTTTGCTTTATTTTCAGATTTTGATAGGGACTATATGAAAAAATTCCTATTGGAATTAAAAGAAAGAGGACTTGTAATAAGCCATAAGGCAGTTCAAACACAAAAAAATATAGATTGGACTCTTTCTTATCTATTAAAACATATAGAAGATGAAAGAAGACTACTGATCAAATTTAAAAATTTAGGCATATTAGTTAAAAAAGCTCAAAATTTGATTGAAAAAGATTGTAGTAAAAAGGACTTAAAAATTTTATTAGACAGGGCATACGCCTTGCAAAACCAAGTAATTGATGAAAAAAAACTTGATAAGATAAGAGAAGATTTATCAAAATATTTACAAAAATTCAATAGATAAGATGAAAAAAATCTATTCATTTATATGTTATATTTTAAATGGTGATGTAGATGAGAAAACGACAAGACCAATTTAGTGGACTTTCTAAGGATAGATATAAGAAATTTTTAAAAAATGATATTTTGTCCCAAAAATGTAACGATGGTTATTGCTTTGCTGATGCAGAAATAAAAGAATTTTTTTTGAAAGATAAAAATAAAGACTTATCTTTTTATATAAATAAGGAAAAGTTCGGGCAGGTTCTTTATAAATCAAACTCAAAAAATGAAGATATTTTTGATGGAAATTGTCCTTATATTGATCTTATAGGCAAATGGGAATATTTGAATAATGAAATTCTAAGACTACCCTTGGAGGCTTGGAATAAATTTGACCAAAGCCCGCCAACTTGGGAAGTTGAAATAATTTTTGATAATAATTATACAGTTTCTTCTCAAGGCAAAGAAAATACCCCACTAGCATATGATAATCTAGTGGAGCTATTAAACAAATTAATTTAGTTATTTGTGGTAAGTTTTATTGTTAATTATAGTAAAAGCCCTGTAAATTTGTTCCATTAAGATAACTTTCATAAGTTTATGAGGGAAGGTAAATTTAGAAAATGAAAGGCTGTAATTTGCTTTATCTTTGACCTCTTGACTTATACCTAAGGATCCCCCTATTATAAAATCAATTGAACTTATGCCATCAAGCATTATATCATTAATTTTTTTGGAAAACTCAACAGAATCAATACTTCTGCCCAATATGTCAAGGACAATAATAAAAGACCTCTCTTTTATTTTTTCTAAAATTCTTTTGCCTTCCTTGTCTAAAATTATATCAATATCCTTGTCGGATAAATTTTTCCCTTCAGATTCATCTTTTAGCTCAATAAAATTAACCCTACAATAAGCCTTTAACCTTTTTTCATATTCTTCAATGGCTTTTTTAAAATAATCTTCCTTAATTTTGCCTACAGAAATTATATTTATTTCCATTATATTAAAGCTTTAACAGCATCAAGAGCTGCCTCAAAATTCACTTCATTACTAACTTCTTTTACATATTCAGTGTAGGCTATTTTACCGTTTTTATCTACAATTACAACCCCTCTTGATAAAAGAGCCAAATCCTCTATTAAAAATCCGTATTTTTTACCAAAATCATGATCCTTGTAATCAGAAATGCTTATAGAATTTTTTATACCTTCTTGAGCACAAAATCTTTTTTGAGCAAAGGGAAGGTCACAGGAAACTGTAATTACAATTACATCGTCGCCTAGTTTTTCAGCTTCTTCATTAAAAGTTCTTGCTTGAAGTGAGCAAACTCCCGTATCAATGGAAGGGACAACTGAATAAACAACAACCTTTCCTTGGTTTTCTTTAGAATCAAAGGAAGACAGATCATTATTTACTGCCTTAAAATCAGGAGCCTTATCTGAAACTTTTACCACTTGGCCATATAAATTTAATTTTTTTCCTCCGAATGTTACTTGCATATTAACCTCCTCAATTATTTTAAATCATATCTATGTTATTTATATCCCAATATTTGAAAAATATTTAAAATCTAGGTAAAATATATAGAGAAAAATTTGGATGTGATAATATGAAATATAAAAATAAAGCCGTAGTTTTAGGGACAAATTATTATATAGGCCTTGGAGTAGTAAGAGCCTTAGGAATGCAAGGAATTTATGTGGTTTCTGTTGACCATGACAAAAAAAGTCATTATGGAGTTTCAAAATATGTAAAAGAAGCCCTTATTGGTCCTCACTACAAAAAAGAAGAAAAAAAATTAGTGGAATTTTTAATTGACTATGCAAAAAAAGAAGAATATAAGCCAGTTCTTTTTCCAACAGCCGACCTTTATGTTGAATTTATGGAAAATAATTATGATGAACTAAAAAAATATTTTCTGTGGCCAAACGATAAAAAAGGTCTTTATAAAAAAATTATGGATAAGAGAACCCTTGTAGAATTTACAGAAAAATACGGCATAAAAACTCCGGAGATTTTAGACATAGATGATGAAGATTTATTAGAAAAAGTTGATAAAGATTTCGGCTATCCTTGTCTACTAAAGCCTAGAGATTCTATGAATTTTGTAAATACCTTTAGACAAAAAGCCTTTAAGGTTTTTAACAGAGGGCAATTAGAAGAAAAAATCAAAAAAGTTAAAGAAAAAAATCTTAGATGTTTTGTTCAAAGAATCATTAAAGGACCTGATTCAAACTGTTATTCCTTCGATGTATATATGAAAGATAAAGAAGCAAAAGCCTTTATGACAACATCAAAGATTCGCCAATGGCCTATAAATTTTGGAGCATCAACTTATGCTAAGCAGGTTTATATTGAAGAACTTTATGATTTGTGTATGCCTCTTTTTAAAGGAGAAGATTTCCAAGGCTTTGCAGAAGTCGAACTAAAAAGAGATGAAAAAACAGGGGATATATATCTTATAGAAATAAATGTAAGGTTTGTAAATTTTGTGTGGCTCCAACATGAAATGGGCATGAACACACCTTTGTATTACTATTTGCATTCAATAGGAGAAGATTTCCAAGGTCCAAAGATAAAAGAAAATAAAGAAGTATATTGGAAGTACCAATATGAAGATTTTTCAGCCATAAAAGCATATCTGAAATCAGGACAGATGACTTTAAAAGATATAATAAAAGATTATAGATTTAAAAAAGTTTCATCAACATGGAATATAAAAGACCCCATGCCAGGAATAAAATTTTTCCTATGGGCAATAGGGCATAAAATTTTTAGATAATTTTTTGAATAATAATAATGGGTAAAATTAAAAAAAACAAAGAGCTTTTATAATAAATTATAAAAGAAAAAATAAGTTTCATATAGTCATATGAAAGTTTTTAAAATTTTAGGAGGGATTCAATTATGAATGAAACTTTGAAAAAATTAGTGTAAGGGGTATTAATTTGTACTACAATTTTGAGCTATACAAGTATATTTGCACAAAATTATAATTTTGAAAAAAATGATTCAGAGTCTCTTAATTATGAATTAAGAGATAATAGATATCAAAAGATTGTTGAATACGAATATTGTGGACCTAGAGGAACAAACAGAAATCACTTTGGAAGAAATGAAGTTAAGTTAATGAGAGCGATGGGTGTGGGAGTTGCTAGCATTTTAGCATATGCTATTGGCGGAGGAGCCGGTGCATTCACAGGTGCATTTGCAGGCGTTATATTAGATTCAGATGTTAGATCTTTGGACTTAATATATACATATACAGGAAGGGTTAGATGTACTTATATGCAAGATAGAATAACAGGAGAAAAACATTTAGTTTTAAGAGAGTTTGAAATGGAAGTAACCATATATACAGGATATGGAGATGAAGCAAATATGCTTAAATATCAAGGTATAGCTTATCAAAGAGGTAAATGAGATGTTATTTTTTATTTCAATAGGCGTTTATATTTTAACTAAAATATGGGAGCTATTTAGAAAAAATAATTTAAAATTAAAATCTTTCTATAAGTTAAAAGGATTGGATAGGGCGAAATTAATCTTTTATATCTTTATGGCTTTATATTATTTTTTAATTCCAAGTATATATTGGTTTAGTAGTGATGATTATTGTTATGCTAAACTTAACCCACAATTAGGAATTAATATAAACATAAGAGCTTATCTTTTTTGGATAGGAAATAATTATTTAACAAGAACTTTAGCCATAATATTGTTATTGGGATTACTTTTTTCAGGTCTATATTATTTTAACAGAAAATTTTTTGAATAAATTAAGGACTGCTCAAAGGGGCAGTCCTTTTAAAATTTAAAAATCCTTTAATATATTTTTTAAGTCCTTAGTAAAGGTTATATTATTCCTATGGATTTTGCAAATATTTTACATTTATTCATATGAATAATGCAAAATAAATACACTTTTTCATATGAATAAATGTAGTTGAATTATTATATTTATTATTATCTAATATTTATAATATTTACCAATATTTCTAGAAAAATCGACAGGGTCATCAATATCAAGACTGGAAATAAGCTGTGCATACTTATATTTGAAAAAAGGAACTGTCCTTTAGGACTGTCCCTTAAAAACTAAAAAGTATAAGAAATGAAAATAAATTAAAGAAGTTTGCCAATGTTTCTAGAAAAATCGACAGGGTCATCAATATCAAGACCTGCAATAAGTCTTGCACAGTTGTATAGAAGTTCAGTATAAAGTTTGAACTTATCCTTGTCAGTTTTTTCAAATTCCTTTAATTTTTTAAAAGCAACGTGTTTTGGATTGATTTCCAAAACTTTTTCTGCTTTAAAGCCTTCTTGACCAGGCATATGAGCAAGAGTTTTTTCCATATCAATAGAAATTTCTCCCTGACTTGAAAGGAAAGCTGCATCTGTAGTCAAGTTTTTGTTTTCCTTAACATCAACAACTTCATCTTTTAAAATATCTTTCATACTAGATAGAAGTTTAGAATCTTCATTAGATTCATCCTTATCCTTGTCGGAGGATTCTTCTGCTTGAGATATAGACTTAAATTCTTTTTCTCCATAAGTTCTCAAAACTTTTACCACAAACTCGTCAATAGGATCATCAAATAATAAAACTTCATAATCCTTGTCCATAATTGATTTTATTTGCGGAAGTTCTTTGATTTGGTCGACACTTTCACCTGTTGCATAGTATATATATTTTTGATCAGGTTTCATATCCTTAATGTATTCTTCTAAAGATATATAATCCCTTTTTGTTGTCTTATAAATTAAGAAATCTTTTAACTTATCTGCATCTTGACCAAAGTTTGCATAGGCACCGGATTTCAAAATCACACCAAAGTTTTGGAAAAATTTTATATAATCTTCTCTCTTATCTTTAAAAAGCCTTTTTAACTCTTCAAAAACCTTTTTTTCTATAGAGCGTCTGATAAGTCTTAATTCTCTAGTATTTTGAAGCATTTCACGAGAAATATTAAGAGAAATATCTTCGCTATCGCATACACCTTTTACAAAAGACAAATAATCAGGCAAAAGCTCTTCACAATTTTCCATGATCATAACCCCGTTGGAATATAGTTCCAAACCTTTTTTTCTGTCTACGTTGAAAAAGTCAAAGGGTCTTTGAGATGGAATATATAAAACCGCCTTAAAGGAAACATTTCCTTCGAGATTTAAGTGTAAATAGCTTAAAGGCTTATCGTAGCCGTAGTGTCTTTCGTTGTAAAAATTATCGTAATCTTCTTCTTTTAATTCATTTTTATTTTTTCTCCAAAGAGGAACCATAGAATTTAGAACTTCATCTTCCTTGTAAGTTTCAAACTTGGGGTTTTCGTCAGTGGAATCTTTAGAGGGCTTATTTTTTTCTACAAGCATCTTGATAGGATAACGAATGTAGTTGGAGTAGCGTTTAACAAGAGATTTTATTTTGTATTCATCCAAAAATTCATCATAGTTTTCATCGTCAGTATTGTCCTTTAAGCTGAGGGTGATTATAGTTCCAAAATCATCTTTTTTGCTTTCGGAGATATTATAATCTTTAGCTTCTTCGCTGACCCATAAATAAGCCTTGTCACTTTTATAAGATTTAGTCAAAACTTCAATTTTTTTTGCCACCATAAAGGCAGAATAAAATCCCACACCAAATTGACCTATGATTTGATGATTATCATCCTTATCTTTTGAATTATTATTTTTGAAATCTAAAGAACCTGATTTTGCAATAGTGCCTAAATTATCTTCAAGCTCTTTTTTATCCATACCAATACCGTGGTCAGAAATCCTAATAGTTCTATTTTCCTTATCTGGACTTATTCTTATATAATAATCGTCCTTATTAAAATTTATTTTATCATCAGTTAGAGCAATATAATACATTTTATCCATAGCATCAGAAGCATTGGAGATTATTTCCCTTAAAAATATTTCTTTATTTGTATAAATTGAATTAATCATGAGATCCATAAGTCTTTTGGACTCAGTTTTAAATTCTTTATTTTTCATATTATCACCTTTCTTTAGCACTCAAAGAATGCCTCTGCTAATAATATATAACTTTTTTCTTAAATAGTCAAATTTTCCTATAAAACTAAAAGCACAAGGTAGATAGTTAAGGCATACAAAATTGTTGTGTAAACTACATAATCTTGAGCAAGTTCTGTATCAGCCTTATAATTTTTTGCAAAAGTATAGGATACTATTGCGGTGGGGCAGCCAAAAAGAATTATAGATATAGATTTTTCTAAAGTTGTAAGATTAAAAAGTTCTGTAGTCAAAAAAGCAATAGCCGGAAGGCAGATAAGCTTAGAAAAAGCAATAACTAGGGTATTTTTTATATTATTTTTGTTGTAAGTAAAAATAAATCCGTGCCCCAAAACTATAAGCCCAAAAGGACTTGCAGTTTTGCCAATAGTTGTTAAAGGCTTTTCTAAAAATAATAAATTAATACCTAATAAATTTATTATTATGCCTAAAAATACACCAATTAACATTGGAGTTTTAAGGACATTAATAAATAATTTTTTAAAAGCAACCTTTCCAAGGCTCGCTCTTTCATAAAGCCAAGCTGTAGTAATGTTATAAAAAACTTGAGAAACGGCAACAATAATTCCCGCATAAATAAGTGCTGAGGATCCAAATAAAGATTCTAAAATGGGAAATCCCATAATAATAAAATTACCCCTATAAATAGCAACAGTTGACACAGCTCTTGTGAGTGGGTTTGTATGTAATATTCTAGCGACAAATTTAGCAAAAATAAAAGTTATAAGAAAAGTTAAACTTATATATAAAATGAAAGATAAATTGATAACCTCTTTTAAGTCAACGCCATAAAAAGACATAATAACATTTAAAGGAAAGGCTATTTTGAAGACATAAGAATTTAATTCTTGAGCAGTCCTGTTTGAAAATAATTTTATCCTTTTTAGTATATAACCTACTACAATGAATGTTATTAAATTAAGTATTGTGAATAAAAGTTCCATCTAATCCTCCCCTTTATATTGTATAATAAAAATTATTGTTTTTAAATATATCTATATCAATAGTTTAAATTGATTTTATCGTGAAAAAACAATAAATTAAACGAAACGTAAATTTTTCCTTTATATATTTTTTTTCATAACTTAGAGTGTATAATATAAATATAGTAAAAAACAGGGAGGTAAAAATGAAAAAAAGAAAAATTATTGCAACAGGATTAGCTGGTACTGGCGTTATGGCTATGGGAGAATTACTAGCCTATGGCAGCATGGATGAAGATAAAAATATTATTTGGCTTCCCAACTATGGAAAAAAATCACCTAACATGGCAAAGTTTTGTTTAATTTATTCTCAATCTGAAGGAGAAAATTGCCTAGAAACTGATTTATCTGACTTGATAATAATAAGTGGAGATGTTTCAGAAAAACTTGTAGAAAAACTGGAAAAAGGTGGCAATTTATTTATAAATGAAACTATAATAGATTACATACCAAAAAGAGATGATATAAATATTTATAAAATTCCCGCAACAGAACTTGCAAGAAAACTGGGATATCAAAAAACAAGCCATATGATTATGTTGGGAGCATTCCTAGAAGTAACAGAAGCCCTAAACTTTGGAACAGTTGTTAAAGCATTTACAAAAGTTTTCGGCTATGATTTAAAAGATTTATTACCAATTTATCAAAAGGCAGTAGTTACAGGTGCAGGAGCTGTAAGAAGCTCAAGTGCAAAAGAAAAACATATTGAAAGACAATCAAATGCTGAAGTCAAAACAAATAAATATAATAAAGAAAAATTTGAATTTGAAGAATTAAGCGAAGACTTTAAAGATTCTATAGATTCAGAAACCTTTAAAGATGATCTTTCCATAGCTGAACATGCTTTAGAAAATGAAATAATAATGGTAAGGTTTTATAATAAGTCAAAGGAAATTTTAAGGGGAAATATTACTTCTGAAGTTTTTGGTTCACTAGCCAAACAATCTGATGAACATTTACTCTATCTGAAGGGTTTGATAAAGAAATTAAAAGGTCAATCAATTTATATTGACGAAGTCGATAAAACACCTATAGAAGAGGAAAAAATAAATTGGAAAGAATTTTCTGATGAAAAGAGGATAATGGCACTTTCAATATTTGAAGAAGCAATAAAATTAAAAAATAATTCCATAGAATTTTATAAAAAAGCTTCTGAAAAAGCGAAAAAAGACTTTGCAAAAAGACTATATGATGAATTGAAATATTGGGAAAACTACCAACTTCAACAACTTGAAGGACAATATCAAATATTAAAAGAAGAAAATGAAGAAAGTATTTAATAAAGCTTATAAATAATACTTAAATATTAAAGGGCTGCCTAAAAGGTAGCCCTTTTTGTAGAATAAAATTATCTTTTCATAAAATCATTAGGCAAATACTCAATCGAAGATATGATTAGCAAGGCTAGTCACAACAGTATAAATTAAAATTGAAGCCATATTTGCAGTGATACTATCATGGTCAAACCTTGGGCTGACTTCTGCAATATCAAAAGATAAAACCTTGCCGCTTTGCAAAACTTTTTTCAAAAGAATAAGAATTTTTTCAGGGTCAAGACCTAAGGGTTGAGGCGCTGAAACACCAGGAGCATAAGCAGTAGATAGGACATCAGAGCAAATAGTTATATAAATTTCATCAAGATCTTTAATATAATCTTCAAGTTTTTGTTCAATTTTATGAATATCAGAATTAATTATATCCTTTGCAAGAATATAATGAGCTCCTAAATTATCTGCAGTATCAAAAAGGCTTTGTGTATTAGAATGTTTTTGGATTCCCATTACAAAATAATTATACTTATCGCCTCTTTCTTCACACAAATCAGCAATTTGCCTAAACATTGTGCCACTGGTTCCACCCTTTTCTTTGTCATAGGGTCTTAAATCAAAGTGAGCGTCAAAAGAAACAATACCTAAATTTTTCTTTTCCTTATCCATTAAATAATTTGAAAGTCCCTTGTAATGACCGAAAGCAATTTCGTGGCCACCACCTAAAAGGATAGGAAATAAATTTAAAGATAAGATTTTTTTCACAGCATCTGCCAAAGCATTTTGCGCTTCAACAAGGCTTGTATATTTACTTGTAACATTACCGCAGTCAAAAATCTTAGTGTTTTGGTTGAACTGACATGGAAGTTTGCTTAGCTCTTTTCTTATAGCAAAAGGCCCTGCTGATGCACCATATCTACCCTTGTTAAGCTCAATACCCTGATCAGATTCAAAACCTAAAATTCCAAAACCGAGCTTTCCATCAAAGGGCTTCAGACTGTCATCATTTAGATCAATTCTTTGAACCCATTGATGCCACCTAAAAGCTGAAAAATCATTTTCATCATCAATTCTACCACTCCATAAAGTCATGTCTTGTGGAGTATAATATTTAATCATAATAATCTCCCTTTTTAAAAATTAATTAATTCTTGTTTTGACATTATTTTTAATTTTTGAATTGAATAAAAATTTGCAAAACATTTTTATGATTTTATCCTTGGTCAAAGGATTTTTACTTTCATTATACATAATAGTAAAAAATTCTTTAAACTTTTTATAAATCTTATTAGGAAATTTTGAAATAATAAACAATATCATATAATTAACCTAACTAAGTATATAATAATTACAAAACCCTATTTTTACAATATTAAACTTGTTCAAAATAAGAAAAATCCGAAGATTTTCTCTAAAATTCTACAATAAACACTTTATAATAAATCCTTAAAAACTTTAAAAAAAAATATTTATAAGGTAAAATAGTTATGTTTATAAAGAAAGGAGAACTATGGAAAAAATAAAAGAAAATAAATTAGGAATTGACCCCATAGGTAAGCTACTTTTTACAGTATCTTTTCCAATAATAATTTCAATGCTTATCCAAGCTTTATATAACATGGTTGATTCCTACTATATAGGAAAAATTTCAGAAGAAGCCTTCACAGCAGTTTCTATAGCCTTTCCACTTCAAAATATAATGGTAGGAATAGCAGTAGGCACAGGAGTAGGTACAAATTCTTTGCTTTCTAGGTCATTGGGAGAAAAAAACTTCGACAAAGCAAACCTATCTGCAGAAAATGGAATATTTTTATCAATTTTATATGGCATCATATTGCTAATTCTTTCATTTGTATTACCAAGATATTATTATATATCACAAAATGTTTCACAAGAGATAGTAAATTATGGAGTGGAATACTTATCCACAATAATGGCGTTTTCCATGGGGGTTTTTATACAAATCAATTGCGAAAGACTACTTCAATCCACAGGACGCTCAATGCTTACCATGTTTACTCAAGGCATAGGAGCATTAATAAATATTATATTTGATCCTATCTTTATTTTTGGGTATTTCGGTTTTCCAGCAATGGGAGTAAAGGGAGCCGCCATAGCGACAGTCGTGGGGCAAATTATAGGGGCACTTTTTGGAATATATTTTAATTTTAAACTCAATAAAGATATACAGATAAAAAAAATAAGACCTAGATTACAAATAATAAAAAAAATATACGAAGTGGGTTTGCCATCGATCGTAATGATATCAGTAACATCAACAACAATTTATTTTTTAAATAAAATTTTATCCATATATTCAACCAGCGCCATAGCGGCATTGGGTGCATACTATAAAATACAATCCTTCATATTTTTACCGATATTTGGCTTAACAAATGGGATGGTTCCAATAATAGCCTACAATTATGGAGCTGAAAATAAAAAAAGAATAATAAAAACAATAAAGCTAACAATGATTGTAGGAACAATAATGATGATTTTAGGCACAGCTATATTATGGATATTTCCAGAAGAACTTTTAGATATTTTTTCTGCATCAGATGCTATGAAAGAAGTAGGCATAACAATGCTTAGAATTATAGCTTTATGTTTTATCTTTGCAGGAATATCAATAATGGGAGGTTCAGTATTTCAAGCCTTGGGAAACGGTATATTAACATTAATAGATGCTGTAATAAGAAATATTATAATTATTTTGCCCTATACCTATATAGTCAGCAGAATTGCCCCAATAGAATATGTTTGGTGGTCATATCTTCTATCTGAAACTTCATCTATAATTTTTGTTTCATACTTTATGAAAAATTTTGCAATGAAAAGAATTGATTTAATAAAAGAAAGTATATAATTAGACCGAGGGGATAGCAACAAAATTCTATCCCATTTAAATTTAAAATCATTTATAATAATATTAGAAAAAAGATAAATGATCTTTTATTTCTATATAGGCTAAAAATTGTTAATTTTCTTAAAATCTTGAAAATTCTATACATTTAATGTATTATAAAAGCAATAAGAAACTCTAGGAGGAAAATTATGGCAAAAGCAAAATTTGAAAGAAATAAACCCCACGTTAACGTAGGAACAATAGGCCACGTTGACCACGGTAAAACAACATTAACAGCAGCAATAACATTAGTATTAAATAAGAGATACGGCAGCGGAGAATTCATAGACTATGCCCACATAGACAAGGCACCAGAAGAAAGAGAAAGAGGAATCACAATCTCAACATCTCACGTAGAATATGAAACACCAAACCGTCACTACGCACACGTAGACTGTCCAGGCCACGCCGACTACGTAAAGAACATGATAACAGGAGCAGCCCAAATGGACGGAGCAATCCTAGTAGTAAGTGCAGCAGACGGACCAATGCCACAAACAAGAGAACACATCCTACTAGCAAGACAAGTAGGGGTACCAAAAATCGTAGTATTCTTAAACAAAGAAGACCAAGTAGACGACCCAGAACTAATCGAACTAGTAGAAATGGAAGTAAGAGATTTACTATCAGAATATGATTTTGACGGAGACAACACACCAATAGTAGTAGGCTCAGCCCTAAAAGCCCTAGAAGATCCAGACGGAGAATGGGGAGATAAAATCGTAAAACTAATGGAAGAAGTAGACGAATACATTCCAACACCAGCAAGAGATGTAGACCATCCATTCCTAATGCCAGTAGAAGACATCTTCTCCATCACAGGAAGAGGAACAGTAGCAACAGGAAGAGTAGAAAGAGGAACAGTAAAAGTAGGCGACACAGTAGAAATCGTAGGACTAACAAACGAAA